>NZ_JAOWGR010000036.1:0-640345 GCF_030333015.1 Citrobacter sp. Cpo012 | reverse complement strand
AATAAATATCCTCCGGCATAGCCGGAGGTTTTTCTGATGCGCCTATAAGGCTCTGTTACCAGCCGCGCCCTAACAGGCGCATACGATCTGACATTTGCATCAGACTTCGTTACTTACGGCCCGTAAACGGGCTACCCGGATAAGGGATCGATAACTGCTCGCCCATTTTATCCTCTGCAAGCTGGTGCTTTATGTATTCCTGTATCCTTGCCGTGTTCTTACCCACCGTATCTACGTAATACCCACGACACCAGAACTCCCTGTTCCTGTATTTAAACTTCATATCACCAAACTGCTCATACAACATCAGACTGCTTTTACCTTTCAGATAACCCATAAAACCGGATACGCTCATTTTGGGCGGGATTTCCACAAGCATATGGATATGATCTGCACAGCATTCCGCTTCCAGGATCCGCACGTTTTTCCACTCACACAGCTTTCTTAAGATGCTGCCTATCGCCCTACGTTTCTCCCCGTAGAATGCTTGTCTTCGGTATTTGGGCGCAAAAACTATGTGATATTTACAGTTCCATCGGGTGTGCGCTAAGCTCTTTTCGTCCCCCATTGGGACCCCCTTTTGATTTCTTGTTTAACCCTTGCAGTTGCCAGACCGCAAGGTGTTTTAACAAATCAAAAGGGGTTTTAATAACTGGCCCAAAGCTGAAAGCTTTCCGGAACCCCCAGCCTAGCTGGGGGTTTTCTGTGCACAACAAAAGTCTCCCATTGTTGGGAGACTTTTTAAGCCGTTCAGGAAACCGGATCACGAAAACAGTTTTTACCTTTCAATAATAAACATCTTTCGTGAAGCTAGCTCTCATTTTCCTCCAACTTACACGAATTACACGGTAAATTTTTGCCAATAAAATAACGATAAATTGCTGCGCCCGCACAGGCGCCGATGATAGGTGCCACAATCGGCACGATGAAATAAGGGATATCACGCCCACCTGTCATCGCAACATCACCCCACCCAGCCATCCAGGCAAACAATTTAGGACCAAAATCACGTGCCGGGTTCATCGCAAAACCGGTAAGTGGACCGGTTGATGCGCCGATAACAGCAACCAGAATACCAATCAGCAGTGGTGCTAACGGGCCTTTGGGAACACCGTTACCGTCATCCGTCAGCGCCATAATCATCCCCATCAGAATGGAGGTAATCACCACTTCGACCAGTGCGGCCTGCCAGACACTCAGTGCGGCGGCAGGATACGTACTAAAAATGCTGGCAAGTTGCAGGCTTTCCAGACTACCGCGTACCATTTGATGGGCTGATTCATACTCAATAAATAAGCTGCCGTACAACAAATAGGCCAGCATAGCGCCACCAAAGGCCCCCGCTATCTGAGCGACAGAATAAGGTAGTACCTTACGACCCGGAAAACAGGCAAACAACCAAAGTGCGATGGTAATAGCGGGGTTGAGATGGGCCCCAGAAATCCCGGCTGTCAGGTAAACTGCAAGCGAGATCCCCAAACCCCATATGATGCAGATCTCCCACAATCCCAAACTGGCACCCGCGACCTTCAGGGCGCTCAGGCACCCAATACCAAAAAACAAAAATAGTCCGGTACCCAAAAACTCAGCAATACATTGCGCTCTTAGTGAATCGTTCATTGTGACACCTTCTAAGCAGAGTTCGTGTCTTTACCAGCGGACTCCTTGCTGGCAGGAAGATTACTTCAAGGCTTACTATAAAAATCTGTATCGGCAAATTGTTGGCAATCTGCAAGCGACATGCCCTTAAAAATCGTGTTGTGATAGCAAATTCTTGCTATCACCTTTATTAAAGCAGGCGGTAAAACGAGGATTTACCCTATTAAAAGTACATTTTCAAAATAATAAAATATTGCGAAAAGCAGAATTCTATTTTCAAACGATCATCACAATTTCATTTTTCTCGCATAGCAAATGATATTTAAACTGTCACTCGGAAAAGTGTAAATATGGAATTAACATAACCAAATAGTCACATTACTTAAACTAAAAATAACCAACAAAAACAAATTATTATGATGACATATAGCAATTTTATCTCACCATAACCCCACTATTTTTTCACTCTTACTTTCAACTCAGCCATTCTTTTTCCTCGCTTCTTTTTATAGTCATGAAAATCGGGACAACCCAGGCGAGGTCTTTATGCAACAAGAAGCGTTAGGAATGGTAGAAACCAAAGGCTTAACTGCAGCCATAGAGGCCGCAGATGCAATGGTGAAGTCAGCCAATGTAATGCTGGTCGGCTACGAAAAAATTGGTTCGGGGCTGGTAACAGTCATTGTCCGTGGCGATGTCGGCGCAGTCAAAGCAGCAACAGATGCAGGTGCCGCCGCAGCCCGTAATGTGGGAGAAGTGAAAGCCGTACACGTCATCCCACGCCCGCATACCGATGTAGAAAAAATCTTACCGAAGGGAATTAGCTAATGAGCAGCAATGAGCTGGTTGAACAGATCATGGCGCAGGTGATTGCTCGCGTGGCAACGCCGGAACAGCAGGCTATCCCTGAAAATAATCCTCCAACACGAGAAACGGCTATGGCAGAGAAAAGCTGCAGTTTAACGGAGTTTGTCGGTACCGCGATTGGCGACACCGTCGGTCTGGTAATCGCCAACGTAGACAGCGCCCTACTGGACGCGATGAAACTTGAAAAACGGTATCGCTCCATTGGCATCCTTGGCGCCCGTACTGGCGCAGGCCCGCACATCATGGCCGCCGATGAAGCGGTAAAAGCCACCAATACTGAAGTCGTCAGTATTGAGTTACCACGTGATACCAAAGGCGGCGCAGGTCATGGTTCGCTGATTATTCTTGGCGGCAACGATGTTTCCGACGTGAAACGCGGCATTGAAGTCGCACTGAAAGAACTGGATCGCACCTTTGGCGATGTTTATGCCAACGAAGCCGGTCACATCGAAATGCAGTACACCGCACGCGCCAGCTACGCGCTGGAAAAAGCCTTTGGCGCACCGATTGGCCGTGCCTGTGGCGTTATCGTCGGCGCGCCAGCATCCGTTGGTGTCCTGATGGCCGATACGGCCCTGAAATCCGCCAACGTGGAAGTTGTGGCCTACAGCTCCCCTGCCCATGGCACCAGCTTCAGTAACGAAGCCATTCTGGTTATTTCGGGTGACTCTGGCGCTGTTCGTCAGGCCGTTATCTCCGCCCGTGAAATCGGTAAAACCGTACTCGGGACCCTCGGCTCAGAGCCGAAAAACGATCGTCCGTCCTACATCTGATATCAGTGAGGCTGATTCATGAGATCGAAAAGATTTGAAGCACTGGCGAAGCGCCCTGTGAATCAGGATGGTTTCGTTAAGGAGTGGATCGAAGAAGGCTTCATTGCGATGGAAAGCCCGAACGACCCCAAACCGTCGATTAAAATCGTCAACGGTACAGTCACTGAACTGGACGGTAAATCCGCCAGTGAATTTGACTTAATCGACCATTTCATTGCCCGCTATGGCATTAACCTGGCGCGCGCAGAAGAGGTCATGGCGATGGACTCGGTCAAACTGGCCAATATGCTTTGCGACCCTAACGTGAAGCGCAAAGACATAGTGCCGCTGACCACCGCAATGACGCCGGCAAAAATTGTCGAAGTGGTGTCCCATATGAACGTCGTTGAGATGATGATGGCGATGCAGAAAATGCGTGCTCGTCGTACACCATCTCAACAAGCGCACGTCACTAACGTCAAAGATAACCCGGTGCAGATTGCCGCTGATGCCGCTGAAGGCGCATGGCGCGGGTTTGACGAACAGGAAACAACCGTTGCCGTTGCACGTTATGCGCCATTTAACGCCATTGCGCTGTTAGTCGGCTCACAGGTTGGACGCCCTGGCGTATTAACCCAGTGCTCGCTGGAAGAAGCTACCGAACTTAAACTCGGCATGCTAGGCCACACCTGCTACGCGGAAACCATCTCCGTCTATGGCACTGAACCCGTCTTTACCGACGGCGATGACACGCCATGGTCGAAAGGCTTCCTCGCCTCGTCCTATGCTTCCCGTGGTCTGAAAATGCGCTTTACCTCCGGCTCTGGCTCAGAAGTTCAGATGGGTTACGCCGAAGGCAAATCGATGCTTTATCTGGAAGCCCGCTGCATTTACATCACCAAAGCTGCGGGCGTACAGGGTCTGCAAAACGGTTCAGTAAGCTGCATCGGTGTCCCTTCCGCCGTGCCGTCAGGCATTCGTGCAGTGTTGGCTGAAAACCTGATTTGTTCCTCTCTGGATCTGGAATGCGCCTCCAGCAACGACCAAACCTTTACCCACTCGGATATGCGTCGTACTGCGCGTCTGCTGATGCAGTTCCTGCCGGGTACTGACTTCATTTCTTCTGGTTATTCCGCGGTGCCGAACTACGACAACATGTTTGCGGGTTCGAACGAGGATGCTGAAGATTTTGACGACTACAACGTTCTCCAGCGTGACCTGAAAGTAGACGGTGGTCTGCGCCCGGTTCGCGAAGAAGATGTTATCGCCATTCGTAACAAAGCGGCACGTGCGCTGCAGGCCGTCTTTGCCGGGATGGGATTACCACCAATCACTGATGAAGAAGTGGAAGCTGCGACCTACGCCCACGGTTCGAAAGATATGCCGGAACGTAACATCGTTGAAGACATCAAGTTTGCACAAGAGATCATCAATAAAAACCGTAACGGTCTGGAAGTGGTGAAAGCCCTTGCTCAGGGCGGATTTACCGATGTCGCTCAGGACATGCTCAACATCCAGAAAGCCAAGTTAACCGGGGATTACCTGCATACCTCCGCCATTATCGTTGGCGACGGACAGGTGCTATCCGCTGTCAATGATGTTAACGACTATGCCGGTCCGGCAACAGGTTATCGCCTGCAGGGCGAACGCTGGGAAGAAATCAAAAACATCCCTGGCGCACTTGATCCCAACGAGCTTGGCTAAGGGGTGAAAAATGGAAATTAATGAAAAACTACTGCGCCAGATAATTGAAGATGTGTTGTCTGAAATGCAGACCAGCGACAAACCCGTCTCTTTCCGCGCATCTACAGCGGCAAGCGCACCTCAGGCTGCGGCGACACAGGGAGACAGCTTTCTGACCGAGATTGGTGAAGCCAAACAAGGCCAGCAACAGGACGAAGTGATTATTGCCGTAGGGCCGGCGTTCGGGCTCTCGCAAACCGTCAATATCGTAGGTATCCCGCATAAGAATATCTTGCGCGAAGTGATTGCCGGTATTGAAGAAGAAGGCATTAAAGCGCGCGTTATCCGCTGCTTTAAATCCTCCGATGTGGCGTTTGTCGCCGTTGAGGGGAACCGTCTGAGCGGTTCCGGGATCTCTATCGGCATCCAGTCAAAAGGTACCACGGTTATCCACCAGCAGGGGTTACCGCCGCTTTCAAACCTGGAGCTGTTCCCTCAGGCACCGCTTCTGACGCTGGAAACCTATCGTCAGATCGGTAAAAACGCCGCGCGTTATGCCAAGCGTGAATCTCCGCAACCGGTCCCTACTCTGAATGACCAGATGGCCCGTCCTAAGTACCAGGCGAAATCAGCCATTCTGCACATTAAAGAGACCAAATACGTTGTGACAGGCAAAAACCCGCAGGAACTGCGCGTGGCGCTTTGATAAAGGATACCTCCATGAATACCGACGCAATTGAATCGATGGTTCGGGATGTGTTGAGCCGGATGAACAGCCTGCAAGGCGAGTCTGCGACTCCGCCCGCGGCGAGTTCATCAGCACATACCGCGAAAGTCACGGATTACCCTCTCGCGAATAAACATCCTGAGTGGGTAAAAACTGCGACCAACAAAACGCTGGACGACTTCACGCTTGAAAATGTTCTGAGCAACAAAGTGACCGCGCAGGACATGCGCATCACCCCTGAAACACTGCGCCTGCAGGCGGAAATAGCCAAAGATGCCGGACGTGACAGGCTGGCGATGAACTTCGAGCGCGCAGCCGAGCTAACCGCTGTTCCTGACGATCGCATTCTTGAGATCTACAACGCGCTGCGCCCGTACCGCTCAACAAAAGATGAGCTGATGGCTATCGCCGACGATCTCGAAAATCGTTATCAGGCAAAAATCTGCGCAGCTTTCGTTCGTGAAGCGGCAGCGCTGTACGTTGAGCGTAAAAAACTCAAAGGCGACGACTAACTCAGGGACAGGATCATGCGATATATAGCTGGCATTGACATAGGCAACTCATCAACAGAAGTCGCTCTGGCTACTCTGGATGAGTCTGGCGTGCTGAGCATCACCGGCAGCGCGCTGGCAGAAACCACCGGAATTAAGGGCACATTACGTAATGTGTTTGGCATTCAGGAGGCCCTTACGCTGGCGGCAAAAAACGTCGGTATCAATGTCAGCGATATTTCGCTCATCCGTATTAACGAAGCCACCCCGGTCATTGGCGACGTGGCGATGGAAACAATAACCGAAACCATCATCACTGAATCCACCATGATCGGCCATAACCCTAAAACACCGGGCGGCGTCGGGTTAGGCGTGGGCGTCACTATTACGCCGGAAGACCTTCTCAGTCGCCCGGCGGATACGCCCTATATTTTGGTGGTGTCATCGGCATTTGATTTCGCCGATGTCGCTACGATGATTAATGCCTCCGTCCGTGCCGGATACCAGTTGACTGGCGTTATTTTGCAGCAGGACGATGGCGTGTTGGTCAGCAATCGTCTGACTCACCCCCTGCCCATCGTCGATGAAGTCCTTCATATCGACCGTATCCCGTTGGGGATGTTGGCTGCCATTGAGGTCGCTGTACCAGGAAAGGTCATTGAAACCCTTTCTAACCCCTACGGCATTGCAACTGTCTTTGGCCTCAATGCCGATGAGACTAAAAACATTGTTCCGATGGCACGGGCGCTGATCGGCAACCGTTCAGCCGTGGTGGTGAAAACGCCGTCAGGTGATGTGAAAGCGCGAGCGATTCCTGCCGGAAATCTGGAGCTACAGTCTCAGGGTCGTACCGTACGGGTCGACGTTGCCGCGGGCGCCGAAGCGATTATGAAAGCGGTTGGTGAATGCCCAAAACTGGATAACGTGACCGGAGAAGCTGGCACCAATATTGGCGGCATGCTGGAGCATGTGCGCCAGACGATGGCTGAATTAACCAACAAACCCAGTCATGAAATTTTTATTCAGGATCTGCTGGCGGTCGATACCTCGGTTCCCGTCAGTGTGACGGGTGGACTTGCCGGTGAGTTCTCGCTGGAACAGGCTGTCGGCATAGCCTCCATGGTGAAATCAGACCGCCTGCAAATGGCGATGATTGCCCAGGAAATCACGCAAAAACTCAACATTGATGTCCAGGTTGGCGGGGCCGAAGCCGAAGCTGCCATTCTGGGAGCCTTAACAACTCCGGGCACAACACGACCACTGGCTATTCTGGATCTCGGCGCGGGTTCAACCGACGCTTCTATCATCAATCCTAAGGGCGAAATTATTGCCACGCACCTGGCAGGCGCAGGCGATATGGTCACGATGATCATTGCCCGTGAACTGGGCCTGGATGACCGTTATCTCGCTGAAGAGATTAAAAAGTATCCGTTGGCGAAAGTTGAGAGCTTGTTCCACCTTCGCCACGAAGACGGCAGCGTTCAGTTCTTCCCTACGCCTCTCCCACCAACGGTTTTTGCGCGCGTGTGCGTAGTGAAACCCGATGAACTGGTGCCACTGCCTGGTGAACTGGCGCTGGAGAAAGTACGGGCCATTCGTCGAAGCGCCAAGGAGCGCGTTTTCGTTACTAACGCACTCAGAGCGCTACGTCAGGTCAGTCCGACCGGGAACATTCGGGATATTCCCTTTGTGGTGCTGGTTGGCGGCTCATCTCTGGATTTTGAAGTTCCACAGCTGGTCACCGATGCTCTGGCGCATTATCGACTGGTTGCCGGGCGCGGCAACATTCGTGGTACCGAAGGTCCGCGCAATGCGGTTGCGACAGGACTGATTCTCTCCTGGCATAAGGCATTCGCTCATGGAAAGTAATCTCACCACCCCAGCCATCGTTATCTTCACCAGTGCTGACTGTGCTGACGTCTGGAATGACGTACTGCTGGGTATTGAAGAAGAAGGGATCCCCTTTGTGATTCAGGAGAGTAGCTCAACTGACGTTATCCACAACGCATGGTTGGCCGCCTGCCAGTCTCCATTGCTGGTCGGTATTGGCTGTAGCCGCGAAAAACTGGTCGTGCACTACAAAAACTTACCCACATCAGCACCACTTTTTACGCTGACGTATCAACAAAATAGCCACGATCGCCGCAGCATTGGTAACAACGCTGCGCGGCTGGTTAAAGGCATTCCGTTCCGGGAATGCCACTCATAACCCACAGGAGAAAAGCAGTATGAATAACGCACTGGGACTGGTTGAAACAAAAGGGCTTGTCGGCGCTATTGAAGCCGCTGATGCCATGGTGAAATCCGCAAACGTGCAGTTGGTTGGTTACGAAAAAATCGGCTCTGGCCTTATCACCGTTATGGTTCGCGGTGATGTCGGCGCGGTGAAAGCAGCCGTAGATGCTGGAAGCGCAGCCGCAAGCGCCGTTGGTGAGGTGAAATCCTGCCACGTTATCCCGCGTCCGCACAGCGACGTTGAAGCCATTTTACCTAAATCCGCATAAGTCGTTGCAACCAAGGAGCACAGCGTGAAGCAATCACTGGGATTACTTGAAGTTAGTGGTCTGGCATTAGCCATCAGTTGCGCGGACGTCATGGCGAAAGCCGCCTCCATCACGCTGGTGGGCCTCGAAAAAACCAACGGCTCAGGCTGGACGGTGATCAAGATAATCGGGGATGTGGCCTCCGTCCAGGCGGCCATTTCCACCGGTGTCAGTTTCGCTGACCAGCGAGATGGACTGGTGGCTCACAAAGTCATTTCCAGACCCGGGGACGGGATCCTGTCGCATAGCGTTGTCCTGGAGCCTGAGCCAACGCCCGAACCCATACCAGCCGTACCGCATGAAGAGATATTTGTGGACCATGATGTACCCGAAGCACCGCAAGATGCAGAGTTGATTAGCTGCAATTTGTGTCTTGATCCTGCCTGCCCTCGCCAAAAAGGCGAGCCGCGCACGCTTTGTCTTCACTCTGGCAAACGAGGTGAAGCGTAATGGATAAACAGCAACTGGAGACCACTGTCGCTAAGGTTCTGGATGAAATGCGCGAGCGCCCGATTCCGCTGGGGATCTCTAATCGTCATATTCATCTGTGCGCTGAAGATTACGGTCGCTTGTTTCCCAATCACCCCATTAGTGAGAAAAAAGGGCTGCTGCAGCCAGGACAATATGCAGCAGAGCAGACTGTCACGCTGGTGGGGCCAAAAGGTCAGTTAAAAAATGTGCGTTTACTCGGCCCGCTGCGCAGTACCAGCCAGGTCGAAATTTCTCGTACCGACGCCCGCACGTTGGGAATTGCTGCTCCGCTACGGATGTCGGGCAATATTCAGGGCACACCCGGTGTTCGTCTCGTCAGCCCATTTGCTGAACTGGACTTAGCATCCGGGGTGATCGTCGCCCAACGGCATATCCATATGTCTCCGCTCGATGCTCTGATTCTGCGGGTTTCCCATGGTGATAAAGTCTCGGTCGCCATTAATGGCGATGAACGTCGACTGATTTTCGATAACGTCGCCGTACGCGTTTCGCCGGATATGCGCCTCGAAATGCATATCGATACAGACGAAGCCAATGCTGCAGGCGCTGATAATCCCCAGGCATTCGCCACACTGGTGACCTCACGATGAACAACGAACTGCTGCAACGCATTATCGAGGAGGTTGTTTCCCGATTAAAAAAACGCGCGGAAAGCACGCTCACTCTTAGCGTCGCGCAGTTACGGGAAATCGATTCACGGACAGTATGCTGCCAGTACTCGTCGCTCCATCTCCAGCAAGTGGATCTGCCATTACTGGAGCAAATTGCCGAAGGCTGCCCAGCCAACATGTCGGTGGGAAAGATTCACGACGCGCTGGCATGCGGAGTCCGCGTGAAAATTTCACTACAACACCGATTGTTACCCGCAATCCCCGTGAAAAAACTCGCACGTCTGCCGCTGGAGTTCAATGACGAACGGGGACGAACCATCTTTTTGCATCCTGAGAAGCTTCTCAGCTATGCCGACGTCGCCCAATTAAGGGATGGCGTACTGGTGTTGCGCCGTCGGTGTGTCGTGACGGCTCTGGCTCAGGAAGCAGTCAGTCTGCGAAATGTCCAACTAATTAAGCAGGAGTGAGCTATGCATCTGGCCCGGGTTACAGGCGTTGTGGTTTCCACGCAAAAATCCCCATCACTGGTGGGAAAAAAACTGTTGCTGGTACGTCGGGTAAGTGCTGACGGAGAGCTTCCTGCATCCCCTGTGAGTGGAGATGAAGTCGCTGTTGATTCTGTCGGCGCAGGGACCGGCGAACTGGTATTACTCAGCAGCGGATCCAGCGCCAGACACGTTTTTTCTGGCCCTAACGAGGCCATCGATCTGGCTATCGTCGGCATTGTCGACACGCTTTCTCGTTAGGAGGAACTATGGCGATTTATACCCGCACTGGTGATGCAGGAACAACAGCCCTCTTTACCGGACAGCGCGTGAGCAAAATGCATCCACGCGTGGAAGCCTACGGTACGCTGGACGAACTGAATGCGGCGCTAAGTCTGTGCATTTGTGCAGCGAAAAACCCGCAGCACCGGCAGTTACTTGAGAATATCCAGCTGCAGCTTTTTTGGTTCAGCGCCGAACTGGCAAGCGAAAGCGAAGAACCAACGCCAGAGCAGCGCTACATCAGCTCAGAAGAAATTGCAGCACTGGAAGCGGCCATCGATACCGCAATGGGAAGAGTACCGCCCCTGCGCAGCTTTATTCTACCTGGCCGCAGCGAAGCCGCCAGCCGACTGCACTTTGCCCGTACGCTGGCACGCCGCGCAGAGAGACGACTGGTCGAGCTCTCCACCGAGATCTCCGTCAGACACGTGCTGATGCGTTATATCAATCGCCTGTCCGACTGCTTATATGCGCTTGCACGAGCAGAAGATCATGACGCCCATCAAAACGACATCATTCAGAAAGTGGCTGAGCGCTATCTCGCTGCCGTTCAAGCACCTGCCATAAAGGAGCCGACTATGTCTCTGTCTTTTCAGGAGCTCCACCAACTCACTCGCGCTGCGGTGACGAGAGCAGAAGAACTTCAGGTTCCGGTCGTCATTAGCATTGTTGATGCGAACGGGACCCAAATGGTGGCCTGGCGCATGCCTGACGCTTTACTCGTGAGTAGCGAACTGGCACCCAAAAAAGCCTGGACTGCCGTGGCGATGAAAACCGCCACACATGAGCTGACATCGGCAGTGCAACCCGGCGCTGCGCTTTACGGTCTGGAAAGCCATATGCAGGGAAAAGTCGTCACCTTCGGTGGCGGATACGCATTATGGCGTGAGGGTTTACTCCTCGGGGGTCTTGGCATCAGCGGAGGAAGCGTTGAACAGGATATGGACATTGCAGAAACGGCCATTGCGGCGATTAACGTGAGAACACATCAATGAATACTTCAGAACTTGAAACCCTTATTCGTAACATTTTGAGTGAGCAACTCGCCCCGGCAAAAGCAGAAGTTCAGGGTAACGGTATTTTTCCGTCCGTTGGCGAAGCTATCGATGCAGCGCATCAGGCTTTTCTGCGTTACCAGCAATGTCCATTGAAAACCCGCAGCGCCATCATAAACGCCCTACGCGAAGAACTGACGCCTCATCTTGCTTCACTGGCCGCTGAGAGCGCAGCTGAAACAGGAATGGGCAACAAAGAGGATAAGTTCCTTAAAAATAAAGCCGCGCTGGACAACACTCCAGGAATCGAAGATCTCACTACCACGGCGTTAACCGGTGACGGCGGCATGGTGTTATTCGAGTATTCCCCATTTGGCGTGATTGGTTCTGTCGCCCCCAGTACTAACCCGACAGAGACCATTATTAACAACAGCATCAGCATGCTGGCGGCAGGGAATAGCGTTTACTTCAGTCCGCATCCGGGTGCCAAAAAGGTTTCACTCAAGCTGATTGCCATGATTGAAGATATTGCTTTCCGTTGCTGCGGAATTCGTAATCTTGTCGTCACGGTCACAGAACCCACCTTTGAGGCTACCCAGCAGATGATGGCGCACCCTAAAATCGCAGTTCTGGCGATTACCGGTGGCCCAGGCATTGTTGCTATGGGCATGAAAAGCGGGAAAAAAGTCATCGGCGCAGGCGCAGGAAATCCACCCTGCATTGTTGATGAAACGGCCGACCTGGTTAAGGCGGCAGAGGATATCATCAATGGCGCATCCTTTGATTACAACCTCCCCTGCATCGCTGAGAAGAGCCTGATTGTTGTTGATGCCGTTGCCGAACGACTGGTTCAACAGATGCAGTCTTTTGGTGCGATGCTTCTCAATAGCGAAGAGGTAGACAAACTGCGCGCTGTCTGTCTACCAGAAGGCATAGCCAATAAAAAACTGGTGGGTAAAAGCCCGGCAACCTTACTGGAAGCAGCAGGAATACCTGTTCCGGCAAAAGTACCTCGATTACTGACAGGCATCGTCAAGGCTGACGACCCGTGGGTTACCAGCGAGCAATTGATGCCAATGCTCCCCGTCGTAACGGTGAGCGATTTTGACAGTGCATTAACGTTGGCCCTGAAAGTTGAAGAGGGATTGCATCACACCGCCATTATGCATTCGCAAAATGTGTCACGTTTGAACCTTGCCGCGCGCACGCTTCAGACCTCCATCTTTGTGAAAAATGGCCCCTCTTACGCCGGGATCGGCGTTGGTGGCGAAGGTTTTACAACCTTCACTATTGCGACGCCAACCGGTGAAGGAACAACATCTGCGCGCACTTTCGCACGCTCTCGTCGTTGCGTGCTGACAAACGGTTTTTCTATTCGCTAATGGGGCCGTTATGAATAGCTTTTCACTGCAAACTCGATTGTACAGCGGCCAGGGAAGTCTGGATGTGCTCAAGCGCTTCACGAATAAGCATATCTGGATTATCTGCGATGGTTTTCTCGCGCGTTCTCCCCTGATTGAAAAGCTGCGCAACGCTCTGCCAGCGGATAACCGCATCAGCATTTTCAGCGATATCACCCCCGATCCCACCATCGGCACGGTAGTTCAAGGGATTGCACAAATGCAGTCCCTGCAACCAGACGTCGTGATGGGTTTTGGTGGCGGCTCAGCACTGGACGCTGCAAAAGCCATCGTCTGGTTCAGCCGACAGTTCGGTATTGAAATTGAAACCTGTGTCGCAATTCCCACCACCAGCGGCACAGGCTCCGAGGTAACCAGTGCCTGCGTGATTAGCGATCCGGATAAAGGCATTAAATATCCATTATTCAATAATGCGCTTTACCCGGACATGGCCATCCTTGATCCAACGTTGGTCGTCAGCGTACCACCTGCCATCACCGCGAATACCGGCATGGACGTGTTAACGCATGCACTGGAGGCTTACGTGTCCACGAAGGCCAGCGACTTCACAGACGCACTGGCTGAAAAAGCGGCTCAAATCGTCTTCCAGTACCTGCCTGTCGCCGTCAGCAAAGGCGACTGTCTGGCAACCAGGGGGAAAATGCACAATGCATCAACGCTCGCGGGAATGGCATTTAGTCAGGCTGGACTGGGGATAAATCATGCGATTGCCCATCAGTTGGGTGGTCAGTTTCATCTGCCGCATGGACTTGCCAATGCGCTGCTGCTGACCCATGTCATTCATTTTAATGCCCGAGATCCGCGAGCTGCGAAGCGCTATGCCCGTTTTGCTAAAGCCTGCCATTTATGCCCGGATAACGCGAACGATACAGCGGCATTGAATGCGCTCATTCATCATATCGAGCTACTGAAAAAACAGTGTGCGTTGCCTTCTTTTGTTGACGCGCTTAAAGACGGAAAGCAAGCCTGGTCACAACGTATCCCGTCGATGGTTCAGGCCGCGCTGGCTGACGTCACGCTGCAAACCAATCCTCGTGTTGCCGATGCCAGTGCCATGCAGGAACTGCTTGAGGAATTATTATGAAGACAGCCATGACGGCAGAGTCCACGCTTTATGATGCGCAGACCATTCGCGAACGCGTTCGCGCAGCAGGTGTTGTCGGAGCCGGAGGCGCAGGCTTTCCTGCTCACGTAAAATTACAGGCGCAGGTCGATACATTTCTGGTCAATGCGGCTGAATGTGAGCCAATGCTGAAAGTTGACCAGCAGTTGATGGCCGTCCAGGCTGAGCGACTTATCCGCGGCGTTCAATATGCCATGACGGCGACCGGAGCCAGTGCCGGGATTATTGCGCTCAAAGAGAAATACCAAAAGGCTATCAATGCATTAACGCCCCTTCTACCTGCCGGGATCCGCTTACATATTTTGCCTGATGTCTACCCGGCTGGTGACGAGGTTTTGACCATCTGGATGGCAACCGGTCGGAGAGTTCCGCCTGCCGCGCTGCCGGTCAGCGTCGGTGTGGTGGTCAATAACGTTCAGACCGTGCTCAACATCGCCAGAGCAGTTGAGCAGCAGTACCCCGTTACGCGTCGCACCCTGACCGTTAACGGCGCAGTCGCCAGTCCCATCACACTCACTGTCCCTATCGGAATGTCTTTACGTGACGTTCTGGCGCTGGCCGGTGGCGCAACCGTTGACGATCCCGGCTTTATTAACGGTGGTCCGATGATGGGCGGCCTGATTACTTCACTGGATACCCCCGTAAGCAAGACCACCGGGGGCCTGCTGGTTTTGCCTAAGTCTCATGCGTTGATTCAGCGGCGTATGCAGGATGAACGCACCGTGCTTTCTGTAGCAAAAACCGTTTGCGAGCAGTGCCGTTTGTGTACGGATTTGTGCCCAAGGCATTTGATCGGCCATGAATTATCCCCGCACCTGCTGGTTCGTGCGGTTAATTATCAGCAGGCGGCCACACCGCAGCTGCTGCTCACGGCCCTGACCTGTTCAGAATGCAACGTGTGTGAAAGCGTAGCCTGCCCGGTTGGGATTTCACCGATGCGCATCAACCGCATGCTGAAACGCGAACTGCGGGCGCTCAACCATCGTTATGAAGGGCCGCTAAATCCTGAGGATGAAATGGCGAAGTACCGGCTGATCCCGGTTAAGCGCCTTATTACCAAACTGGGTCTTAGCGACTGGTATCACGATGCGCCACTGGCTGAGACTGATTATTCCACAGATAAAACGACGCTGTTGTTACGCCAGCATATTGGTGCCAGCGCCATCCCATGTGTAGAACAAGGCGAACACGTTGTTCGCGGTCAATGCGTTGCCGATGTGCCGTCCGGTGCATTAGGCGCGCCTGTTCACGCCAGCATTGACGGTATTGTCAGCGAAATCACTGAGCAATCTATCACGGTAATTAGAGGTTAATCATGTCTCAGGCTATAGGGATTTTAGAACTCACCAGCATTGCCAAAGGAATGGAAGCGGGTGATGCCATGTTAAAAAGCGCGAATGTGAATTTACTGGTCAGCAAGACCATCTGCCCGGGAAAATTTCTACTCATGCTCGGTGGTGACGTAGGTGCCGTACAGCAGGCGATTGCCACTGGAACATCTCTTGCCGGCGATATGCTCGTTGACAGTCTGGTACTCCCCAACATTCATGCCAGCGTACTCCCCGCAATCAGCGGGCTAAACAGCGTGGATAAGCGTCAGGCAGTTGGTATTGTCGAAACATGGAGCGTTGCTGCCTGCATCTGCGCCGCCGACCGGGCGGTTAAAGCCTCCAACGTCACGCTGGTACGCGTCCATATGGCATTTGGTATTGGCGGCAAGTGCTACATGGTCGTTGCTGGCGATGTATCCGATGTGAATAACGCAGTGACGGTTGCCAGTGAAAGCGCGGGTGAAAAAGGCCTGCTGGTTTACCGCTCGGTCATACCCCGCCCGCATGAAAGCATGTGGCGACATATGGTGGAGGGATAATGGAAAGACAACCCACCACGGATCGAATGATTCAGGAATATGTACCAGGCAAACAGGTCACGCTGGCGCATCTTATTGCTAATCCAGGTAAAGATTTGTTCAAGAAGCTGGGATTACCAGATGCGGTTTCCGCAATCGGTATTCTGACCATTACCCCCAGCGAAGCCTCAATCATCGCCTGTGATATCGCCACGAAATCCGGGGCGGTAGAGATTGGTTTTCTCGACCGGTTTACCGGCGCGGTGGTACTGACGGGTGATGTTTCCGCCGTTGAGTACGCGCTGAAACAGGTAACCCGAACGCTCGGCGAAATGATGCGTTTTACCGCGTGTCCCATCACCCGGACGTAATCTCATGAAACGTATCATGCTAATTGGCCCCAGCCAGTGCGGTAAAACGTCGCTCACGCAGTGCATGCGGGGAGAGGCGCTTCACTATCAGAAGACCCAGGCCATAGTCTGGTCTCCTACGACAATAGACACACCGGGTGAATATCTTGAGAACCGCTGCCTGTACAGCGCGCTGCTGGCCAGCGCCTGTGAAGCAGACATTATTGCGCTGGTACTCAATGCTGACGCGCCGTGGTCACCATTTTCTCCCGGTTTTACCGGACCAATGAACCGACCCGTTATTGGCCTCGTTACCAAAGCCGATTTAGCCAATCCGCAGCGTATTTCTCTTGTGGAGAGTTGGTTAGTTCAGGCTGGTGCGCAAAAAGTATTTGTCACCAGCGCGCTGGAGAATACTGGGGTCGATGAGATGTTCATTTTTCTGAATGCAAAGGAACCTTCATGTCTCACAAAATAATGGCCATTAATGCAGGTAGTTCCTCGCTTAAATTTCAACTACTGGCGATGCCGCAGGGTGAAATGATCTGTCAGGGGTTGATTGAACGTATCGGTTTGTCTGATGCGCAGGTCACCCTAAAAACGCCAGCGCAGAAATGGCAGGAGACTTTGCCCGTAGCCGATCACCGTGAAGCCGTAACGTTGCTCCTGGAAAAACTGCTCAACCACCACATTATCAACAGTCTGGAAGAGATCGACGGCGTGGGTCATCGCGTCGCGCACGGCGGAGAATCTTTTAAAGACTCCGCGCTGGTAACTGATGAAACGCTGGCAGAAATCGAGCGACTCGCGGAACTGGCCCCTCTGCATAACCCGGTAAATGCGTTGGGGATCGCGGTATTCCGCCAGCTATTACCCAAAACACCAGCCGTTGCGGTGTTCGACACCGCCTTTCATCAAACGCTTGATGAGCCTTCTTTCATCTATCCCCTGCCCTGGCGTTACTATTCAGAGTTGGGTATTCGTCGCTATGGTTTTCATGGTACCAGCCACAAATACGTTAGCTCACAGCTTGCTGAAAAACTGGGTGTACCACTCAGCGCCCTGCGCGTTGTTTGTTGTCATCTGGGCAACGGCAGCAGCATCTGCGCCATCAAAGGCGGACAATCGGTGAATACGTCAATGGGCTTTACGCCGCAGTCTGGCGTGATGATGGGCACGCGAAGTGGCGATATCGATCCGTCCATTTTACCGTGGATTGCCCTGCGAGAAGGCAAAACACCGCAGCAGCTCAACCAATTGCTCAACAATGAGTCTGGATTGCTCGGTGTTTCTGGCATCTCACCTGACTACCGCGACGTTGAACATGCCGCAGATACGGGCAATCATCAGGCTGCGCTGGCGTTGACGCTTTTTGCTGAGCGCATTCGTGCCACCATTGGTAGCTATATTATGCAGATGGGCGGTCTGGATGCCCTGGTGTTTACCGGTGGTATTGGCGAAAACTCCGCACGGGCGCGCACTGCGATTTGTCGTAACCTGAATTTCCTGGGGCTGGCCGTTGATGAGGAAAAAAATCAGCGTAATGCCACCTTCATTCAGACGGAAAATGCGATGGTCAAAGTAGCGGTGATTAATACCAATGAAGAGCTGATGATTGCGCAAGACGTTATGCGTTTAGCGATATCTGAAACTGTGACATTGGGCATTCCTGCATAATACTGCCGCACCGCAAATTGCGGCAAATCATGGTAATAGCGCGATCGCCATGACACTATGCGCCGAGGATTGCTGATCACATAGGTGAAGACGTGGCTGTTGCGCAATGTCCCGCATCGTGCGGAGAACTTATCCAGGGCTGGATTCTGGGCAGTGAGAAATTGGTCTCCTGCCCGGTTGAATGGTATAGCACCGTTGAGGTCACTTCAGGTTCACCGCTGACAGATGAACGTCCACTTTCGCGGGCGATGGTTGAGAGGTTATTGCTGCACTGGCAATACCCGGCACAAATGAGTCAGGATATTCGAATTGATGTCCAGTCAACCATTCCTGTCGCTAAAGGGATGGCCAGCAGCACAGCGGATATCGCCGCCACGGCAATCGCCACGGCGCAGTATCTGGGTCATCAGCTAGACGAATCCACTCTGGCGCAGCTTTGCGTTTCGCTGGAACCTACCGACAGCACCGTTTTCCGCCAGCTTACGCTGTTCGATCACAACGACGCCTCCACGCAAATTGCCTGTGAAGCCCAGCCTCAACTCGATCTGCTGGTTCTCGAAAGCCCGGAAACCTTGCTTACCGCTGATTATCACCGTACTCCACGCCAGTCAGGGTTACTTGCAGGCGCTCCAGCGCTGAAACGCGCATGGGAAAAGGTACAGGAAGCATGTATCAGTCAAAATCCTTATCGGATGGGTGAAGCCGCCACGCTGAGCGCGATCGCCAGCCAGTTGCTGTTACCTAAACCAAATTTTGATTCACTTTTAGCGCTGGTAGAAGAATGTGATTTATACGGTGTCAACGTTGCGCACAGTGGCAGCGTAGTCGGTCTGATGCTCGACAGAAAGCGTCATGATGTGGACTACATTAAATGGATGCTGACGCAGAAAAAATTAACGGAACACTGGCCGGAACAGCATTTGTTGCGGATGGTAACTGGCGGGGTCGAACTGCAATAAGGGCCGCCGCTATGCAGCGACCCGGACAAGCATAAAATCGTTACTCGGCTTTCGCTTCGCCGTTTTTCACTTCGCCCATCGCTTTCAGCTTTTTAGAGATGTCGCGGCGCTCTTTAGAGATCTCAGCGTTTTTGATGATGTAATCATCAACACGATCTTCATAATCGCTTTTCATGCTGGCGATAATGCCCTGAATCGCTTCCACGCTCATTCCAGGCTTGATGTAGTCGCTCAGGTTGTCCAGCAGCAGAACACGTTTCTGGTTGTCACGGATCTTTTTCTCAACGTCCTGGATTTCACGTTGCAGTTTGTTTTTACGACGGAACAGACGAACAAATTCCAGCACGTCCTGGAAAGAAGGCTTGGTAGTTTCCATTTTTACACCCCTGATAATGTGAGATTCGGATTCGTTAAAACAACGGCTAAAGTGGGTCAACATTACTTTCATGCCCGCCATACTTCAAGTTGCATCTGCATCGACCATGCATGGTTGAAACCTGAATTATCGAGGGTAAAGCCATTGCAGTTACCAATGGTTTTAGCCTTTTTCAGTATCATACCTCTAATCGTTGCTGAATCGAAGCAGCAGTAGAACCAATCCCCTCATCTGCTCTTTATTTGCGCAGCGCGCGACAGATCAAATGAGAGAGCAACTCCAGCTGTCGCGCCATTTCCATATTTAGCCAAACGTAGCCGTGAATGGGCGTTTCAGCGACATTATCGCCCTTATGCTCAGCAATAAGCTGACGTAACTCCACCACGGTGTCATTGAGTTTTTCCGTATTGGCAAGCACCGGTTGTGGATTACCTTCATACAATGCGTGGGTTATCGTCAGTAGCGCCTGTTGTGTCCTGAGCTGTGTTTCACGCAAAGTATGCGCATTCAACATAACAAAGTGGCTGGTACGGCTGGCCCAGAGCGCATTGATTTGCAGCTCAAGCATGCAGACCAGGTTGCGATTAACCGTCTGAATAGCTTCAAAGATTGATTTTTGAATGCGGGTTTCTTTGCTGGCAGGAACGATGAGCCCACGCATTTTGACAACATCGCTTAAAAGCTGTTGTAAATGCTTTTCCAGTCGCGGTTGCTCCAGCAGGTTGGGAGATAGCGCAGCCTGATACACCCGATTGTACCCCGTTACGCAATGCGCCAACTGAATTCGCCAGTGTATAAATGCCCGCTGCGGCCAGATACCGGTAAACAGCATTGCCAGTAATGAACCCAGAATAACATCGCCGCCGCGCCATAACGCTGTGTTCATATCACCAGCGGGGGCGCCCACAACGACCGCAAGCGTTATACCAATCAGCAACGCCTGATACGGCTTTTTACCCAGTGCCAGCCAGCCGCAGAGAAACATCGCTACCGCGCACCATATCAGCATTAGCGGAAGTGAAAAGAGCTCCAGACGAAGAGCCACCAGCCCAAGTACCGAACCCAGAATTGTCCCGCCAATACGCTCAAACGCTCTGGGGACAACGTTCCCCCAAAAGGAAATAGGCCCCATAATTACCACCAACGTAATCAGAGGCCATGTACCTTCAGGAATGTTCAACAGGCGAACCAACAGAAAAGTAAAAAGAAACGCCAGCGCAATGCGAACACCATGCACCACACGATAATGACGATACAAACGAATTTCAAAAGGACTCAGTGACTTATCTGCACGCACTCATGCACTCCGTCAGGGAATTGCAAAGAACAGAATTGTACCTGTTTTTTGAGTGAAAACATCACCCTGATGACCAGGACATTCATCCTGATTTACACCAAAAACAGTTACTTCGACTGTACCGGCACGTACATTTCAATGTCCCAGTAGCCGTCCTCCATGCCATTGTTCATATAAACTTCAAAGCAAGGTTTAGCGGCTATCGCATACGTCGAATCCTGCAGCAGGCGCTCAAAGAACTGATACCACGGCGTCGCGAAGTCATGATTTTCAACGCGCGCAACGGCGATAGCATAGTCGCCCCCCGCCAGTTCGGTCTGGATCACCCCTTCGCTGTTTTCTGGGATCTCAAAACCTTCAGGCACAGACACCACGGTATCACAACGCAGTTTTTCCGCCGGAACAACGTCAGGATTGTCGTAATAAACGGCTATCCATTCCAGCGGTACGATCTGCTTACCGTCGACCCACATCATTAACTGCTCGAAACCCTGCTTTACCGTTTGTTCCCACGGTCCAACCATATGGAAACCGGCAATTATGCGTTTCTCAACCTGCTTTATCTCGTACTCCATATAACCTCCGTTATTACACTGTATTTATATACAGTGTAATTTTTAGGTATGACGGCCACAAGGAATCAGTGATTATTATGTGAGCAGATTCGCACTCTTGCCAGTCAGGCACATCAGGAAAAACTACGCCTTGTGGTGGAAGTAATCGCTCAAACGCGAGAAGACATCGCCTTCGTTGACAGACTCCAGCGTAACCAGAGGCCAGTGCGCCACCAGTTTATCCCGATCGTAGAGTTCAATTTCCCCCACACGTTGATGGGCAGCAATGGGGGCAACCAGTTCTTTCTTATCAAGAACATATTTTGCCTTGATATTAGCGACTTCGGCTTTAGGCAGGGCCATCCAGAAATCCTGCTCTGTGCCAAGGCTAATTTTTTCTTTATCGCCGTACCAGATCCGTTCAATACCAACCTGCTTACCGCTACGTAATACCTGCACGGTATCGAAGTTCTGTTGTCCCCATTGCAGCAGTTTTCGCGCCTGGTCTTCACGCCCTTTCGCACTCTCCGCCCCCATCACAACCGCAATCAGGCGGCGCTGACCATCAACAGCTGAAGCAATCAGATTGAATCCAGCGCCGGAGGTATGCCCAGTCTTCAGACCGTCGACGTTCATGGTTTTATCCCACAACAAACCGTTACGGTTTTGCTGCGTAATTCCGTTCCAGGTAAGGCTTTTTTCACTGTACATATGGTAGAAATCCGGCTCTCCATGGATGATAGCTCTCGACAGCACGGCCAGATCGTATGCTGAGCTGTGCTGACCTGGCGCATCCAGACCATGTACCGTTTCAAAATGCGTGTCCCGCAGGTTCAGCTTTTGCACATAGTTGTTCATCATCGCGACAAACTGCGGCTGCCCTCCGGCGATGTAATCCGCCAGCGCCACACAGGCATCATTACCGGAATCAACAATTAACCCGCGACTCAGATCGCGCACAGAAACGCGATCCCCTTCTTTCAGGAACATTAAGGATGAACCGACGAATACCGGATTATCTTTCGCCCAGGCATCTCGTCCTACGGTGACAATATCTGTCGGACTAATACGCTTGCTGTCGATTGCGCGATCGACAACATAGCCGGTCATCAGCTTGGTCAGGCTGGCAGGGTTGCGCTGCTGGTGTTCATTTCCGGCTGTCAGGATTTGGCCCGTGGTGTAATCCATTAATACCCACGCACCGGCATTAATTGCCGGAGGCTGTGGAGCGAAACTGGCGACGTCGGTCGCGTACGCGGGCGAAAAACTCATCGCAAATAGTGAAGCGGCAATAAACAAACGGCGTTTCAACAGCATGTCCTCAGGAAATGGAGAAATAGCCGTTCTTTTTACGGAAGTTCTGGCGAACAAACATGGATAAATTGCAAGAAAATGTGACATAAGGCACATTTTCTTGCTGTAAGGAAAGGATTTCAGATATCGACCGCGTCTGGCGTTACCCTTTGCGCGGTGCCGTTTCTGCGTGATGGCTACGATGACGATGATAGCCATCTATCATACTGCGGAAAATTTGCCCCGGCGTGTCACCCAGCGTGCACAGGTAAATATGCGCACAGATGAACAGTAAGCCGACAATCGCCAACACCATATGCAGCACCAGCATCAAAGGCCCAGCCCCTACCACCTGCGGGTAGAGGCATAACAACCCGGTGATGATTAGCAGCGGAATCAGCGCATACATGATGGCCAGATAAGCCAGCTGTTGTAGCGGGTTAAATTTACTCTCTGCCGTTGCGGCAAACGGGTGTGGTTCACCCTTCATGATGCCATACAGATAAAAGCGCGTTTGCAACAAGCAGCGTGATATCAACCCGTTAAACTTCACCCGGTAATGACAACCGTTGCCGCTGGTTGCGTTGATTAGCACAAAACCAACCCAGAAGGCCAACAAGGCGAAACCGCACCAGGTATGTACCTGCACCATCAATGCCACCGGTCCGACAGAGAAGTGACCAAACAGGCCACTCAGCAAAAGCAGGATAAAAAGCAGCGCATTACCCCAGTGCCAGCGGCGGACTGCCAGAGAATAAAGGTAATCCCGGTGCTCTTCTCCGGTTGCCGTCTTGGGTGCCAGCATCCGACGTAACAGCGCGTGCATAACCAGGCCCGCAATCATCAGCACAACAACAACGCCTGCATAAATGAGCCACAGCGGCCAGTAGTCCGGCGCATAGTTAAGCTCTGCTCCCCAGATAGAATTCATGCTTTACCCTCCTGATGGATCTCTTTACGCCGATAAACACTCACCGGACCGCTACGCGTATCCTGCTGGCGATAAACCTCTTTTTGATTTATCCAGTGCTGAATTTCCGGATCGTCACGACGACCAAATTTCAGCGCATCCGTCGGACAAACGGAAACGCAGGCGGGCGATTGACCGCTCTCGAGTCGGGTATCTGCGCAGAAGTTACATTTGTCGGCAATTCCCGTTTGCGGATTGAGATAACGGACATGGAACGGACAAGCGGCAACGCAGTAGTCACAGCCAATACAGCGAGACTTATCCACTTGCACAATGCCATTTTCGTCGCGAAATGATGCACCGGTCGGACAAACGCTGACACACGGCGCATCTTCACAATGCTGACAGGAGACGCGAACAAACTGGAAGTGGGACAGCACCTCGGGTTCATGTTCGGGTGAACGGATCTGCACCTGTAGACGGCTAAATCCCTCTGGCACATCATTCAGAACTTTGCAGGCAACCGTACATGCCTGACAGCCGATACAGCGTTTCTCGTCATGCAGCATGACATAAGGGTTCGTAGATTGATTCATGATGTTCTCCTTTCTCATGCCCGACGAAGCGTAACGCCAGCGGTGTGGACCACCGTACCGGAAACCGGACTGGTAACATGCGGAAGCAAATTACCGCAATGGATACCGTGCGTTGTCGCTGCGGTTTTGGCTCCCGCCTTGGCGCCAAATCCCATATAAACAAACAGCGTATCGGGCCGAATTCCGGCGGTGACCAGCGCTTTGCCTTTTTCCTTGCCGGTCGCATTTTCCAGCCAGATGTCATCACCGCTTTTGATGCCTTTTTCACGGGCCGTTTGCGGGTGGATCCACACCGCGTTATCCCACATCAACTCGCTAAGCAGTGGCACGTATTGCGTCGCACCGTTGGTATGAACCGCCACTTTTCCCTGGATAAAATAGAGTTCACTGTCGCCTTTAAGCGCAAAATTGCGCGCGCGCGGAATACCGTATCCAGGCAGGAGCGTTTCCAGCTCTTCGGAATAGAGTTCGATTTTTCCTGACGGAGATTTAAAGCGCAGTTGCTCGCCATAGGTACCGTCGCTGTCAACCGCCACCGCGCCCGGATAGCGTTCCACAAACTGACGCACCGCTTCAGGTTCACGCAGCAGCAACGGAACACCCCACTCCCGATACCCTTTCTGACGCATTTCAGCAGATAGCGCATGATCGCCATTAAGCTGGTATAACTGACGCGTTTGCATATCCTGCCATGGGTAAAATTGGCCAAGGCCTAACTGCACGGCCAGCTCTTTCCAGATTTGCCAGCTCGGACGCGCATCACCAATAGGTTCTACTACCTGCTGACGCAGGGCATAGGCTGGATTCAGACCCGACATGTCTGAAACTTCTTCATCGCGCTCAAGGTAAGTACATTCAGGCAAAAGGTAGTCGGCATACGCCGCGCTTTCGCTTAAATAGACATCACAACTGACCACAAGGTCGAGCTGTTCAACGGTTTTGACCAGATCTGGTCGACAGGTTACGGTTTGGAAAGGGTTGTGTCGGGACATAATCCATCCCTTCACCGGATAAGGCGTCTGGTTTAACACAGCATCAATGATGCTTTGCACCACACCACCGCCCGCCGCGATGTACTTAAACTGCGGGGCTACCAGATCGATACGCTGCGCCGTTGGCTTGGGTAATTTGACATCGGGTTTTGCCAGCACCGGAGCGACCTTCTCTCCAGCCAGCTTATTGTAAGTTGCCGCCGCTTTTTTCTGATACAAACCGCCTTCACGCTCAATATTGCCAAGCAGCACATTGAGGGTAAAAATCATGCGCCGCATATCAATTTCTTCTTGCGAAAACGTCGCGCGATGGCCCGGACTGACGATAGCATGAGGCGCGCAGGCGGCCATTTCGCGGGTGACCCGAACAATGACATCAGCAGGCACATCCGCGAGCTGCTGCGCCCATTCCGGCGTGGTCTCTTGTACCGCTTCTGCCAGTTGCTCAAACCCCGTGGTGTAGCGCGCAACAAAGTCCGCGTCATACAGATTTTCATTGATCATGACGTGACACATGGCCATCAGCACCGGTAAATCGCCGCCCGGCTTGAGCGCATGCCATTCATCCGCCTTGCTGGAGAATACGGACAGACGGGGATCGAAGCTGACCATCTTCGCCCCCTTCTCCTGCGCGGTCATCAGCTCATGCGTATCAGCAACCTCGATCCCTTCATAGAGGTTATGGCCAAAAGAGACCATATAACGGGTATTGGCGATATCCATGGCTAAATCGCCACCCATCATCACTTTAGCTGCAATGGCTTTACCGGCAGGACACGTTGATGCGTGAGTAAAGGTATTTGGTGATCCGAAAGCTGTCGCGAGGTGAAATAAATGGCCAGACAGCGAGCCAGATTTAGACGAGAAGACGACTCCCTGGGGACCATATTGCGTTTTTATTGCCGTCATTTTTTCAGCAATTTCTTTATATGCCTGTTCCCAGCTAATCACCTGCCAGTCACCGCTCCCGCGAGGTCCTGTGCGTTTCATGGGTTTAACAATGCGATGAGGGTCGTTGACCAGGCTAACGCCGCTGCCGCCGCGAGCGCAGACACGTGTCCCCTGTTGTGGCGCATTAGGGTTTCCCTGAATAAAAACCGTTTTATTATTAATCACCTGAGCCTGAATTGGGCAGCGAAAAGAACACATCTCGCACAAACTTGGCGTCAGGGTTGTTTTCCCTTTGATACTCTCTGGAGAATTTCGCGCCAGTGCCCCAGGCGGGAAACTGCCTATCGCACAGGCTGAACAGCCTATACCCACTCCTCGCAAAAAATTACGCCGACTAATGCTCATATAACCTCCTGTTATTAGATATATCCAATAATTATATGGCGTTTAGATTATTTATTTTTTACATCAATCACATTTCATTACAATGCATGACAGCGAATTGACATAAATAAAAACCATTGTTTATAAAAGATTTTTAAAGTTTCCAGAACACAGCAAATAAAAGGGAAATAACAATAATGGTTATCAGTTAGATTATTTACAAACCCGCAACCTCAAGATATTTTATTTCCGTAATTTATTTTAACAGTGCGGAATTTATTAATTAATTCCATTAACGTCCTGTTTATCTCAATTTTATTGCGTACACAATCCAGCTTCGATAATGCCATAGCTGATTATCTCGCTATTTTTTGGTATTCTTGAACCAGCGCTAAATTGATCCCGGACATAACTGAACAATGAATGACGGCAAGCAGCAACCTGGTTTTCTCTTCCACGATTACGAGACCTTTGGTACCCATCCGGCGCTGGACAGACCCGCGCAATTTGCGGCTATACGCACAGATAATGATTTCAACATCATCGGTGAACCAGAAGTCTTTTATTGCAAACCCGCGGACGATTATCTGCCGCAGCCTGAGGCGGTGTTGATTACAGGTATCACACCGCAGGAAGCACGTGAAAAGGGAGAAAATGAAGCCGCTTTTGCTGCACGCATCCACGCCCTGTTCACCGTGCCGAAAACCTGTATCCTGGGCTATAACAACGTGCGCTTCGATGATGAGGTGACGCGCAACATCCTGTATCGCAATTTCTACGATCCCTATGCCTGGAGCTGGCAGAACGATAATTCGCGCTGGGATCTGCTGGATGTGATGCGCGCCTGCTATGCCCTGCGCCCTGAAGGCATTAACTGGCCGGAAAACGACGACGGCTTACCCAGCTTCCGCCTGGAGCATTTGACCAAAGCCAACGGTATTGAGCATACCAATGCTCACGATGCTATGGCGGACGTATACGCCACAATCGCAATGGCGCAATTAGTGAAGTCGCGCCAGCCGCGTCTGTTTGATTATCTCTACAGCCATCGTAATAAGCACAAGCTGGCCGCGCTGATTGATGTCCCGCAAATGAAGCCGCTGGTCCATGTCTCTGGTATGTTCGGCGCATGGCGCGGAAACACCAGTTGGGTAGCGCCGTTGGCGTGGCATCCGGAGAATCGTAACGCTGTTATTATGGTCGACTTAGCCGGTGATATTTCGCCGCTGCTCGAACTCGACAGTGATGCCCTGCGCGAGCGGCTCTACACGTCTAAAGTGGATCTGGGTGATAACCCGGCCGTACCGGTTAAACTGGTGCACATCAACAAATGCCCGGTACTGGCACAGGCGAATACTCTGCGTCCGGAAGATGCCGACCGTCTTGGCATTAACCGCCAGCACTGTCTGGATAATCTCAAAGTTCTGCGCGAAAATCCGCAGATACGCGACAAAGTGGTCGCGATCTTTGCAGATGCGGAACCCTTTACACCATCAGATAACGTAGATGCCCAACTTTATAACGGCTTTTTCAGCGATGCTGACCGTGCGGCGATGAAAATCGTTCTGGAAACCGAACCACGCAATTTACCGGCGCTGGATATCTCCTTTGTCGATAAGCGCATTGAAAAACTGTTGTTTAATTACCGTGCACGTAACTTCCCGGGAACGCTGGACGAAGCAGAACAGCAACGCTGGCTGGACCATCGCCGCCAGGTATTCACACCGGAGTTTTTGCAAAATTACGCCAATGAACTGCAGTTATTGAGCCAGCAATATGCGGATAACAAAGAAAAGTTGATGCTGCTGAAATCACTCTGGCAGTATGCCGAAGAGATTGTATAAATCCCACGTATAAAAAAACGGAGAACATGTCTCCGTTTTTTTTAGTTAAATGCTGTTATTACGCGACATCTTCGTCGTACTGCGGTACCGGGTTGCGGAAGCTTTTGGTCACACAAGCCAGGTAAATCAGACCGATACCGGCCCAGATCAGACCCAGAACCATTGAGCTCTCTTCCAGATTCACCCACAGCGCACCAACGGTCAGCGCACCGCACATCGGCAGGAACAGATACTGGAAGTGGTCTTTCAGCGTCTTGTTACGCTTCTCACGGATCCAGAACTGGGAGATCACCGACAGGTTAACGAAGGTAAACGCCACCAGCGCACCAAAGTTAATCAGCGCCGTCGCCATCACCAGGTCGAAGTTGATTGCCAGCAGAGCAATCGCACCAACCAGAATGATGTTCATAGACGGAGTACGCCATTTCGGGTGTACATAACCGAAGAAACTTTTCGGGAACACGCCGTCACGCCCCATCACGTACATCAGACGCGCTACGCCAGCATGCGCCGCCATACCGGACGCCAGTACGGTAATGGTAGAGAAAATCAGCGCGCCAACCTGGAAGAACTTACCGGCGACGTACAGCATGATTTCCGGCTGCGAAGCGTCTGGATCCTTGAAGCGCGAGATATCCGGGAAGTACAGCTGCAACAGATAGGTGGAGACGATAAAGATCAGGCCACCAATCAGCGCGGTCAGGAAAATCGCACGCGGGATCACACGCTCAGCGTCTTTGGTTTCTTCTGACAGGTTGCTGATACCGTCAAAACCGGTGAACGAGAAGCACAGGATGGTCGCGCCCGTGATCATCGGGATCACGTGTGCATCACCTGACCAGAACGGACGGCTGCTCGCCAGCGTACCGGCACCTTCCCCTTCGAACACGCCATAAACGACCATGCCGAGGATCACTGCAATCAGCACCACCTGCAACAACACGATTACGGTGTTGAAATTCGCAACGGATTTAAGGCTGCGCAGGTTAAAGGCAGTCATAAAGGCCACCAGCGCCACCACGAATATCCATGACGGTATCGACGGCACCAGGGCTTCAAAATAAATTTTTGCCAACAGAATGTTGATCATCGGAGCGAACAGGTAGTCCAGCAGTGATGACCAACCCACCATAAAGCCAACGGTCGGGCTAATGGATTTCTGGGCATAAGTGTAGGCAGAGCCTGCAGACGGATAGCGACGCACCAGTTTACCGTAGCTCAGTGCGGTAAAAAGGATGGCGATCAGTGCAAAGGCGTAAGCTGTCGGGACGTGACCATCGGTCATTCCTGATACGATACCGAATGTATCGAACAGCGTCATCGGCTGCATATAGGCAAGGCCCATCATGACAACCGGAACCAGCGTAAGCGTTTTACGTAATTCCACGCGAGAGGTGTTTGGAGTAGCGTTATGCGACATGGTTATCCCCCATTACGGCGAAAACCGTCGCGTAAGCAAAAAATTGCCCCATTTTTTGTTAATCCTCAGCGACAACAACTGTCGATTTTTAAGTAAGTATCTATCCGGTACGAAGCCCGGCCTCTTTTATGAATGATTGGTTTGATGCAAAAAAATAACCGACGCGTATTAAAACGTCGGTTAATGTCATTTTTTGCAAGCGGCGTATTTTGCCCTAAATTGGGGAGAAATAACAAGAGATTGAAGCGGCCACAAAAGAATATTTTTTCTTAACTGATTGATTTGTCAGCAGCCGTTTTAACATACACCCCGGCAATAGCACTATTTGCTAAAATTTCATCCCGCCACCAGGCACTGGCCAACCCGGCGGTCTGTTCATTCCAGCCTATCCACACGGGTTCAAAGACAATTTGCGCGACCACTTTTTTCTCAATCAGTGCGCCGCTCTCCAGAAATCGCTGCGCCAGGTAGCGCGGAATATAGCCACATCCCAGACCGCTGATTTGCAGTTCCAGCTTGGTTTTGAAGTCAAAAACGGTAATGGCTTCCTGATCGTCAAGCACCTGGGAACCTGAGACGTTGGCATGCTGCGCATTGTCCCCCACCACAATGGCGCGAAAACGGCGAATGGTACGACGATTTAACGGTTCCTGTTCCTGCGCCAGCGGGTGATGCGGCGCAACCACAAACACCTGTTCCAAAACCCCGAGCCGTGCAAAGCCAAATTCACTCGCTGCAGGGGGTTCATGCATGGCGCCAACGATAATATCCGCCCGGCCCTGAGTTAGGGCATCCCAGGAGCCGCCCAGCACGCCATTGATAAATTTCAGGCGCGTCACGCTATGGTGTTGATAGAAAGACTCGATGAGTGGGGCCAGCAGTGAAAAGGGAAACGTATCATCTACGCCAATAACCAGTTCATTCTCCCAGCCTTCGTGAAGTTTAATCGCCTGCTTTTCAAGTTCGCGGACGGTGTGCAGCACCTCCCGCCCCTTTTCCAGCAGCATCTGCCCGGTGCGGGTGAACTTAGCCCGGTGTCCGCTGCGATCGAGTAGCTGAATATTAAGATCGCTTTCCAGCTTATGGACGGTGTAGCTAAGCGCAGACGGCGTCTTAAACAATTTTGCCGACGCCGCCGCGAAACTGCCCTCTTTTTCTAATGCATCGAGGATGATAAGAACGTCCAGCAGTGGTTTCATACTCGCCCCCTGGCGGTATACAGCGGCACTCTGCTGGATTGTCACTCCATCGGCATCACCAGCGGGTCAGGATACTGGTACTCAAACCCAAGCTCATTACAAATACGGTTGCCATCAATGACTTTACCTTTACCGTTATCCGTACCGCCGCGAAATTCCGGCGGCTCCATCCCCAACTGGCGGGCCATCTGCGGATAGAACACGTTACGCGCTGGATGCATAGGCGCACATATATTATAGATGTGTCCCCCTTTAGGCGCTTGCAGCAGTAACGTGATGGCAGAAACCACATCGTCCAGATGCACCAGATTGACGCCATGATGTCCGTCTGGTGCCGTCTTGCCGGCAAAGAAGCGACCAGGATGTCTTCCCGGACCGACCAACCCGGCCAGACGCAAAATATCCACCGACGTGCCTGGCAAATTGTGCAACCAGTCTTCAAGTTCTTTCAGGACACGACCGCTCGCCGTGACCGGATTACGCGGCGTCCCCTCTTTCACTGTGCCTTGAACGTCACCATAGACTGACGTCGAACTGGTAAAAATAATTCGTGGGATCCGATACGCCAGCGCGCTGTCGACCAGCTCCTGCATTGCCTGCAAGTAAAATGCTTCCCCAGGACCGCTACGACGCGCAGGCAGCGTAATAACCAGCGCATCGGCGTCCATCAGTGCATCGAGATCGTCAGCCTCACAGACCAGTTCAGGTTCCAGGCGCAGCGAATAACTCTCGATACCGCTCATGCGGGCCGCTTCCACCCCATCCAATGTGGTTTTGCTGCCGGTAACCTGCCAGCCTCTCGCCGCCAGCGACATGGCTAACGGCATGCCTAACCAACCTAACCCGACAATTGCGACCTTTTTCATGCCTTCTCTCCTGACTTTTGGCCTATAACGCAAGGCTACGCCAGCCCACGGTGGCTGACAATTCATAGTATCAATATGAAATGAATTAATGATCAAAAAAAGCCCTTGCTTTCCGTAGCTAAAGTGGTTTAGGTTAAAAGACATCAAATGAATAAACATTCATCGAGAAAATTTATGACACGCGCTCAATTCAAACACCATCATCACCATCATCCTGACTAGTCTTTCAGGCGATGTGTGCTGGGAGACGTTTAAATCTTCCAGCGGTGCATGAGCGTATGAGAAAGCCCCCGGAAGATTTCTTCCGGGGGCTTTTTTTTGTGCGTGACCCAAACTGATTCAGACAGGATAACGAGGAATAAAGAATGTTAGACAACACCCGTTTACGCATAGCTATGCAGAAATCAGGCCGCTTAAGCGATGATTCACGCGAATTACTGGCCCGTTGTGGCATTAAAATTAATCTTCACACCCAGCGCCTGATTGCGATGGCGGAGAACATGCCGATCGATATTCTGCGTGTGCGTGATGACGATATCCCGGGTCTGGTGATGGACGGTGTCGTTGACCTCGGCATCATCGGGGAAAACGTTCTGGAAGAGGAACTGCTCAACCGCCGGGCACAGGGTGAAGATCCTCGCTATTTTACTCTGCGCCGTCTGGACTTCGGCGGCTGCCGTCTCTCGCTGGCTACCCCGGTTGATGAAGCCTGGGATGGCCCGGCAGCGCTGAACGGTAAACGTATCGCGACCTCTTACCCACACCTGCTCAAACGCTATCTCGATCAGAAAGGGGTGTCGTTTAAATCTTGTCTGTTAAACGGCTCAGTAGAAGTCGCTCCCCGTGCGGGTCTGGCTGATGCGATTTGCGATCTGGTGTCCACCGGCGCAACGCTTGAAGCCAACGGTCTGCGCGAAGTAGAAGTGATCTACCGCTCTAAAGCCTGTCTGATTCAGCGCGACGGCGAAATGGCCGAAGCCAAGCAACAACTGATCGACAAACTGCTAACCCGTATCCAGGGGGTTATTCAGGCCCGTGAATCCAAATACATCATGATGCACGCGCCGAGCGAGCGTCTGGACGAGGTCATCGCCCTGCTGCCCGGCGCTGAGCGCCCTACCATTCTGCCTCTGGCGGGCGACCAGCAGCGTGTTGCCATGCACATGGTCAGCAGCGAAACCCTGTTCTGGGAAACAATGGAAAAACTGAAAGCGCTCGGTGCCAGCTCAATTCTGGTGTTGCCGATTGAGAAGATGATGGAGTGATCTGATGCCTGATGGCGCTTCGCTTATCAGGCCTACAAGAATTGTCACAATCATTGATATTACGGGTCTTGTAGGCCGGATAAGGCAGCGCCGCCATCCGGCAACACCCGATGATGGAGTAACGACCATGAGCTTCAATACCCTGATTGACTGGAATAGCTGTAGCCCTGAGCAGCAGCGCGAACTGTTGATGCGCCCGGCAATTTCCGCCTCTGAAAGCATCAGCCGTACGGTGGCTGAGATCCTTGAGAACGTCAAAAATAACGGCGACCGGGCGCTGCGTGAATACAGCGCAAAGTTCGATAAAACCGAGGTTGGCGCGCTGCGCGTGACCGAGGAAGAAATCCAGCAAGCCAGCAGTCGCCTGAGCGACGAACTGAAACAAGCCATGCAGGCGGCGGTGCGTAATATCGATACTTTCCACACCGCGCAGATCCTGCCGCCGGTGGATATCGAAACCCAGCCGGGTGTGCGTTGCCAGCAGGTTACCCGCCCTATCGCTTCCGTGGGCCTGTATATTCCTGGAGGTTCGGCGCCGCTGTTTTCCACCGTATTAATGCTGGCGACCCCGGCGCGCATCGCCGGTTGCAAAAAAGTGGTACTGTGCTCACCGCCACCGATTGCCGATGAAATCCTCTACGCCGCACAGCTGTGTGGCGTAAAAGAGGTGTTTAATGTGGGCGGTGCGCAGGCTATTGCCGCGCTGGCGCTGGGCACCGAATCTATTCCTAAAGTCGATAAAATTTTCGGGCCGGGAAATGCATATGTGACCGAAGCCAAACGCCAGGTCAGCCAGCGTCTTGACGGCGCGGCCATCGACATGCCTGCAGGCCCGTCCGAAGTGCTGGTTATCGCCGACAGCGGCGCGACGCCGGACTTTGTTGCCTCTGACCTGCTTTCTCAGGCAGAACACGGCCCCGACTCGCAGGTTATTCTCCTGACACCAGACGCTACGCTTGCCGAAGGCGTTGCCAAAGCCGTTGAACGCCAGCTCGCTGAGCTTTCCCGCGCTGAGACCGCACGTCAGGCACTCTCCGCCAGCCGCTTAATCGTGGCGAAAGATCTGGCGCAGTGCGTTGAAATATCTAACGCCTACGGTCCGGAACACCTGATTATTCAGACCCGCAACGCGCGTGAACTGGTTGATGAGATCACCAGCGCCGGTTCGGTGTTCCTCGGCGACTGGTCGCCAGAATCCGCAGGCGACTATGCTTCTGGCACCAACCACGTTCTTCCGACCTACGGCTATACCGCGACCTGCTCAAGCCTTGGGCTGGCTGATTTCCAGAAACGGATGACCGTACAGGAATTAACCCCACAAGGTTTCTCTGCCCTGGCCTCAACCATTGAAACACTGGCCGCTGCTGAACGACTGACTGCCCACAAAAATGCCGTCACCCTGCGCGTTAACGCCCTGAAGGAGCAAGCATGAGCACTGACAACTTCCTCAGCGTCACTGATTTAGCCCGTAAGAATGTTCGCGAATTAACGCCCTATCAGTCTGCCCGTCGTCTCGGCGGTAACGGCGATGTCTGGCTCAACGCGAATGAATACCCCACCGCCGTTGAGTTCCAGCTCAGTCAGCAAACGCTGAACCGCTACCCGGAATGCCAGCCGAAAGCGGTGATTGAGAATTACGCGCAGTATGCTGGCGTCAAACCGGAGCAGGTGCTGGTCAGCCGCGGCGCAGATGAAGGGATCGAACTGCTGGTGCGCGCTTTTTGCGAACCCGGTAAAGATGCGATTCTGTACTGCCCGCCGACTTACGGCATGTACAGCGTCAGCGCCGAAACGATTGGCGTCGAGTTCCGCACCGTTCCAACCCTTGATAGCTGGCAACTGGATTTGCAAGGCATCGCGGACAAGCTTGATGGCGTGAAGGTAGTCTACGTATGCAGCCCTAATAACCCAACCGGTCAACTGATAAACCCGCAGGATCTGCGTTCACTGCTCGACATGACGCAGGGTAAAGCTATTGTGGTCGCTGATGAGGCCTATATCGAGTTTTGCCCGCAGGCCACGCTGGCAGGCTGGCTGTCTGAGTATCCGCATCTGGTGATATTACGCACGTTGTCCAAAGCGTTTGCGCTCGCCGGTTTACGCTGCGGGTTTACGCTGGCGAATGAAGAGGTTATCAATCTGCTGTTGAAGGTGATAGCCCCTTACCCGCTCTCTACACCAGTGGCAGATATCGCCGCCCAGGCGCTGACGCCGCAAGGGATTTCCGCCATGCGTAAACGCGTAGAGCAGATCCTGGAAGAGCGTCAGTATCTGGTAGATAACCTGAAAACAATTCGCTGTGTAGAGCAGGTATTCGATTCTGAAACTAACTATGTTCTGGCGAGCTTCACCGCTTCAAGTAGCGTATTTAAATCTTTGTGGGATCAGGGCATTATCTTACGAGATCAGAATAAACAACCTTCGTTAAGCGGCTGCCTGCGAATTACTGTCGGAACCCGTGAAGAGAGCCAGCGCGTCATTGACGCCTTACGTGCGGAGCAAGTATGAGCCAGAAGTATCTTTTTATTGACCGTGATGGAACCCTGATTTCCGAACCGCCAAGTGACTTTCAGGTCGATCGCTTTGACAAACTCGCCTTCGAGCCGGAAGTTGTTCCCGTTTTGCTGAAACTGCAAAAAGCAGGTTTTAAGCTGGTTATGATCACTAACCAGGATGGACTCGGAACCCAGAGTTTCCCGCAGGCTGATTTTGACGGTCCGCATAACCTGATGATGCAAATTTTCACTTCTCAGGGCGTGACGTTTGATGAGGTATTGATCTGCCCGCACCTGCCAGCGGACGAGTGTGATTGCCGTAAGCCAAAAGTGAAGCTGGTTGAACAGTATCTGGTTGAACAGGCCATGGATATGGCGAACAGCTACGTCATTGGCGATCGGGTAACCGATATTCAGCTCGCTGAAAACATGGGCATTAGCGGATTGCGTTACCATCGCGATACCCTGAACTGGGCGATGATCGGCGAGCAGTTGACCAAACGTGACCGCTACGCACACGTTGAGCGTAATACTAAAGAAACGCAGATTGACGTCAAAGTCTGGCTGGACCGCGAAGGCCGCAGCAAAATCAATACCGGCGTTGGCTTCTTTGACCACATGCTGGATCAAATCGCCACCCACGGCGGTTTTCGCATGGAGATTGCCGTCAAGGGCGATCTGTATATAGACGATCACCACACCGTTGAAGATACCGGTCTGGCGCTGGGCGAAGCCTTAAAGCTGGCGTTAGGCGATAAACGCGGCATCAACCGTTTTGGTTTTGTGCTGCCGATGGATGAGTGTCTGGCACGTTGCGCGCTGGATATCTCCGGCCGTCCACACCTGGAGTACCGCGCGGAGTTTACCTACCAGCGCGTTGGCGATCTGAGCACGGAGATGATCGAACACTTCTTCCGTTCACTTTCTTACACTATGGGCGTCACCCTGCACCTGAAAACCAAAGGCAAAAATGACCACCACCGTGTGGAGAGCCTGTTTAAAGCCTTTGGCCGTACGCTGCGTCAGGCGATTCGTGTAGAAGGCGACACGCTGCCCTCCTCAAAAGGAGTGCTGTAATGAACGTGGTGATTCTGGACACCGGTTGCGCCAACCTGCATTCGGTAAAATCCGCCGTCGCACGCCACGGATACGATCCTGTTGTCAGTCGTGACCCGGACGTGGTGCTGCGCGCCGATAAACTATTTCTGCCGGGCGTAGGCACCGCGCAGGCGGCTATGGACCAGTTGCACGAGCGCGAACTGATTGAACTGATTAAAGCCTGTACGCAACCGGTACTGGGGATCTGTTTAGGTATGCAACTGCTGGGCCGCCGCAGCGAAGAGAGTAACGGTGTCTCCCTACTGGGCATTATTGAGCAGGACGTCCCGAAGATGACCGATTTCGGTCTGCCGCTGCCGCATATGGGCTGGAATCGCGTCTATCCGCAGGCGGGAAATCGACTGTTCCAGGGCATTGAAGATGGTGCGTATTTCTACTTTGTACACAGCTACGCTATGCCGGTAAACCCGTGGACCATCGCCCAGTGCAATTACGGCGAACCGTTTACCGCGGCAGTACAAAAGGACAATTTCTTTGGCGTACAGTTTCACCCGGAACGTTCGGGCGCGGCTGGGGCACAGTTGCTGAAAAACTTTCTGGAGATGTAATGATTATTCCGGCATTAGATTTAATCGACGGCACGGTGGTGCGTCTTCATCAGGGCGATTACGCTAAGCAACGTGATTACGGTAACGATCCTCTCCCCCGTTTGCAGGATTATGCAGCCCAGGGGGCTGAAGTGCTGCACCTGGTAGATTTAACCGGCGCGAAAGACCCGGCACAGCGCCAGATCCCGCTGATCAAAACGCTGGTCGCTGGCGTCAATGTTCCGGTACAGGTTGGCGGCGGCGTGCGTACGGAAGCAGACGTGGCGGCGCTTCTTGACGCAGGTGTGGCGCGCGTGGTGGTGGGTTCGACGGCGGTAAAATCCCCCGAGATAGTCAAAAGCTGGTTTGCCCGTTTTGGTGCCGACGCACTGGTGCTGGCGCTGGACGTTCGTATTGACGAGCACGGGAATAAACAGGTTGCGGTCAGTGGCTGGCAGGAAGATTCAGGGGTTTCACTGGAAGAACTGGTTGAGACCTATTTACCCGTCGGCCTGAAGCACGTGCTGTGCACCGATATCTCCCGCGACGGTACGCTGGCAGGCTCAAACGTCGCGCTGTATGAAGAAGTATGCGCCAAATACCCGCAGGTGGCGTTTCAGTCATCTGGCGGCATTGGCGGAATCGAGGACGTAGCGGCCCTGCGCGGGACCGGAGTTCGCGGCGTGATCGTCGGACGAGCCCTGCTGGAAGGAAAGTTCACCGTTGAGGAGGCCATTCAATGCTGGCAAAACGCATAATTCCTTGTCTGGACGTCCGTGATGGGCAGGTGGTAAAAGGCGTCCAGTTCCGTAATCACGAGATTATTGGCGACATTGTCCCGCTGGCAAAACGCTATGCCGATGAAGGCGCAGATGAACTGGTGTTCTACGATATCACCGCTTCCAGCGATGGACGCGTAGTGGATAAAAGCTGGGTATCACGCGTGGCGGAAGTGATCGATATTCCGTTCTGTGTTGCCGGTGGCATTAAATCCATCGACGATGCGGCGCGCATTCTCTCCTTCGGGGCGGACAAAATCTCCATCAACTCCCCGGCGCTGGCCGAACCGGAACTTATCACCCGTCTGGCGGACCGCTTCGGCGTGCAGTGCATCGTGGTGGGCATTGATACCTGGTATGACGCCGAAACCGGCAAATATCATGTAAATCAGTATACCGGAGATGAAAGTCGTACCCGCGTCACGCAGTGGGAAACACTGGACTGGGTGCAGGAGGTCCAAAAACGCGGCGCGGGCGAAATCGTCCTGAACATGATGAACCAGGACGGCGTTCGTAACGGTTATGACCTGGAGCAGTTGAAAAAAGTGCGCGACGTCTGCCACGTCCCGCTGATTGCCTCCGGCGGTGCGGGCACCATGGAACACTTCCTCGAAGCCATCCGGGATGCCGACGTTGACGGCGCGCTTGCCGCCTCCGTCTTCCACAAACAAATTATCAATATTGGCGAATTAAAAGCGTACCTGGCAACACAGGGCGTGGAGATCAGGATATGTTAACGAAGCAACAATGCCGCGAGCTGGACTGGGAAAAAACCGACGGACTGATGCCAGTCATCGTGCAGCATGCGGTTTCCGGTGAAGTATTGATGCTGGGGTATATGAACCCGGAGGCGCTGGATAAAACGCTCGAAAGCGGCAAAGTGACCTTTTTCTCGCGGACCAAGCAGCGCCTGTGGACCAAAGGAGAAACCTCCGGTCACTTCCTGAATGTGGTGAGCATTGCGCCTGACTGCGACAACGACACCCTGCTGGTGCTGGTTAACCCGATTGGCCCAACCTGCCATAAAGGCACCTCAAGCTGCTTTGGCGACGCCAGCCACCAGTGGCTGTTTTTGTATCAGCTTGAACAACTGCTGGCCGAACGTAAAACCGCTGACCCAGCCAGCTCCTACACCGCGAAACTGTATGCCAGCGGCACCAAACGCATCGCACAGAAAGTGGGTGAAGAAGGCGTAGAAACCGCGCTGGCCGCGACGGTGAACGACCGTTTTGAGCTGACAAATGAAGCCTCTGATCTGATGTATCACCTGCTGGTGCTGCTGCAAGACCAGGACCTCGACCTGACGACGGTGATTGAGAATTTACGTAAGCGTCATCAGTAATCTGCAGACGTAAAAAAACCGGGCAGAGCCCGGTTTTTTGTTGTCAGCTTTAGACTTACTCAGCTTTGGCTTTGTAACCACGCAGAGCATTTCGCCCCAGCACCACACCGGCACCAATCATCCCACCGAGCAGAACTGCCAGTACGAGGGTAATCGCTTTTTTCGGGCTGTCACGACGAATTGGTAACGTTGGTTTCATCACATAGCGGTAGGCGTGTAACTCAGCCCCTTCAAACTTAAGATTTTCAATATCCAAAAGCTTTTGCTTGGTCTGGAAGTAGTTATCAGACAATATCAAAGGACGTGTAGATTCGTGCTCAATCATGGACTTCAGGGCATCACTACCCAACAGGAACATACTGTCCTGTGTCACATCCTGCGTCTGCTGAATTTGCGGCTTAGTCACCCCGGCCTGCTCTGCATAACGCAGCGCTTCCTGAATTTGCTTAATTCGCAGATCTTTTTGCTCCTGCGCGACCACTTCCTGAGTTTTCAAAGAGTCCTGAATCGTGGTTGTTTGCAACTTGATATTATCAACCAGGTCAAGCTCCAGCTCTTTAGCAACCTTTTCATCTGTTTGTTGAATGTATTCAGCCAGTTGACGCTGAGCGTCTTCTGGTGAGCCACTCACATAAGAAATCGCCAACGGCAGTGGTTGACCTTTAACAGACTGATCAATCGTCAGTTTTTCTGGTTTTTCCTGATTATCAAGCATTTCAGCCAATGCAGATAAAGAGGTGCTGAATCGCCCGATCACATTTGCCTGAAGTTCAGTGGTCTTAGGCGCACTGGCACCATACAACACATTGAGGGCGTTGTTATATGTGGCGATCTGACCAACATCCGGTTGAGTAATAATGGCTGTTGAGGTCCATTTCTCCTTAGCAACTGCCAGATAGCCCACAGCAAGCACTATGGCAATAACAATCGCGATAACGATTGTTACTTTCCCACGCCACAACTGTACCAGTAAATCAATCAGATCAATCTGTTCCGGATCGTGACTGCGCCCGGACATGTTGTTATCACTTACAGACATAGAAACCCTAGATAAGGAAAGACTTAAACTGGAATCAGTTTAGCTATAAATTGAGGTAATGCCATAGGATTAATGATAAAAAAATCAAATTGTTTCAGGGATTTTGATTGGTATTTCAATCACTACTGAAAATCGATACGATTAAACAAAAGTGTCAATACTCAAAGAACATCTTCATGCGCAAAAAACCATCAACACACAGGTTTCATGCCCGCTAATCGTTATACTTTACAATTCATTTTATTGAATTCATATCGTGAATACTTACCGTCTGACCAGTAAAAATGGTAGGCGTAAATAATATAACAATTAGCTTTTTTACCATCTAAAGGTATCATTCCACTTTTTAGTAGCACCTGTTGGTGCCTGGCTATTATTTAGCCAAAAAGAGGAATAAACATGAAATACCTGGTTACGGGTGCCGCTGGTTTCATCGGCTTCCACGTTAGCAAACGCCTCCTTGAGGCTGGCCATCAAGTAGTCGGTATTGATAACCTGAACGATTACTACGACGTCAGCCTTAAACAAGCTCGTCTGGAATTACTAGCACAGCCTGGTTTCCTGTTTCATAAAATTGATTTAGCCGACCGCGAAGGCATGACCGATCTCTTCGCATCCGGGCATTTTGAACGTGTGATTCATCTCGCCGCACAAGCTGGTGTACGTTATTCACTCGAAAACCCGCATGCCTATGCAGACTCAAATATCACAGGCTTTCTGAACATACTGGAAGGGTGTCGCCATAATAAAATTCAGCATTTACTCTACGCATCCTCCAGTTCAGTTTACGGCCTGAATCGCAAAATGCCTTTCTCTACGGATGATTCCGTAGATCATCCCGTGTCGCTGTATGCAGCAACCAAAAAAGCCAACGAACTGATGGCCCATACTTATTCCCATTTGTACGGATTGCCCACAACCGGGTTGCGTTTCTTTACCGTGTACGGTCCTTGGGGTCGTCCTGATATGGCGCTGTTCAAGTTCACCAAAGCGATGCTAGAAGGAAAGAGTATTGACGTCTATAACTATGGCAAAATGAAGCGTGACTTTACCTATATTGATGATATCGCAGAAGCAATCATTCGCCTGCAGGATGTCATTCCACACGCAGACAGCCAATGGACCGTTGAAACAGGCACGCCAGCAGCCAGCATTGCGCCCTATCACGTCTACAATATCGGCAATAGTTCACCGGTTGAGCTAATGGACTATATCCAGGCTCTGGAAGATGCTCTGGGTATTGAAGCGAAGAAAAACATGCTACCACTACAGCCAGGTGATGTGCTGGAAACCAGCGCAGACACTCAAGCGCTGTATGAGGTAATTGGTTTTAAACCTGAAACCACGGTAAATGATGGGGTGAAGAACTTCGTTGACTGGTACCGTGATTTCTACAAAGTTTGATTACTGGCCTGATTAAAATAAAAAAGGCCTTATATAAGGCCTTTTTTATGGAGACGAGATTAATCACTACCAAACAAATCGCGGGTATAAACTTTATCGGCAACATCAGCTAATTCTGACGTCATACGGTTGGAAATAATAATATCCGCTTCATTTTTGAACGCATTAAGATCACGCACAACTCGGGAATGGAAAAATTCATCCTCTTCCATGACCGGTTCATAGATAATAACAGGCACGCCCTTGGCTTTAATGCGCTTCATAATCCCCTGAATAGAAGACGCGCGGAAGTTATCAGAGCCACTTTTCATGATCAAACGGTACACGCCAACTACCTTAGGCTTACGCGCAAGAATAGAATCTGCGATGAAGTCCTTACGCGTACGGTTCGCATCAACGATCGCGCCAATAATGTTATTCGGTACAGACGCGTAGTTCGCCAGCAACTGCTTAGTATCTTTCGGCAGACAATAGCCACCATAGCCGAATGACGGGTTGTTGTAGTGATTACCGATACGCGGATCCAGGCACACACCTTCAATAATCTGCCGTGAATTCAAGCCAAGACTTTCTGCATAGCTATCCAGCTCGTTAAAGTAAGCCACACGTAACGCCAGATAGGTGTTAGCGAACAACTTGATGGCTTCGGCTTCAGTCGAGTCGGTAAACAGCGTCGGAATGTCCTTTTTAACCGCTCCTTCCTGCAGCAGCGCGGCAAAACGCTCGGCACGTTCGGAACGTTCACCAATAACGATACGGGACGGATGCAGGTTGTCGTACAGTGCACGACCTTCACGCAGGAATTCTGGCGAAAAGAAAATATTGTCGATACCCAACTGTTCTTTAATGGAGTTCGTAAAGCCAACCGGAATCGTTGATTTAATTACCATCACCGCATTTGGGTTAATTTCGACTACATCGCGGATCACTGACTCGACGCTCGAGGTGTTAAAGTAGTTAGTTTTTGGATCGTAATCAGTCGGTGTCGCGATGATAACGTAGTCCGCGTCGCGGTAAGCATCATACTTATCGGTCGTTGCACGGAAATTCAGCTGTTTTGTCGCCAGATACTCTTCGATCTCTCTATCAACGATCGGCGATTTTTTCTGATTCAGCATCTCGACCTTCGTCGGAACGATATCCAGAGCGACCACTTCATGGTGCTGGGCAATCAGAATGCCATTGGATAAGCCGACATAACCGGTACCGGAAATTGTTATTTTCATTCGATAGTAACTTTTGTGAGTTAAACCACGGTGAAAGTCCATCGACCATCACAAGAATTAGTTTTTTAACTCTGACAACTAGTTAATGTCAAGGTTGAGTCCTGTTACCGGGAGGAGGTTAAGGCCCAATTAACGGTTTGCAATTTCAGCGATACCACAGAACCTCGGCATTTTGGGCACAAAGAAGGCCGATAATAAACTTCGGGGCTGGAAATTATGGATGATTAAATCAGATTAATCTGCAGGTAGTGATTGTATAACTAGGCGCTGTGGTTTTGAACGTTAGAACACCCATTCCCCCCCATAATCAAGTTAAAAAGTAGCATTAATCACCATGAAAATGGTGGAATGCAGTCGCTCTGGTATACAGTTCTATACTCACGATGATACCTATCCGAAGGCTTTCATACTGACACCACCAAAATGACTATGGCGTCGGTTACAGTTCTAGAACACTTCAATGTAATCGAAGATATCCATCGGCCATACTACAAATTTTATATAACTTCTTCCTGATGTGTTCTTTTCAGAGAACGACTCAGGTACAGGATTTTCCCTGCAGCGGCCCATGCTCATTCCCCTGATCTCTGCACACCATGATGTTTTTGCCACCAGACCGCAATACAAGTGCATCCAACGACAGCACTCGTAACAGTTTGGATTTCATCGTTCAGCCCACCATTTATGACTATGGCCAGATTCAATCAGTCCTGTTGATATAAGTAATATCGGTTGTCCTCACTTGATGGAGCTTCAGAGCAGTAAATTCATGCTGTAAGCAATTAGACACTATAAGTGATGGTCGAGCCGGAGTCCGCTAGGCACTTTATAACCATGTATGCCTGTATCCTATTTTCCTCGTAACTCAAGCAACACGGTTGCTGCAGCACACCTCACAGATTTCAGAAAAAACACCGTAGATCCAGCGGTAACCGTGAACTCCACTTCTCAGCGTATAAGTGCCACGGATGAGGTCGAGCAGTCACTGGTTATCCTTTTCTCCGGCGGATACAGCTACATGGAACCAGATATAAAATCCATCTCGGACAACATTTCCCATAAATCCAGGGGGAGTCTATAGACTCCTCCGGCATTGTTTGATGATTTAGGGATTTAACGCTGATTTTAATCTCTTGGTAATAAACTTAACTGCCAAATTCGCCTGATAGTATTCAGCACCATTTTTACCTAATTCTTTACAATGGGAGGGATCATTCATCATTGTTTGTATACAGTTAACGACCTCATCAATTTGTTTATGGGTAAAACTATATCCAGCACAAGCTACTTTCTCAACAAACGTTCCATAGTCAGTAGATTCCTCAACTAAAGAAATAACGGGAATGGAACACCTAAAATAATCAATAGTTTTTGATGGGAATGTAGGGACATCAACATTATCGACTGTAGCAACTATTCCTAATTGACATGCTGACACCAACGCCAAATATTCATCACGTGGAACATAGTCATATAACAGAACATTTTTAATATTTTCATCAAAGATTCTTTTCTCAACGTCAGACTTTAATGAACCACTTCCCAATATAATAAACTTAACTCTATCAGACTTTATATTCTTTTTAATATCTAATATACTATCAATACCACGTCCAGCTTCTAATTGTCCACCAAACACACAGACAAAATCATCACCAGCAATATGATATTTTTCTTTAATCAAACTTAGGCATGTGTTTTCCTGAAATATTTCATTCGGTCCCCATATGGGAATTATTTTCTTTCTACCGCAATAGTCAGGGTATTTATTATTGAAATACTCCATATTACGCTGACTCATCAACCCAACAAAATCACTTTTATAGATATAAAATTTTTCAATCAATGAGAAAGGCTTAAGTAACAGTTTGGGCAGCAAACCTATCTGATAGTGATGATAAGGGAAAAAATCCCATAGTATAAAAGCAGATGTGCATTTATATTTTCTTTTAAAAAACCAGTTAAGAAAACCACAAGTCATCGCAGGTGAAAAATGAATAATTAAATCATATCTATCCCTATTTATTTTTTGTGACACATCACGCCACACCCCAATACCAGAAGTAAACCACTTATGTAATTTACCATATTTATTACTTCTTGGACGAATAAGAAAAACACTCCCATCAGGCAATTCTATAGACTGTTCTACATTAACAGAACTCCAGTCATTAAATATAACATCCACTACATCACCTTCGGTTTTGAATTGTTCTATTAACTCATTAGTTAACCATGGTGATTTCCCAGAAATATCCATTTTACTGCACAATATCAGTATATTCAATTTTTCGAACCTTTTCATAATAAAAATATACATACAACAAAGTAATACTTTGAGTTATTACATATCCTATCAATGGAGCTCGCCACCCAACATATGAAATTAAAAACAAAGTAGCACTTATAAAAACTATAGAATTCAAAAACTCTACAGCAATAGAATATTTAACCTTTCCACAAGACAGTATGTACATCAGAAGAGAACTATACAGAAGCTTAATGACATCACCAATGATTTGTAATTGTACATAGCTTGCTACTAACTTAAATTCCTTACCTAACAGCAACCAGACAATAATGTCCCTACCAAAATAAACGACAATAAGGCTACCAATTAACATTGGTATATAGAACACCATGAATCCTTTGAAGTTTTTGACCTTAATGTCTTTTTTATTTACAGATGAAAGCTTAGGATATAGATAACTTAATAAAAATATAGAAAAAAATTGAATATAAGCATCTGAAATTTTTATGCTTGCGAACCAGTAACCTACAACCCCCCACCCTAATTCAGTGCCAATTTCCTTTCGCAGAATAAATTGTGAAACAGGCCACAGCACCGCACCTGAAATAGTAACCATTGCGTAACCGGATAGTTTTTTTACATACCCAGACTCTATTCTTGTTAATGAAAAAATCCCACAATATTGTTTTCTTTTTTTAAAGAAATATATTACTCCATATATCCCCATAAATAAATTAACAAACATAGCTGTATAGATCAAACTTTTTTCAGTAAAGAATAAAACCCCAATCAATACAGTAATCAAAAATAAAGCTGAGTTAAAAACTGTCTGCAGACTGCTATTCCACGTATCAACACCACTAATAAAAAACACATTCGAATATAAACCAAAAGCAACAAAAAGTTGCACTATCGCATAATATCGTATTATGTCTGCGTGCAAAACACTTGTAAAAATTAAGAATGAAAATTCATTTGCAAAAAAAAACAAAATAAAAAAAAGTATAATATTTATAATGGCTACTATTGTAAAATTCTGATTAAAAACCTTAAGCCAACTCTTATAATCTCCTTTATTTTCCGACAAATATTTAACCATTCCATTATTTCCTCCTCCAAGAGATAACATGGAAACAATCGCGACAAAGGTTAAAAACTGACCTAAACTACCAAACTCTTCCGGAGTAATATAGCTAGATATAATCTTAAGGTATATAAAACCCACCAACATTTTTATTAAGTTACTGCTACCTAACTTAATAAAATGTAGAGTCATACTGTTTTTTTCCACTGAACATCCTTAATAAAAATAACAACCCAAACTATGAATGCAGTATAGATTTCGGGTGCAATAGCGAGTTGGTTGTTCGCAGTGGAAAAAATGACGCCGTAAAAAAGGAATATAAAGACCATCACAGCAGAAAAAAGATTCTCTAATACAGCTATTTTCCATGTAGTTGCTAAAAATAGAGACATTAATAATATAAAAGGAACAACAAGATAATAGGAAATATCATTAGCCAACCATGGATAGATGGTACTCCATGTATAACCATCACTCCAACCGACTCCATTTAGTTGTCCCATAAGCGAGCAACTATATAAATCAATATTCAATAGGTTATCAATGGCTGAAACAAGGAATGGAGAATGACCAACAAAGAAGGTGAAACACTGATCCATTCCCAATGTCAAGTAGAGTCCATAATATCCTTGGGATAGATAAGACGTTAACATGCTAACCGAGAAAAATATTTCGTCCGACATAAACGAATGAAATATGGAGTTTTGATTGGCGCAAGCAATATTATAAACACAAAAATCAAGGTCTCCACTCAGTCGCTCATATTTCCTAAAGGAAAAAATAATGAAGAACAACAAAAATAAAATTATGAGAATAAAGAATACTCTTAAAACTTGATAAGTCGAAAACTCACCACTTCTAATTTTTTGAGCGATTAGTACAAGAGTTACGCTAACAAGAAGAATGACTAACTCACCAATTTCTCTATCAGTACCTCGGAAGATTGAAAATAAGATCATTCCAAGTACAAATATAAACCCAAAGAATACTTGCTTTCTTGTTAAGTATTTCCAGCGCATAACCATTAAGGGAATGACCGCATAATACAAAGGAGCCATTATTATGGAGAGTATTTTATAAAGATAAAATCCGCTTCCTTTTTCTGCCTCATGTGTCAACATTGTCTGATAGGCTAATCGAGGATCAATCGCTAATTCAAAAATATTACCAAGCGAGTTTCCTGTATAGATAAAGATCGCCATTAGTGTAATGGTGAAAAGAATCGCTGATATTGTCGAAAAATGTCTTACTATTTTTAGCCCAGAAACATAATTTTTTGATGATATAAATGCTTTCGCATTTAGGCCTAAATAAATACCTAGGTATGATGCACATATAATACAAGCTACAAATAAACTTAGTATCCACACCCCATTTGTATCTATTGGCCATAGAATAATATCTGACAGGAATAGCAAAAAAGTAAATAACACATATAGCGGTAACAAATAAATTAGTGAGAGCAATTGAAACCTCAATATTTTTTGGTTTGAGAGTTTAGCTTATGATAGGAATTACCTCCACCTACAGCATATAAAACTGAAGAGAGATTTACTATATCTACGAAGTTAACGAAGTTTACACCAGAAAACACCATCACCCACTGAGACTTAATATTTCTATAGTAAACTCAACGAAAACTTACATGATATTCCAACTATTAGCTATGCCCCGAAAAAAACATACATCTATAAAGATTATATATCAATAAAATCACTTTACTAGCAGAATTGAATATAAGCATTGAAATACCATATTACGTGTAACTTAGTCTTATTCCAATCATTTTTGTATTTGTCGCATAGCAAATAAACTATTAATCTTAGAAAGATCTTATAGTGAGTAACTGCAAGAATTAACTCAGATATATAAAAAGAGAAATACAGCATCACTTAATTAAGCCAATAAGTGAATTCAACTCTACTTATTGGCTATTAATAAAAACGGTTACTCTTGGAACCACTCAGTGTGGAACACACCTTCTTTATCGGTGCGTTTATACGTGTGCGCGCCAAAGTAGTCACGCTGCGCCTGGATCAGGTTAGCCGGCAGTACCGCAGAGCGGTAGCTGTCGTAGTAGGCTACCGCTGCAGAGAAGGTCGGTACCGGAATACCGTTCTGCACAGCATAAGCCACTACATCACGCAGCGCTTGCTGATATTCGTCAGCGATATTTTTGAAGTACGGAGCCAGCAGCAGGTTCGCGATACCTTTGTTTTCAGCATAAGCGTCAGTGATTTTCTGCAGGAACTGCGCGCGAATGATGCAGCCCGCGCGGAAGATCTTCGCGATTTCGCCGTAGTTCAGATCCCAGTTGTATTCGTCAGACGCAGCGCGCAGTTGAGAGAAACCCTGCGCGTAGGAGACAATTTTACCCAGGTACAGCGCGCGACGCACTTTCTCAACAAACTCTGCTTTATCACCAGCCAGTTTAGCCTGCGGGCCAGACAGCACTTTAGATGCCGCAACGCGCTGGTCTTTCAGAGAAGAGATGTAGCGAGCGAATACGGATTCAGTGATCAGCGACAGCGGTTCGCCCAGATCCAGAGAACTCTGGCTGGTCCATTTACCGGTGCCTTTGTTCGCCGCTTCGTCCAGGATCACATCAACAAGGTATTTACCTTCTTCATCTTTTTTGGTGAAGATGTCTTTAGTGATGTCGATCAGGTAGCTGCTCAGCTCGCCTTCATTCCACTCGGTGAAGGTAGTAGCCAGCTCTTCGTTAGACAGGTTCAGGCCGCCTTTCAGCAAGGAATAGGCTTCAGCAATCAGCTGCATATCGCCATATTCGATACCATTGTGCACCATTTTTACGTAATGACCTGCACCATCCGCACCAATATACGTTACGCACGGTTCGCCATCTTCAGCTACCGCAGCAATCTTGGTCAGGATAGGAGCAACCAGCTCATACGCTTCTTTCTGACCGCCAGGCATGATAGACGGGCCTTTAAGTGCGCCCTCTTCACCGCCGGAAACACCGGTACCAATGAAGTTAAATCCTTCCCCGGACAGTTCACGGTTACGACGGATAGTATCCTGGAAGAAGGTGTTACCACCATCAATAATGATGTCGCCTTTGTCCAGATACGGCTTCAGAGAATCAATGGCAGCATCGGTGCCAGCACCCGCTTTCACCATTAACAGGATACGACGAGGGGTTTCAAGAGACTCGACGAACTCTTTCACCGTGTAGTAAGGAACCAGTTTCTTCCCCGGGTTCTCGGCAACAACTTCTTCAGTTTTTTCGCGGGAACGGTTGAAGATAGAGACGGTATAACCACGGCTTTCGATGTTGAGCGCCAGGTTGCGCCCCATCACTGCCATACCGACGACGCCGATCTGTTGCTTGGACATTACATACTCCTGTCTGGTGTGATCGCCACGCTACTTATGCGCGGCTTGAATGTATTCTAGATGTTAACTCAGGATACTTGAAAGTAGATAGCAGTTGATGCGCTAACTCAACATGTCACATTCAAAGCGCATCCAGAGACATTATGCTTTGCATGCCATACCAGATCACAAATGCCATCAGTAGGCTGAAAACCTGTTGGAATTTTCAGTAAAAGAGTACGAATGATATCATGCTCAAATTTAGTACATGCCTCATCCATTTGCTTAAGGTAACTTTCAAGTTCTGTCCAACTGAGCATATCTTCATGTGCAGTCATAATTCTCGGATGAGATGTGCCAAGAACTTGCTCGCCAATCAGCAATTCTTCGTAGAGCTTTTCTCCTGGGCGCAACCCAGTGACTCTAATTTCTATATCGCCATCTGGATTTGATTCATCTTTAATCTTTAGGCCGCAAAGTTTGATCATACGAGTAGCAAGGTCATATATTCGCACAGGATCGCCCATATCAAGCACAAAAACATCTCCACCTTTGGCCATGGCGCCAGCCTGAATAACTAACTGAGAGGCCTCTGGTATTGTCATGAAATAGCGGATGATATCTTTATGCGTCAGAGTAACAGGCCCACCTTGCTCGATTTGCTTTTCAAACAATGGGGCAACCGACCCTGATGAGCCTAAAACGTTACCAAATCTGACCATACTGAAACAGGTTGTTGACTGCTCTTGCGCTAAAGCCTGTAAAACCAACTCCGCAACACGTTTCGTCGCCCCCATCGTATTAGTCGGTCTCACAGCTTTATCAGTTGAAACCAAGATAAAAGTCTCAACATTAGATGATATCGCTGCTTGAGCACAATACAGCGTCCCAAAAATATTATTCCTAACACCTTCTACTACATTATATTCAACCAGCGGGACATGTTTATAAGCTGCGGCGTGATAAACAGTATTAACATTAAAAACACGCATAATAGTTTCTAAACGATGCAGTTTTTGAACTGATCCCATTAGCGGAATTATTACAACATCATTATTATCATTATGCGCGAGCATAGTTAGTTCTTTTTCGATAGAATAAAGTGCGAACTCAGATACTTCAAACAAAATCAGAATCTTGGGGTGTTGTAAAATAATTTGCCGACATATCTCAGAACCAATTGAACCACCAGCCCCAGTAACCATGACAACTTTATTACAAATATTTTTCGCTAATAATTCTGCGTCAGGAGAAACAGGTTCCCTTCCGAGGAGATCATCAATAGACACCTTTTTAAGTGCCATAATTTGAGCCTTTCCTTCAACAAGATCTACCATGCCGGGTATAGATAAAACCTCACATGGGAAATCCTCTAAATATGTAATAACTTCCTTTCGCTTTTCAATTGAAATAGAAGGCATCGCTAACAATATCTTTTTTATGCCATAACGATGAACTAACTTACCAATATTATTACGAGAGTAAACGGTCACCCCATGAATAACAACTTTATTCAATAAAGGATTATCATCAATAAATGCAACAGGAAAATACTCATCTACCTGTCTTAGGGCTGTTAATAGTTGTCTTCCTGAAGCACCTGCGCCATAAATAATGACTGGTGTACGTCCACGTACCGCATAGGTAAGCAACATTCTAAATAACAGTCTTGATCCGCAAATGAATAATAAAGAAAAAGAAAAGTAAATTATTGGTATTGCCCTGGGAAGAAATATACCAAAGAAATAAGATAATGTTATAAGCAGTACGGTTGATACGCAAAGACCTAACAGGACAGTAATAAATATCTTAGCTGTCACATATCTTAAAACTGTACGGTATAAACCCGTCCTTGCAAAGATACATACAGTAGCAACAATAAGACAAGCCAATAACTTCCAGTGCTCGTAGCTAGTATAAGGTGCAGAAACATCCATCCGGATCCAAAAAGCACCCCAGAAAGCGATAAGCAATAAAACAAAATCTATTGCTACCATTATTATGCGTTTTATATGACGAGGCAAGCTGAGTAGTTGCGTTAACATTCTATACCACATTTAAATAAGGAGGAGATAGCACGATCTGCTATCTCAAGTAAGGTTAGTCGATACTTATAACTGACAAATTTTGTCAAATAAAGGCATTAATCAGGACCTTACGTGCAACTTCACATGTTAACTCAATTTCTGAGGACGTTAACGTTGGATGAACCAAGAACATCAGACTAGTATTCCCCAACTCCACAGCATGAGGTAGAGGGTTTGCAGGTCGCCATGGTGTATTATCGAAGGCTTTTTCAAGATAAATTTCAGAGCAACTCCCCTGATAGCAAGGTACTCCGGCATTATTAATTTCATTAATTATACGATCTCTGGTCCATCCTTCTTTTAAAGCTGATGGCTTAATAAATATATAATGCTTGTATTCAGCATGTTCAATATAATCTGGGATATTTACTAACCTCACACCACTAAGGTCAACTAATGCTGCATCAATTGCTTTACCATTTTCCTGGCGACGCTGAGTCCATTCATTCATTTTTCTTAATTGAATGCGTCCGATCACAGCCTGCATTTCCAACATGCGCCAGTTGGTACCAAATGACTCATGCAACCATCTAAAACCTGGTTTGTGTTCACGGTTATAGACAGCATCATAACTTTTGCCGTGATCCTTGTAACTCCACATTGAAGACCAGAGGGACTTATCATTAGTGGTCACCATTCCACCTTCGCCTCCCGTCGTCATGATCTTATCCTGACAAAATGACCAGGCAGCAATATGACCAATACTACCAACTCGCTTGCCTTTGTATCGCGCACCATGTGCCTGCGCACAATCTTCTATAACATAAAGACCATGCTTTTCAGCTAGTTCCATAATAGGATCCATTTCAGCTGGCATCCCAGCCAGATGTACAACAATTATTGCTTTCGTTTTCGATGTTAAAACAGCCGAAATTGTTTCAGCTGTGATGCATTGACTATTGAGATCGACATCAGCGAAAACAGGATTAGCCCCGGCAGTTACAATGCATGATGCTGATGCTAAAAAAGTGCGAGATGTTACGATAACATCATCACCACATCCAATATTTAATGCCTTGAGAGCAACATCCAGCGCCAATGTACCATTGCTCAATGCAACCGCATATTTAGTGCCAACCCATTGAGCAAATTCCTCTTCAAATAGACGACACTCATTACCTGTCCAATAATTGACCTTATTTGACAATAATGTAGAGGAAACTGCATCTGCTTCCTCTTGCGTAAACGAAGGCCATGGAGAAAATTTTGTATTTAGCATAATATAATTCCTTTAAGCTCTAAAATCGATCGCAGCCAAATATGTGGGCGAGACTGCTCTGAGGTAATTTTATTTTGAGAGTGAATGTTACGTCCATCATTCATAATCCCAATTGTTTTCCACCCTAGATTATTAGGGGTAATAAAATCTTTATTTATATTATCCCCTACATAAATATATTCACAGTTCCCGTGAAGATTCTGGATATATTCAAATCTGAGTGGATCTGGTTTTTCAGAGTTATCAAATTCTTCCGATATATAAGCGGTGAACTCTTGTAGGCAAAGAGCCTTTATTTTATTTCTTTGTGTTATGGTGCGTCCATCAGTGAGAATGGAAACACCACTAGTGCTATCCTTTAGGTATCGAAGCATAGTCAGGACTTCATCATCAATAGCAATGATGGGTTGATGATTTCGATACATCCAAATAAATTGTTCTTTCGATGTTTGAGGAAGACCGAGCCAATTTATTATATCTGTAAAAAGATCTTTTGAATGGCCGTCATAATAATTACTCAATAAATCAATAATATCTCGGTCATATAACCTTATGACCTCTTGTCGAATATATTCAAACCCAGAATTTCTGAAATCAACTTCTTTATATAAGGTATCATCAAGGTCAAATACCCAATAACTATTATCAGATATCTGGATATTCATGAGATAATACCTTGGCATCATAACGTAACATTAAAAGATCAGCTTCCCAGTCATCAATAAAATGGATAACTTGATCACTTATGTATTCTTTTAATAAATACAACGGGTAATTTGCTCCAGCTGCATAAGATAAAGGATATCCACCACCAAAACGAGGGTTAATCTCCAACCCTTTAACATCACCTGTTGTTTTATTATAGAACACCTGTACAGTAACACAACCGACAACACCTGGTATTTTTATCAAGCGTTCAAGAAGATATTTATAAACCACTCCTTTCCTTGTTACCCCTTTACTCACCTCACCACTTCGCGTTTCTATTCTTTCTCGAGGAACAAGACATTTAAGTTCACCCAGCTTAGAATAATAACAATCAACTGTAACTTCCACGTACTCCTTCCCGATGAGTTCCATGTACATATTATTCTTATTATTTAGGATATCATCAGTAAGATCATTTTCATTATTTAGTACAAAAGCACCAATACTGCTACTTCCATTATAAGGTTTACAGAAACATGGAAACATCATGGAATCACTATCATAAATTTCAGGTGATGTTATATCTAACCTTTGAAACAAATCCGCGGTCTTTCTCTTATCGCGGCATGCAGTAACAAATGTTGGTTCCGGTACTGAAATATGACAACCAAATTTACTGAAACTATCTTTAGCTCTACTTAATTTTTCTAAATCTGTATCAATAGTAGGAATAACCAATTTGATAGAGTTACTCTGACAAATAGCCATCAGATTATCAATATATGCTTTATCTGTAGCTCGAGGAACTTTAAAAAAACCATCAGCGACCAGACATGCAGAAGACAATTCCGGAACCATATCGGTACACATGACCTTGCCACGAATGTTGAGACTAGCCATCGCTTCACGGAATGCTATTACCAATTCAACACGTCTTCCAGCCGATAATATAAGAACGTTATTCATCATTTCTTTCCTTTAAAAACTGGCATCGTTGCATGTCCTTCAGAAGATATCCCTTCCTTTATAAATACTTTTTTTATGGTTAGAAATAATATTTTAATATCAAGCCACAATGAATGGTTATCAACATACCAGACATCCAGTTTGAACTTTTCCTCCCAACTCAATGCATTACGCCCATTCACTTGTGCCCAACCCGTGACACCAGGTCGAACATCATGTCGGCGTTTTTGTTCTTCATCATATAGTTCGAGGTAACTCATCAATAAAGGTCTGGGTCCGACCAGACTCATATCCCCTTTGAGTACATTCCATAACTCCGGAATTTCATCCAAGCTTAATGCTCTAATTTTCCTACCAAAAGCGGTCAAACGCTCTTCATCAGATAATTGATTACCTTGTACATCGACAGCATCCTTCATGCTACGGAATTTAATCATTTCGAAGGGAACGCCATTTTTCCCCGGACGAAGTTGCCTGAAAAAAGCAGGTTTTCCTAACTTTTGCCTTACAAGAATAAAAGTAACAGCAATAACAGGAGATAGGCATATCAAAAGTATTACTGATGCAATGATATCAAATAATCGTTTTAACATATTACTTTGCGACCTGATTAAATATATCAATGAATTTTTTCACACCCTCACTGAGGCATAAGTTTTCAGTATAATAAGCAGACCCATTGCGACCTAAAACAGCAAGCTCATCACCTGATAGTGAGGTAAGGTGTTTAATACCTAAAGCAATCGATGCAGGGTTACCCGGTTCACATATTACTCCTGCATTAGCCCTACTAACTAACGCGGCAGCATCCCCATCAACAGCCATGACAATAGGTTTTCCACATGCAAGGTATGCTTGTGTCCGCGAAGGTATCGTAATTGAGAATAACTCATCATTAATTAAATGAACAAGCAGGGCATCAGACTGTTGAAAAATGTCACCAATTTCAGAAGGTGGGACGCGCGGGATGAAAATTACATTGCCTATTTTTTGCTCGATAACTATTTTCTCAGCATCTGACTTAGCTAAACCAGATCCTACTAAAACGATGTTAGCATTTACCCCATCTTCCTGTAATAGCTTTGCAGCAGAAATAATAGATGGTAATCCTTGAGCAAGTCCAAGATTTCCAGCGAATACAACATTAAACTTACCATCCGGTAAAACAACACTGCTTTTGTGGTGATTTCTTAGATTTTCTTCATCACTCCAATTATATATAACTTCAATTTTCTCAGGAGGAACCCCTCGCGAGATTAGCCTTTGCTTAAATCCCGGCGAGAGTACAACTATTTTTGTTGCCCGACGATAAACAAAATTGCAAACGCCGTTAACAATATTAAGAATTTTTTTATTTGTAAGCATCCCTGTCGATGCCAATGTGTCAGGCCATAGGTCTTGTATGTCAACAACAAATGGCGTCCTGCGAAACAATGAAATAATTGAGGCCGAAAGAGCTGTTGTTAATGGAGGATGGTACGCATAAATAACATCAGCCTTTTGCTTACGGAATACTCCATAAATCATGCTAGATAAAAAGAATGATATATAGTTAAAAACCCTTTTTAAAGCAGAACGCCCATGGTGTGGATAAAGTGGAACACGGTTGATTATTATATCCTCGCATTTCTCCCGTTGGAAAAACTTTATTTTGTAGCCATCATATACTTTTCCTCCCGGGTAATTAGGGAAACCAGTAATCACTTCGACTTCAACATTTTGCTTTCTTAATTCTTTAGCAAAAGCAAGACCTTTGAAAGTAGGTTCAGGATCAAACCATTGTGTCAACAATAAGACTTTCACTTTAATCTATACACCATCAAAAAGTCACTCTGGACTCGCCAGAGTGATGGCCTTATTAGTATTTACGCCAAACAACACGTTTAACATAATCAGTATAGGAGAGGATAATTCTTGCCACTTTATCAGAGACATTTGGCATTGAATAGTCACTCACTTGGCGTAGGAATCGTTCATTATCACGTGGCTGATTTTTTATCATATCAAGAGCCTGAAGAATACGCTCAGGATCAACACCGGTCATTATTACCGTACCTTCTTCCATTCCTTCTGGACGCTCGTGCGCCTCACGGATATTGATAGCAGGAAAATTGAGAATCGATGATTCTTCAGTAATTGTACCGCTATCAGAAAGGACCGCTCGTGCTTCCTTCTGTAATTTTACATAATCTTTAAAGCCAAGCGGCTTTAACAATTGTATGTGCGAGTTAAATACAATTCCTTTTGCATCAATTCTTTTCTGAGTTCTCGGGTGTGTAGAAATAATTACGGGTAACTGATAAGTTTCTGCTACTTTGTTTAACGACTCGACAAGATTCATTAAATTCTTATCTGAATCAATGTTTTCTTCGCGGTGAGCACTTACTACAAAATATTCGCCGGATTTGACATTAAGACGTTCAAGAATATTTGATGCTTCAATACCATCGGAATAATGAGTAAGAACTTCAAACATTGGGCTGCCAGTCTTAATGATACGATCAGCTGGTAATCCCTCCGCAAGAAGATATTCTCGTGCTATATCACTATAGGTAAGATTAATATCAGCCGTATGATCAACTATACGACGATTTATTTCTTCTGGAACTCGCATGTCGAAGCAGCGGTTCCCGGCTTCCATATGGAAAATAGGAATCTTACGTCGTTTTGCTGGAATGGCCGCAAGACAGCTATTAGTATCACCAAGAACCAGCAATGCATCAGGTTGAGTTGATTCGAGAACCTCGTCAACTTTGATGATAATCTGACCAATAGTTTCAGCTGCATTTTTACCAGCTGCATTCAAGAAATGATCAGGTTTACGAACACCAAGATCGTCGAAAAAAATTTGATTAAGCTCGTAATCGTAGTTTTGACCAGTATGAACAATCGTATGTTCAAAATAATCATCTAGTTTAGCCATAACACGCGACAATCTGATAATTTCAGGTCGTGTACCAACGACAGTCATAACATGCATTTTTTTCATCTTTTACTCATCAGAGATTTTGTAGTTAACTGTATCAGGATTCTCAGGATCAAAAATTTCATTTGCCCAGAGCATGACTATCATTTCATCATCACCAATATTCGTGATGTCATGCGACCAACCAGGAACAGTCTCGACTATTTTCGATTCATCTCCATCAATAAATATTTCGTAATAGTCATTCGAATCAATATGTCTGAATGCAAATTTTGCTTTGCCCTTAATAACCAAGAATTTCTCATTTTTAGTATGATGATAATGCCCACCTCTTGTAATGCCAGGATGTGCAGTAAAAAATGAAAACTGACCAGACTCTTTGGTTTTTAGCATTTCAACAAACGTCCCGCGAGGATCGCTATGACGTTTGACTGAATAAGCAAATTCTGAGGGAGAATAATAACTCAGATAAGTTGCATATAGCGCTCTGGTTAAACCGGTACCAACGTGGTCGATTAGCAGGCCATGCTGCTTATTCTTAAATGACCTGATGGTGTCAACAACGTTACCGACACTCGTACTATAAACAGGTGTGACTTCTGCGCTTTTCTCATCAACTTTGCCTTTTAAGCAATCAACGAATGATTTGCAGACATCATCAATATAAACCAGTTTTAGCGGGGCATCCGGATTATTTATAGTCACGTCTAACCCGTTAAGAATATTATAGCAAAAAGTTGCAACTGCTGAATTATAGTTAGGTCTACACCATTTGCCAAACACATTAGGTAAGCGATAAATATACGTTTTTGCGCCAGTCTCTTTCGCATATTTGCTTACTGAATATTCTGCTGCCGCCTTACTTTTTCCGTAATGATTGTCGAGTTCAGCTTGAATTGATGAAGTTATGAGTAAAGGAGTTTTATTACCAAAATCAACTAATTTATTTACAATGTAATCAGTTAAGTTAGCATTGCCCTCATAAAACTCTGAATCACTTGTTGGGCGGTTAATCCCAGCAAGATGGAAAACAAATTCCGCAGATTGCAATGCTTCATCAAGCTGCTCAAGTGAGTTGTCTCGATCGATACAAATTACATCGTCATACCCGTTTTCACGTAAATGGACACGCAGATTTTTTCCGATGAACCCATTAGAACCAGTAATGACAATCTTCATATTATTCATCCAGTTGATATTCTTTTTTATCGCAAATAGCTCTAATAAAAGCCAGTTTTAGCAATAATTTTTTCATACCTTCTACATCAAGACGATCTGTATTGTGTGAATTATAATCTTCAATTTGCGAAATTCGCTGATCGCCCTGTTCTACGTATTTCCCATAATTGAGGTCTCGAAGATCAGGTGGAACACGGTAATATTCACCCATATCTTCAGCAGCGACCATTTCTTCACGGCTCAGTAATGCTTCATACAATTTTTCACCGTGGCGGGTACCAATAATATGTACAGGGTGTTCTGGAATCTCCATCAGTTCTTTGAGGGCAATAGCCAATGTTTCAATTGTTGCAGCTGGTGCTTTTTGAACAAAAATATCACCATTATTGCCATGTTCAAAGGCGTATAACACGAGATCAACCGCATCATCTAAAGTCATCATGAAACGTGTCATATTTGGGTCAGTAATCGTCAGAGGTTTACCCTCTCTAATCAAGTCCACAAATAATGGAATAACCGAGCCGCGCGAAGCCATAACGTTTCCGTATCGAGTACCACAAATTACGGTTTTAGACTTATCAACATTTCGGGATTTAGCTACAATAACTTTCTCCATCATAGCCTTGGAAATACCCATCGCATTGATAGGATAGACTGCCTTATCTGTACTCAGGCAGACAACACGTTTCACACCATTTGCAATTGCAGCCTCGAGTACATTTTCAGTACCTAACACGTTCGTTTTTACTGCTTCCATGGGATGGAATTCACAAGATGGTACTTGCTTCAAGGCCGCTGCATGGTAAAGGAAATCTACACCACGAGTTGCATTTAAGATTGATTGATAGTCACGGACATCGCCAATATAAAACTTCAATTTTGAGTTATTATATTTTTTTCGCATGTCGTCTTGCTTTTTTTCATCACGACTGAAAATACGAATCTCTGCAATATCCGTATCTAAAAATCTTCTTAAAACCGCATTCCCAAAAGAACCTGTACCACCTGTAATTAACAAAACCTTATTTTTAAACATATAAAATTTCTCTCATTAGCTTTTTAGACGCTTAACGTCTTTTCCTACAACGTCTTTGACTGTAGTAAATTAAATATTAATCTTATAAAAATGAAATCTACTGGAAGTGTATGCAGTTTTGCTTTTTCTGATCGTTTATTAATCAACAAAGTTCAGAATTACGTTTAGAAAGATCAGGCATCGATATACCTTCACGATCAAACACGCTACCGCCCCTGGCTTTACAGCTACCAGACCACTAGCTAGATTCCAAAGATGATGGTCACTGCCAACTCAGGCAAAGACGTCAAAATCAAGCACTAATTGTCTTACCAAATGCTGACAGAAACAAGGAAAAACCCAACAAAAAACAGATTAAACTTAGTAGGTTAACTTATTATAATTAGTTGCTTTTCATATAAAAAACGACAGTAACACTCCGCTGCATAAAGCATAGACACCGGAATGTTAACTGCCGCTCTTTTTTCTGGCATACATCACAAAGACGTGAACATCTTCTACTCGCTCAACAACTTCTCAATGCCCTTCCTGAACTTAACCCCTTCCTTCAGGTTACGCAGCCCATACTTAACGAATGCCTGCATGTAGCCCATTTTTTTACCACAGTCGTAGCTGTCGCCTGTCATCAGCATAGCATCAACAGACTGTTTTTTAGCCAGTTCTGCAATGGCATCCGTCAACTGGATACGTCCCCAGGCACCTGGAGCAGTTTTTTCCAGCTCTGTCCAGATATCAGCCGAAAGCACATAGCGCCCTACAGCCATCAGATCAGAATCCAGCGTTTGCGGCTGATCCGGTTTTTCGATGAACTCAACGATACGGCTGAATTTACCTTCGTTGTCCAAAGCCTCTTTGGTTTGAATAACAGAGTATTCAGACAGATCGCCCTCCATACGCTTAGCCAGCACCTGACTGCGCCCAGTTTCATTAAAACGAGCAACCATAGCAGCGAGGTTGTAGCGCAGCGGATCCGCACTTGCGGTATCCAGAACAACGTCAGGTAATACCACGACAAACGGGTTATCACCAATGATAGGACGAGCGCAAAGGATGGAATGACCCAGACCCAGCAACTGAGCCTGACGGACGTTCATGATAGTCACGCCCGGAGGACAGATAGACTGCACCTCGGCTAATAACTGGCGCTTAACACGCTGCTCAAGGAGTGATTCGAGTTCGTAAGAGGTGTCGAAGTGGTTCTCAACGGCGTTCTTAGACGCATGAGTCACCAGAACAATTTCTTTGATACCTGCAGCTACAATTTCGTCGACAATGTATTGAATCATCGGCTTGTCTACGATCGGCAGCATCTCTTTAGGGATTGCCTTCGTGGCAGGCAACATGTGCATCCCCAGACCCGCTACCGGAATAACTGCTTTCAAATTAATCATTAAGTCATTCACCTATTCAATTGTTGCTGAATTATAGCTTTTTAGCTTGTTTTAGCCAGTATGAATTACATTACTCCGATGCCGCGTATGTTACGCCGCTTAACTGCGGAATGCAGTAATCTTAATCCCAGGCGGGTACAACTTTTGCCAGGAATGGTCGCAAAGTTACCTCCCCTGCCCCGGCAGTCGAAAATTCACCGCTTCGACATTCACCACCTGATGGCTTACCCGGTCAATGTCAACTGAACTTTGCCCGCTTTCGTTTACCGCATGGATATTCGCCAGTGATAGCAAGGTGTCCTGCTTAGCCATAAACTTGCCGCGCACATCCTGGCGTAGATCGAATTGCATCTTGAGCGCGGGTCCTGTTGCGGATTGCTGCATCACTCTGATGTTACGTAAAAAAAGATGCTGCGGTTGGTTGTGCAACTCAAGCGTGGCTCGTTTCATCTCAACGTTGGTAATGGCCACGAACGACGTTGCATTACCTGATGAGATCTGAATGCCGCGTAATTTATATTCAAGTTTCGTGTTATCCAGATGGATATTATTTAACTTAAAGTTCTGCGGGATGGATAAATATCGTCCTTTAATAACACCGTAGCCAATGAGCATACCTGCGCTATTTTCCATATTGATATTATCAATCACGAAATTATCACAGCCATAAATAGCGACCGTCGCATTATCAATACCTGCTTTCTTACTAAAATCTGGGGTAATATTTCGTGCGGTGATATTACGAATGATAAAATGTTTACCGTTCTCTACATGGACTAACTGTCGACAGTCGGTGCCGGTGATATTCGCCACGACAAAGTTTTTTACCGCCAGCTCATCGGGATAGGTATTGTCATAGGTACTGCCCGCCAGTCCGATGCCGATGCCCCAGTTCACGTTGCCATTGGTACAGTTGATACGTTCAATGACATGGTCAGAAATGAGGATGTTGCTGTCGTTAATAGCCACATTCCACTCAATGGCATCTCCCTGTAGATCGCTAAAACGGCAGTTTGTAATCTTTACGCCATCCATCCGGTTATGAAAGCCCTGACGCAGGATCCCATAGTTAGCACGCGTGACGGTAATATCATCGATAATCAGATTGCGCATCAGCCTCGGTGTTTTGCCGCCGATATAGACTTGTGTCACTGGGCCAAAACCACTCATGGAAATCCCTTTTATCACGCAGTCTGAACCGCGCACATCGAGGGTAACATTCCTCAGGCTCCCGCCCCGCTCACCCACTACCTTACATCCATCCTGCAGAACAAAGCGACCACGGCCATTGCCGATGATTCTGCCTTGCAGGTGTAGCGTTTTGCCAGGAGGAATAACGATAGCGGTATTGAGATCCTTACATTCCAGTCCATATGGTACGACTACCGTTTGTCCTTCTTTGAACGCCTGCCTGAAAGAAGCGACCCAATCCTTTGGGTTGTAATCCTGAATGTTAACACTGTCCGATGATTCAAGCGCCCGGACAACGGGAGAATGCAGTACGACAAGCGCAGAGCCTGCCGTCAGAAAAGTACGGCGTGAGAGTTTGTTCTCTGACATACGGCCTCGATTTACATCGTTTGCAGCAGACTGGCTAACTGTTTATTGATCGCTAACTGATTAAATTCAGTTTCAATTTTTTCGCGCGCACACCGCACAATCGGCTGAACCTGCTCACTGTCGAGCAGGCTAAATGCCGCTAAACGCTCTGCCAGTGCCTGCGCATCGTTTTCCGGTGCCAGCCAGCCAGATTTTCCCGACTCGACCAGCTCAGGGATCCCACTGTGGACGGTAGAAATGACCGGGATCCCCACTGCCATCGCCTCCATCAGCGCCACCGGGATCCCCTCCATATCGCCGTCTCTTCCGGTAATCGACGGCAGCAAAAATACATCCGCCTGTTCAAGCATCTCCTTTACCTGATGGCTGGGCTTAAAGCCGGGCATCTCAATCACATCATCGAGTTGATATTGCTCGATCAGTGTGCGTAAACGACGCTCCCAAGGACCGATACCCAGGATGCGATAACGAAATGAGACGCCCTGCTCTTTTAACTGTCGGCAGGCTTCGATGGCGACGTGCAGTCCTTTTTTCTCGGTTAACCGGGCGACAGAGATAATTTCCAGCGGTGCAGCTGGTGCTTTCAGTTGGCGAGGGGTAAAACGCGTCATGTCGATACCCATACGCGAAACCGCGATTTTTTGCGGCGGGCATCCCATGTTTTTTAAACGTCCGGCCCAGAGATTGCTGATGGGTAACATCAAATCTCCACGTTGAAATAGCTGCTGATACTCAGGGGTATAGCGGGTAAGCACATCCCGATGCGAAACATCGACGCCGTGAAATACCGTAGCGATTTTTCCGCGGATCATCCCAAGCTCACGCAGCTTAGCGGCCGTTACGCCTGCTGGCCCAAAATGAGCAATAAAGACATCCGCTTCAAACGCCCGCGGATTCCCACCGCAAATGGCCGCCAAAATCAGATTGCGCGCTTCCTCGCCATAGCGTGCAACATTAAGCGCTTTCCAGGTCGCTGCGCGGGTGAGACCGTGCAGAGCCGCCGCCGCCCTATATTTCAGCTTCGCCAGTTTGCTTTCCGGTTCATTCAGCAACCAGCGCGTTTTTTCACCCAGCCGATAGGTATTAAATGAGGCATGCGTATTTTCAAGATCGCCCTTCTGCAAAGCGACAATCTCCACGTCGTAGCCCATATCGATAAATGCGGTTATCTGATTGAGTACAAAGGTCTCAGATGAGAGCGGAAATTTAAGCAGGAAAAAACCAATCTTCATTTTTCCCCCTCAATACGCGTTAAAACCGACTGCACCATGCGTACCCCGCGTTCGCGTTCGCGTGTCACAGCGTCCCCAAGTCGTATGTTCAGATCAGGTAACTGTCCGAGGGTATCGGCGACCTTTCCTTCCAGGCTGCCATCGAGCAGATGGCGAATATCGACAGCCATCTCCGGCAACCCCAACTGTTGCATGATCCCTGCCGATTTATGCTCGTAGTTAATGGCGATGGCTGGCGTCATAAAATTCATCGAGATGATGGCCGAGTGCAAGCGAGTACCCACCGTCAGATCGCATGCCCCCAGAATCTTCCCCATCTCCAGATCGTTAAGTTCATCCATCACCACGTGATATCGGGCCGGGTCGTTAACATACTGGCGAAGATTTAACGCCACCATGCGGTCATCTTTGTTGTAACTATCAATACCGGTGCATGTTGACAGTGCAATCACCTGGTAACCTACATCGAGTATGCGGTTCACTACCCCGGCAAAAGCTTGCTCATAGGCCTGCTGCGTTGTCCCCAGACGCTTATCAAAAGGAGCCAGCTCGCGCAATGTAATGGCAACGGTCTTCTGTTTAGCCGCCATGTCTAACCAGTGCTGTACCGCATAACCTGGCTCAAAATCCTCATGATGATTGTCGACCAGCCAGGCCGTATCCACGCCTGTTTCAACTTTATCCGTGGTAATTGCGCTGCGCTTCATCAGATCAAGACTGACGGATTCACGTAAAATCAACGCATTACAGTGACCAAACACGTAGTTAGCCAGTTGATTAAACTGCTCATCCTGGAATGGCCCCACGCTGTGACCAATCATGTACAACGGTTTTTTCGCCATAAACGAACACAACGCATGCTCAAACTGCGGCACACCATACAGATCGACAAAGAACGATCCGCCGACCTGGATGATGGCGTCATAGCGCGACAACAAACGAACAAAATCGGTAAAGCCCTGGGCGATAGCGATATTGCGCAGATTACCGGAGTCGGTAACACGCGAGAGCAGTACCTGGTGCTGATAGCGACGACGCAGCACCTTCTTCACGCGCCCCATAACACCCGCTGCGTTGTTGTGTTGCTTCATCTGCGAATACAGCGGATCGCCCATAACCGGGCGGTTCAGCAACCACGAAGAGCTCACCGGGTAGCGGCTCATAACATCCACCTCAGTCTCAGGACGCAACGCGTTAATGGCATCCAGCAAACCGCGCAGGATCGCGCTATCCCCTCGGTTCCCGCAGGTATGGTTGCCCAAAATTAATAGTTTCATTATGACCTCTTAAAGCGTTGTTCTTATCCTGCACGGAGCAAGGTTTTCATTTTTTCACTGCGACAGAGCTGGCGTTTTATTTCCACCACCAGCGGATGACGCGACAGCACTATCATTAGCGCAAACGCCAGCGCCCCTGCCGCTATCTGGCTCCCCAACAACACGCCCAACGACAGTTGGCCATGCAGCATTACGCCCAGCGCATAGCTCACCACAAGGGTTGGCAAGGAGAGATACAACGGCAGCCAAAGACTGAGCATGTACTGGCGGTAGCTGGGGCCAAGAACAGGTTTAATCATCACGAAATAGCTGAGGACCGTGTTAATCACCTGGACCAGTAAAAAGCCCAGCGTCACGCCAATTGCCCCGGCCAGATGTCCACCGATGAAAATGGCGGGAATAAACAGAAAGGTTTTGAACACATTGAATTTAAAGCTGATATCGACCCGCGCTTTCGCCATCAGCAGTGAACCGATTGGATTCCCCACCGAGCGCAGCAGCCCAACAATGCACAGCAGTTGCAGGATGGGGATGATGCCGTTCCACTTCTCACCGAATACCAGCGGCACCACGTTATTCGACACCACCATCAGTCCCAGCAGCGCCGGGAAGTTGATAATCCCAACCACCGACAGCAGCTTGTAAAAATTCACTCGCAGCTTTTCACTGTCGTCCTGGATTTTGGCAAACGCCGGAAACAGCACGCGGGTGATAATCGGGTTCAGTTTGATCGGGGGGACAACCGCCACATTCCAGGCGAGATTGAATCCGCCCGCCACGCCAGCTCCCAACGTGCGGGCTAACACCAGTGTGGAAAGGTTGGTATTGATGTAATTGATGATGCTGTCTGCCGTCAGCCACGCACCAAAACGCAGATTCGACGAAACGGATGCCAGCGAAAAATGCAGCCCCGGACGGTATATCCGGCGACCAAAATAGCCGAACAGCAGCGTACGTAGCGTACTGTTTACCAGGTACCCGAGAATGGCCGTCAGTGCGAGCGGCCAGAAATGGGCGCTGACTACGGTAAAGGTAAAACCGGCCAGTACCGAACTGGTTTCAATCATGCCAATTTTGTTGAAGGCCAGCTCTTTTTGCATCAGCGCACGAAACTGCTGCCCGTGCGGTATCACCACAAACGCCAGCGATAACGTTTTGATGAGCGGTGCCAGTTCTGGGTTATTAAGTACGCTGGCAATCGTCTCGCTCAGCAGAAACATCGCTACGCATACCACGATACCCAGCCCCACGTTGAGCCAGTACAGCGTGGTCAGTTCAAGATAGCCAATCTCTTTGCGCTGAATAATTGAGTTGGCAATACCAAAGTCAGACAACGTATCAGCCAGCGCGATGATCACCAGCGCCACGGTTAACAACCCGAACTGGTGGTTATCAATAATCCGTGCCAGTACGGTCATCTGGATAAGACCCAGACCAATGATGATCACCGTGGCAATCGCCGACCACTTTGCGCCGTTCAGCGTTTTTTCTCGTAAGCTCATGTTAATACGCCGCTTTGTTGACAAAGCCTTTGAATACCGTCAGAAAAACAATTTTGATATCGAACCACACGCTCCACTCGCGAATGTATTCGAGGTCAAACTCCACACGTTTTTCCATTTTTTCCAGCGTATCGGTTTCACCGCGCCAGCCGTTGATTTGCGCCCAGCCGGTAATACCCGGTTTCACCTTATGGCGTAACATGTACCCCTCGATAAGCTGGCGGTACTGTTCGTTATGCGCTACCGCATGCGGGCGTGGCCCGACAATAGACATGCCCCCGGTCAGCACGTTAATAAACTGCGGCAGTTCATCGAGCGACGTTCGGCGCAGGAAATTCCCCACAGGGGTAACGCGCGGATCGTTTTGCGTCGCCTGCGTCACCACCGCGTCGTTTTCCATCACTTTCATCGAGCGAAATTTCCAGACTTTGATCGGCTTTCCGTCCATGCCATAACGGGTCTGGCGGAAAATCACCGGTCCTTTGGAGGTCAGTTTTACCAGTAATGCAATGCCGCACAGCACCGGAGAAATAAGCAGCAGGATCAGCGAAGCCAGCACGATATCTTCCGCGCGCTTTAACAGGCGATTAATCCCCGAGAGCGGCGTGTCATACAGCGGCACCACCGGAACGCCGTTCATCTCCTCAATCCGTGAATGCAGAATGTTGAAGGTAAAGACATCAGGAATAAGGATCACTGAGCAGGTGGTGTCGGCCAGCTCACGAACCAGTTTTTTGACGCTGGCGCCATCGCTCATCGACATGGCGATATAAACGTTATGAATACGTGAGGCTTTGGCGTCGTCCACCAGTTGTTGCAGATTACCGGCCCAGTCACGGGAGTTTTTTCCAGGGATAGGATCGTGATAGACCCCCGCCACTTCAAATCCCAGCCACGGTTCATGGCGAAAGCTGTCCAATAGCATTTGTCCGGCGGGCAGGTCCCCTGCCACCGCCACCCGGCGCGTGTTATACCCGCGATTACGCAACCATCCCGCGCCGTAGCGAATAAACGAACGGCTCAACACCAGGCCAACGCTGGATAGCAGATACCACGCCAGCCAGACGGCGAGACGGTTATCAAAGTCATTATTAAAGGCGATCAGACCTGCGCAAAAAATCAGACTCAGCGTCCAGTTTTGCAGCAACAGCACCAGCTCAGTGGAAATTTTGACACCGCGCCAGGAGCGATAAAAATCCGTTATGCCACCGAGCATCTGAAAAACGACCAGCGTGATCAGCGCCACCAGCAGGTGCATGTACAGGAAAGGCAAACCGCTTAATTCGCAGATTACCCACAACCCGCCAAACATGATGGTGATATCTGAAAAGCGTTGCACCATCGAAATTAACGACGCATTGGTTTTGGCGCGTTCGCGCTTTTTTAGATGTGTCATCGTGGTTCCTGTTAGTCACCCTTTGCCCAGCATCGGGCAAAGGAAGCACCAGCATTACTGATTCAGTAACGCCAGAAGAGTGCGCGTTCGCGCTTCCATCAACGGAATATCTCCGCGCGATTCCACGTTCAGGCGCACCACCGGTTCGGTATTGGATGAGCGTAAATTGAAGCGCCAGTCGACAAACGACATGCTGATACCGTCCGTTCTGTCCACCGACAACGCCTCACGGGAAAAATGCTGCTCCACGCGCGCAATCGCTGCCGTCGGCTCTGCCAGCGTACTGTTTATTTCTCCGCTCGCCGGGTAGGCCACCATCCGGTCGCGGACCAGTTCGCCCAGCGACTGTCCTTTCAGACACAGCAGCTCCGCCACCAGCAGCCACGGGATCATTCCGCTGTCGCAATAGGCAAAATCGCGGAAATAGTGGTGCGCGCTCATTTCGCCACCATAAATGGCATCTTCGTGGCGCATCCGCTCTTTGATAAACGCGTGCCCGGTTTTTGACATCACCGGTTTACCGCCTGCCGCCGTCACCACATCCACGGTGTTCCAGGACAGGCGTGGGTCGTGGATAATTTTCGCCCCCGGATTTTTCTCCAGAAACGCTTCCGCCAGCAGGCCGACAATGTAGTAGCCTTCAATGAACTGACCTTTTTCATCGAACAGGAAGCAGCGGTCAAAATCACCGTCGAAGGCAATCCCCATATCCGCGCCGTGTTCAATCACTGCATTGCGCGTGTCGGCCCGGCATTCCGGCAGCAGAGGATTGGGAATACCGTTGGGGAAGTTGCCATCCGGCGTGTTGTGAATTTTGATGAACTCGACCGGCACGCCCAGCGCCTTGAAACGGACTTCAATGGCGTCAACCACCGGACCTGCCGCGCCGTTGCCGGAATTTAGCACCAGCTTCATCGGTTTCAGGTTGGCGGGATTGATGTAACCCAGCAGGTGGTCAATGTAGGCATCACGGGTAGTAATGCGCTGGTAGCGGCCACGTTTTGTCTCATCAACCATCGGGAAGTCATTGGCTTCCGCCAGGCGCTGCACGTCGCGCAGACCGGTATCACCGCTGATGGGCCGTGCCCCTTCCCGCACCAGCTTCATGCCGTTGTAATCCATCGGATTATGGCTGGCGGTCACTTCAATACCGCCATCAATGCCCAGGTGGAAAGTGGCAAAATAAATCTCTTCGGTGCCCGACATGCCAATATCCAGCACATCCACGCCCGCATCCTGCAATCCTTTCGCCAGCGCCAGCTTTAGCGTCTCGCTGGTCAGGCGCACGTCACCGCCGAGGACAATGGTTTTTGGCTTCAGGAACTCGCCGTAAGCGCGGCCAATACGCCACGCAATATCTTCATTCAGCTCTTCGCCCAGCCTGCCGCGAATATCGTAGGCTTTGAAACAGGTTAATTTCGTCATGATTTACCCTTCTTCAGGCAACAGGAGGCCCTGACTCTTAATGAGCCTTTTAATGAGTGTTAAATGCATTTTCCGGCGCGCTTCGCTTATCGGGCCTACGGTGTTGTAGGCTGGATAAGCGCAGCGCATCCGGCATCAGGTACGCCCGTATCTGTCCGCAAACCGCACCACATCATCCTCATCGAGGTAAGATCCGGAGCGCACTTCAATCAGATCGAGCGGGATTTTCCCCGGGTTCTCCAGACAATGGGTCGCCCCCAGCGGAATATAGACAGACTCGTTTTCAGCGAGCAGTTTGATGTCGTCATTGATTGTCACCTTCGCGGTACCAGCCACCACAACCCAGTGTTCAGCCCGGTGATGATGCATCTGCACGGACAATCCCTCACCGGGTTTAACGGTAATCCGCTTCACCTGGTAACGGTCTCCGGCATCAATAGAGTCGTACTTGCCCCATGGACGGTAAACTTCACGGTGAATATGGTGTTCATGTCGTCCGTCAGCTTTAATTTGCTCCACCACTTTTTTGACGTCCTGCACCGCGTTGCGATCGGCGATCAGCACCGCATCTTTGGTCTGCACCACAACCAGATCCTTCACCCCGACGGTCGTCACCAGGCCAGATTCGGCATACACGTAGCTGTTTTCCGTTTTATGGCTAATGACGTCACCATGATGCACATTACCTTCAGCGGTATGGGCGCTGATTTCCCACAGCGATGACCAGGAGCCAACATCGCTCCAGCCTGCGTTCATGGGCATCACCACCGCATCGGCCGTACGTTCCATTACCGCATAGTCCACAGACTCTTCCGGGCAGGCGAGAAACGCCTGTTCATCAACGCGGATAAAATCGAGATCGGGATCAACCGTACTCATGGCGTTTTCGCAGGCCTCAAGAATGTCGGGGCGATATTTTTTCAGTTCTTCCAGATAACGCCCGGCCCGGAACAGAAACATGCCGCTGTTCCAGTAGTAGTCGCCGCTCGCCACGTAAGCCTGCGCGGTTTCCAGATTGGGCTTTTCAACAAACTGCGCCACCTCAAAAGCCACGGCGTCGGTATTGGTCGGCGAAACCTCGCCGCGACGTATATAGCCATAGCCGGTCTCCGGCTGGTCCGGCACGATGCCAAACGTCACCAGCTTACCCGCGCTGGCATAGGGCATTGCATTGCGAACCGCCTCGCGAAATGCCTCCTCGTCGGCAATCATGTGATCGGCCGCCAAAACCAGCAGCAGCGGATCTTCCCCAGGACTTTGACGTTTTGCCGCCAGCGCGGCCAGCGCTATCGCCGGTGCCGTATTGCGCCCGGCGGGTTCGAGAATAATATTCTCAGTCAGCTTATGCAGTTGTCGTAGCTGTTCCGCCACGATGAAACGGTGTTGTTCGTTACAGATAACCACCGGGCTTTCACACTCCACGCCGTTCAGACGACAGATCGTTGTCTGCAGCATGGTGAGATCGCCTTTCAGACACAGGAACTGCTTTGGATACAGCACGCGGGACAGTGGCCATAAACGGCTACCCGAGCCACCGGCCATCACCACCGGAAAGAGTTTGTTTTGACTCATCATGTACCCCGAATATCTGCAATAAATTGGCTCAGCACGTTTTCTTTATCCAGCGTGCGTTCGGCATACTCACGTGCCACCGTGTTAACTTTTGGCATGGTTAGCGCCTGTTGAATCCCGCCAACCAGCGCATTCACTGATTCAGGCTCGACACACACCGCGATGCCTGGGTGAGCGTCACACAGCTGACCCAACTCGGTCTCAGGTTCGGCGGTAATCACCGCGTTACCGCCAACGGCGAGGATGTTGGTCAGTTTGGAGGGCAATACGGCATCCGCCGCACCGCGCTTTTGTACCACCAGATGGCAGTCCGCCATCTTGAGCAGCGCAGGCAGCGCGTCATAAGATTGCAGCGGAAAGAAGATCACATTGTTCAGGCCGCGTTCGCCAGACATACTCTCCAGCTGTGCTTTACCTCCGCCCTGCCCGACAATCACAAACAGCCAGGGCTGTTCGCTCAACAGGGCCGCTGCGTCGATCACACTCTCCAGCCCTTGCTTTTCACCGATATTGCCTGAGTAGAGAATGATTTTTTTATCATCAGGCAAGCCCAGTTGCTGGCGCAACGCCAGAGCATCGGCGTCGTTCACGTCACGAAAACGCGCTACTTCTGACCAGTTCGGAAAGAAAATGACCTTCTGTGCATCAACGCCCTTCTCCTGCGCTTTATTCATCATTGAGCGAGAAATGGTCGAAATATGATCCATATTCAACAGCCCACTGCGCTCAAAGGCGCTGGCCAGTTTTGCCACCGCGCCACGCTTGCCTTTGCCCGCCATGCCAAGCCCCAGCATGGCATCAACTTCGTAATCCTGAATATGCAGCAGCGTGCGCGCCCCGGACAGCTTCGCCAGCAGGCGCATGCCCGGCGTACAAAACAGCGTCGGCACTACCCCAATGATGCGATCCGGCTTCCAGCGGCGCTGCGCCAGCAGCGGGAAGAAACTGCTCAGGGCGAAACTGCCTAGATGCAGCAAGCGCTTGAACGTAGAGGGCTGCTCAGGCACATACAGCGGACAACGCCAGACGATGGCATCGCCTTCTTCACGACGGTAGCGCCAGGATGAATAGCGACCGTTGACCTTCCACTGCGGATAATAAGGCGGCGCAGTGATCACCCTTACGTCATGCCCCTGTTGCGCCATCCACTCCACCATTTCACCGGTGTATTTACCGATACCGGTCAACTCCGGCGAATAGTTGATGCCATACACAAGGATCTTCATAGCCCGGGTACTCCGGCCTGACTCTTCTCACAGAAGTAAGCCCGGCTGTTGTCGTGGACGTGGTCACTGGTCAGAATCTCTTCAATTGCCAGCCAGCGGTACGCGTCATGTTGAACGTCAGGCAGTTGCAGGTCGTTTTCCGACACCCGCAGACGAAATCCCAGCACGATGTAATGCGTTGAGAAATCTTCCCCGGAAAAGTTGTCGTCATAGAAGTGCTGCCAGACCCCGTAAAACTCTGCAGCGGACAGCGGTAAACGTAACCCCAGCTCAGCGTCAGTAAGCCGCTCAAAAGCCGCGCGCAGCGGTTCATCTTTTTGCACCCGACCGCCGGGCACGAACCAGTACCCCTGAGCTGGACGATTGAGGCGCTTGCCAAGCAAAAATTCGCCCTGGGCGTTTTCCACGATCAAATCGATGGAAATCAGCGGAGTTGAACGTACAACGGTGGCAAAATCCTCATGACGTAAAAACATGCTTACCCCCGGTAACGGTGCTGGTTTTCAAGGAACCACTGATATGTACTGGCAAGCCCCGCTTCCAGAGATATCTCGTGATACCAGCCCAACTGATGCAGACGCGTAACATCGAGCAATTTGCGCGGCGTGCCGTCCGGTTTGCTGGCGTCAAACACCACGCGCCCCTTGTAACCCACGGCCTGCGCGATAGTCTGGGCCAGTTCACGGATGGTGCAGTCCACACCGGTGCCCACGTTGATATGCGACAGCATTGGTTGGGTATATTCCTGCAACACTTCCTGAGCCAGCTCCATCACGTGGATACTGGCCGCCGCCATATCGTCGACATGCAGAAATTCACGCATTGGCGTCCCGCTTCCCCACACCACCACATCCGGCGTATTTTGCTCGCGAGCCTCATGAAAGCGGCGCAGCAGCGCCGGGATCACATGCGAATTACTCGGATGAAAGTTGTCATGCGGTCCGTACAGATTGGTCGGCATCACCGAGCGATAATCACGGCCATACTGTCGGTTATACGATTCGCACAGCTTGATACCGGCAATTTTGGCAATCGCATACGGCTCATTGGTCGGTTCAAGTGTCCCCTGCAACAGTTCACTTTCGGCGATTGGCTGGGTAGCTTGCTTGGGATAAATACAGGATGACCCGAGGAACAACAGTTTATTCACGTTATGCAGATGCGCCGCATGAATAATGTTGCTCTCAATCATCATATTTTCATAAATAAAATCAGCAGGATAAGTATTGTTCGCCACAATCCCCCCCACTTTTGCCGCCGCCAGATAAACCTGGTCAATACGTTCAGCGGCAAAGAACGCCTGCACCGCACCGGCGTCCAGCAGATTAAGCTGGTCGCGAGCACGCAGCACCAGTTCTACGTTATCTCGCTGCGCCAGTTGTCTGACGATGGCGGCCCCCACCATCCCGCGATGACCCGCCACAAAAATACGTTGTGTCTTCATCCTCAGTACTCCAGCGCGATGGCGACCTCGTAACCGTGCGACTTGAGCAGGGAGTGTTTCTTCGCCGCATCAAGATCGTTGGCAACCATTTCCGAGATCATCTGGCGCAGCGTGATTTCCGGTTTCCAGCCCAGTTTTTCATGTGCTTTGGCCGGATCACCCAGCAGCGTTTCCACCTCAGCCGGACGGAAGTAGCGCGGGTCAACGGCAATCATGACATCCCCGGGTTTCACCCCCGGCGCATCGTGTCCGGTCACAGAAACCACGATGCCTTTCTCATTCACGCCCTCGCCTTCAAAGCGCAATTTAATCCCCAACTGAGCGGCCGCCATTTCCACGAACTGGCGCACGGAATACTGCACGCCGGTGGCAATCACGAAATCTTCCGGCTTATCCTGCTGCAGCATCATCCACTGCATCCTGACGTAATCTTTGGCATGCCCCCAGTCGCGCAGTGAATCCATGTTGCCCAGGTACAGGCAAGACTCCAACCCCTGAGCGATGTTGGCGATCGCCCGGGTAATTTTGCGAGTGACAAAGGTTTCGCCGCGGCGCGGAGATTCGTGGTTGAACAGAATGCCGTTACAGGCATACATCCCGTAAGACTCGCGGTAGTTGACGGTGATCCAGTAGGCGTACAGCTTGGCAACAGCATACGGTGAACGCGGATAGAACGGCGTGCTCTCTTTCTGTGGAATTTCCTGTACCAGACCATACAGTTCAGAGGTGGACGCCTGATAAAAACGGGTCTTTTTCTCCAGACCAAGGAAGCGGATCGCCTCCAGCAAACGCAAGGTGCCGATCGCATCAACGTCTGCGGTGTATTCCGGTGAATCAAACGACACCGCAACGTGGCTCATGGCGCCCAGGTTATAGACTTCATCCGGTTGGACTTCCTGTAAAATACGGGTCAGGTTGGAGGAGTCGGTCAAATCGCCATAGTGCAGATGAAATTTGGGATTGCCTGAATGCGGATCCTGGTAGATGTGGTCCACACGTTCGGTGTTGAATGATGAAGCGCGACGCTTAATACCGTGTACTTCGTACCCTTTTTCCAGCAGGAGTTCTGCCAGGTAAGAACCATCCTGCCCGGTTACGCCAGTAATGAGAGCGACTTTTGACATGTTATAACCTCTTCAGTGATCCCCTCAGGGAGTAACTTTCTCGACGCGTTCGCGCGTGACTACTGCGGGATTTCCCCGACAAACAACATTTGCTGGCAGCGATTTAAATACGCTGCTTCGTGCTCCAACGACGGTGCCATCACCAATCGTCACGCCAGGCGCGACAAAGACATCTGTCGCCAACCAGCATTTAGCGCCAACCACAATCGGCGTGGCGTTAATATCAAAATGTTGACTGGCATAATCATGACTCCCGGTGCATAAATAACTTTTTTGCGAAATAACCGCATGGGCGCCAATCGTAATATCACCTAACGTATATAAAACCGCGTCGTCACCCACCCAGGCATAATCTCCCAGGGTTAATTTCCACGGATAAGTAATTTTTACTGAAGGCCGAATGACTACGTTTTTTCCTATTTTCGCACCAAACATTCGTAATAAAAATGCACGCCAGCGATACATGACCTGCGGTGACCAGCGAAATAATGTTGCTTGCACCGCCCACCATAATTGCACTTTAATAGCACCACCGCCGCGAAAACCTCCAGGCACTTTAAATCCGCTTAAGTCCTGCATAATATGCCCTTACGTTTTCCCATATAAGGTTTTTGTTTTAGCGGTTGTGCGCAGACGTAAATATTCTGACAAACCGGTCCAAAAACCTGGCATGTGTAATATCTGGCGCTGTACTTTTTTGGCATCCCGACACAATTCCAGATTATTCGTCGTTGACACTCCGCCCATAGAAAACTCCGATACCAACCCGCTCAACTTTTTAAAAGCGTAACCGGACTTGTATAATTGGGCTGCCAACGCGTAATCAGACGATATTTTATATTGCAAATCATAATGCCAGACATTCAGCCCTGAGAGCGGAAAGAATATCGCCTGATGACTGGCGGGCAGGCTGTGATAAATATACCAACCTGGTTTTGCCCGGCGCTTAATTTTGTTGCCATTGCCGAAATCCAGCAACGCATCGCCAATGACCATGGTTTGGTCGCTCTGCATTTTTAGCTGGCGGATAAAATGTGCCGCATCCGCATGCAGAATATCCCCGGAGTTGAGGAACAGTGCAAACCGCCCGCGCGCCATCGCGATGCCTTTGTTCATCGCATCATAGATGCCGTTATCCGGCTCGCTGACAAACCGTAACCGGTGTTCCCCACTGAGCCCTTCAAGAAACGCCGACGTACCATCCGAGGAGCCGCCATCAACAACAATCCACTCAAAACTGATATCACCCGCTTGCGCCAGATGTGCCAGCGATGCGTGAGTTTTGACGATCCCTTCCAGATTGCGAAAGGCGACGGTAATGATACTGAGCAGCATGTGAGTTACCTCGCGATATTCAGCGCCTTGCGCAATATAAACGGACACACAATTAAAAATGCGTATTCCGGACTAAATACTGAACCTGTAAAAAACAGGGACAACGGTGTAAAAAGATAAAGCTGCACCCGATAATTCTGATTATCGCCAAACGCATTGATCATCATTTTCATGACCTTCCCCATGTACCATAGGGCTAATATCAACGCGAACCATGAAAAATAAATAATCAGCAGATACAAACCATTGTCTATTGTTTTACCGACATCTGCACCGTTAAAAATTCCGAATGACGCAACGTATTCATAAAGTGAGCCAAATCTCACTACGCCATCAACATTCAGTAATGAATAACCGACCATCACCAATGGTCCTACGATACGATAATACGATGACGAACCTTCAGTTCCTAAATCACCAAGCCGCGTTGCGATGTACGGAAAAGCAAATATCACCCCAACTAAAAACACGCTTAATGAGATTATCGCCAGCGGTAGCTTCTTTTTTATCGCATCCTTATTCAGGTACTGGAACGCCCACTCCAGGAGATAAAACAAAATAAACGTCATTACCCCTGAAAAAGATCCTGATAATATTATCCCTGCCAGAATCATAGCATCGGACTTAGGTGTTTTGATACCAAACTGTTTGATGCTGAGCCAAATTGAGATTAACGCCAGAGCGAAGAATGCCGGTTCGAAATAGAGCGCAGTGGTACGTTTCCCACCAAACTTAATAAAGTTCAGAACATAGCTGTTACTGTAAATAAGATATTTCGAAATAACTTCCATTAAACTGCTGCCGCCGCTGAGAATTATCTGTGCCATTTCAACCGCAGCTAACCCCACCACCAGCCCCACCACCAGCCAGAAAAAACGCAAAATCTTAATGTAGTTATGCGGTGAAATGGTTTTAAAGCGAATACTCCACACCATGCCAATAATCACCACGGTATAAACAAACAGCATCGCTGACGTTACGTACTTGCTTGCATCCAGTGATTGGCCGAACAGGTAGTTAAACGCCGTCAGCCCGCCCCCTACGCCCAGCGCAATCATTAATTTTTTGATATTGATGCGCTCGACAAACAGCAACAGCAGAACGGGCAAGAACGTGACGATGGTTATCGGGAAGCTCTCGCCAAGCTGGGCAAGTTTGACGTTAACCAGCAGATAAAGCAGCGGTAGCACCAGATAGCTACAGATTCTGATAGAATGAGACATATTCCTCCAGCATCTGTTGCCCACTGTATGCCACCCGACTGCGTTGACTGAACGCGGTAAGGGACGTGTCAAATACCGCCTGCGCAATGTCTGATTTTTTCAGCTGCACCAGCTGCAATACGTCCGCTTCGCTGAACGTTTTACCGCCTGATTTAGCCAGCACTTCCTGCGCGGCATCGCTGTGCGTGGCAATTACCGGTACGCCGATGGAAAGCGCTTCGCACAGAATCAGCGGGTAGTTATCGACACGGGAGCTGAACACCAGTCCATCCATCCGATTAAGCGCACTCATCAACGCGCGCTTATCGCTCTCAAAACCGTGGTTGATGACGTTATCTCCCGCAAATGGCGAAAATTTGCCGAAGGTATGCAGCTCAATTTTGTCCTCAAGCGCGGTAATCGCTCGCACCAGTTGTTGACTGGTTTTGCCGTCATAGCGCAGGTCATGAGCCACCACGGCAATTTTCGGCCGACCGCTCTCCGCAGGCATCGCGGGTAGTTCGGCAAGAATGGCTTCGGTTGCCACATCAATGCCATTATTGATAACGCGGCAGCATCCCACGCCATACAGGCTGTTGAATGCGTCGGCCACATGTTGACTGGGCGAGATAAACTGGCAGCCCAGCGCCAGCATGGCACGGAACATCTGCCGCTTACCGGGCAACTGCTGATGGGCTTTATCGACTTTTACCGGCGGATAGTTGCTGAGCGTTGGGCATTTCTGACAGCCCGTTCTCCAGCCTTCGCAGCCATCGGTAAAGGCACAGCGCCCGGTCACGCTCCAGTGATCGTGCAGGGTCCAGACGAAGGTGATATCCGGTTTATGCGCCTTCACTTTTTGGCAAAAGGTCACCACCTCTTCCAGGTTCAACCAGTAGCTGTGCAACACATGAAAATGCAGTACCAGTGGGCCGCTGGTGCAGGTAACTTCACGGTATAACTTGTTGAGATTGCCAAACATGTCGCGGTTCGCGAAACGAAATAGCGCAATATTCGCCACCGATGTCAGACGCGGCGTATGTTTGACAACATGCGGATAATCCCTGTGGCTGGCGCTTTTCTTGCCACCTTTGCCATAGCCATAGACAAACCGTGACGACAGCCCTTTTTCCAGCGACCTCAGATGCAAATCTAACGCCACGCCTGCCGCACCACCTTCTGCGAGTCGCACATTAAACTGTAATATCTTCATTTTATTACCTTCACCCGTGCCTTCTCGCCCACGACCAGCGTATTGTCCGGAACGCTATCCACCACAACGCTCCCGGCGCCAATCGTCACGTTATCGCCAATAGCAACGTCGCCGAGCAGAGTGACATTGGCCCCCAACTCAACGCCGTTACCGATGACCGGACAGGATGGATCGTTGGCACCAAGATTGCCGATGGTGACGCCGTGGCGTAGGGTAAAATCATCCCCCGCCACCACGTTTTTATTGATAACCACCCCATAGCCATGATGGATGGTGAAACGACGACCGATTGATGCAGCAGCCTGAATTTCATAGCCAAACATGCATTCGGTGATAAGGCGATACATCACCAGCACCGGGGCAGCCCACAGGTTGTTTATGATGTTTTTTTTACGCCAGACGGAGCAAAAATGGGCAATCCGATAGGCCGCCACCATGCAGCAGGGGCGCAGACTCCAGCCGTTCGCGCGTAAATCTTCCAGCATACTTAGCGTCCTCGCAGTCCGTCGGCCAGACGCTTACTGTTGCGAACAGAAAGCAGCGTCAGCAGCGTGCGCCAGTTCATCCGTTTGTTGCGGATCTGATAGAGGGTAAACAGCTGATATTTCTTGCTGGCCCGGTCAAATTTGCCTTTGTGCTTGCGGTAAAACTGAAAGTAACCGGAGAATTTATTCGGCGATGAGGTAATACGCATCTCGCCGTGATTCACATGCAGGATCTGCGTCGCCTCTTTGACCTTCCACGGTTTGCCATACGCCACCACCATGCGCAGGAAGATGTCGTAATCCTGCGCCGCTTTCAGCGTGGTATCGAACAGGCATGCTTTAAACCGCCATGCCCAGGTAAATACCTGATTACCAATGATGTTGCGTTTATAAAACCTGCGGCGTGAATATACGGACTTCGGATAGAGCGGCAGACTGGTCGGCTGCGAATACACTTCGCCCTCACAGACATAGTCATTGGCATACAGAAACGCCCGTGTGACCAGTTGATGCCGGTACTGCAGGAACACGCTCAGGCGGTTCGGCGTCCATTCATCATCATCATCAATCCCCGTAATGTATTGCCCGTTGGCCTGCATAATGGCCTGATTACGCACCGCACAGGCCCCGGAGTTGGTGGAATTATGCGTATACGACACGCGCGGATCGTTGAGTTCCTCAACAAACTGCTGCAACTGCTCATATGAGGAAGAGCAATCATCCACAATGATCATCTCCCAGTGAGGGTAGTCCTGGCGCAACACCGATTTAATCGCCCGAATGGCCAGCTGCTGGCGGTTCCAGGTTGGCATATAAATTGAAATTAGCGGGTTTTCTGTCGTCATTTTCGTTTCCGGATAGATACGCTTTTGTAGGCCGGATAAGGCGTTTTCGCCGCATCCGGCAGGGTTGGTGATTTATTTCGCATCCGACGTGTATTCGTATTCGTAGTAGCCGTAATCCTGATACCCGCTGGCACGGCGGAAGATCGAGTTGAGGATCACCCCTTTCACCTGAATGCCGTTTTGCTCGAAGCGACTCAGGCTGGTTTCCACCTCTTTCAGCGTGTTGACCGCATAACGCGCCACCATCAGCGTGGTTCCGACGTGACGCCCCACGATGGCTGCATCGGTCACCGCCAGAATTGGTGGAGTGTCAATCAGCACCAGGTCATAGTGCGAGCTGGCCCAGGCAATCAGTTCTCCGAAACGTTCGCTCATCAGCAGCTCGGAAGGATTGGGAGGGATTTGACCGCGAGGGATCAGATCAAAATGCGGAATCGATGTCGGTTTGGCGCTGGATGAGATATCCCCCTTGCCAATCAGGATCTCAGACAGGCCGTTGACGTTATTGGTCCCCAGCAGTTCGTGGGTATAGCCTTTGCGCATATCGCAGTCGATCAACAGCACGCGTTTGTTGGTCTGGCTGATGACTGCCGCCAGGTTGGCGCAGACAAACGTTTTACCAATCGACGGGCTGACGCCGGTCAGCATCAATACGTTGTTACGCGCCTGCATCATGGCAAAGTGCAGGCTGGTACGCAGGCTACGGACCGCTTCTATGGCGAGATCGGTTGGATTACCCACGGCCAACAGCTGGCTTTGCTTGTAGCGTTTCACACCTTTAATGGTCTGAACGTTATCACGTGCTTTTTGCCATTCAGACAACGGAATACTGGCATACACGCTGATACCATGCTCTTCCAGCGCCTGCGGGCTTTCAATACCGCGATTCAACAGAGAACGCAGCAGTACGCCCACCACGGAAAGCATCAAACCGAGAATGATACTGCCGAGAATAATCAGCGCCGTTTTCGGCTTCAGCACGCCAGGCTGGGCAATCGCGGGATCGACAATGCGCACATCGCCAACCGTACTGGCCTCGGTAATCTTCAGTTCCTGTTGCTTGTTCAGCAACTGCATATAGACCTGCTGACCGGACTCGACATCACGCGTCAGACGAACAATTTCCTGCTGCGTTTTCGGCATCGCCGTTACGCGCCCGTTCAGCTTACTTTTCTCATCTTCCAGCGCCTGGCGTTTTTCCAGCAGCGTGCGGTACGCCGGATGCGCTTTGGTGAACAGCTTGGAAATCTCCGCTTCTTTGAAGGTCAGTTCATTCAACTGCGCATCGATATTCACCATCGAATCCAGCACCGCTTTGGCTTCCAGCGGCAAATCCACGGAGTCTTTATCCTGACGAAAGGCGTTCAGCTTGTTTTCAGCAACGTCCAGCCGATTACGCACCTCAGGCAGTTGCTTTGCCAGAAACGCCAGACTTTTGGCGGCCTCTTCAGATTTACGTTCCACGTTTTGTTGCAGATAGTTGCGGGTAATACTGTCGAGGATCTGGCGGATTTGCTCGCGGTCTTCGCCGGTAAAGGTCAGGCTCAATACGCCGGTGTCTTTGCCAGTTTCCGTCACCATCAGGTTATTTTGCAGGGTGTTTATCATGCCCAGCGTGGAGAATTTGCTGACGGTAAATTGGCTCTCCGGGCTGGCATGAATCGCCTCAACCAGCATCGTCACGCCATCATGTTCCAACACCTTGCCGACTTGCCCCCGGGCGCTAAAACCCCCGTCACTCACCAGTTGATAGCTTTTGTCATTCAGCACATTGAGCGTGAAGGTCTGTTCATTCATTGCCTTTGGCAGCGTGAAGGTGGTTACATTAACCGTTTCGTTCTGACGCCCCATCAGCCGGTCCCAGCCCGCGCCAAAAATAGGGAATGTATCTTTGGTAACGGCGATATCGAGGTTAAGATCGTCTACCGTTTTCCCTAATACCAGTCGCGACTGAATGAGCTGAATTTCCGCTTCCGAGGCCGGCGGTTTGTTCGACAACGCCGAGCCAATATCCTGCACCAGTGAATTTCCGGTATTTTGCTCAATTTGCACCAGCGCGTCCGCACTGTAGATAGGTGTGGCGAACAGCGTGTAGACCGCGGCACACAATGCAAAGCCCGCGGTAATGCCAAGAACCCACCAGCGGGCTTCCACTACCGTTGCGACCAGACGACCAATATCGATTTCATCATTGCCCGTTACCGGCGCAGCAGACTGTTTAACTTTTTCTGTCATTGTTTTCCCTGCTCTGCGTTCAGTGCCTGAGCCCATTGGCGGGCAGACCGTTCAAGTAATGCGTACACCGCGTCAAACGCATCACGGCTTTTACGATACGGATCGGGAATTTCGCGCTCGCTGTCCCAGTGCCCAAAAAGCATCACTTTGCCGCGCATCTCCGGCACCATTTCACACAGGGCAGAGATATGGCGCTTTTCCATGGTCAGGATCAGGTCATACTCCCGGCACATTCGTCCCGAGATCTGCCGGGCACAATGATTATCCAGTGACAGGTTGTGCGCCTGCGCCACGCTAATAGCACACGGATCCGCGCCTTTCCCCACCAGCGCCCCAAGACCGGCTGAAGAGACCGTTAACGCCGGATGAAATTGCCTTAATAAGCGCTCTGCCGTCGGGGAACGACAAATGTTCCCCACACAGACAACTAAGATTTTGTTAAACATGATGATTACCAGTTGTGAAGGTCGCTGGCCGTGTCCGTCATATAGCGAACACCGCTAATAGTCGGCAGCAACTGATTGATCAAACGGTTCCAGCGAGCAACCGGCGCGGTAGTGACGTACACCACATCGTATGGCTGGAGTCGGAATGATGTTGCCATCACCAGCGACGTCGCATCGGACATATCAAGCTGATAGATATTGGCGATCTTGCCGTTGTTCCCGCCCTCGCCTTTCAATGGTCGAATAACGAAAATGCCGCTGGCATTGGAGGTGGTCAGGTCAATACCTTCGGCATTGCCCAGCGCTTCGGTAAGCGTCATGCCGCTGAAGTCCATTTTTAGGGTGCTCTGTTTTTTCACTTCTCCCATTACGAAGACTTTCAGATCGTCATTACGCGGAACAAACAGAATGTCGCCAGGATAGAGCAGACGGTTCTGGCTCAGGTCGCCATTTTGCATCAGCGCTTGCAGTGAAATACGTTGCTCCTGCCCTTTATGAGTCAGTACAACGTTGCGCCAGTCTGCTGCCTCGGTGAGACCGCCAGCGGCGTTAATGGCATCGAGAACGGTAAGCGGCACGTTGGTGATGGCCTGCTGGCCGGATTTGTTCACCTGCCCGGAGACATAGGCCTTCTGCGAGCGGAAAGCGGCGATATTAACGTCCACCTGCGGGTCAGCAATGTACTTCGCTAAGCGCCCGGTAATATCACTACGAATCTCTGCCAACGTTTTCCCTACCACGCTGACTTTGCCGATGTAGGGGTAAAACATGGTGCCATCAGGCTGCACCCAGTTGCCGGTATCGCTTGAGCTACGGTACTGCCCGGCCGGCGTGGTGAGTTCGGGATGGTCCCAGACGGTCACATTCAGGACATCCCCCGGGCCGACCCGGTACTGATATCCGGAAATCTCCTGGTCCAGCGACATATTTGGCTGGGCAACATTTGGTCGAGGACGTAATTGTTCGACCAGCCGTGGCGTGAGTGGATAAACATTAACCATGCGATCGATATCAAAATCAGCGTCCTGCTGTTTAATCACATCTTTGCCCATCGTAGACATATTGCTGCCCGGAAGCACGGTACAACCGTTTATCAAGATCACCGATACCAATACTGGCATCAATTTAAGTTTGGATTTCATCATTGATTATTTATCACTTTGGCAGAGTATTTATCACATGCAATCTAAATAGCGACTTCGCCTGTACGTATTTACCTTGCCGTTAATTGAAATGGAATTTAACTGGCATCAGTCCTAAAAAAAATGAATTCATCTGCGGTCTCTTGACAGAATAATTTAGGCTTGTTTCAGGCGACCTGACACGCTACCGCCCCTGGCTTCACTAGCTACCAATGCACTGATTAATTTAAATTTTTATCTTCTCCTTTATTTTCATCACATTTACAGCGTTAACGCATCGGGAATGGCGCCACTGATTGATGAGGAAATATTTATCTTTTGATTATTACCGCAAGAATTGTTGCAGCTATGCGAATATCAGGCAAGATAACAAACCGCCGATACCTGGCTTTTAAGATTAATATTAAGCGTCGGTTTTATATATTTTTAGGATTTTATTGATATTGACAATATTGATATAGAAATATTCCACCTGCGATATTTCCTAAATATATTTAGATTAATAAAATCATTTCCTGTAGTTACATTAAGGCTATTATCCTGCATCAGTTCTGATATAACCGACAGAGAAACCCCTTCTCGCCATTGCATTTTTCGCCAGTTTTACCCATGATCGAACTGTGACAATTGTCATACAACTATGGGTATAGCATTTACTATGGAATGGATTGCCGATCCGTCAATCTGGGCCGGACTGGTCACGTTAATCGTGATCGAACTTGTTCTTGGCATTGATAATCTTGTTTTTATTGCCATCCTCGCGGAGAAACTACCTCCTGCCCAGCGGGATAAGGCGCGTATTACCGGGCTACTGCTGGCGATGGTTATGCGCCTGCTGCTGCTGGCATCAATATCCTGGCTGGTAACGCTGACCACGCCGCTGTTCAGCATTCGCGATCTCAGCTTCAGCGCCCGCGATCTGATCATGCTGTTCGGGGGTTTCTTCCTGCTGTTTAAAGCCACTATGGAGCTCAACGAACGGCTGGAAGGGAAAGACAGCGATAACCCCACCCAGCGTAAAGGCGCTAAGTTCTGGGGTGTGGTCGCGCAAATCGTGGTGCTGGACGCCATCTTCTCTCTGGATTCCGTCATTACCGCTGTTGGCATGGTCGATCACCTGGCGGTGATGATGGCGGCAGTCATTATTGCCATCAGCCTGATGTTGCTGGCCAGCAAGTCGCTGACGCGCTTTGTTAACAGCCATCCAACTATTGTTATTCTTTGTCTGAGCTTCCTGCTGATGATTGGTTTCAGTCTGGTGGCCGAAGGGTTTGGTTTCCATATCCCGAAAGGTTACCTGTACGCGGCCATCGGCTTCTCGGTCATGATCGAAGCATTGAACCAGTTGGCTATCTTTAACCGTCGTCGCTTCCTCTCAGCCAACCATACTCTGCGCCAGCGCACCGCCGAGGCGGTAATGCGGCTGCTGAGCGGGCAAAAAGAAGATGCTGAACTGGATGCCGAAACCGCGGCGATGCTGGCGGATCATCATGAAGGTCAGATTTTTGCGCCTCAGGAGCGGCGGATGATTGAACGTGTACTGAACTTCAATCAGCGTACCGTCAGCAGTATCATGACCTCGCGCCATGATATTGAACATATCGACCTCAATGCGCCCGAAGCAGAAATCCGCGCCTTACTGGAAAAAAACCAGCATACGCGTCTGGTGGTCACTGGCGAAGACGAGCAGGAGGAACTGCTGGGCGTGGTGCATGTCATCGATTTACTACAACAGTCTCTGCGCGGCGAACCGCTCGACCTGCGCGTCTTGATTCGCCAGCCGCTGGTGTTCCCGGAGACCTTGCCGCTGCTTCCGGCGCTTGAGCAGTTCCGTAATGCCCGCACGCACTTCGCGTTTGTAGCCGATGAATTTGGTTCCGTCGAAGGGATTGTGACGCTGAGTGATGTGATGGAAACCATCGCCGGCAATCTGCCAAACGAGGTAGAGGAAATCGACGCCCGTCATGATATTCAGAAAAACGCCGATGGTTCGTGGACCGCTAACGGACATATGCCACTGGAAGACCTGGTGCAGTACGTGCCTATCCCGTTAGACGATAAGCGTGAGTATCACACTATTGCCGGACTGTTAATGGAGTATTTGCAGCGCATCCCGAAAACCGGGGAGGAAGTTCAGGTTGGCGACTATCGGCTAAAAACCCTTCAGGTGGAAAATCATCGCGTGCAAAAGGTCCAACTGATACCGCTACACAGTGAAGAAGAGATGGATTACGAGGTGTAAGTCACGAGCCGGATGGGGCATTAGCCACCATCCGGCAATATGAATCAGAGCTTATCCAGCAACTTTTTAACATCTTTGCCGTTGCGGGAATCTTTATTGCGATCTGCCCAGTCATTCAGACGACGTTTTGCTTCATCCTGCAGATGCTTACGCAAAAGCTGATCAACTTGCAGACTGTAGTTCAGTGATTGCCACTGGCCATAGACCCTGAGAGGAACCGGGGTGGCCTTCAGGAAACTAATCAACTTACTTTCGCCATCCCAACCGCCCAGCACGCGAATGTTAAACAGCGTGTCGCAATTCTGCTTCACCAGATCTAACGCTCCTTTGCCGGTCAGCGCCAACATCGCGGACTCGCCTGCCATGTTATCCAGCGTCACCTCTCCGTTATCCAGCGTCATATCGGTTACAAAATGATCCAACCGGGTCACGTTATCGAGGTTTTGCTGAGATTTAACATCCCCACCGCTGCGTTCTACAGCCTGTTGAATCATCTGCTGGAAGTTCATCCCTTCCATTCGCGTATCGTTCATTTCGACATGGGCCTGCCCTTGCCAGCTATGGCGAAACGCCTGGGCATCAATATCTGAGCCGGAAAAATCTCCCGCCAGCGACAGCTTGCCGGTGAGTGCGATGGGGTAATCAAAGGCCTTCAGAATCGTGCCAATTTCCACACCTTCCAGGCGCGGATGAAAGACCGCTCGCGGTTCTCCTTTTCTGGCATCCAGCGTGCCGGGCAGTGAGATCAGCCCGCCATCACTTTTTCCCTGCAACTGCGCAATGTTCAGTAAGCCGAACTGGTTGTCAATTTTTGCCGATACATTCTCAAACGCCATTTTCCGCCACAGCACTTTGTCAGCCTGCAAAGCGATGTCTGCCGAAAAACCCTTGAGTCCCTGATACGAAACGGCATCAACCTGGGAAGCAATGACGGGGCGCGCCAGCGTTGACTGACTCTGACCTTGCTGAACGTCACCTTTTGCTGTCGCCGCTGCGTCATGCTGTACGAGCAGGTTATCCAGATTGAGCTGACCAAATTTCAGGTCGACGGCCCATTCCGGTTTTTCCAACAAGGATACGTGCGCTTGCCCGGAGAACGAAGAGTCATTGGCGGTCAAATTTATCTGGCTAAACGAAAGCTGTTTTTTCTCTTCCAGCCATTGCGCCTGAAGATGTCCCTGACCGTTGATCCCCTGCGGCGGCAAATCGGCCCCCTGCAATTGCCAGCTTAACTGCTCGATATTCGCAGATAAGTTGTGCGGATAATCGGAGGCATCGACCGTACCGTTAAAGGATAACGCGAGATCGCGCTGATCGCGGTTTACACGCCCGGAAAAATCAAACGTGCCGCGGTGCTGGCTATCTTGTTCCATCTCCAGACGAATATCACGAACAGTAACTTGTTCATCGTCTTCATGCTGGAATACCAGAACACTGTCGGCAACCCGCAAACGGGCGATATCAAACGACCATCCTTTGTCTTCCGCCAGATCGGGCAACATATTGTCTTTTGGGGCAACAGGTGCATCTTTGCCGCGTACCGCCTCAGTTTGCGGGGTCAGTTGAATCACTGCGCCTTTGAGCATCACCTGCTTCACGCTGAGCTGGTGGCTCAACAGCGGCCATAACGCAACGTCAAGACGCATATTGTCGGCACGAACCAGAGGTTCGCTGGCACCTTCAGCCGTTAACACCACTCGCCCTGAGAGGATACTCAGTTGCGGCCATACGTGCCAACGCAGGGGGCCATCCAACTGCAGCTGATACCCGCTACGTGCGGCAACCTGCTTGACCATATACGCGCGGAAATCATTCGGATTCACCAACAGTACTAACGCAGAAAAGCCGGCCACCAGCACGACCAGAAGAATCATCAGCGTCGTCAGAAATCGTCTCATGCTATCCCCAATGGACTGATAAACACTCAGTCTTTATCGATCCGGCTGGCAACGGCGCCCTGCTGGTCGCGATACTTCGCATCCTGACGACGGTTGTATGGTCGCGCTGCCGGACCGGAAAGCGGTTCGAAACTTAGCGCGCCAATCGGCATGCCCGGACGCAGAGCCAGCGGTAATTTTCCGGAGTTGTAAAACTCCAGTACGATACAGCCAGACCAGCCCGGATCGATACGGTGTGCGGTGACGTGTACCATCAGTCCCAGACGCGCCAGAGATGAACGGCCATCTAACCAACCGACGAGATCGGAAGGCAACGTCACGGATTCGAATGTTACTGCCAGCGCAAGCTCACCCGGATGCAAGAAGAATGCCTCGCCGTCCTTGAGGACGATTTCATCACTCATCACGCGATCCAGCGCGGCGCTGACTTCATCTTTCGGTCCGCTCAAATCGATATACGCCGCCGTATGACCGCGGAACGTACGGAATTTGTTGCCAAGACGCACATCTACCGTGGCGCCATTGATTCGCTCGACAGGAGGGCGTGGAGTGATCGACAGGCGACCTTCATCCAACCAGGCTTCAATATCTCGGTCACATAAACGCATGGCACTTTCTCCTTTCGTGCTTCAAACCCTTAATGCCAGGTGCGTTAAGGGTGAACCAGGTTATCACTGAACGGTACACAATTCGCTGAACTTATTCAAAGAACTGACTGATTTTAGCCTTCAGAATATCGATGGCGATGCGGTTTTTACCCCCGCGCGGCACAATGATGTCGGCGTATTGCTTTGAAGGCTCAATAAATTGCAGGAACATTGGACGGACGGTTTTCTGGTATTGCGCCATCACCGAATCCATTGAACGACCACGTTCATTCACATCCCGCTTGATACGGCGCATCAGACAAATATCCAGCGGCGTATCAACAAAAATAGAAAAGTTCATCTCATCGCGCAAACGCGCATCCGTCAGCAGCAAAATGCCTTCCAGGATAATGACTTTCTTCGGTTCGATATGAATAGTGTCTTGCGTACGCGTGTGCTCAACATAGCTATAAACCGGCAGCTCAATGGCAGAGCCGCGCTTCAGCGTTTGCAGATGTTGAAACAGCAGGCTGTGGTCCATCGCGTTCGGATGGTCGTAGTTGGTTTTTACGCGTTCTTCCATCGACAGATGGCTTTGATCTTTGTAATAGCTGTCTTCGGGAATAACGCCAATATGTTCGTCACCGACTTGTTCACGCAATTCGCGATAAAGAGTACTGGCAATAAGGCTCTTGCCGGAAGCCGATGCGCCGGCAATGCCGATAATGACGCACTGATGGGACTGATCAGTCATAAATTTAGCGACCTGATTAACCTGGATGTAAGGAAGGGCGGCGTCGAAACGCCAAACGCGGCAATTATAGGGATTTCAGCGGCGCGATGCCACCCCAGGCTGCACCAATGCTGTCCCTGTCGCAAATTAAAATGGTCAGATTTAGAACAGCCGCTATATTTATTCACCTGCCTTAGGAATTAATAGCTTGGGAGTGTTAATTTATGAGCAGCTGGCGTATAAATTGTAAATTGTTTGTACTAGCATAATCCCAGATTAAATGTGATGCGTCCGGCATCTCTGCTGGGCGACAACGGCTATTTGGGTAGAGTGGTAATGAGTAAACAATCCCAACATGTTTTAGTTACCTTACCCCATCCTCTACTGCGCCTGGCCAGTTTAGGTCTGGTGGCTTTCATCTTTACGTTGTTTTCGCTGGAACTATCACGTTACGGCGCACAGCTTGCCCCTCTGTGGTTTCCAACCTCTATCATGATGGTGGCTTTTTACCGTCACGCGGGAAAGATGTGGCCAGGGATCGCGCTGGCTTGCTCATTCGGTAGCATCGGCGCCTCTTTACTTTTTTTCCCCGGACAGTCGCTTAATTTCTCCTATACGGTCATTAACATTATTGAGGCTGTTGTTGGCGCAATGTTATTGCGTAAACTGCTGCCCTGGTACAATCCCTTACAAAATTTGAATGACTGGGCGCGCCTGGCATTTGGTAGCGCGGTTGTTCCGCCACTGTTGGGCGGCATTTTGATGTGGTTGTTGCTGCCGAAGGACACGTCGTTAAATACCTTTCTCATTTGGGTACTGTCAGAATCCATTGGCGCACTGGCGTTGGTGCCGTTAGGTTTACTGTTTAAACCACATTACCTGTTGCGCCATCGCGACCCGCGATTATTGCTTGAGACCCTGATTACCCTGCTGGTGACCTTAACGCTCAGTTGGCTATCCATGATGTACATTCCATGGCCATTTACCTGCGTTATTGTCCTGCTGATGTGGAGCGCTGTCCGTCTGCCGCGTATGGAGGCGTTTTTAATATTCCTCAGCACCGTGATGATGGTTTCGCTGATGCTGGCTGCCGACCCTTCGCTGCTTTACACCCCGAAACCGAACATGATGACGGACATCCCCTGGTTGCCGTTTTTGATGATCCTGTTGCCAGCTAATATGATGACCATGGTGATGTACGCGTTTCGAGCCGAACGCAAGCACATTTCAGAAAGCGAGTCACGCTTTCGCAACGCAATGGAATATTCCGCGATTGGCATGGCGTTAGTCGGTACCGAGGGGCAATGGTTACAGGCCAATAAAGCCTTGTGTCAGTTTCTGGGCTATAGCCAGGAGGAGTTACGTTCACTGACCTTCCAGCAATTAACCTGGCCGGAAGATTTGAATAACGACATTGAACAGCTGAACATGCTGGCACGCGGAGAGATTAATAGCTATTCCATGGAAAAACGCTATTACACCCGTTCGGGCGACGTCGTCTGGGCGTTGCTGGCCGTTTCGTTGGTGCGTCATAGCGACAATACCCCACTCTATTTTATCGCGCAGGTTGAGGACATTAACGACCTGAAGCATACCGAGTGGATTAACAAACGGTTGATGGAGCGCATTACCCTCGCCAATGAAGCCGGGGGGATTGGGATTTGGGAATGGGAACTACAGCCTGACGTGATCAGCTGGGATAAACGGATGTTCGATCTCTACGAAGTTCCTGCGCATATCAAGCCCAGTTGGCAAGTCTGGTATGAGTGCGTGGTACCCGAAGATCGTGAGTACGCCGAAAATGTGATTCGTGATTCACTGGCCGCACGGGCTCCGTTTAAGCTTGAGTTTCGTATCGCGGTAAAAGATGGCATACGCCATATCCGTTCGTTGGCCAACCGGGTACTGAATAAAGACGGTGAAGTTGAACGCTTACTTGGTATCAATATGGATATGACCGAAGTCAAGCAGCTTAACGAAGCGCTGTTTCAGGAAAAAGAGCGCCTGCACATTACGCTGGATTCAATCGGCGAAGCGGTGATTTGTATTGATGTCGATATGAACGTGACCTTTATGAATCCGGTTGCTGAGAAAATGAGCGGCTGGCAGCAGGACAGTGCCATCGGCATTCCGCTATTGACGGTACTACATATTACTTTTGGCGAGAACGGTCCGCTGATGGAAAATATCTACAGTGCTGACATGTCGCGTACGGCAATCGAACAGGAAGTGGTCCTGCATTGTCGTAACGGCAACAGTTATGACATTCAGTACAGCATCACGCCCCTCAGCACCCTTGATGGCGGCAGCATTGGCTCGGTGTTGGTTATTCAGGACGTTACCGAGTCGCGGAAGATGCTCCGCCAGCTTAGCTACAGCGCCTCGCATGATGACCTGACCCAGTTGGCAAACCGCGTCAGCTTCGAAAATCATCTAAAACAGTTACTGCATACGGTTCACGACACGCACCAACAGCATGCTTTGGTTTTTATCGATCTCGATCGTTTTAAAGCCGTAAACGATAGCGCCGGTCACGCCGCAGGCGATGCCCTGCTACGCGAACTCTCTTCACTGATGCTCAGCATGCTGCGTTCCAGCGATATGCTGGCGCGTCTTGGCGGTGACGAGTTTGGTCTGTTGCTACCAGATTGTAATATCGAAAGCGCCCGCTTTATCTCAGGTCGCATGATCAGCGCCATCAACGATTACCACTTTATGTGGGAAGGCCGGTTACACCGCATTGGCGCCAGTGCGGGGATTACGCTCATTGATGAAAAAAATCATGTCGCCAGCGACGTCATGTCTCAAGCGGATATTGCCTGTTATGCGGCGAAAAACAGTGGGCGTGGACGCGTCTGCGTTTATGAACCGCAGCAAAGCCAGGGTCATGCCGCGCGTAGTCAACTGACATTGGATGAGCAAAGACACAGCATTTTGCACAACCCAATGCTGATGATCGCCAGGGGCGTGGCCTCCCCGCGTATACCGGAGACGTTCAGCTTTTGGCTCCTCTCGCTACGTTTAGGGACAGCTGAAGGGGAGATTATTGAAGAACACGCTTTCCGTGCCGGGCTGGTCGATCCTACATTGAATCAGGCGCTTGACCGCCGGGTATTTACCGAATTCTTCCAGAGTGCTGCACCGGCCGTCGCCAGTAAGGGACTCAGCATTGCCCTGCCCCTTTCCGCCGCCGGGCTGCTGAATACAGAACTTGTTGACGAGCTGCTGGGGCAACTGCAAAGAAGTCCGTTACCACCACGACTGCTGCACCTGACCGTTCCGTCTAACGTGATAAAAACAAACCCAACGCAGGCTATATCCACACTACATCGACTGCGTCAGTGCGGATGTCGAATTATTCTAAGTCATGTCGGTCGCGATTTAGATCTTTTTGACAACCTGAAATATCACATGGTTGATTACCTGCTGCTCGACAGCGAGCTAAGCGCCAGCGTCCACGGTAACTTGATTGACGAAATGTGGGTGTCCATTATCCAGGGCCATGCTCAGCGTCTGGACATTAAAACCATCGCCGGCCCGGTGCAGTTGCCGCTGATCATGGATGCGCTTTCTGGCATCGGGATTGATATGATTTATGGCGATATCATTGCCGACGCCCAACCGCTGGACCTGTTACTGAATACCAGTAATTTCGCCATCAACTGACGGCTGCCAGCCATCCGTATACCAGATATGTAATAACGCATAGGAGCGCCAGGGTTTCCAGCGCTCTGCATACCGTCGGATCTGGGCCGGTGTCATGCCGGGAAAACGCTGCTTAATCAGATAATCATCCGGCAGAAAAACATCTTTCGCCTGCCAACCACGAAGCGCGAAATAGTTGGCGGTCCAGCGCCCTATCCCGGGAAACGTTTGTAGCTGCTTAACGCCTTGTTCGATATCGGCAGGGGCTGTTGTCGCGAGCGTTCCTTCAAGGGTTGCATGAGCCAGGTGAATCAACGCTTCAGCGCGTTTGAGCGGCATTCCTAACGCTTTCAGGTGCAGCGGATCGGCATTGGCAAGCGCTTCCGGCGTAGGAAAACACACATACTCGGGCGCATCCTCCAGCGCTTCCCCGTAAGCGTGCGCCACTTTCGCCGTCAGTTTCGCGGCCATCAATACGCTGACTAACTGCCCTAAAATCGCCCGCACCCCTTGCTCAAACGCATCGACACTGCCCGGCAGGCGCAGTCCCGGACGCGCCGCACCGAGGCTACCCAACGCGCCGATAATTTGCTGCGGGCAACAGCCAAGATCGAACAAGCGCGTTATTTTTGCCAGGCACTCGGAAGCTACCGGCTGTAACCCTGTGCTCAATGTCACGTGTAGCACGTTGGCGTGCAGATCCGGGACAACGCGCACCAGACCACGATGCTCCCCTACGGACAGGCTTCTGACATAGCTCAGTTCCTCTACGGTTTCGACACCTTCAACCGCACGGGCGGCAAGAAATCCCAGCATCCAGGGCCAGTCATAAGGCGGTTGCCAGCTCAGCGTGAACATTTAGTTTTCCTTTTTACGCAAACCTAAAGCATAAACGGTATTCAATCAGTACGCCTTGCTTTCATATTCCAGTTGTCGGGGCGTCAACTATTCGTTAAAGTCACGCCCCTTCTTCACTGGCATGGGGATTTTTACGGTGTTTATTGGTTTTGACTACGGTACGGCAAACTGTTCAGTGGCCGTTATGCGTGATGGGCAGCCTCACCTGCTCAAAATGGAAAATAACAGCACGTTGCTACCCTCAATGTTGTGCGCACCAACGCGCGAAGCGGTTAGCGAGTGGCTGTATCGCCATCACGACATCCCAACTACGGACGATGAAACGCAGGCGCTGCTTCGCCGTGCGATGCGCTACAACCGCGAAGAAGACATCGACGTTAACGCCAACAGCGTGCAGTTCGGTCTGGCATCGCTGGGTCAGTATATTGAAGACCCGGAAGAGGTGTACTTCGTTAAATCGCCAAAATCATTTTTGGGTGCCAGCGGTCTGAAGCCGCAGCAGGTTGCGCTGTTTGAAGATCTGGTCTGTGCAATGATGCTGCACATTCGCAACCAGGCGCAAAGCCAACTGCCGGAAGCTATCACTCAGGCCGTGATTGGTCGGCCCATCAACTTCCAGGGATTAGGTGGCGATGACGCCAACACCCAGGCGCAGGGTATTCTTGAACGTGCGGCCAAACGCGCCGGTTTTCAGGATGTCGTCTTCCAGTACGAGCCGGTAGCGGCGGGACTGGATTACGAAGCGACGCTGCAGGAAGAAAAACGCGTGTTGGTGGTGGATATTGGCGGGGGTACGACCGACTGTTCCCAATTGGTATAGTAAGTACGCCCAAATAAAATCCATTGCTTTCAATGCGTTAACTAAAACCCATCAAAGATTAGTACCGTCATAGTCCACTAACACCGATTCACACGTTACCTTCGTACCGTTCCATTGGTCGCGATAGATTGATGTGTCGATGCCCACCCCAGGATGTAAGATTAGCCCCGTATCCTTTTCAAATTTGAGGTACTTGGTAGTTTGTATCGAGCGGTCATAGTACGTATGGCCTGAGTACTTAAACCCCGCACTACCCTGTGGAACAATCCATGCCCCATAGCTGGAATACTCCCTTGCCCTATCAATTATCTTGAACTCAAATTCACTACCCGTATAACGGCCTGTATACGTCCCTGATGTTTTAATCTTACCAAATGGGGGATTACCATAAGCAACACGGTAGAAACGGTCTGGTGTGTATTGGAGAGCATCACCTGTAATCCATTCGGCTTGTGGTAGTACCCGCTTTCCAATCATTACGTACTCTGGATTTAGTTCTACACATGTAATATGTGAAGGTTTATTACGCATGAATTGGTAGTAGCTAAGTCTACCTATACCAGCACATAGTTCTATACAGTCATCACTACAGCCAGCATCTAATATAAAATCCCATGCTAGCATTTCGGGGGTAAAGAAACTACCAGTAGCACCAATACCATCACCTTTGTAGTTATTGAAGATAAACTCTTTATCATCTTCTGTTAGTTGCTTATCTGAGTGTACTAACTCCATTACTTTTAAATGTAGTTGTGATTCTTTTTTAGTTACTCTTGCCATAAAATACCCTTATACAGTTAATGTATGGGTATTTAGTTACGGGCATAAAAAAGCCCCAATTAAGGGGCATTTGTGGTGTACTGTCACTTCTGACTGCGTAACATTCCTTTGATTTCGGAAACGTCACTTTTAATGTCTGAAAGTTCCCGTACTAAATCATACAATTCATCAATATCTGCTTCATTGCTTTCTGTTTTAGTTTCTAATACCGCAAGTTTACTTTCAATATCACTTATTCGCCTTTCAGCTTCTAAGATTTCTTGTTTACGCTTAAAAAATAAACGTCCCATTAATGTGAGGAATGCTATAAACAGACCCCCTATCGCGTAAAAGTCCATTACATTATTTCCTTATTGTTTAATATGAGTCATAAACGTCTGTATTGATGTAATAACACGTCCGATTAATAACCCCTTCATTTTCGTTTGCGTACATTCCATCTTCTACTTGAGTGGATGCCCGTTCTAGGTTTGTGCCTTTCGCATTAAAGCTACTTGAATAGTAGTATGAACCCCCATCTTCATAGATTAATGCCCACTGGCTAGCGGCTGGCATGACTGCTACACCATGCCCCATGTTGTAAAGTGTTTCCGTCAGTGGTAGATACGCTGACTTTATTTGTAATGGTAACATTTGATCATTCCATGTAGGTTGACCATTTGCCCCATATATTTGAACACCCCAACCGCTAATCGCTGTTACCTGATTAGCAAAAACATATACAGTAAAGTTAGTTGCCGTTGGTGCGGCATAACCACCCGTACCAGCACTTAGAATATCGTACTGCCAATATCCACCAAGTTTTACCATTTGACCGTTAAATGTCTGATTGCCACTTGTCCATTTAGTGAAAATGACACACGTTAGATAATCGGGAACCCATGTATTAATATATGTATTGAGTTGTCCCGATGTAGGCAATGAGAAGTTAAAACGGTTTACAAGGCATAATGGCGGGGCATCTGGTGTTACCCATTGCTTACCATTACTATCTGTTAGAATTGCTCCATATGCCATTACACACCCCTTATGGTTACGATGATTGGTCTTAGTGTGGTGGCGTTGGTGTAGTTCACTGTCCATCCTGAGACACTGGCAGTACTTTGTGCCGATTGACCATTAATTAAAATACCAGTAGCACATACTTCTAAAGCCCATCCAGTTAAGGGGGTATAAGATTTAGATCCTGAACCCGATGTGATTACATCAATAACATTAGTTGGATTAATGACGGCATTCACTAATACACCTTTACGCCATACCTGAATACCATAGGCCATTACACACCCCCTAACATAATTTGTAGAATAGTTAGTAATTCCCCTAATGGGACTTGAATAACCACAATACCAAAGGCATCCAGTAGCGGTACTATTAACCAGTTATAAGCAACAATGGCAGTAATTACAAAACCAAGAGCATTACGCCAATGAATTGTAGTTTTTTCAATTTCAATTTTATTAGTTTCAATTTGCCCTTCGGCATTCGACACTTTTACTTCTTTTTCAATTACTTTAGTTTTAGTAAAGTAACCCATACCCAATTCAATTATTTTTGTGATTAGTCCTATCATTCTTTTATTCCTACGATTGATAACCAAACGAAAGTACCTTTTACAAAAACCCTTTCATGACTGAGTACAACAACATTTAATACCAAATCGCGTAATTGCCACTCTACTACATCACCTTCTTTTAGATCCTGGGGTTTTTCAAATGCTATATTCATTATGTACTGTACTTGATCATTAGATTTATGACTTTTTAGTACCTTCTTTAGTTTCTTATTTCCCATAAACCCACGATCATAAGGTAATGAATTCATCAATGGTGTTACATTATCTACTAAGATATATGGCGTTTGTTCTTCATAGTGTTGTTGCATTATCTCTATCATTACTTGTTCCTTGTACTGAATTCCCCACGTAACCCATTAATCACAATATTTATTTTCTTATCGGCATTTGCGTACCAATCAAAGATAATCTTACGTTCTTTTGGCTTTTTGACCGCTATTACGCGATCATCTTTTTTACGTGTATCAATAATTCGTTTAGTTCCTTTTTGTTCTATTACTTTATATTTACCAGATTTAAGATTACTCTTTAATCCAGTAATGTTACCTTGTTTAGTTAATCGAGCATTACTAGTAGGAATGAACTTATCAATGTTGTCTCGCTCTACTAATGAACCGTATAGATATTGTGCCTGTATATCCTTAACCATAATCGTTACGGTAACGCCCGTAGGACGCTTAGAGAAGAATGTTAACATTGCGTTACCAGTGAACGGTACTACACCCCCTGCTGCGGCCTGATTGATTCCCGTTTGAAGTTCACGTGATACCTTACGTAGATCATTGATTAATTCACTACGGAATTCATTATTAACTTCACGTCCACGTTTATTCACATAACCCTGTACTTCTTTTATGCCTTTTACATATTGCCTAGCCATTCTTCTATAGTCCTTATAATTCCTTTTAGTTTTCGTTTCTGTGTGTTGTTGGGAATACGGCATTTTGTCATCATTGCCTTATTCAAAATGTTTTCATCAAGTGAGTGTGTGAGGATTAGAAAGGATTCTACATAGTTTGCTTCTGTCATTGTCTCAAAGCCCCATAGGATAGTACGGGTATAGTTCAAGCCTGAGTCGATCATACTCTGTACTTTCTTAGAACTTGTCTTGTAGTCTCGCCATCCGTTTTCTTTTTCTGCCCCTGTTAATTTGGTACAGTCCTTTACCCCTTTCCATATTTGTTTTACGCCGATGTAATAGCCATCTTCAAATTGAAACAAATAAACAAAACCAACTGAACTACCATCTAATAATTCATCCTCCGACCAATCCGGTGAATACTGCCAATCATTCATAAATACCTCATATATTATTATTTTTATAAAGGTATTTAGCAATGGACTTAAAAGATCGATTAATTAACTATGAAGGTACGAAAGAGTACCAAGCAACACGCGGATATTTTAAACAAGGTAAATTCTGGATGTATAAAGATACTGAAGGATACGACACGATAGGCTACGGGCATTTAGTACAAAACCATGAACGTGAAAAATTCAAATTAGGTATTACCCCAATGGATGCCGATTTACTATTGGCATGGGATATTGACCGTACTATGAAAGATGTAAAAACACTTGGTCTTACACTCCCAAAGGATTGGGAAGATTTCATGATCATTATGGTGTTTCAATTAGGTTTAGCAGGTACTAAGAAATTCAAAAAGATGATTGCCGCCCTAAAAGTACAGGACTATAAGGAAGCAATTAAACAGGCTAAAGATTCTTTATGGTATCGACAGACACCAAATCGTTTAAATGATATGGTAAAACAATTAGTTAACAAATAAGAAAGGGGCATAATGCCCCTTAATTGTTTTTATAGTTGCCCTAGACGTACACGTAGTGTACCCCATTGATCATAAACGCTTATACCCTGTGGTGATAGCGTCATACGCCCATCTGCTGCCGTACCATTCAAGTACATACCACCATCTTTACCCAAATACCATCCAGTACTATTCCATACATAGTTATTACTATAGATTTCATTTCCTATCTTAAGGTTAGTAACTGAACCATTTTGAATCTTAGCATTGTTAATAGAACCATCTGCTATATTAGCAGTTTGAATAGTTGCGTTTGCTATCTGAGCACCGTTAATACTGGCATTCTGAATCATTGCCGATTTCATATAAGTAGTGCCTGTACTGGCATCTACTACGAAAGGATAGTTACGTGTAGTTTCACTTGCCCCACTAGAACTAATCAAGCTAAAGCGATCCGCTATAACTGTGAATACTGATTCAGTACCGGAGTTACCAAGAGCAATACCTGAGATATACCCGTTTACGTTTGCGGATATCTGCCACCCTTTATAATCAACGTTATCGATAATCTCTTGTTTAATAGTATTCATCTTAGCCGAATCTAATACACCATCTATAATATCTTCGTTTAGTTGACTAAATGGAATTGAAGTATTCTGTTTATATGGTAGTGATAAAGTCCAGTTGATATTACCATCTGCCCCGTATACGTCCACCTGTGCCGCTCTAATGTAGTATTCCCCATCGGGTACGCTCATCCAGTCGGTATACGCTGCGGTACTGGTATGCGTGATTACACCACTTGAATAGTCGCTTGTACTGGAGACTTGAAAGATCATGTGATCAAAGTCAATAGGACGGTTAGCAACTGACCATGTAAAGGCAAGAGCACCAATACCACTAGCTACTTTAAAATCTAGTACCTGTGGGGCTTGTGGGTTCGTTACTTCAATGAATGCTTCGGCTGAGTATGTACCCGAACTAAAACCACGTGCGGAGACACTGAAGCGTACTGTACGCCCTATGTCGTCTGCCCTGTTTTGTGCTAGGGTATACATGAAGGTAAGATCTTTAGTACGGTAAGTTTTGACCTTCACGCCTGATTTATAAACGCCTATTTCATACTCTTTAAAGTAATCCATAAACGGTCTACCATTAACTTGTAGTGAAGTTTGATCATTCCAGCCAATATAAAAATCTTCTGCCTCTGTGGTAGTCGCATTGATTGAAGCGTTAATTAGTACAAGTCCCGTAGGAGTTGGTAACGTAAAGTTAAAATCTGGTGTAACACCATTAACTTCAAGTTTATTTGAAACAAAACCTAAGTTATTGTATGCGGCTACCGCAAAATCATATAGTACACCATCTACTAAATTATAAACGTCATATGAAGTTTCATAGATATTTGTAGCGGCAAGATATGACCAATCATTAGTACCGGAACGGCGATAATATACATAGTATCCACGTAGGTTAGGATCTGGTGAAGCCGTCCATGACATATTAACAATCATACCATTAATAGTACCGCCCTTTTTGACCACTTCTAGGTTACTTGGGGGTTGTACACCAATGACATTATTGATTGAACCATCTGGAGTCCATACACCCGGATCTTTACCTTCATAGATACCATCATTAGTCTGTGCTAGTGTTAGCTGAATATATCCTAATGAATCCTGTGCTGTACTAATATCTTTAGCTACAATGCGGTACTTTGAGTTAATTTCAAGTTCCTGTAGTTGTACGTCTACACAATCATAGATTTCAAGATCCCATGCATCGGGGGTAGTTAGTGTAATTACATTCTGCCCGTACTTCATCTTGAGAAGTTCACGGTTTGCCAATTGTGCTAAATGTGTTTTCTCATAAATCCAAGTAAAATCTAATGCTCTGGTAATTACCCGACCATCTGAACGAATCACTTCATCTTGAGAAATTTCTGAAGGAAAACGTACAATATCATTACCGTACTTATTACCCACTGCTGTGTATTTGGCATCAATGGTATTACAATAATCACTATTACCTGATGTTACTACTTTAACATCACCCACAATATTAGTTTCGTTGAATGTTTTTAGTGATACAGATTTACGATCCACACCACAACAAATTTTACCCATATTCGTATATACGAAACCTGAGAATGTTTGTAGAATTGCTTCAATAGTCTGTTTATAAGTTTCATTATAAGATACCGCACCATTAGAATAAAAGGCCATATCTTTACAATATTGTGCTGCCGTTCTAAATGAATTCATATCAATCAATGCTGGTTCAAGTCCCATACCCCAAATTGGGTTAGTGAGAATTTCATATATTTGGGATGGACCATTACTAGAAGGTTTACGTGACATATCAGAAAGATCTGTAATCAATTGTCCTTTTAGTTCTACTTGCATTACGTAGTTGTCATTTACAAGTGTACTTGTTTCTAATGAATCTTGTGTTTTCTTAATAACAGTAGCAATAGATACTACACCATCACCACGAAAGTTATTATTATAACGATCTCCCGCATACTGAGTAGCTAAGGTTTTAGTATTTGTATATGCTCCACCAAAACGTACTTCCAATTGAATGAATGGACGGAAACGAGCATTAATTGAATTCTCTGGTACTACACCATCAGCACGAATAGCAACATCTAAAATTGGTTCATCATCAATATAGATTTGTTCAATCCATTTTTCGGTTCCCGTCATTGCTACGATGTGTTCAGTATAAAGGTACTGTGAATCACTATTTTTAATGTTATACCAACTAACAATAGTACCGCATAGTACGAAAGAACCGTTTAACGCTGCCGTGTTCTTATGTGGTGCTTCACCACCTAGAATTACGGGTAAACCACTTGCCGGACTGGTAGATCTACTTAATGATGTAGCGGCATCATCATAACCAGTAGTACCAATCTGTGCCAATTGTGAGGACATGACGAAAGATAGAGCACCTGCCCCCGCTCCCCATGCCGCCGCCGCATACAGGGAAGCACCACCCGTATAGAATGCCGCGAATACGGCTACAGCCATTACAATTGCGGATAGAAAACCGCCTCCACCTTTACCCATTAGTTTTTCCTTACTCTGTAAAACTTCCCATTCCGTGGGATAGCTATTAATTTAAAATGTGTGTGATCTTCATCAACTCCAATTAGTCTATTGGAATGTACTACGCCCATAATTAGGGGATTATCATCACTAATCCAGATATCACCATCAATTGGTAATTCTACGAGATCACTATATTTAATGATAATATCACCCGTACTAATAAAGCCGAGTGATTGTAGTTGTTTTACACCTGCTTTAATTGTTTTGTACTTGGCAATTTGGGAGTAGTCAGTACCCGAACGTAAATCTAAAACTTGTAAGCACATTAGATTACAGTCATTAGTACCAAGTTTATATTCCGTACTCAATGCGGTACTTACGATTGTGAATAAATCCATTATTTGTATCTCCAAGTTTGACCACTGTTTACTACGCCAAGTAATGACATGATTTCATCGCCTTTATAGTAACTCTGATATACTGAGTTAGCGGCAAGTGTACGTGTCTGTAGATCGAGTTGTTTATAAACTGAGTTAACTGTTACGGTTAATTCATTTGTTGTACTGATTGGGTTAGCAGTGGCTTCGATAAAGTCAATAAAGCCAGTGTACATACGCCAATAATCCAGTACATCACCCGTTGCCGGATTGAGAATTACCATGTATAGGTTTACTTGAGCATCTTTAAGAGCACCACCTAAAGATAATGCCCGTACTGAACCATTCACATTACTGATTTTAAAAGTCATTGCGGCGTTCACTATTTGCTTCTCTTCTGAAAATACGGGTAGTGAGTCCGTTATTAAATCGGGAAATGGGGTGTACTGAGTACCACCAAATGTAATGGGGTTAAGTCCATCATTCCAGTAAAACGGGGGAATACTCTTAGGTATTACATCAAATGCCCTTACGTGAACACCCATAGAAAGTACATCCATAATAGTTAGTACTGTCTTATTTGTACCCCTGAATAGATTGTAATATTCTAATAGTGCCGGATTGGTTAAGATATTTGGATTCATTAGCGTACTACCTCATGACATTTAAACTGCATTTGTACAAGGTTAGTAACTGGCATTTGGTAATCATTATCAGGTGCTAATGTACCTTCAATTACAAGGCCATTATAAAAAATAGTTTCACCCAATTGTACGTTAGCTTGAAGTGCCGGAAACAAAGATAATTCAGTACCCGTATTTTGTACTACAGTATAAAGTTTCTTATGGTTGGCAAATTGAATCATTGCCCCTACTTCTAAAGTTTGCGGTAAATTGGTCTGTACTTTATAAAGCCCACGGTTAACAGCTACCTTTGAAGTTACCGTACCAGATTGAGATCCGTTATATTGGGATAAATGCCCCATGCTCATCTGAAAAGGTTTACCCTGTCTATATTGGGCTAAGAATGCCAGTACTTCTAAACGGTCTTTTTGATTGAATGAAAGTGTAAATTGATAATCATACCATTGGACACCCGTACTACGTTGAATTAGTGCTCCCGTCCATGACTGATTAGAATATTGTGGTGATTGATCCTGTAGTGTAAAGTCACTAATAGATACATTTTTAAAAGTTAATTGTGCCATTATATGCCCCTTATTTTAATGTATTTAGGGGGCATGAAGCCCCCATATTATGTACTGCGTTTCTGTGCTGATATAACAGCTTGGTTTACTGATTGGGAGTGCTTTTTCAACATCTTATTAAATGTTTCATCATCACCGCCATCTACGTTACCTTGAATAATTAAAGGTGCGTTAATAACTGTTTCACCTGTACCGCCATTACTCGCATTATCATCTAAGAACTGTGTTAGTTTTTTATTCGCTTCTGGCTGTACTACACGTTCACCAGCTTTTAGTACAAATGATTTGTTATCCATAGAAGGATCAAGAGAATCTACACCGCCGTGGAATTGTCCCGCTGTACTAATAATCTGTGCTCCCATACTTGCTACTTGAGCATATGCCGCCAATGAAGCCGGAAAAGGAGTAGCTAAAGCACTGGATAGTGCTACTTGTAGGTTCATCATGATCTGAGCCATTGATATTCCTTTCTGAATAGCAAAGGCTGCCTTTGCCGCACCTGAAGATTCACCAAAAACACCCGCTAACATAGTACCCATATCACCCGCTGCGGTTGACATAAGAGATAATTGTTGCTGTGCGTTTTGCTGTTCTAACTGTAGGGCTTGTTCTGCGTAACGTGCCTTGATTTCAGCTTTGCGTTTTTCAAAATCTTCAGTACCAGCAAGTAGTTTTTCATTTAATTGAAGTTCTAATTGTTCCCTCTGTGCGTTCTCTTGAAGTAACTTTTCAGTATTATCATAGGCAAATGGATTACCACCATTAATACGCTGATTTTGTTGATCTGCTAAGAAACCTTTTTGAGTACCGTTAAGACCTGATAGATTGTTTTGATCAATTAAGTCCTGATTAGGATTACTATAACCAATCATTTGATCTACTAATTCAGTACGGGCTTGTGCTGCCGACTCTTTAGCTTTATCTACCATTGCGTCTATTTCGTCTTGCGACTTCTTGAGAATAGCACCAGTATCTTTAATGGTTTTCTGTAGCTGTAATTGTTGGCGGTCAAAATTCTGTAGTCTTAATTCGTTGGCATTATCGGCAATATTAGTTAGTGCTGTTTCCCAATTACGTTGGGCTGTTTCACGTGCGGCTGCGGCCTTTTGTGCTGCGGCTTGTGCTTTACGTGCTGCGGCTTCCTGTGCCTTTAATGCTTTATCGGCTTCTGCCTGTGCCTTACCTTTATCTACCCATCCAGTATTCGCATTTGGTTGTACGCCAGCTTTACCAGTAAAAGCACTTGAAGGGGGATTTAGTACAGGAGTATTTGAAGTGTTATCTGTTTCAGGTAATGAACTTCTAATAGCATCTGTGACAAATCCCAAGCCAGGAAACATACCAATTTTATTTAGAATTGCCTGAAATTCATTTGCCTTATCAATTAGGTTTACAAAGAAATTATCATTAGTAGAATTCATTGCTTCGATTAAATCGTTTGTACTTTTCACTACTGGATTTAAAACATCAATCAAGTAAGTTTGTCCGGTAGTTGTGAGAGTATTTAGATTCTTATCAAATTCTTTAAAGTTTCTTGCCGCTTCTTCAGTTACTGCTACTGTTTGTGATTGGATTTTATTCCATGCGTCTTGTTCACTTGCTGATTGATTTAGTATTGGTATTAATCTACTGGCATCACTTGCTAATGTTTCAAGTATCCAAGTTTGGGTAGCTTGATCCGCTCCAGCTTTTTTTAAATCAAAGAAAGTTTTAATTACAGCCTTTAAACCGCCATCCGTCTGATTAAGTAGTGGTGTAAACTCTTTGATATTTAAACCTGCCGCTACAAAGTCATCTACTAATGAACCACCGTTACGGTACGCATCACCGAGCTTATCGAGTGAGTCTTGATTTAGATCCATGACCTTATCAACGGCTAGCCCCGTTTCACGAAATGCCTGATTCCATTGCTGGATTGCCGTTACTGATAAACCTGATGCCGTACTTACTTGATTAAGTTCCCGTACTAGATCGTTAGCCTTTAGTGTAAGTCCTGCTAGTGCTGTACCCGCAATGCCTACCGCACCTACCAGACCAGTTAGACCACCTGAGATACGCCCGATACCACCACTGATATTATCGGCTACAGATCCCATAGTACCGCCAGCCTTTTTACCGAACTTGCCTATACTATCTTCTGCTTGGTTTAACTTCTTTTGTAAACCAGTAGTATCACCATCTACTTCTACAATTATCTTTTTATTTCTTGCCATTATTCTTACCTTCTACAAGTCCTTTCATCATTGCCCCAAATGATGCCGCGTTTTGTTTTGTATTTTGTTCTTTCTTTTTCTCACGTTTGGCGTTCTTTTCTTTCGCCGTGAGTGAATCATCACCAAGAATCCCTAGATAATCAAAATCATTTAGAGTTAGATTTTTACGCCCTTCTTTAGTAATACTCTGAGAAGATAGTAATAATGTGTGGCATAATTGAGCATGTGCGATCATATCCGTTTTAGCTCCATTAGGTTCAATAAGTTGATCATAGATATAAAGGGCATTAAAAATATCTGGATCTAATTCGTCTAATTCTTGGGGTGAGAGTCCCCGCTTATGTAGCATCTTAATACTAAAGCGGGCTTGAGGATTCACTCTTATTTTTTTTCTACTTCGTCTACACCATCTTCAACGGTGAGTAGTCCTAAAACTTTAATGTAGATATCATTTGCTACTGTAGCATCAATTTCTTGTGCTGAGTCCTTATCAAAAACTGATTCCCCGTTTTCATCTTTAACACAATATACCAGTACAGATAGAACGTCAGTACAATGGGGTGCGTCTTTTACTGTAGGACGGGAAATGTATAATTCAATACCTTCTACTTCGATTTTATGTAGTTTTGGTTTTAGTGCTTTTTTGAGTGCTTCAATGTTCATTATGTTCTCCATAAAAAAAGGATGTGAACCGTTATTGATTCACATCCTTATTTATTACACTACTGGAATTACTTTAGCTTCTAGTGGACCACCATCTACCGCAATTACAAAATCACGATTTACTACGTCGTCTTTATCACCTGAAGTAACTGAACTTGATACAAAACCTACTACTACAATTTGATACCCATTAGTATGAGTACCATCTTCATAGTAAGTAATACGAAATTGTTTACGTAGTTGGTTTTCTTCCGCGTTTAGTAGATCAATGTGTACTTCATTATCTGGAAGATAGTGTACTGTCAAAGTAATATCAGGTACTGACTTACTGCCAATTAGCTTACGATTGTACTTATCATTGTATTCTACAACGTCGATCACTACGTTCTCTGCTCCGATAGTTGGGAAACTACCCAATTCTGGAATTTCCTTAAAGTCAGTAGCTACTGTTTTAGAACCTGCTGTATGAGTGCCGACTTCTACAGTAACGTTACTACCTGAAAAAATATCAAATGCCATTTTTTATATCCTTATATAAGTTTATTTGTGGGTAGTCCCTCTACCCACGTTGTATTTATTTAGTAATTAGTGATTGTACTAATGCTTTTAGTTCATCAATTTGTTGTTGTTGTGCTTCAAGTTGTAAAGCCTGTGCTTCTACTTTAGAAGTTAGTACAGCAATAGTTTCTTCATTTGCTTCTACTTTCGCGTCTAGTTCTTTAGTAGCGTTAATCTGTAGGGCTTGTACTGCGTATGAGTTAACAGCTAATAGTAATTCATCACCACTTGAGGTAACTGCTTCTGGTAATACCTTCTGTACTTCCTGTGCGATTAACCCCGCTTCATGTGAAGTATAGGTATGTTCATTAGGTGTTAAGTCGCTACGCTTATCATAGGTATAACCTGTAAGTTTTTTAAGTTTATCAAGTGAGCCTGTTATTTCTTCAATATTAGATTTCAAACGTTGGTCGGATGTACTAACCCATGAAGTAGCAGTACCTACACCTGCGGAGGTGTACATGAAGAAAGCACCACCAACGTTTAGACGGGCTTCTACAGTGTTCGGGTCTGGGTTATATGTATCAAATGAAGTAGTGAAAGCAGTACCCCATTGTACGGACTTCCAAATATTTACACATTTAGCAGATCCGGGTATTTCTACTATCATACCTGCCGCACGATCCCGCCAGTTTGCCCAGTTTGGAACACCATCAACAATACCTGCTATAAATGCAGATGACGATCCATCACGTGGGGAACCGATGTATATACAGTTATCTCCACGGTTCCCCTGATTAATAATAATTTTACCATCCGAAATTGTTAATCCACTTGGACTAAAAGAAGAACGATTAACACTATCGGTATAAACATCTAAAATACCATCACTACGCTGTGCTAAACCAGTGTCCGAATCACCAATAGCAATAGATCGAGCACCTAATGCTTGAGCATCACCGGGTGTACCAACTGACATACGATCAGTAACAGCAATTGTTGGAGTGCGGATTTTAGAATTAACTGAAAGTGTTCCGATCCCTTGTAATAGTCCATTAACATCATAAGACATATACGCATTTCTACCAGCATTATCTGTACTTTGAATTACTGTTTTGGGAATTCCATCTGGGGGAATTTCAGAATACAAACGCCCAATAGCACGTACACCATTTGATGTATTATATAGGGTACTAGTGAGAAAACCGCCGGAAGGATATTCGAGTGAATCACTCCAATTGTGAGCATTTACACCACGAAAATCAACGTCATTTCCAGTCCCTAAATTAAGATTATCCCTAGCACCATTTATAGTCATCGCACCTGTCCCACCAGCTAAAATTGGTAATCCAAAACCAACACCGTTTTGATCTTGGAATTGAATTTCTTTATTATTTGCAACTACTAGACGTGTATTATCTGGTGCATTTAGTAAAGTGAATCCATCTGCTTGTACTAAACGGTTTATGTTTAGGTTCCATCTTGCACCTTCTGCGGTTGTTGCACCTGTGCCACCATAATTTACTAATAGGGGTTTTACTTGTGCCGTGGCACTATCAATACACCCCCAATCAGCACCGTCATATACAAAAAAAGAACTATTATAATCTGGCGATGTAATAAAAGTACCATTATCCTGTTGGCGTATACGATCCAATTTAAGGTTTATTCTAGCACCTTCATCTGTAGTGCTGCCTGTACCACCCTGACCCACTCCCAGTGGAATCCACTTAGTAGTTTGTGAATCATATACGCCCCATGAACCATTAGTACCATTAGAAATACCAATGTACTTAATTTTATCGGGGGAATAAATTACAGTTTCATTTGTAGATTGTTCAAAACGATCTAATTGTAAATTAGTACGGGAAGTTGCTACGTTAGCTAGATCACTTAGATTACTTTCCGATTTTAAATAGCGGGTATCATTTTGTACTGTACTGAGAATACCCAAGTTTGATAATGCCGCTGCTTTGTCAGTTAGTTCTGAAAGGTTACGCGATCCGATCATGTAACGTGCGTCATTTTCTGTGGTACTTAGAATGCCTAAGTTACTACGTGCGGTGATTACATTATCAAGATCTGATAAGTTATTAGCTTTACTTAGATATAAAGTATCCGATTCACCAGAAGTATAAACACGTGACCACGGCGTAGTATTATTACGTGCGTAAATGCGTAGATCGCCGGAGTCGGTTAACATTAGGTTAGTGTTAGATTGTCCTGTAGGTTGTGATACTAACTCAATACCGTATAGATCCGTTCCTGCGGGGTTATCTGTGTCGGCTGCGGGAATCATTACAAAGGCGTTACCTTCGGCTTCCTGTGGGCTGTACTGTGGGTAATCTGGTGTACCGTCTGAGCCTACCCCATAATCACCACGGCGTAGTACAGGAGGAATTAAACGAGTACCCATTGAAATGATAGTACGGGGTGAGTAGGTATACGTCATACGTACTACATCGTCTTTATCACCGGAGATCATACGGGAGTTAATATTACCCGATACAATTACGGCTTCTACCTTTCCTGCGTCTTGATCTTCAATGTAATTTACAATTAACTGGAATTCAGTTTTGTTATCGTATGCTGAGTCTAAGAATTGGTGTGTTTCTGAATCCGGTCTATAGTTCACTACGATCTCTAGATCACCAATAGCCTTATCACCAACTACAGTACGGGTATATTCTGAATCATATGTTTCAATTTTATTAGCTGAATCACTAATACTAAAAGTTGGGAATGTAGCAACGTTTTCAATCTCAATATTCCCACTACTGATTACGTTTTGATTTGCCGTGTCAAGATTATAGAATAACTTGACTGTACCGCCATTAAAAATATCTGCCATTTTGAATCCTTATTTTCGTTCTAATGCTTCAATATTTAGTGTGAAAATAAGGGATGAAATACCAGTAGTTTTATCTGTGACTAATGAACTGTTACCATAGTTAACCCATAGTACAGTTACACCCTGTGCTTTAAAGATTGGGGCATAGTTTGCTTCAAAATATGTAATTAATTCATCGTACTTTGTTGATGGGGTTTTAGTATTCACTTGGGGACTTACTAAAAACTCCATATCGAATTGCCCACGTAAACGAGAATTTCCATTAAAGTTGGCTGCTTCAAGTTGATAGTCAAATGTTACCATCTGAAAAATATCTTTACCTGTGCCTTTACTTAAAGATGGGGTTAATTCTTGATAACCTTTTAGTACGGTAACAGTAGCGGCTTTCATGTTTTCAATTAGTTTCATAGTACAAGCCCCGCTATTGTTTCACGGATATAGATTTCACTTACTCCGCTTAGGTCGTTATAAATTCTGTATACGGTATAATCAGTACCGCGTACTATTAGCTGAGAATCAATAGATAGATTTAACGCACTAATATCTATTGTTTTTGCTGATAGAAATGTTTCTTCATCTTCTATTAATCCTTCGGTTCCTTCAATGACTACGGGGCGAACATCAAGAATTGCTCTAAATGTTGACGCCCCGTAAGTGATAGATTCACCAAAGGCATTTAGAAAAGTATCAACTTGATTACTTGTAAAATGCCTCATGGTTATTCCTTATGCTTGTAGTTTGATTTGTACAAATGCTTCTGGATGAGCAATAGCAGTATCTAGGTACTGATATGAACGAATAGCAATAGTTTGTGCCGCACGATAAGTAGTATCGTCAAAATCCAATTCTTGACCGGAATTCCAGTTAGCAAAAATTAGTTCTGAGAAGTCACCAATTACGATAGAGTCTTGAGCTACGAAAGTAGATTCAATTACGCGTACTTCATCATTTAGCCACATATCATAACGATGACCAGCTACCATAGAAACGGCTGCGGTGTTACCTAGAACTGCGGTTTGACGTAGTTTTGCTAACATTGCTGGATGGACAATAGCAACACAACGATTTACATCTACGTTTGCTACACCAAGTTTTTGAATTGCTGCTTGTACGTCTGCTTCAGTTACAGTACCAACGGCTGCGGTAGTCTGTACTGGTACTTCTAGAGCGATCTTAGCAAATACAGCTTGCTCTAGACCGTTTGAACAATGGCGTAGTAGTTCGTCAGTTACATAACGTTCAGTAGCTGCGTTACTTAGTAGCATTTGCTTGGTAATTTTCATACCTGCGGCAAACATAGTAGGCTTTAGAGTGATCTTATCGAAGTTCTCAAAACCATCTACTACTGCTTCATCTTCAGCATAAAAACGAGCTACAGGGGTCATACCTTTAGCACGTGGAATAGAGAAATTACCAAGACCATCAAGACCACCAAATACAGTTACTGGTAGTTGACCAAGTACAGTACGGGCTAGTAGTTCACGAATATAAGAATCGGCTAGTTGCTCTTTTACAAGACCTGCTGCGGTAACGGTAGATACTGTATCTGAAGTAGAACGTACCATTGCGTTCATATCTACGGAATAACCACGTGAACCGCGATCAAGTGTAGCTAGTTCGTTAGCTTCGCCTTTTAGACTACGTAGACCTTCAGCGATTACATTTTTTTGTTCCATTTTGATTTCCTTATCAATTGGTTGATTTTCTTTATTTAGTGAGCGTTTAAATTCTTCTACGCTTACGTTGTTTTTAATTGCTTCATTGGTATCAATCCCTAACACCGCTGAAATAGATTGAAGTTCGCGTACTCGCTTATCTTCTACATCTTTATTTAGTGATTCTTTTACAGCGTCTACAATTGAACTAATATCAATTGAACGTTCCGCTTCTACTTCAATCTGTACTTCTACTTCTTGAATTTCTTCGGCTACTACTGCTTTTTCTTCGGTAATTACTTCTTGTACTTCTTCCTGTACTTCTACAGTTTCTTGTACTTCTTCTGTAATAACTTCTTGGTTTAGATTTTCATCCATGATTTGTGTTTCATCCTTTAAAGTGATTTCATCATTACTATTTAGTGAACGTCCAATGCCCACTGAATTATCCGCTGGAGTACTTACGCTACTAATTTCGTATGGTTCCCAACGTGTAACGATTAGATCATTACCTTCAAAGTAATATTCACGAATGTTATAGCCTACTGAGACTTTAGGTCTGATACCTTCCAGGATCATTCCAAATATAGTGTTGGCACTTCCAAGAGCACTAAAACGAACCGTTGCCCGACATACTTTATCCATATCTACGCGAGCGTTTTCTACTATTCCCACTTGGCGGGAAGCATCATGTTCAATTAAAACTGGTGCTCCATCGTTTAGGCGGGATAGATCTACGTTGTCAGAATTACATAGAAGGATCTCATTATAGAGCTGTCCTTCTATTTCGCGTGTTACTGGAATTTCTGAGGCAAAGGAAAGTTCAACGGTACGATCTACTTCATCAATAGCATTACTTATCTGTGTTAGGTTGATCGCCCTCATTTGTTGTAGTTGGTTCAATTCCATTTTCTACTTCTTCCTTTTTAATTTCTTCAAATACTACTTGCGGGTCATAGCCCATTTCTGAAATAACCATTGCTTTACTCTTCAATCCGTTTTCAATTGCGAGAACTTCAGTTTGTAAATCTTTATATGGATCTAAACTAATCTGGCGAGTTGGTACATATTGAGCGTGGGTAAGGTTATCAAAGTCACTAAAACTTAAATTGTTTAGTACTGGATTATTTAGCATTGAAGATTTTAACCAACGAATATAAAGCGGTTTTAGTACAGAAACGATTAACGCATTTGTACGGCCTTTAAAGGTTGATTGTTGTAATTTGTCTACTAATTTTGCGGCACTAAATGAGGCATTACTTGTATCACCTGTTAGTGATTGAGTAGTGATATCTAAACCCATTGCGATTAGTTGCATTTGCTTATCTGTAAACTCATTGATACCGTCTGTGGTTTGAGTTGGGTTTACAGTTTTAATATCCTGTCCTGCCTGTAGTTCTACGATTGCTGCGGGGTTTAAGTAGTCCTGTTCATAATGGGCTACTTCATCACTTGTAATCAGATCAATATCATCTGAGTCTGGATTAGTGATAAATGCCATTGCTGATGCCGCTACTTTACGGGATGTAATTGCAGCACTCATAAACTCTTCAAATTCTTTTAGCTTATCCGTTCCTGCGTGTACATCTGGAATACCACGTTGTTGTGTTGGGTAGTCCTGTTGGAATAGATGTAGAATTTCTTCAGCGGGTACGCGTTCACGTTCACCGATATCATAGTTGTATAGTATTGGGTTATAACGTGTAACCATATAAGCTACTGGACGGTTAGAAATACCATCAAATTCAATCCCATTTGAAATGTAGTTTCCTGATGGTAGTAGTACGTTTTGGTATGTACTAATACGCATGGAATCAATAATTTCTACTTGTAGTGAACCATTAATTTCATGAATACGAACAAAACAATCGCCATCAATACTACGTGTACGTTCAACTAGCCTTTGGAAAGTACTGATATCTAAAGTACCGCAACGTGAAAACAATTTAGGGTTTTCTGCCCATTTATAAAACTGTTCTTCAAGTAGTTTGTTTATATCGTTATTTATTGAATCATCATCACTAACGTGTACGCATGGACGGATGTATAAACCGTCAGCACCAGTAACCCCACTACTATTAGTAGAAACATACTTTTTAACGATACCATTCTTTAGTGATAACTCACGTGAAGCGGCGACCATTACGGGTAAAGTACGGTTAATGATTGCGTTAATATTTCCGGCCTGATTACCTGAAGCAAAACCAAAACTGATAACGGGTGATTGTGATCCCATGTTTAGAGATGACATTGCCCGCTTCATGGGGTTGTGTTTCATCAATGGGACTTTATGATCTAATTGGCGTACTTGCTTTACTGGTTCCTGTACTGGTACTTCTTTTTTATTAAAAGGCCACATTATTTTGTTCTCCTAAAATTCGTTACTGACTTAATCGGGCATCCCGTATTTAGTCCTTTCATATCCGAAATTAGGGAATTAGCACGTGATACATAGATAGAACGTAGTTTCATTAGAACTTCCGAACTTTCATAGGTTAGTGCTTTATTTTGAATTGATTGACTTAGTACACCACCACCCTTTATACGGTCTAGTGTAATTTGGTCGATATCTTTGATAATCTGAATCAAGTCCTGATATTCAGAAACCTTTGCTGTGGGATCAATTAATTCGAATTGGTTTACACCATACGCAATAGGACTACTGATAATGGCAGTCCAAATACCCACATCCCAAAGATTAGTATCAATATCTGGGAATGGGTAAGTGTATGAAGTTTTAGTACCAGTAGGGCTAATGAGATCAATTTCACTTCCCTGTGGATAATCGAATGTAATTGATTCACCTTTGATGATATCGCCCTTTAGCGTTACTTTGCGAACAATTGCCATTTTATTTTTTCCTTATTTGAAGAATCCACCACCTTGTTTAAATCGTGATTTCTGTACACGTTTCTGTACTGGCTTAGTTTCTTCTTTATTTACTCCTGTATTTAGTACAGCTTTCTCTTTCTGTTTATGATTGAATTCACGTAGTTTTCGGAATGGTTGTGAACCTAATTTAGATAGATACCAGTTGAAACAAATCAATGAATAATTTAAACAGTCAAGAGCTTCATTTCGTTGGGTACTTACTTTCTTTACCCACATCCAATTACCAGCTTTGATTACTCTTTTCTCTGATGTTAATTGAAGCATGTAATCATCTGGTAGGGAGTTAGAGAAATGTATTTGTACTTCCTTTGAGTTTTCATTATCAGTTACTGCCCTGTTTAGTAGCTGTCTAATGTTACTTTTACCTAAGTTAACGTTAAGGTTAATTAGTGTATGTCCACCTGCTGTACTCTGTTTGAATAGTGGGTTAGTTGGTGAAGTACCACCCTTGATAGGTTTAAACACCGTGGACGCTCCACAATAGCGGTATACGGTAGCTGTCGCGTTGCCGTTACTGGAGTCCACAAAACCACCCAATACTTTAAGCGGTTTACCCGATACTGTTTTAAATGCGTATTGGGAAAAGGCTGTAAGTTTATTCCATGCGGGGGCTTCTATTTTTGTACAGTCGATACTATGGATACTTCTATGATCCAGTACATAAAGATTCTTTTCACTAATACCAAGAGTAGTTACTTCCAAGCGGTCTAATTGTTGGTCAACTCCAAGTACAATACCTAATACATCATCCGGTATGTTATCAATGTCTATTGAACTATCACGTAAATTTTCAAGTAGTACTAAATCGTGATCGGTATTCTCTTTATCAATGTACGGCAAGCCCAAAACGTTATTATAGAATGACGCGAGATCGAAGGTATAATGTGCTTCGGCAAAGTCCTGTACTATGGATTTAATAGAGTTTATTGGTGAGTATAAACGTGATATGTGATATCCCATGATATCTTTAATCTCTGGTGCTGTTACTACCCATTCACCCTTTTTGATCATGCGTACACGTTCGGCTTCCGTAATAACATTATTACATTCTGGACACTGTAACTGTGCTGTTTCTGCGTCGGGTATGCGACGGCGACCACCATCGATAATTTTCCACTCAAATTTAACGTTTTCAAAAACTAATTCATGTGAATGATTACAGTGTGGACACGGTACATAGAACTTCTGTTTATTACTTTGTTCGTACTGCTGAGTGATTAGATCGTTTTCATCAAGTGGAGTACTACATACCATAATCAGGGGTGTACTGAATGCCTTTGTACGCTGTTCTGCGAGCTTTAAGGGGTTGCCTTCATCGCCTTCTGCGTCAACATTACTAACCTCATCCAAAAATACTCTTGGTGCTGTGAGGCCACGTAGCTGTGCTGATGATCCAAGAGTAAGGAAGTACGTAAACGTTCCATCTAAGTTCTGCTGTGTTTTATCGTTATTAGTAAAATTCTTATCATTCTTATTACTAACGAGATCTTTTAGTACCGGACATGCTTCAATTACTGATTGCCATTTACCAGTACGAAACTTACTTGTAGTACCTGCCGTTGCCCCTGCGAATATTTGGTTACTTGGATCATTTGCGAGGAAATAGTACATTGAGTTTTGTAGTACTGTGGTTTTCAAGAGTTGTGCCGAACTCATTAGTACAATCTTACGTACTCTAGGATTTACAATGTCATTTATGGCTGATTTTTGAAACTCAAACAAACGTACTTTTTGCCCTTGTAATTCTCCATCTGGGAATACTAAATTTGCTTCTACCCAATCACTCGGTTTTTGTTTCTTCGGTGGTAATATCGACTTCACAGATCTGGTTAGGATCTTCATCATCTTCTGGTAATTGTTCTTCATATGTTCCTTCATATTCGTACTGACCAATTTCTTCCAATTGGCGATCTATCTTTTCTTGTAGTTTCATTTTTAATTCTAATGCGTCGGCTGATTCGAATAGTTCTACATAGCTGGATGCGGGAATACTTCTTAATACTTGACGCATTTGATAAAAGTATTGGGATAAAGTTTGCTGTACTACTGCTACGGGGATTAGTTCACCACTGGCAGTACGTAGTTCTAATTCTTTTATATCTGCTTCTGCTTCAAGTTTGCGTAGTGTGGCTTTTTGTATTTGGCCTTTAGTATCGCCGTTGCGTAATGGTTCAATAACATTAGTTAATAACCAATCATCTACTAATTTCTTAGGCCAATTAATATCAAGTCCCTTACCTGACCATATACGGCTTACTGTACTGTGCTCTACGCCGAACCGATCCGCTATCTCTTGCCACGTATAACGCGTACCATCATCTTTAATCTTTGACATTATTCATATCCTATTCACTTTATATTCATTACCATTGATAGGTAATTGTTATTGTACTTTCGCTTTGAAAGGTTTTACCTTTCGTTTTGTTTGTTTTGGTTTAAAAATCCCACGGATTATAAAGATAATTCGCGGCGGAAACTCGAACCCTAACCCGTTCTTAAGAATCATTATCATTTAGAGCTTATATAGTACAAATAATGTGCTATTATGATAGCTTTCACCTATCAGTACAAATTTATAACTTTCACATTGAAATGAATTGTTATGCAGTTTATTGCATGGAATCTATTAATAAACTGAGTCGGTAGGGAATGGGTTCGCCGTCTACAGTACCGTGTAGCATTACTTCATCGCGTAGATCTCTTAGGCGGGTGAGGTGCTTCTTCTCTGTACCTTTGAATGTACATAACTGTACTAAGGGGTAGACCGTTTGACCTATGCTAAAGCGGGAGTAATCCAGCGTAACGTATTTATACTTTAGAGTAAGAGTGTATTGGTCTATGAATAGCCCGTAACCGTCCTGTGTGGTGATATGAGCGGTTATTAGCTTATCTTTGCGTGACGGTTCATACCCTGAGTAAGTACCGCTTAGAATTGATTGTGTACCGTTTGGGAAGTGTAAGTGAATGGTAGTCATTGTGTGGTACTCCTATGCCATATAGGAGTATTTAGAAATAAAAAAAGCCCACTGTGATTAGTGGGCTGTGGGGATTAATCTTCTAATAGTGCGGGGTGTAGTTGGTAGAACTCCTGAATGTCATATTCTTCGGCTTCTGGTATGCGTGTACCATCAGCATTTACCTCTACTACCGTATCTTCATATGGGTTAATAGAGTAATGTTTATTATTAGCCTCTACTGTTACTGCGTTAATGGTTAGACCTACTGCGGCTGCGTTTTCGATTAGGTCAGTGAAAGTATTGGTTAGTGTTTCAATATTGTTCATTGTCTTATTTCCTCTGTGGTGGTTTTATTTCTCTTTCGTTTATTAAATCCCACTTAAGATTATCCATCTCTTTCTTAAGTGATTCAATCTGATTACTTAAGCCCCAAATATTACACCATGCCAGTACAAGCAAGATTACCAGTACCCATATCATTGATGTTTCCTACATTCATTGAACGTGTATGACAATTTTGATGGTAAGTTTTGGAACATGAAATTGCCCGTACTGCGATTAATTCCATATACATAATTCTTATCTGAAGCAAATATAATATTGCCAGTAGTTTTAGTTAGAGCTGGCGTAGTTATATTGATGTTTTCAAATTTTACTGAATAGGAATTACCTGAATCAACTACAATAGCTTTCTTATAGTAGCTTTTACGGAATTCCATATGATCCCCGATCATATCATGTATGATCACATCACATTTAAGTACAGTAGCTTGTACGGGTACTGCTACGGTAAACAGTAAAGCAATGATAGTACGTTTCATTTATACCTGCTTATATGCCAGTAACGATTGTTCACGGAATTGTTTAGTCGTGCCGTGTGGGTTCTTCTTCATGTACTGTTTAAAGTATTTCTGTGCTGTCTTATTCAGTACACCACGTTCATTCATATGGAACTCTTGACCATCCCACTTAGCGTTAATGGGATACAGTTTCCGGTAATCCTCTGAATATGCCCTTAGAAAGTTTTCGATCTCCATCATCGATTTATCTTTATTAATGATAGTTCGATATACGGGATCATTAGTTAATGCTAAGGGCATACGGGTATTCACTACTCTATATGTACGGTGTTCATTCTTCACTGAGTCATATAGAACTACTTCGAATACGTGATTGCCCGATTGGGGTACAGTTTCGGCCTTAACGGTCGGTACTGAACCGGATACACTCATTAATAACTCTTCTACAGTACCGAATTGCCCTGATGCCGCTACAACGTCCTGTAAGAGCTTTAGAGCGGCCTTATGGCGTTCCGTGTGATAATGCTCAATTAGGGGTTTAACCTCCTGTAAACGGGCTATCAGCGTTTCTATGTCCTGTACTGTTACAGTAGCCAGAATGTCGCGATGCTCTGAATCAACACTTAACATTCCTGGGTGAAAGTCATCATTCTGTAAAATTTTTAGAAACTTTTCGTTAATAGTTGGCATCAACATATAGCCTCATTAGGGTACGTATCCCCCAGTGTATCAATTACATTATTAGTTTGCGAATGTGGCGTAATGCTGCCTGTACCTTTTTGATATCAGTACCAGTACGTTCAATGCCCGAATCCTTACAACACATACAGTTCCATACTTCACTGTCTTTTGTTGCCGCTCTTAGGTGCTGCCCGTCATACAACATCTGGATATCACGATAGTAGAAACTAGCCTCTTCTACTTCATACAGGGGTTGCCCCTCTTTGGGCTTGATTAGTACACAATCCCCTTCCATATCAATTTCAGGTGGTAGGTACTGGCGAATCTTTACCAGTTCAATATCACCAAAGTTAATAGGTAATTGGTTCATATTGACAACTAAACCGCCCTGATCCTCTACTGCGGGGAAATATTCGTTATCCATTTCCCATACGTGGAACTTCACTACACCACAACATGCGATCAAGTAACCGAGATTAGTTTTTGCTGTTACATTGTGAGTTTCTTTACTGGTGATAATGTTTTGTACTTTCATACTTTTCCTTATTTACAAATGGCACGTATTGATGGGTTAACTACTGCGAATTTTGAAGATACGTTTTCCATCATTTGGCGTTCTTCGGTAGTACAGGGACGCTTATTAGATGGCGTAGTAGTACAGCCAGTTACTACCAATACTAATAACATGACTACACATTTCATAATTTATCTATTTCCTCTTTTAGTACGGTATAGTTAGTAATTAAAAGTGATTGGGTTAACTCATTTAATACATACAGCTTCTTCTTAGGTAGTTTACGTATTACCTTTGCTACCTCCCGATCAATACCGAAAATGTTTACTACGTCATCCAATGGTAGAGTACGTATAGAATTCACTACCATACCGTTTAGAGCTTTTATCTCTTCAACCAATCGCACCACGAATATTAACCCTCTTTCGTTTGAGTAGTGCTATCAGTGCTTCATTGAATGACGGGTAAAAGTTCTTCCCGTCGCTAAACGGTTTGGTAGCGTGTTTCTGTTGCTTTGACATAGAAACGCTACCTACTTTCTTCTCGTGGTCGTCATACACTTCGGTAATCAGACCACCACAAATAATATGGAATCGCATTAAACCGCTTCCCATTCCCTTAGTTCTGTACTGATATATTCAAGAGCTAATAGAGCTTCTTCTTCATCATCCATCCGGCGGGGTAACTCTTGGACAATACTTGGTGGTAAACAAATATTGTCACCAAGTCGGAACAATCCACCAGCCATAAGAGTAAAGCTAACTACGGGCATCATGTGTTCAGGACGGGTAAACAGTACCGTATTAGTGCCTGTGCTAGAGTCGAATACTTCCGTAACGTTCAGTCCGAACTCTTTACACTTCATGATAAAATCGGTAGATACTGATTGCTGACAGAATGCCGCAACTACCAGATCACGAATGCCCATTTATACCCCCGTCAAACAAAAGATAGTGATTAGTATTGCTACTAACACGTGCTCTTTACGTATGGTGATAGTAAATGTCATTTACATACCACCTTATCAAAATGATCCGCGTCTACCCATAAAGATGTAGGATGCCAATACTGTACTTTTCCTGTAGTGGTATTGATACGGGTTTTGGTAAGTTTGATAGCACTATAACGGTTTATGCTTTCAATCTTTGTTAAGCCCTGACAATCAACCGCTTTTACAGTTGGGTTAGGAGTGGTAGAGCAAGCGACCGTAGCAAATGCGGAGATTGCGAGTACGATAATGCGTAATGTTTTCATGTTGTTTCCTTATGGGGGCTTTTGCCCCCGTTGTTGGTTGTTATGCTACTTCGTAAATCAATACATCTTTGATTGCTTCAAGTTCTGCGGCGGTTGCTACACGTCCCAAGAAGTACCGGACACATACACCCAAAAGTGCGTTACGTGAATCTGTGTGAAAGCATGGGTGATTGTTTAAGTCCTTTGTACGGTATTCATCGGCTGTTCCGATTTTCAGTACACCATTCTTTAATTCTACGGATACCTGTAAGCCACTTTCGAAAGCGAGAAACGCATAGTTGGGTTGTTCCATCTGGTAGGTATCAATCTTTACTACCGTACCGTTCACGTGCTGCTGTACTTCCACGTGGGCATAAAAACCCATTGCCGCTTTGTTCAAATCTTTAACGTACTTGGTAGAAAAGTTTTTGAACTTGTCCATTTCGTTTCTCGCTTCGTTTGTTGCTGGAGTGTCAAGTATAGATACCTGTATACATACCTGACAAGCAATATTTTTACGATTAGATATAAGCCATTGAATTACAATAGTATTTAATTATGGTTTAATTCAATACGTATGTTAATATGTATCAATACCAAACATATGAGGAAGCAAAGATGAATACAGTTACTTATAACCAGCGTGGGAACATTACTGATGTACTGGTAGATGGCGTGTATATGGGTTGTGTAGTGAAAGGGGAAGATGGGAAGTACAGAACGGTACATAAGAATGAAGCCCAGCCAGGCGAGTTTACAGCTCTACACTTCGCAACGTACCATGTAGAGAAAGCAAAGCCCTAAACAATGAAGCCCCGTTAATCGGGGCTTTTTTATTTCTTTTCTTTCTTAGGTTTCTTTTCTTTCTTCACTGGTTCTACATAGGTTAGTAGTCCAATTACGTGTGCTTCATTTTCATTCGCATTTTCCAGTACTCCAGATTTCCAGTACTGCTCTAATAGGTCAACATTCGGTAGACCATCCATCGCACGTACACCATCTTGATAGTGTATTGATAGTTCCAATGAACCATTGATTAGTGCTCTAAAGTTATTGGGGTTATTATTGATTACTTTGATTTCCATAATGGTTACTCCATTGATAATTATATTTGCCATGTATATTAGTTCTTCCAAATCATCCCTTACTAAAGATTGTTGAAAGTGTTCTTCTTCTGATAGGTTTAGAAAGTATTCGGGTGTACCTTCAATATCGATAGTATTTACTGTGAATCCTTTCTTGTTCACGGCATATCTACGTTCACGTTTCTTATCGTAAAAAAGTATTCCCCGCGTGTGGTGGTAGGTGGTTAGTTTATTCATTTGATAATCCTTTATAGAACGTCTGGGAAGCCCTTAGACCGTACTTATGATTTAGGTGTAAGTATGATGGCCTTTTGCCGTTGGTCGTCTTGTAGTGGCGTATGTACGCTTCTATAGCTTCCTTCAGTTCTTCCCCTACGTGTGGTGTATCCGTAAGTGAGGATTGCTGTACTTTGTTATAGAGTCCGTTAGACTTCATTCCTGACGCTTTATAGTGCTGTCTTATTTGTTTCCATGTGCTCACTTTTATTTCCCTGTAGTGTTTGGTACGGTCATAGTTTACCTTTTGGTATTCCTGTTACGTTCTTCATACGTTCTTCTGTGTTATCGAGTGCCTTTAGTACGTATACTAAATTATCATATGGTGTATAGGTCTTATCTTCGATTTTCTTCACTTCATCGATTATTTTCTTTAGTTGGTTGATTTCCATTTTTTATGTCCCTGTGGTGTGTAGTTATGTAGTCTGTCCCGATTGTTGTATTAATATATTATAATACTCTATATCAACAATCGGGACAAAACCCCCGATTAGGCGAAAACCCCCGCCATTTTCATCATTTTTGCTTTCAAAATTCCAGCCTGTTTTACTTCCTGTTTCACTTGTTCAGTCAGTACATCAACCTTATCAATAGAGAATCCAGTAAGATTTGTATACTTTACTTTGTACTCATAATAACGATCTTCACCTTTCATATCTAAGAGTGCTTTATACATTCTATCAGTACAGGTACTTGTACGTTTCCGTACTGGAGTTTCTAAAGTAATATAACGATTGATTACTTTAGTCTGACACTTTTCACGTACTACTAATTCACTTCCCTGATACTCAAGCCATTTAGACCATAAAGTGTTTTTACGCATTGCTTTGTGATCACCATTGAAAAGTTCCTTTTGTACTTTCTTCACGATCATTCCACAAAGAATATGTAGATCTACTTTCGTTAGTACATCATTTGGACACTCCTTAGCGATATAACCAAGTATCATATTACGAATACTCGAATGTTCTTCTACATAGTTATAATCTGCCCAAACTTTACTAATAAATGTCTTATCTTCAATGACACCATTTACTACAAGTTCAATCTGTGAATCTTTCAATCCAACTTTTTGTAGTTTTACAATACTTTCCCGTAATGCGTCGTACTCTTCATGTTTACCTGAGTACTCAAACTTCCCACTATCAAATGAACTAATAAGAGATGAGAGAATTTCTTCGCGTTCTTCACTTTCACTTAGTTTCAAACGTGCCATATCTTTTAGTATCTCATTTGCTAATACTTCATTACCATCTACATAGGTAGTTGAACGTCTAACAAAATCATACTCACCCATTCGCATATGCCATAGTACCGGATCATGTTCACACTGTTTTGCTCTATAGTTTGCGTATACTGCGTCAATACTTAGTTTATCAATAATGAATCCATCAAAATCTTTATTATATCTAACATGACTACCTTTTATATCTTGGTTGTATTGAGTACGGAAATGTTCACGAAAGTTATCATCATTGAATGCTCTATACGCCCCTGTAATCATCTCTACAAAGCGTTCAGCATCATCAAGATAACTTTGTACATCAAAATCTTTCATGCTCTTAGAATCGCGTACAGGCGTTATATAGTGTAATGTCTTAGTTTTGCTTACGTTACGGAAACGGTTAGTAAATTGTTCAATACCATCTGGATCTGTATGACCATAGATATAGATATCAACTTCATCTAACTTATCTTCAATGGATAGTCCTTCACGTATTGAGTCAGTACCAATAATCAATTCATAATCATCCATACGTTTAGCCTGAAAGAATGCTTGTACTTCTTCTGTTTCCTTTACTTCACTGGAAACTACTAACGCCTTATCACCATAGCTTTTAGCAATGCGTTTACATAGCTTGATATCATTCACGAGTGCTATGGCTTTACGCTTGCCCTTATTACGCGTTATAAGCGATTCTAAGACTGCCTTACCCTTAGATGCGTAATTGTATCTAAATACTTCCTTCGTCGCCTGGGATGGCTTACGTATGCGATAAACGCGATCTATCTGAACACTGTTTAGGTACTCTTTTTTAATAGTACCGGACATTAGAATTACAGACTTGAAATAGGGGAAGATTGCTACAAGATCACGGATCACACTGGCTTTATAACTATAGTCAGTATAGAACCCGTGACACTCATCAATAACAAGTGTTTCATTTTTGAAAGTACCTTTATCACTGGTAGCATGGAAACGAGCTACAAGGGCGTTCCATGTTTGAACGTTAGTACCATCAATTGAAGATACAATACTAACCAGTGGAGCACTAAAAGCTGTATTAGTTAGTTTTGAAAAGTAGTGACTCTTACCCGTTCCAACATCGGCAATTATAAGATTTATTCCATCCTGTAAATCCATTTCATGGGCGATATCTGATATGTACTGTGATTGTGTGAGTGTAAACTCTTTATAAATATTCATGTAAATTCCTTTTAGATTTGGGGGAATTCCTTTCCCCCTTTTTGATTATAAAACTTGCTTTAGAACTGGCATAATATGCTCATACCTTACCCCTTTGAAAAGGCTTAGTACGGCGTATTTAGACCGTAGGCTGTTGAACCACGTCCGATTTACTTCCTGATTGTGATACTCACTCACAATTCCATTATGAGCTACTGCGAAAGAGCAGATCATCACCTCTTGAAAGTTTTCATCCTCTACCCATCTGATGTTATAAAAACCAACACCAGATTCTAATAGAATATTTTTTCCATTTATTACTTCATATAACATCGCGTTTTCCTTATACATGTTATGTTATGGTACATAGGCTGCTACTTCCAATAGCGGCCTTTTTTATTGCGAAAATGGTAAACATTTTTAGCTAAAATTGGGGCGTGTACCTTTACCGCCCCATAATCATCTGTTGCTGTAGGAAGTGGTTTATGACTTCACTATTATTCTTGAATTGACCTGATTCTATTTTTTCTTGTAACCATTTCTCCGCAATTGGTGAAATTCGCACATAAATTGTTTTGTCTTTGTTTTCTTTTTTAGCTGCCATTATTTTTCCTTATTGCGTTTTGTTGATTTATCCAAGTATAAAGATGCCCCAATGTCACAAGGGGCTTCTTAATTAAGGAGGAGATTATGAATTTCTATGTACTTATTTATCAGAATGAATTGAAAGCGATGCGAAATGAGGTTAAAAATGGATATTTCTATTTCTCATACCCATATTATAGAACATTTTTACGTTTTGTCCCAAAAATCTGCTTGATTTTTTACAACTTGCTGTTTTCTAATGTTATTTATCACTTCAGCCACCAAGCATAGTCCTAACCACACTAAAAAGCCTAAAAAGAGCCATTCAATTAAGCCAGTAACCATTACAAAGAATCCGATTAAGAATAGTAGTATTGTTTTCATGTTTTCCCCTTATCTAAACTACATACTTATTTAGTACAGACATGAAAAAAACCCCTCCAAATGGAAGGGTGTGTACCAAATTATTTGCGATAGGGGGTACTAAACTTGAACTTACTATAAGGGGATTGCCCCCAAGTGGATCATAGTACCAGTATTGATACCGCGTGTCAAATAAAAAATACCCCATTTGCGACATCACGAAATGAGGTATCAATACTTTGGTAAGACCTGTTAGAGAATTTAGATTAAGTCATTACATACCCTATGTCAAACTTTCGATAGCTTTTTGTGTGGCTTTCGATACCACGCTTTGCCAATACTCCAGAGCTTCCATATCTGGATTGCCTTTTATGTTCCCTTCCAGATCTAAACTACTCACTGAACGTAGGGTAGTTGTGAGTTGATTAGTACCGCCCCTGCCAATACGCTGTACATCTACATCAATGATCACTAAGTGAGTAAGTAACTCTGTCCAGTACTTAATACTACAGAAGATCTTGTAGTTAGTTTTGGATACATCTTCCCGTACTATATCGATACGTTGTATTAACTTCTTCATACGGTTGTTTAATTCAATTCGGTACTCTACGTTCATATCTAACTTGTCATCATCATAAGTTAGGGTAATGTCCTTTGGGGCATCTACTGATTTAAGGCGTATGGTTAGTTCATCCTGTTCACGGTTCATTACTTCCAGTTCATCAAGAATCGCAAACTTTTCATGCCTGCTTGCCTTTGTAAGACGTTCACGAAATGCCGCTATATCCCTTTCATTCTGAATCCACTGATCACGCAGTGTTAGTACGTTTGATTCTTCCTGACCATACACTTCACTAAAATCAAGTCCTACAATTGCGTTCAATAGGGGGCGTTCTAACGCATTATAAGCAATGCTACGAGCCGTACAGGTCTTATCGGTACGCTTACCTAAACAGACTGTAAAAAGTCCTCCGTGGCTGTTACGCTTCGTTATTATGGCCTGTCCACATAGGGGGCATCGACTCATACCCGCAAATAAATTAAGCATGTACTTTTGATGTGTATTCCCCTTAGATGGGGATAATTTCATTGCCTGTACACGTTCATATAATGCCTTATCGATAATAGAAGGGTAACGGGCATCATCTGCTACGCGTTTATCACTTAACGCTCTTAATACAGTAACAAGTGTCCACGGTTTACCATTATCTGTATCGCCATATGTGCGTACTATTTGTGCCGCACCAATACCATTTACATAATCGTTATACATACGCTGTATCGCCTTTGCCGTGTTATTAGTACGGTATTGTTTAATACCATCAACTTCTACTACATCGAACCATCTTGGACGTACCTTAGATACATTACCGTAGCGGTTCTGGTGTGACTTCTTCATCATTACTGACTTACGTTTAGATTCACCGTTAGCCCTGTTGATTTGCATCGTTAGTACAGTAATGCTTTCTGGTATGTAGCGGGAATATGTCATACCCGTTTCAATTTCCAGAATAGTAGTACCACGGTTAATTAAACCAGAAATGATCTCTACTGCTTGGAACGGATCAAGACGTGTTAAGCGGTCGATGTTCTCAACTATCAAAACAGAATCGGGTACTACTCCATCCATTACCATTTTACGGTATTGCCCTAACTTAGTTTTGGGGTTCCAGTTCTTCCCCTTGAAAGCGGATCGCCCTTCCGCAACCATCTGGGTAATGTTGTCCGTGTCTAGAACGTATGGGAGGCGGTGATCAAGTACCAGATATTGAATAAACTGGTTTATCGTGTTCACCTGCCTTTGTATCCCAAAACCATCAACCTGATTCAGTGTTGATACACGTGCGTAGCTCCATACGGGTACTTTCATCTTCTTGTTCTCTCGTTACTTACTGTGGCGTACATTATACATCAACTGTTCACTGCTGCTGATGGGGCCGCAATGGCATCAGCGTGCCGATCGCGAAAACAGCCTGCTGGGACACAGTGGCTGCCGCGTAGGCGGGAACGATCTGGATATCGCGCTGGCGTTTAAACACCTGATGCCACTGCTAGGTATGGGCGGTGAGACAGAAAAAGGTATCGCCTTACCGATTCTCCCGTGGTGGAACGCGGTCGCAATCAACGACGTTCCCGCGCAAAGTGATTTCTATAGCAGCGCCAACGGTCGACTGCTCAACGATCTTGTCCGCGACGCGAGAGAAGCCGATAAAGTCGCTCTGCTGCTTAAAGTCTGGCGCGAGCGTCTGAGCTATCGCCTGGTGCGCAGTGCAGAAGAGAGCAAAATCGCACTCTCCGACCAGACGATTGTAACGGCGGCGATACCGTTTATCAGCGACACGCTGGCAACCGATATCAGTCAACACGGACTGGAAGCTGCGCTCAATCAGCCCCTGGCGCGTATTCTCGAGCAGGTCCAGTTGGCGCTGGACAACGCACAGGAAAAACCAGACGTGATTTATCTGACCGGCGGCAGCGCGCGTTCGCCGCTGATTAAAAAAGCCCTCGCCCAGCAGCTTCCCGGGATCCCTATCGCGGGTGGCGATGACTTCGGTTCTGTCACCGCCGGACTGGCCCGCTGGGCTGACGTTGTTTTCCGCTAAGCCGCTCGCATGCTGAAAAGTGTGCGTATTGACATCATCCTTGCTGTGGCTTATTTTCAGGAGTGAGGGTTAGGGAAGGTTTCCCCTCCCCCTGGTGTCTTAGTAAGCCGGTAAGCTAATGACTAAGAGTATCACCAGTATGATGACGTACTTCATCATAACCCTTTCCTTATTTTGGCCCCTTCCTCGGGAGGGGCTTTCCCGTTCCAGCGTCCCGCTGAAATCTCTGGCTTTCCTCCTTTTTGCCTTGTCAGCACTCTATCGCACAATTGCGTATTCGCTATCTTCACCACCGATTGTTGCGTAACGCCTCGCAAAGCCGCGTCAGCATTCAGACGAATCCCGACAGTGTTTCATAATTCCTCCATTTTTCTCCCTTGTTCGCTGGCTAAACTAGTATCATTCCGCGAATCGTTTCAGGATGAGAAACTCATAACAATGAAAGGCAGTAATAAATCCCGCTGGGTGATAGCAATCGTGATCGTCGTGGCCGCCGTCGCCGCCATCTGGTTCTGGCAAAGCCGTAGCGCATCCCAGGGAACCGCACCGGGCGCAACCAAACCCGCGCAGCACACGGCGGGGTCAGGACGGCGTGGAATGCGCTCCGGACCGTTGGCTCCCGTGCAGGCTGCCACCGCCACCGAGGAAGCCGTGCCACGTTACCTGACAGGGCTGGGGACCGTTACTGCCGCAAATACCGCCACGGTGCGTAGTCGGGTGGATGGTCAACTCATCGCCTTACACTTTGAGGAAGGACAACAGGTAAAAGCCGGCGACCTGCTGGCAGAGATAGATCCCAGCCAGTTCAAAGTTGCTCTGGCTCAGGCGCAGGGACAACTGGCAAAAGATAAAGCCACGCTGGCGAATGCCCGTCGCGATCTTGCCCGCTATCAACAGTTGGTTAAAACCAATCTGGTCTCCCGCCAGGAGCTGGACGCACAGCAAGCGCTGGTCAATGAGACGTTAGGCACAATCAAAGCAGATGAAGCCAGCGTCGCCAGCGCTCAGTTGCAGCTCGACTGGAGCCGGATAACCGCACCTGTCGATGGTCGTGTCGGCCTGAAACAGGTCGATGTCGGTAACCAAATATCCAGCGGCGATACCACCGGAATCGTCGTCATTACGCAAACGCATCCCATCGACCTGATATTTACGTTGCCTGAAAACGACATTGCTACCGTGTTGCAGGCACAAAAATCGGGGAGCCAGCTGAAGGTCGAAGCCTGGGACCGAACCAATTCGCAAAAGCTGAGCGAAGGCGTCCTGCTCAGTCTCGACAATCAGATTGATGCCACCACCGGAACAATCAAAGTAAAGGCTCGTTTTAACAATCAGGATGATGCTTTATTCCCTAACCAGTTCGTTAACGCCCGCATGCTGGTCGACACACAACAAAATGCCGTTGTGATCCCAACTGCCGCCCTGCAAATGGGTAACGAAGGCCACTTTGTCTGGGTACTGAATAGCGACAATAAAGTGAGCAAACACCTGGTTAAACCGGGTATTCAGGATAGCCAAAAAGTGGTGATTGCCGCCGGGCTTTCTGCGGGCGATCGGGTCGTGACCGACGGGATTGACCGTCTGACGGAAGGCGCAAAAGTCGAAGTCGTTGAGGCGCACGACGCCTCTGTTTCCGACGAGAAAACAGCGCCACGCGGATACGGCAAAAAAGGAGCTAACTCCTGATGCAGGTGTTACCTCCGGACAACACAGGCGGACCATCGCGCCTGTTTATTCTGCGCCCCGTCGCCACCACGCTGCTGATGGTCGCGATTTTGCTTGCCGGAATTATCGGTTATCGCTTCCTGCCAATCGCCGCCTTACCTGAAGTGGATTACCCCACGATTCAGGTCGTTACGCTCTACCCTGGCGCCAGCCCGGACGTCATGACCTCGGCGGTAACCGCGCCGCTTGAACGCCAGTTTGGACAGATGTCTGGCTTAAAACAGATGTCATCACAAAGCTCCGGTGGCGCATCGGTCGTTACGTTACAGTTTCAACTGACGCTCCCGTTGGATGTTGCCGAGCAGGAAGTTCAGGCCGCGATTAACGCCGCCACCAATTTATTACCCAGCGATCTCCCTAACCCTCCGGTCTACAGCAAGGTAAACCCGGCAGATCCACCGATCATGACGCTGGCGGTCACATCCAGCGCCATGCCGATGACGCAGGTGGAAGATATGGTCGAAACCCGCGTCGCGCAGAAAATCTCTCAGGTATCCGGCGTGGGCTTGGTAACACTTTCCGGTGGGCAACGTCCGGCGGTCCGCGTGAAGCTTAACGCTCAGGCCATTGCCGCACTCGGTCTGACCAGCGAAACCATCCGTACGGCCATTACCGGTGCCAACGTCAATTCGGCAAAAGGGAGTCTTGATGGTCCAACGCGTGCCGTTACCCTTTCAGCCAACGACCAGATGCAGTCCGCGGATGAATATCGTCAGCTCATTGTTGCCTATAAAAACGGGGCACCGGTTCGTCTGGGCGATGTCGCCACCGTTGAGCAAGGGGCCGAAAACAGCTGGCTGGGCGCATGGGCCAATAAGCAACAAGCTATAGTAATGAATGTTCAGCGCCAACCTGGCGCAAACATCATCTCCACGGCAGACAGTATCCGCCAGATGCTACCGCAGCTCACCGAGAGCCTGCCCAAATCGGTTAAGGTCAGCGTACTTTCCGATCGTACAACCAATATTCGTGCGTCCGTAGCGGATACCCAATTTGAATTGATGCTGGCGATTGCGCTGGTAGTCATGATTATCTACCTGTTTTTGCGCAATATTCCGGCAACCATTATTCCTGCGGTCGCCGTACCGTTATCGTTAATCGGTACTTTCGCGGTGATGGTATTTCTTGATTTCTCCATCAACAACCTGACCCTCATGGCGCTAACCATTGCGACAGGTTTTGTGGTGGATGACGCTATCGTGGTTATCGAGAATATTTCACGCTATATCGAAAAAGGCGAAAAACCGCTGACTGCTGCCCTGAAGGGCGCGGGCGAGATTGGTTTTACCATCATCTCTCTGACATTTTCACTGATCGCCGTACTGATCCCACTGCTATTTATGGGTGATATCGTAGGTCGATTATTCCGGGAGTTCGCTGTGACGCTGGCCGTGGCGATTCTGATTTCCGCCGTTGTCTCGCTCACTCTTACGCCGATGATGTGCGCGCGTATGCTGAATCAGGCCTCATTGCGTAAGCAAAACCGCTTCTCCCGTGCCTCAGAGCGCATGTTTGATCGCGTTATTGCCGGGTACGGCCACTGGCTGGCGAAAGTGCTCAACCATCCGTGGCTCACGCTGAGCGTTGCGCTCGGCACGCTGGCGCTGAGCGTTATGCTATGGGTCTTTATCCCCAAAGGCTTCTTTCCGATCCAGGATAACGGCATTATCCAGGGCACGCTGCAGGCGCCGCAGTCCAGCTCATTTGCCAGCATGGCCCAGCGCCAGCGTCAGGTTTCAGATGTCATTCTGAAAGATCCGGCGGTAGAAAGCCTGACCGCTTTTGTCGGTGTGGACGGCACTAATACGGCATTGAACAGCGCGCGCTTACAAATCAACCTTAAGCCTCTGGATGAACGCGACGATCGGGTGCAGAAAGTGATTGCCCGCCTACAGGATGCGGTTGACAGAGTTCCCGGCGTTGACCTTTATCTTCAGCCCACTCAGGATCTGACGATTGATACTCAGGTCAGCCGGACGCAATATCAGTTCACGCTGCAAGCGACATCCCTTGATGCCCTCAGCACCTGGGTTCCACAGCTGATAGCAAAACTAAATCAGCTACCGCAACTGTCCGATGTCAGTAGCGACTGGCAGGACAAAGGGCTGGTAGCGTATGTGAACGTCAATCGCGACAGCGCCAGCCGTTTGGGCATCAGCATGTCAGATGTCGACAACGCCCTGTACAACGCCTTCGGCCAGCGACTGATTTCAACCATCTACACCCAGGCAAATCAGTATCGCGTGGTGTTAGAACATGACACCAACAATACGCCAGGGCTTGCGGCACTGGATACAATACGTCTGACCAGTAGCGACGGCGGCATAGTACCGCTCAGCGCGATCGCCAGTGTTGAACAGCGTTTTGCCCCGCTGTCGATTAACCACCTCGATCAGTTCCCGGTCACCACCATCTCGTTCAACGTGCCAGACGAGTGGTCGCTGGGTGATGCGGTGCAGGCCATTCTGGATACCGAAAAAACGCTTAACCTGCCCGCCAATATTACCACCCAGTTCCAGGGCAGCACGCTCGCCTTCCAGGCCGCGCTGGGAAATACCATCTGGTTGATTGTGGCTGCGGTTGTCGCGATGTATATCGTCCTCGGCGTGCTGTATGAGAGCTTTATTCACCCAATTACTATTCTCTCCACGTTGCCGACGGCGGGCGTCGGGGCGCTCCTGGCGTTAATGATTGCCGGGAGCGAACTGGACGTCATCGCGATTATCGGCATTATTTTGCTCATCGGTATCGTTAAGAAAAACGCCATCATGATGATCGACTTTGCCCTTGCCGCGGAGCGCGAACAGGGAATGTCACCACGCGAAGCCATTTTCCAGGCCTGTCTGCTGCGTTTTCGCCCGATCCTGATGACTACACTGGCGGCACTGCTCGGCGCGTTGCCACTGATGTTAAGTACCGGCGTGGGCGCAGAGTTACGTCGTCCATTAGGTATTGGCATGGTCGGTGGGCTGCTGGTGAGTCAGGTATTAACCCTGTTTACCACCCCGGTGATTTATCTGCTGTTTGACCGTCTGTCGCTGTATGTGAAAAGCCGCTTCCCGCGTCAGGAAGAGGAAGCGTAAATGAAATTTTTCGCGCTTTTCATTCATCGTCCGGTGGCGACCATTCTTATTTCGGTGGCCATCACCCTGTGCGGCATACTCGGATTTCGTCTGCTGCCGGTCGCTCCGCTACCGCAGGTGGATTTTCCGGTGATCATGGTCAGCGCATCGTTACCGGGTGCCTCACCCGAAACGATGGCGTCCTCGGTCGCAACTCCGCTGGAGCGCTCGCTGGGGCGCATTGCGGGCGTGAACGAAATGACTTCGAGCAGTTCACTTGGCAGTACGCGTATTATTCTCGAATTCAAATTCGACCGTGACATCAATGGCGCGGCGCGGGACGTTCAGGCCGCAATTAACGCCGCGCAAAGTCTGCTACCCAGCGGGATGCCGAGCCGACCAACGTATCGCAAAGCCAACCCTTCCGATGCGCCAATCATGATCCTGACGCTAACATCGGACACGTACTCGCAAGGTGAATTGTACGATTTCGCATCAACACAACTGGCGCAGACCATCGCACAGATCGACGGCGTGGGCGACGTGGACGTTGGAGGCAGCTCACTGCCTGCGGTGCGTGTAGGGCTTAATCCGCAGGCGCTGTTTAACCAGGGCGTGTCGCTGGACGACGTACGTAGCGCAATTGACAACGCCAACGTGCGTAAGCCGCAGGGCGCTATCGAGAATGATACCCACCGCTGGCAGGTCCAAACCAACGATGAGCTGAAAACCGCCGCCGAATACCAGCCGATTATCATCCACTACAATAACGGCGCGGCGGTACGACTGGGCGACGTTGCGTCTGTGACCGACTCGGTGCAAGACGTACGCAACGCGGGGATGACCAATGCCAAACCGGCCATTCTGCTGATGATCCGCAAGCTACCGGAAGCCAATATTATTCAGACGGTAGACAGCATTCGCGCCAAATTGCCGGAGCTACAAACGCTGGTCCCGGCCGCTATCGATCTGCAAATCGCCCAGGACCGCTCGCCGACTATTCGCGCCTCGCTGGAAGAAGTCGAACAGACGCTGATTATCTCCGTGGCGCTGGTTATCCTGGTGGTCTTTATTTTCCTGCGCTCCGGGCGTGCGACGCTGATTCCCGCAGTAGCAGTTCCGGTCTCGCTGATCGGTACCTTTGCCGCCATGTATCTGTGTGGATTCAGCCTGAACAACCTGTCGTTGATGGCGTTAACCATTGCCACGGGATTTGTCGTCGATGACGCCATCGTGGTTCTGGAAAATATTGCCCGCCACCTGGAAGCAGGAATGAAGCCGCTCCAGGCGGCGTTACAGGGTACGCGCGAAGTGGGATTCACCGTGCTCTCCATGAGCCTGTCGCTGGTGGCGGTGTTCCTGCCACTGCTGTTAATGGGCGGATTGCCTGGGCGCTTGCTACGCGAATTTGCCGTCACGCTGTCGGTTGCTATCGGTATCTCGCTGCTGGTGTCGCTGACATTAACGCCAATGATGTGCGGCTGGATGCTCAAATCCAGTTCCCCGCGCGAACAGTCTCGTAAACGGGGTTTTGGTCGTGTGCTGGTGGCGCTGCAACAGAGTTACGGCACCTCGCTTAAATGGGTGCTGCGCCATACGCGGCTGGTAGGCGTGGTGTTACTCGGTACCATCGCGCTGAATATCTGGCTTTATATTTCCATCCCCAAAACCTTCTTCCCGGAGCAGGATACGGGTGTATTGATGGGTGGGATCCAGGCCGACCAGAGCATCTCATTTCAGGCCATGCGCGGCAAACTGCAGGACTTTATGAAGATCATCCGCGACGACCCGGCGGTGAATAACGTCACCGGTTTTACCGGTGGTTCACGGGTCAACAGCGGGATGATGTTTATTACCCTCAAGCCACGTGATGAGCGCCATGAAACGGCTCAGCAAGTGATCGACCGCCTGCGCGTCGCGCTTTCAAAAGAGCCAGGTGCGAATCTGTTTTTAATGGCGGTGCAAGATATTCGCGTTGGTGGACGCCAGGCCAACGCCAGCTATCAATACACATTGCTGTCCGACGATCTCGCGGCGCTGCGTGAGTGGGAACCGAAAATCCGTAAGGCGCTTGCCGCCCTGCCCCAACTGGCAGACGTTAACTCCGATCAGCAGGACAATGGCGCGGAGATGAATCTGATTTACGATCGCGACACCATGTCTCGTCTGGGGATCGACGTGGCAGCCGCCAACAGCCTGTTGAATAATGCTTTCGGACAACGACAGATCTCTACCATCTATCAGCCGATGAACCAGTACAAAGTGGTGATGGAGGTCGATCGACGTTACACCCAGGACATCAGCGCACTGGACAAAATGTTCGTCATCAACAATGACGGTAAAGCGATCCCGTTATCGTACTTTGCTAAATGGCAGCCGGCGAATGCGCCGCTGTCTGTGAACCATCAGGGTTTGTCTGCCGCCTCAACCGTGTCGTTTAACCTGCCGACAGGTTCTTCACTGTCAGAAGCGACAGAGGCCATCAACAGAACCATGACCCAGCTAGGCGTCCCTTCCACGGTTCGCGGTAGCTTTGCCGGTACCGCACAGGTATTTCAGGACACCATGAATTCGCAGGTGATCCTGATTATCGCCGCCATCGCCACGGTTTATATCGTGCTGGGTATGCTGTATGAAAGCTATGTCCATCCGCTGACCATTCTCTCCACGCTACCTTCGGCTGGCGTCGGGGCGTTGTTAGCGCTGGAGCTGTTCAATGCCCCATTCAGCCTAATCGCCCTGATAGGGATCATGCTATTAATTGGCATTGTGAAGAAAAACGCCATCATGATGGTCGATTTTGCGCTGGAAGCGCAGAGAAACGGCAAGCTACAGCCGGAAGAAGCTATTTTCCAGGCCTGCTTGTTGCGCTTTCGCCCAATAATGATGACCACGCTGGCGGCGTTGTTTGGCGCGTTGCCGTTGGTGTTATCCGCAGGCGATGGCTCTGAACTGCGTCAGCCTTTGGGGATAACCATTGTCGGTGGGCTGGTCGTGAGCCAGCTCCTGACGCTGTACACCACGCCCGTGGTCTATCTCTTTTTCGACCGTCTGCGTCTGCGTTTTTCGCGTAAAAACAGCAAACCGGTAGCAGAGTTATGACAGAACTTCCCGACAGCACCCGCTGGCAACTTTGGATTGTGGCATTTGGCTTTTTTATGCAGTCGCTGGATACCACCATCGTTAACACCGCGCTTCCCTCGATGGCGGCAAGCCTCGGGGAAAGCCCGTTACACATGCATATGGTCATTGTGTCATATGTTTTAACTGTTGCCGTGATGCTGCCCGCCAGCGGATGGCTGGCGGACAAAGTTGGCGTGCGTAATATCTTCTTCACCGCCATCATCCTGTTTACGCTTGGCTCGCTGTTTTGTGCCGGGTCCAGCACACTCAACGAGCTGGTGATGGCGCGCGTCTTACAAGGCGTTGGCGGCGCGATGATGGTGCCGGTCGGCAGGCTAACGGTGATGAAAATCGTCCCGCGTGAGCAATATATGGCGGCAATGACGTTTGTCACTTTACCCGGTCAAATCGGCCCGCTGCTGGGCCCAGCGTTAGGCGGGATTCTGGTTGAATACGCCTCCTGGCACTGGATATTTTTGATTAACATTCCGGTAGGCATTGTCGGCGCAATAGCGACGTTAATGCTGATGCCCAACTACACCATGCAAACCCGACGTTTCGACCTCTCTGGGTTCGCGATGCTGGCGGTCGGCATGGCGGTACTGACGCTGGCGCTCGATGGCAGCAAAGGAACCGGCCTCTCCAGTATCACGCTGGCGGCGCTGGTTATCTGCGGGGTATTGGCTATTGCGCTGTATCTGAAACACGCCCATCGTAATCCGCGTGCGCTATTCAGCCTGAATCTGTTTCGCACACCAACCTTCTCGCTAGGTCTGTTCGGCAGTTTTGCCGGACGCATCGGCAGCGGCATGTTGCCGTTTATGACACCGGTGTTTTTACAGATTGGCCTCGGTTTTTCACCTTTTCATGCCGGGCTGATGATGATCCCGATGGTGCTGGGCAGTATGGGCATGAAGCGCATTGTGGTGCAGGTCGTTAACCGCTTTGGTTACCGTCGTGTGCTGATTACCACTACGCTTGGCCTGTCGCTGGTCAGTCTGTTGCTAATGACCACGGCACTGCTGGGCTGGTATTACGCCCTGCCCTTCGTGCTGTTTTTACAGGGAATGGTCAACTCAACGCGTTTTTCATCCATGAACACGCTTACGTTAAAAGATCTGCCTGACGATCTGGCCAGCAGCGGTAACAGCCTGCTGTCGATGATCATGCAGCTATCGATGAGTATTGGTGTGACCATCGCTGGCCTGCTGCTGGGCATGTTCGGCCAACAGCATATCGCCATCGACAGCGGAAGTACGCATACCGTCTTTATGTATACCTGGCTGTGCATCGCCTTCATTATTGCGCTGCCCGCCATTATTTTTGCCCGCGTGCCGAACGACACGCAAACCAACGCGGTGATTTCACGGCGCAAAAGGAGCACCTGATGAAGTTCTGGCGGCCCGGTATCACCGGCAAACTGTTTCTGGCGATTTTCGCCACCTGCATTGTGTTGCTGATCAGCATGCACTGGGCCGTACGCATTAGCTTCGAACGTGGTTTTATTGACTATATCAAGCACGGCAACGAGCAGCGGCTGCAAATGCTCAGCGACGCATTAAGCGAGCAGTACGAGCAGCACGGCAACTGGCGATTCTTACGCAATAACGATCGTTTTGTTTTCCAGATCCTGCGCTCTTTTGAACACGACAACGACGATGATAAACCGGGTCCAGGCATGCCGCCGCACGGCTGGCGTACACAGTTTTGGGTTGTCGACCAAAATGCCCGTGTGCTTGTCGGCCCGCGCGGCCCAGTTCCTCGCGACGGCATGCGCCATCCCATACGCGTTAACGGTAGCGAAGTGGGCGCCGTGATCGCCTCTCCCGTGGAACGTTTAACGCGGAATACGGATATCAATTTCGACATGCAGCAAAGACGATCCAGTTGGCTTATCGTTGCGCTCTCCACGATCCTGGCCGCGCTGGCGACGTTTACGCTGGCGCGCAGCCTGCTGGCCCCGGTTAAGCGGTTGGTGGAAGGCACGCACAAACTGGCAGCGGGCGATTTCACCACTCGCGTTACGCCAACCAGTACGGATGAGCTGGGCAAGCTGGCGCAGGACTTCAACCAGCTCGCCAGTACGTTGGAAAAAAACCAGCAGATGCGTCGTGACTTTATGGCCGATATTTCTCACGAATTGCGTACGCCATTGGCGGTGTTGCGCGGTGAGCTGGAGGCCATTCAGGATGGTGTACGCCAGTTTACCCCTGACTCCGTTGCCTCGTTGCAGGCTGAAGTGGGTACGCTCACCAAACTGGTTGACGACCTTCATCAGCTCTCCATGTCAGATGAAGGCGCGCTGGCCTACCAGAAAATATCGCTGGACCTCATCCCCCTATTGGAAGTGGCAAGCGGAGCCTTTCGTGAGCGCTTTGCCAGCCGTGGCTTGACCATACAGCTTTCACTCCCCGACAGCATGACGGTATTTGGTGACAGGGATCGTCTGATGCAGCTGTTCAACAACCTGCTGGAAAACAGCCTGCGCTACACCGACAGCGGTGGCGGGTTGCATATCAGCGCCGAACAACGCGAACGCATGGTGTTATTAACCTTCGCAGATTCCGCTCCCGGCGTAAGTGACGAGCAGTTACAGAAGCTGTTTGAACGATTTTATCGCACCGAAGGCTCGCGCAACCGCGCCAGTGGAGGTTCCGGGTTGGGGCTGGCGATTTGCGTCAATATCGTACAAGCGCATAATGGTCTGATTCGTGCCGCCCATTCGCCTTTTGGTGGGGTTAGCATTACAGTAGAGTTACCGCTGGAACGCGATTTACAGAGAGATGTATGACTGAGTTACCCATTGATGAAAACACACCGCGTATTCTGATCGTGGAAGATGAGCCTAAGCTGGGGCAACTGCTGATCGACTACCTGCGGGCAGCGAGCTATGCCCCTACGCTGATCAACCACGGCGACCTGGTTCTGCCTTACGTGCGCCAAACGCCGCCCGATCTGATCTTGTTGGATCTGATGCTGCCCGGTACCGACGGTCTGACTCTGTGTCGGGAAATCCGCCGCTTCTCAGAAGTCCCCATCATGATGGTAACCGCTAAAATCGAAGAGATTGATCGCCTGCTGGGGCTGGAGATCGGTGCTGATGATTATATTTGTAAACCTTACAGCCCGCGCGAAGTCGTGGCTCGCGTGAAAACAATTCTACGCCGCTGCAAACCGCAGCGCGAACTGCAACAAATGGATGCAGACAGCCCGCTTATCGTCGATGAAGGCCGTTTTCAGGCCTCCTGGCGTGGGAAGATGCTCGATTTAACGCCCGCCGAATTCCGCTTACTTAAAACGTTGTCACATGAGCCGGGAAAAGTGTTCTCCCGTGAACAGTTGCTCAATCATCTCTATGACGATTACCGCGTCGTTACCGACCGCACCATCGACAGCCATATTAAGAACCTGCGACGCAAGCTGGAGTCGCTGGATGCCGAGCAGTCGTTTATCCGCGCGGTCTATGGCGTGGGGTATCGCTGGGAAGCCGACGCCTGCCGAATTACTTAAACTCTCCTGCCCTTCAGGGCTCCGCTGCTCCGTGAGCCCTGGTAACTCTCCAAATATCGCTCATACTCTTTCTGACAATACTGTCGTCAATAACTGTTTGATATAAAACTTTTAATCAAGGAGTTCATATGGCTGGTTGGTTTGAATTAAGTAAGAGTAGCGATGATCAGTACCGCTTTGTTCTTAAAGCTGGGAACGGGGAAATAATCCTTACCAGTGAGCTTTACACTACAAAAGGCGCTGCAGAAAAAGGGATCGCATCTGTCCAGGCTAACAGCCCTCTGGATGAGCGTTATGAGAAAAAAACAGCGTCTAATGGCAAATTACATTTCAACCTGAAAGCTGCAAACCACCAGATTATTGGTAGCAGTCAACTGTATGCGAATGAACAGTCACGCGAGACCGGTATTGCTTCAGTGAAGACCAATGGTGTCAGTCAGACGATAAAAGATAAGACCTGATAATTATTTGCTCAGCCGGGTAACGCAACGCTGTCACCCGGCGTTTTTCTTTACCTGACTTCCTCGCAGCGCTACAATGCCCGCCCTTAATATGGGGGCACTCCCCTAACCGCCTCATTGAGTGAGGCGAGTCTGACCTGTCATCAGAACGAGAAAATTATGTTTAAACCGGAACTCCTTTCCCCGGCGGGAACGCTGAAAAACATGCGTTACGCTTTCGCCTATGGCGCTGACGCTGTGTATGCGGGCCAACCGCGTTACTCACTGCGCGTACGCAACAACGAATTCAACCACGAAAACCTGCAGCTCGGCATTAATGAAGCCCATGAACTGGGTAAAAAATTCTATGTGGTAGTTAACATTGCCCCACACAATGCCAAGCTGAAGACCTTCATTCGTGATCTGAAACCGGTGGTGGAAATGGGGCCGGACGCACTGATCATGTCAGACCCTGGTCTGATTATGCTGGTGCGCGAAAACTTCCCTGACATGGACATTCACCTTTCAGTACAGGCTAACGCCGTAAACTGGGCGACGGTGAAATTCTGGAAGCAGATGGGGCTGACCCGCGTGATCCTCTCCCGCGAGCTGTCGCTGGAAGAAATCGAAGAGATCCGCACCCAGGTGCCGGATATGGAGCTTGAGATCTTCGTTCACGGCGCGCTGTGTATGGCCTACTCCGGCCGTTGCCTGCTTTCTGGCTATATCAACAAACGTGACCCTAACCAGGGTACCTGCACCAATGCCTGCCGCTGGGAATACAACGTGCAGGAAGGCAAAGAAGACGTGGTGGGCAATATCGTGCATAAGTACGAGCCTATTCCGGTACAAAACGTTGAGCCTACGCTGGGTATCGGCGCACCGACAGACAAAGTCTTTATGATTGAAGAAGCCCAGCGTCCGGGTGAGTATATGACCGCGTTCGAAGACGAACATGGCACTTACATCATGAACTCAAAGGATTTGCGTGCCATTGCCCACGTTGAACGCCTGACGCAGATGGGCGTGCATTCCCTGAAAATCGAAGGCCGCACCAAATCGTACTATTACTGTGCACGTACCGCGCAGGTCTACCGTAAAGCCATTGATGATGCTGCCGCCGGTAAACCGTTCGACCCGCAACTGCTGGAAACGCTGGAAGGCCTGGCGCATCGTGGTTACACCGAAGGGTTCCTGCGCCGCCATACGCATGACGACTATCAGAACTACGAATACGGCTTCTCTGTTTCCGAGCGTCAGCAGTTTGTCGGCGAGTTTACCGGCGAACGTAAAGGTGAACTGGCAGCCGTACTGGTGAAAAACAAATTCACCGTCGGCGACAGCCTGGAGCTGATGACCCCACAGGGAAACATCAATTTTACCCTCGAACAGATGGAAAACGCGAAAGGTGAAGCCATGCCGGTTGCGCCGGGCGATGGTTACACCGTGTGGATGCCAGTACCAGAGGATATCGATCTGAATTATGCATTGTTGATGCGTAATTTTACCGATGAGTCCACGCGCAACCCACATGCTAAGTAGTTAATTACGGTTATTTTTCAGCGTTCGGAAGATTCTTAGAAATCGATCACATACCGTTTCGTTCATTAAGGGTATTATCCCCTCCGCTGAAAAACATAACCCATAAATGCTAGCTGTACCAGGAACCACCTCCTTAGCCTGCGTAATCTCCCTTACGCAGGCTTATTTTTTGCCTGCCGTTTAAACTCCCTGAATATCCCAATTCAAATCACTTCTATCAGGCGAAAAAAAACCGGGCATTACGCCCGGCTGATTAGGTGATTAAAGATTAATGTGCAGCTTCTGGCTTGTGCTTTTGCGCACTCTGGAAACCATAGGTCAGCTCATTTTTCTCTTTATCCAGCGCAACGGTCACCTGGCCACCATCCACCAGCGAACCAAACAACAGTTCGTTAGCCAATGGTTTTTTCAGGTTATCCTGGACCACACGCGTCATTGGACGTGCGCCCATTGCGCGGTCGTAGCCTTTCTCTGCCAGCCAGTCACGTGCTTCCTGGCTAACTTCCAGAGAGACACCTTTCTGATCCAGCTGAACCTGAAGCTCGACGATAAACTTATCAACAACCTGATGAATCACCTCGGTAGAGAGATGATCGAACCAGATAATGTTGTCGAGGCGGTTACGGAATTCCGGCGTAAACACTTTTTTGATTTCGCCCATTGCATCAGTACTGTTGTCCTGATGAATCAACCCAATCGATTTACGCTCAGTTTCACGCACACCGGCGTTGGTGGTCATGACCAGCACCACGTTGCGGAAATCCGCTTTACGCCCGTTATTGTCGGTCAGCGTGCCGTTATCCATCACTTGCAGCAGCAGGTTAAAGACATCCGGGTGCGCTTTTTCGATTTCATCCAGCAGCAGCACCGCATGCGGATGCTTAATAACAGCATCGGTCAGCAAACCGCCCTGGTCGAAACCGACATACCCCGGAGGCGCACCAATCAGGCGGCTGACGGTGTGGCGTTCCATATATTCGGACATATCAAAACGCAGCAGTTCAATGCCGAGTGCTTTGGACAACTGCACCGTGACTTCGGTCTTACCGACGCCAGTTGGTCCGGCAAACAGGAACGAACCGACCGGTTTATGTTCGTGTCCCAGACCGGCACGGCTCATTTTGATCGCTTCAGTCAGCGCCTCAATGGCTTTATCCTGTCCGAATACCAGCATTTTCAGACGGTTGCCCAGGTTTTTCAGCGTGTCGCGATCGCTCTGCGAAACGCTCTTCTCCGGGATCCGCGCAATGCGGGCCACAACGGACTCGATATCCGCCACGTTGACGGTTTTCTTGCGCTTGCTGACCGGCATCAGACGCGCACGCGCGCCCGCCTCATCGATCACGTCAATCGCTTTATCCGGCAGATGACGATCGTTAATGTATTTCACCGCCAGTTCGACCGCTGCACGCACCGCTTTGGCGGTATAGCGGACGTCATGGTGCGCTTCGTATTTCGGCTTCAGACCGTTGATTATCTGCACGGTCTCTTCTACCGATGGCTCAGTGACATCGATTTTCTGGAAACGACGCGCTAACGCACGATCCTTTTCAAAGATATTGCTGAATTCCTGATAGGTCGTGGACCCTATCACACGGATCTTACCGCTGGAGAGCAGCGGCTTGATCAGGTTAGCCGCATCCACCTGGCCGCCCGATGCCGCACCCGCACCGATAATGGTGTGGATCTCATCGATAAACAGAATACTGTTAGTATCCTGTTCCAGCTGTTTCAGCAGCGCCTTAAAGCGTTTCTCAAAATCACCGCGATATTTGGTGCCAGCCAACAGCGAGCCGATATCCAGGGAGTAAAGGGTGCAATCAGCCATGATTTCAGGCACATCCCCCTGGACGATACGCCAGGCGAGGCCTTCAGCAATGGCGGTTTTACCGACACCAGACTCTCCCACCAGCAGCGGGTTGTTTTTTCTGCGACGGCACAGTACCTGAATGGCGCGCTCCAGCTCTTTGTCCCGGCCAATGAGCGGATCAATTCCACCCACTCGGGCAAGCTGGTTAAGGTTAGTCGTGAAGTTTTCCATACGGTCCTCCCCGCCAGCTTGCTCTTCGTTATTTGGCTGATTCCCAGAGTCAGAAGACTGACTGGGTTCGTCTTTGCGCGTGCCATGAGAAATAAAATTCACCACATCAAGGCGGCTCACTTCATGCTTACGCAGCAGATAAGCCGCCTGAGATTCCTGCTCGCTGAAGATAGCGACCAGCACATTTGCGCCGGTAACTTCATTACGCCCGGAGGACTGAACATGAAAGACCGCACGTTGCAGTACGCGCTGAAAACTCAACGTTGGCTGCGTGTCGCGTTCTTCCTCACTGGCAGGCAATACAGGTGTGGTCTGTTCAATGAAGGCTTCGAGTTCCTGACGGAGCGCCACCAGATCCACAGAACACGCTTCCAGCGCTTCGCGGGCCGATGGGTTACTGAGCAACGCCAGTAACAAGTGCTCGACGGTCATAAACTCATGTCGGTGCTCGCGCGCTCTGGCGAAAGCCATGTTTAAACTGAGTTCCAGTTCTTGATTGAGCATAGGCACCTCCCCCAATGTTTATGCCTGCATTCAGGCTTTTTCCAGCGTACACAGCAACGGATGCTCGTTCTCCCTCGCATATTTGTTCACCATCGCTACTTTGGTTTCAGCCACTTCGGCAGTGAACACACCGCAGATAGCTTTGCCTTGATAGTGAACGGCAAGCATCAGTTGCGTTGCACGTTCTACATCATAAGAAAAGAATTTTTGTAACACGTCAATAACAAACTCCATCGGAGTGTAATCATCATTGACTAATATCACTTTATACATAGATGGCGGTTTTAGCGCGTCGCGCAATTTGTCTTCCGCCAGCAGATCGAAATCCAGCCAGTCGTTCGTCTTACCCATTGTCAGTCGTCATCTTCAGTTACGGTTTCCGGCAGAAAATCTTGCCGCTGACAAGCAGCCTATGCGCACAATCAATCTACCTCAAGTATTAGATAACTATCATCTATTAGTGCCATCCGCGACATCTGTCACATAACCGACAATAGCGTTAACTGCTTCAAATTTTGATGCATTTTTACCCTATTCCGTCTGCATGGCGCTTGACGCCCCGCCTGATTTCTCTAAATTGTAGTCTCGAGAGTTGGCGAGGTTTTGAACAGCCCCCACTCCGCCACCGGTTCATTCCATCTTACTTATATAAGATTTACGAAGGATGTCGAAGTATGGAAACGGGTACTGTTAAGTGGTTCAACAACGCCAAAGGGTTTGGTTTCATTTGCCCCGAAGGCGGCGGCGAAGATATTTTCGCCCATTACTCCACCATTCAGATGGATGGTTACAGAACGCTAAAAGCCGGACAGTCTGTCCAGTTTGATGTCCACCAGGGGCCAAAAGGCAATCATGCCAGTGTCATCGTGCCTGTCATTGAAGCAGAAGCTGTCGCATAGCTCTTCTGTCTCATTGTGTACATCCCGCAGTCAAAATGCCAGCCCTTGCGGCTGGCATTTTTATCTCTGTGGCATTATTCCCGCGCCAGAGCATCTACTGGATCCAGACGTGCCGCATTCCGCGCCGGTAACCAGCCAAACAACACACCGGTTGCAGTCGAACACAGGAACGCCGTCAACAGCGCTACGGGTGAGAATCCAATTTCCCAGCCCGGCAGAAATAGCTGTAGCGTAAAAGCGATCAGCATCGACAGGCTAATGCCCAACGCGCCGCCAACCAGACACACTAACACCGCTTCAATTAAGAACTGTTGCAGCACGTCACTGGCGCGAGCGCCAACCGCCATACGAATACCAATCTCACGCGTTCGTTCGGTTACTGAAACCAGCATAATATTCATCACGCCAATCCCACCGACCACCAGCGAAATCACCGCCACCAGCGTCAGGAAGAGTTGTAATGTACGTGTGGTCTTTTCGGCGGTTTTCAAGATGCCGTCCATATTCCAGGTGAAGAAATCCTTCTTACCGTGGCGCAACGTCAACAGTCGGGTCAGTTGCTGTTCGGCCTGGGCACTGTCAAAACCATCCTTCACCCGCACGGTGATCGAGTTCAGCCACGACTGTCCCATAATGCGCCCGGACATAGTGCTGTAAGGCAGCCAGACACGCAGGATCTTGCTACTGCCAAACATCGACTGTTTCTCTTCTGCAACACCAATCACCGTGGCAGGCATATTCCCCACCAGCACGACTTCGCCAACAACTTTCGCTTTATTGGGGAACAACTGACGACGGGTATTGCTGTCGAGCACCACCACCTGAGCGCGCCCCGCCAGTTGCTCGGCGTTAAAGGTGGTCCCTTCGCTAAATGTCATGCCATAGACGTTGAAATAGTCGCCGCTAACGCCATTAGCACTGGCAGCAACGTCGATATTGCCATAGCGCAACCGCAGGTTCTTCGACACCGCAGGCGTTACTGAACTGACCCAGGGCTGCTTCTGTAGCGCCGTCAAATCGTCATACTTCAACGCCTGTTGATATTGCGGATCGTCGTCGCCGAAGTCTTTGCCTGGATAGATATCAATGGTGTTAGTACCAATAGCGCGAATATCTGCCAGTACCAGTTGTTTAGCCGCATCGCCTACCACCACGATCGACACCACCGAAGCAATACCGATAATGATCCCAAGCATGGTCAGTAGCGTTCGCATTTTATTCGCGGCCATTGCCAGCCAGGCCATGGTAAGCGCTTCACGAAAACCGCTGACAAACTGGCTCCAGCCGGATGCCGTTTTCACCGTTGGCTCCGCGATATCGCGTCCGCCAGAGGGTTTCTGTGGCGGTGGATTGCGCACAATCTCGCCGTCACGAATTTCAATGACCCGTTCGGCCTGCGCGGCGACCTGGCTGTCGTGAGTAACGATAATTACCGTATGCCCGCGATCGCGCAACTGATGCAAAATCGCCATCACCTCTTCGCCGGAATGGCTATCCAGTGCGCCGGTGGGTTCATCGGCAAGAATAACCTGCCCCCCGTTCATCAGCGCACGCGCGATACTGACCCGCTGCTGCTGACCACCGGAAAGCTGGGAAGGTTGATAGTCAACCCGGTCACCCAACCCCAGCCGCTGGAGTAATTCCTGCGCACGCGCCAGGCGCTGCTTACGTTCAGTGCCCGCGTAGACCGCCGGTACCTCAACGTTTTGTGCGGCGGTTAAATGCGACAGCAGGTGATAGCGCTGGAAGATAAAACCAAAATGCTCACGACGCAGTTGCGCTAGCGCATCGCTATCCAGCGTAGAGACATCACGTCCGGCAACGCGATACGTACCGCTGGTTGGCTTATCCAGACAGCCGAGAATGTTCATCAGCGTCGATTTACCCGAACCCGACGCCCCGACAATCGCCACCATTTCCCCGGCCTGAATGCTCAAGGATACGTCCTTCAACACCTCAACCTGGCCTTCGCCTGACGGATAGCTGCGGCGGATATGGCTCAGCTCAAGCAATGCTGTCATTTTGCAGCTCCAGCGTTGCCCTCACCGGTAATGACTTCATCCCCCTCTTCCAGCCCTTTCACGATCTCCACATCGGTGTCATTACGCGCGCCGATAACCACTTCACGTTCGCGGGTTTCGCCGTTACGCAGTAGTCTGACGTTATAGCGGTTGTTGCCAATAGGATCGCCCAGCGCCGACAGCGGGATGGTCAGGACATTTTTGACATCAGTGAGCTGGATATGGACCTGCGCGGTCATATCCAGACGCAGGATCCCTTTCGGGTTGGGAACTTCGAAGCGGGCATAGTAGAAAATCGCATCATTCACTTTCTCTGGCGTCGGAAGAACATCTTTGAGCTTACCTTCATAGCGTGTTTGCGGATCGCCCAGCACGGTAAACCAGGCCTTTTGCCCAGGATGCAGGTGAATTACATCAGCCTCAGAAACCTGCGCTTTCACCAGCATGGTGCTCATATCGGCCAGGGTCAGAATGTTAGGTGCCTGCTGGGCGGCAATAACGGTTTGCCCCTGCAGGGTAGTAATTTGTGTTACTTCGCCAGCCATTGGCGCAACGATGCGGGTGTAATCAAGGTTGGTTTTTGCCGTATCGAGAGAGGCCTGATTACGCTTAATTTGCGCGTCAATTGTGCCAATTTGCGCCTGTTTGACCGCCATTTCGGTGGCCGCCGTGTCGAGATCCTGCTGTGAAACGGCCTGAGTTTTTGCCAGCTGTTGTTGGCGGGAGAGAGTGACCCGCGCCAGCTTCCACTCAGCTTCGGCTTGTAAACGCTGGGCGCGCAATTCCATCAGCGTCGCTTCAACCTCTTTGATTTGGTTTTGCGCCTGTTCAGGATCGATAACACCGAGCAACTGATCTTTTTTCACTTTATCGCCAATCGCAACCGACAGCGTTTTTAACTGCCCGCTGACCTGTGCCCCGACGTCAACTTTACGCAGCGCATCCAGCTTACCGGTCGCCAGCACGCTTTGTTGCAGATCGCCAGGTCGAACAATTAATGTTTGATACTGAGGTAAAGGCGCATTAAGCGTTCGCCAAAGTGCAATTACCGCCACAATAAGGATGACGGCGAACAGAAAATAGCGTTTTTTGATTTTTCCCTTGAGCTTCATAAATGTCCCAATACCCCCAATACGTCCACCAGAGTGGAGTGCTAATCATCAACGTTAAATAAATCGCCGTTGAAAAGCGCAAGAATAACAGAGTTATTGATGAATGGTTAAGATCCGCTGTGCTGAAATTAGTACAAGGGTATCAATCGGATTTATATTATGAGTCAACTAACTGAAAGCACTTTTCTTTCCACCAAACCAGTCACGCGTTTTGGCCTTTTTTTCAGCCTGAGCAGCGGTCATTTACGGCCCGCACATTGCTGGGATAAACGGAGCTTTCGTCGTAAGTTTATCTGGCGTTCATTATTGATACCCCGTCTCACTCAGGAATGGATGACTGAACTGGCCCAATGGCCGGATCTTGGCCCCCTGCTCGCCCGTCAACCCCGACTGCCGGTTCGTTTGCACCGTCCTTATCTTGCGGCAAACTTCTCCCGCAAAATGCGTTTAGATGCGGTGCGTTTTCATTACCATTTTATCCGCCACGCATTCTTATCCGCTGAATTTAACGCCTTATTAAGCAATGACGGCTTACATCTGGCGCAAACCGAAGGTAAAGACGGCGATATATTTACCATCACCATGATGATGTTTCCGGTACTGGATAAAGAGGGTGAAGCCACCATTCAGGTGCGCAATGGTGACGGAGACGTGCTAACCAAAATGACGTTTACGTTCTGCGAATATAATGGGAAAAGTACATTATTTATTGGCGGTGTGCAGGGCAATGCGCAACTACCACACGAAGCAATCCAAAAAGCAACGAAGTCCTGCCATGGAATTTTCCCAAAACGTATTGTGATGGAAACCATTTGCCGTTTAGCCGAACAGTTGAATATTGAAAAAGTTATGGCTGTAAGTAATGAACAGCATATCTTTCGCAGTCAACGCTACCACGATAAAAACAAGGTGATCCATTCTGACTACAACGCTTTTTGGGAGTCGGTTGGCGGTGAGTGCGACAGCAACGGGTACTATCATATTCCACGCACGCTGGCGCGAAAAAGCGAGGCGGATATTGCGAGCAAAAAACGCGCAGAATACCGCCGCCGCTATCAGCTACTGGACAGCATCCATTCGCAGCTGTCGTCGATGTTTCGCCACTAATCCGCTCTGCCGCGTGCCAGCCACAGCACGCGGGAAAACATTTTTCGCAGCAGCGTTGGCACCGCATCAACGCCCCGCCGCCCGGCTTCCATCGCCACCTCAATGGCTAAATCCGGTTTTGACGAACGATGTATCGCCTTGGAGATAATTTTGCGCATATTCATAGGCACATTCTCAGGGATTTGCGCCACCCGGTGAAAGACGTCAGCAAACCCCTGGCGATACATAAAGTGTTCCATATCCAGCGCGGGGAGCATGGTCAAATGCTCACGCTCTTCCTCTCTGTCGTCATTCAATAAGCTACGTACCGTGGCCGCGTACTTTTTCCCGGCTTCATCGCCATCGACCAGCACATGCCACTCTATCCCCATCCGGCGGGCGAATTTAACCAGCGGCTTAAGACCGGACTGGGCAAATTCAATGACTTTAATCCCTTCTGCATCAAAGTGGTGTCCGCACTGGCGGGCCAGTTCGTTAATAACCCAGGTTTCCGTTTCACCTTCCACCAGCAGCCAGCAGCGGGCAAACAACGATGACGCACGATTAAAACGAATATGAAATGCGATTCGCCGACCATCTTCTGCACTGATCCCACCCGGCCCCAGCCGCCAGGCAGCGACGCGGGATGATTCACGTACCAGACGAACAACATGCTCAACAGGCGTAAGGGACAGCAGCTCACCGGAGTTGGTGGTCGCCACTCGCTGCAGAGGCAGTAAATTCAACAAGTGCCAGGCCACCGACAGCATGATGGGATGTAAACGCGTTTCCGGATCTTCCACCAGCAGTAAAGGTCGGGCGTCTTTATCCAGCCTTAGCGTGCCTTTGGCCTGCAACAAGGTCGAAAACAGGCCCAACAGAATAACCCGGTGCGTACGTCCGCCGGGTTTATCAATCATGCGGTTAATAATGTCCAGATAGCGCCAGCTCCGTTGTTCGTTATTGGAGCGACGGCGCATCAGACGGTAGCGGGACTGGCCAGCCCCCTGCTCGGAAAAATAGTGCTCCAACAACTGAACCATGGCCGATAACCCCTGGCGGATCTGCCCGTCGGTCAGGTTTTGCGGCCGGGTAGCCAGCTCACGCGCCAGAAAATCCAGTTGGCGGGCGGTGACTTCGACATCCGCCGAGTCCGGCACGGTACCGTTGCGGATCCGTCGCATGAATCGCGCGTCGCGCAGACGCAGTACCGGCATCAGACGCACAAGGTGGCGCGCCTGATCGTTAATGTCATCGAGAGGTAATGGATGGCCGTCGCCGTCAAGAAAACTGCGCAAGGTCAGAACGCTACCGTCATCCGCACACTCGCCTTCCAGGCGATAAAAAATGCGGTGATAGCCATCCTGGCACGGCGTCCAGCTGGCTTCCAGAGGACGATAGCGACGCACCCGGTGACGACCCGGCTGGGATTCACGAAACGTCAGGATAATGTGCAGGTGGTGTTCCCGGCCCTGTATATCACCCGGCGGGAACCAGAAATCCTCGCGGACAAAATGATACAAGTCTGACTCCGGCGACAGCAGCAGGGTCAAGGCATCCAGCAGACTGGATTTACCCCACGCGTTCTCCCCAATCAGCACGTTGCTCTGCTCCAGCATCAACGACAGACGGTTAATACCGCGAAATCCAACAATCTCAACGCGTTCGAGAATCATATAGCCTCCGGAAATGCTAACTTTTTCCTTCAAGTTATCAGGAGTATAACGGCAAGCGGGCGCTCAGGACACCCGATATCAATCTGGCGTGAATCGCAAAAGCAAAAAAAATAAGAATATTCTTCTTATGTTTTCTCCTGAATATAATTTCAGAACTTAATCATCGTCCTTTCGCTAATTGAACTATGCTTCATTCACCCAAGATTCAAAAAGGAATCGCAACATATTGCCTTAAATCAAATTTTTTCATCAATTTAACTGGCGAAGGGATGATATTTTTTTCTAAAATACCCGCTCTTTCATCATCGTCCCTTTTAGCGATGAATTACCGGGCAAGGAACACGAACCCGGAACTTTTAATTGAGGTGGTTATGTTCAGGAAATTAGCAGCTGAATTCTTCGGTACGTTTTGGCTCGTTTTTGGTGGGTGCGGTAGTGCAGTGCTGGCAGCCGCATTCCCGGAATTGGGAATTGGATTTGCCGGTGTCGCGCTGGCATTCGGCCTGACAGTATTAACCATGGCATTCGCTGTGGGTCATATTTCAGGTGGGCATTTTAACCCGGCGGTAACCTTCGGTTTATGGGCTGGCGGTCGTTTCCCGGCAAAAGATGTTATTGGTTACGTTATTGCTCAGGTTGTGGGCGGTATTGTTGCAGCTGCGGCACTGTATCTTATTGCCAGCGGTAAAGCAGGTTTTGATGCAACGGCCAGTGGTTTTGCTTCGAACGGCTTTGGTGAACATTCACCAGGCGGTTATTCCATGCTTTCTGCCGTCGTCATTGAAATTATTCTGACCGCAGGTTTCTTATTAGTGATCCACGGCGCGACCGATAAACATGCTCCGGCAGGTTTTGCACCTATCGCAATTGGTCTGGCGTTAACACTGATTCACTTGATCAGTATTCCGGTCACCAACACCTCCGTGAACCCGGCACGTAGTACCGCAGTAGCCATTTTCCAGGGCGGCTGGGCATTGCAACAATTGTGGTTCTTCTGGGTCATGCCGATTATCGGTGGGGTTCTCGGCGGTCTTATTTACCGCACCCTGCTGGAAAAACGCGATTAATCGCTAACAAAAAGACCTGGCGAAAGTCAGGTCTTTTTTTTCCTCTCTATATTTCCTTTTATTTGCAACTTTACTCCCCTCTTTGCATTGAGTAGTGTGTATACCCGTTATACTTCAAGTTGCAGATGTGTTGACTGCGCTCGCTCCCCCCAGTCACGTACTTATGTACGCTCCCGGGGATTCACTCCCTTGCCGCCTTCCTGCAACTTGAATTATTTAGGTTATAGTGACGCATTTCGTCTTACTTCTCAGCAAGGATCTGATTTTCATGTTTTCAGGGCTGTTAATCATTCTGGTTCCCCTTATTGTGGGCTACCTTATTCCGCTCCGGCACAGGGCTGCATTACAACTTATCAATCGCCTGTTAAGCTGGATCGTCTACCTTATTCTCTTTTTTATGGGTATTAGCCTGGCGTTTCTGGATAATCTCGCCAGCAACCTGTTAGCCATTCTTCATTATTCTGCGGTCAGCGTGACGGTCATTATACTGTGTAATATTGCGGCGCTGTTCTGGCTGGAGCGTTCGCTGCCCTGGAGACACAACCACAAGCAAGAAAAGCTCCCCTCGCGAATTGCAATGGCGCTTGAGTCGCTTCAGCTTTGCGGCGTCGTCGTCATCGGCTTCCTGCTCGGCCTCACTGGGCTTCCCATTCTGCAGCATGCCACCGAAGCCAGCGAATATACGTTAATCTTTTTACTGTTCCTGGTGGGGATTCAACTGCGCAATAGCGGCATGACCTTAAAGCAAATTGTGTTGAACCGTCGGGGGATGATCGTGGCCGTCGTCGTCGTCGCCAGTTCGATGCTGGCGGGGGTTATCAATTCCTTGATCCTCGGTCTACCGCTGAAAACCGCGCTGGCGATGGCATCAGGTTTTGGCTGGTATTCCCTGTCCGGTATTCTGTTAACCGAATCGTTCGGGCCCGTAATTGGTAGTGCCGCCTTCTTTAACGACCTGGCCCGTGAGCTGATCGCCATTATGTTGATTCCAGGAATGGTGGGCCGCAGCCGCTCTACCGCGCTGGGATTATGCGGCGCGACATCAATGGATTTTACCCTGCCCGTTTTACAACGCAGCGGCGGTCTGGAAATGGTCCCGGCAGCCATCGTCCACGGCTTCATTCTGAGTCTGTTAGTACCTCTGCTGATGGCGTTTTTCTCCGCCTGACGCCGGGACAAATACCTCTCTGGCGGTAGTCAGCTACCGCCAAAATTGCGCTAAATCAATCTCCCTGCAAGTAGTAGCAGAAATCCCTTTTATCCCTTCGCGCACAGGCATAACCTTAAACATGTATATTAAATATAACTTTAAAAGGTGTGACCATGTTTTGTGTGCAATGTGAACAAACCATCCGTACTCCGGCAGGAAACGGCTGCTCTTACGCGCAGGGTATGTGCGGTAAAACGGCTGAAACCTCCGATTTGCAGGATCTGCTGATTGCTTCCCTACAAGGTCTGTCTGCATGGGCTGTTAAAGCACGTGAATACGGCATCATCGACCATGAGGTTGATAACTTTGCGCCGCGTGCGTTCTTCTCCACGCTGACTAACGTTAACTTCGATTCCCCGCGTATTGTTGGCTATGCCCGTGAAGCTATCGCCATGCGCGACGCCCTAAAAGCGCAATGCCTGAACATCGACGCGAACGCAGCTGTCACCAACCCGATGGCCGATCTGCAACTGGTCAGCGACGATCTGGGCGACCTGCAACGTCAGGCCGCTGAATTTACCCCGAACAAAGACAAAGCAGCCATTGGCGAGAACATTCTCGGCCTGCGTCTGCTGTGTCTATACGGCCTGAAAGGTGCGGCAGCTTACATGGAGCACGCGCACGTTCTCGGTCAGTACGACAACGAAATCTACGCTCAGTACCACAAAATCATGGCATGGCTGGGTACCTGGCCTGCCGATATGAACGCTCTGCTGGAGTGTTCAATGGAAATCGGCCAGATGAACTTCAAAGTGATGAGCATTCTGGACGCCGGTGAAACCACCAAATACGGCCACCCGACCCCGACTCAGGTCAACGTAAAAGCAACCGAAGGTAAGTGCATCCTGATCTCCGGTCACGACCTGAAAGATCTGTACAACCTGCTGGAGCAGACCGAAGGTACCGGTGTTAACGTTTATACCCACGGTGAAATGCTGCCGGCGCACGGCTACCCGGAACTGCGTAAGTTCAAGCACCTGATCGGCAACTACGGCAGCGGCTGGCAGAACCAGCAGGTAGAGTTTGCCCGCTTCCCAGGTCCGATCGTGATGACCTCTAACTGCATCATCGACCCGACCGTTGGCGCGTACGACGACCGTATCTGGACCCGTAGCATCGTCGGTTGGCCGGGTGTGAGCCACCTCGAAGGCGACAACTTCGGTCCGGTTATCGCTCAGGCACAGCAGATGGCTGGCTTCCCGTACAGCGAAATCCCGCACCTGATCACCGTAGGTTTCGGTCGTCAGACCCTGCTGGGCGCTGCTGATACCCTGATCGACCTGGTGAGCCGCGAAAAACTGCGTCACATCTTCCTGGTTGGCGGTTGTGATGGTGCACGTGGTGAACGTAACTACTTCACCGACTTCGCCACCAGCGTGCCGGATGACTGCCTGATCCTGACCCTTGCTTGCGGTAAATACCGCTTCAACAAACTGGAGTTCGGCGATATCGAAGGCCTGCCGCGTCTGGTGGATGCTGGTCAGTGTAACGATGCTTACTCTGCCATCATCCTGGCGGTAACCCTGGCTGAGAAACTGGGCTGTGGCGTGAACGATCTGCCGCTGTCTCTGGTGCTCTCCTGGTTCGAACAGAAAGCGATTGTTATTCTGCTGACCCTGCTGTCTCTGGGCGTGAAAAACATCGTCACTGGCCCGACTGCACCTGGTTTCTTTACACCGGATCTGCTGGCAGTTCTCAACGAGAAATTTGGTCTGCGTTCCGTGACCACCGTTGAAGAAGACATGAAGCAACTGCTGAGCGCGTAAGGAGTAAAGAATGACAATGCCAACCCATCAGTGCCCATGGCGGATGCAGGTTCACCACATCCATCAGGAAACGCCGGATGTATGGACAATTTCGTTGCTATGCCACGATTATTATCCTTACCGCGCCGGGCAGTATGCACTGGTCAGCGTACGTAATTCAGCGGATACGCTGCGTGCTTACACCATTTCTTCAACGCCGGGCGTTAGCGAGTACATCACGTTGACCATCCGCCGGATTGACGATGGCGCAGGTTCACAGTGGCTAACCCGCGACGTGAAGCGCGGTGACTATATCTGGCTGTCGGATGCAATGGGTGAGTTCACCTGTGAAGATAAAGCGGAAGACAAGTTCCTGATGCTGGCCGCCGGCTGTGGTGTTACGCCAATCATGTCAATGCGTCGCTGGTTGGCAAAGTACCGCCCACAAGTGGATGTACAGGTAATCTTTAACGTTCGCTCGCCGCAAGATGTCATTTTTGCCGACGAGTGGCGGGAATATCCGGTGACACTAGTTGCTGAAAACAATGCCACAGAAGGTTTTGTTTCCGGCCGACTGACGACCGAACTGCTGAAAAGCGTACCGGATCTGACCTCGCGTACCGTGATGACCTGTGGCCCGGCACCGTATATGGATCTGGTCGAGAAAGAAGTCAAAGCGCTGGGTGTGACGCGCTTCTTTAAAGAGCAGTTCTTCACACCTGTTGCCGAAGCCGCCACCAGTGGCCTGAAGTTTACCAAGCTACAGCCGGCGAAAGAGTTCTACGCGCCGGTGGGCAGTACGCTGCTGGAAGCGCTGGAAAGCAACAAGGTTCCGGTTGTCGCCGCATGCCGTGCAGGTGTTTGCGGCTGCTGCAAAACCAAAGTGGTTGACGGTAACTACACGGTCAGCAGCACCATGACGCTGACCGACGCAGAAATCGCTGAAGGTTATGTGCTGGCTTGTTCCTGTCATCCGCAGGGTGATTTAGTGCTGGCGTAATTGGCCGGTATCTGATGTGCAAAAGGCCGCCTGGCTGTACCGGGTGGCCTTTTTTTATGCTGTCAGGCGTTGCAAAATTCTGATGTTTTCACTCTCCCCGCAAATTATCGACCACACTTACCCTGCGCAGATTAAACATAATCCCCGACTAGCACGTCGAACTTTCTACAAGGATCCCCATGAAAAAAGTGGCCATTGTCGGCGTCGGTCCCACCGGGATTTATACGTTTCATGCCCTGGTTGAGTGCGGTGAACCGCTGGAAATAGAGCTTTACGAGCAAGCTGAAGAGGCGGGCGTTGGCATGCCTTACAATAGCGACAACAACGCAGACCACATGCTGGCAAATATAGCCAGCATTGAGATCCCACCGATCTATATCAGCTATCTGACGTGGCTTCAGAATCAAAGTGATGACTATCTGGCCCAGTTTCAAATTGAACGCACCTCTTTGCATGAGCGGCAATTTTTGCCCCGCGTGATCCTCGGCGACTATTATCGCAATCGTTTTTTAGCCATTGTCGAGAAAGCGCAACAAGCCGGTTTCACGATTCGCATACATGAATCAAGCGAAGTCACCGACCTGCGAGCAGACCCGAATGGGGTTTCTTTGTGGATCAACCACGCGTCACAACCCGTTGAGGTGGATTTCGCCGCTATCGCCACTGGTCATCTGTGGCCTGAAACGGATGCTCAGGCGCGCAAGTTTTTCCCCAGTCCGTGGACCGGTCTGATGGACGCGCAGATTAGTGCTTGCCGGGTAGGGATTCTGGGCACCTCGCTAAGCGCTATCGACGCCGCGATGGCTGTGGCCAGTCAGCATGGCACCTTCACTACCAATACCGACCATTCACTGCAATTCACACCTAAATCTGACAGTCAAAACCTGAAGCTTACCCTGATGTCGCGCAGCGGGGTACTGCCTGAAGCGGATTTTTACTGCCCCCTTCCGTATGAATCGCTGAATATCGCGACGCCAGAAGCGATTGAAGATGCCATTGCCCATGGCCAAAACGGATTACTGGACCGCATCTTTCAGCTTATGGCGCAACAACTGCAAGACGCAGCGCCAGGCTGGTGCCAACAGGTGGCGCTTGCGACGCTTAACGCCGACACGTTCCCCGAAGTCTATTTCGCCGACAGGCTCAGGCATGACCCTTTTGACTGGGCGAGACGTAACCTGGTAGAAGTTGAGCGCAACAAGCAGAAACAACATACCGTCGCCTGGCGCTATACCTTGCTGCGCCTGCACGAGGTTATCGAGGAGATAGTCCCTCATCTTGATACCCGCGACGAAAAACGTTTCAAGCGCGGACTGGCGCGGGTATTTATTGATAACTATGCGGCAATCCCGTCAGAGTCAGTTCGCCGACTGCTGGCGCTGCACGAAGCCTGGCTGATTGAGATCCTCGCGCTCGGCACAGATTATGAGCGCATGAATGAACAGGAAATAACGGTAATTTCCCACCACGGTCAGCGCAGCGAATTTGATGTGTTTATTGACGCCCGAGGACAACGGGCATTGCAGAGCAAAGATATCCCGTTCCCAACGCTACGCGATCAACTGCTGGCCTGTGGCGATGAGATCCCGGATATCGGCGAAGATTACACGCTGCAAGCGCCGGAAAACGCCCGCAATCGCATCGCTTTTGGCGGGCTGCCGTGGTTAATGCACGATCGTCCGTTTATTCAGGGACTGGTGGTCAGCGCTGAAATAGGCGCCGCGATGGCAAGGGCATTGACGCAGCGAGCGCTGAGACGTCGGCACAAACTATGGAACAGTGACGACATATAGATTAGCGACAAATTGAACGACGAGGCGGAGCAATGTTACGCTTTCCCGCCTCGGTATTGACTCTCAGATGGTAACTATCGCCAGGCAGAATTCCCGGCAACGGAGTAACGCCCCGCCCCCAAAAACGCCACGGCCAGCGCGCCGATAAAGAAATAAACCAGACTTTCAATCGCCCATGCACCGGTTTTATCCAGTGTCCAGGTTTCCCCCATCCCGACCATCAGCCATGCCACAACCATCGTAAACGCCAGCCCCAACGCCGCCGGACGCGTCAGGATGCCAAGAATAATCAGGCACGGTGCCACGACCTCTCCCAACAGAACGCCATACGCAATAAAGCCTGGGAAACCTTTCGCTATCAACATACCGCTGATGCCATCAATACCCGCAAAGAGTTTATGCAGCCCATGAAACAGCATCAGCCCACCGACGGCAAAGCGTAACAATAACTTGCCAAAATCTTCGTGAGTCAGTACTCGGTTAACTGAATTTAATAGTTTTATAACCATTTGAATTTATTCCTTGTTTCACCATGTCCAATAACAAACTACGCTTAATACAGGTTAAATGAAACCTGCCGGAAATAAGGGGGAAATGAGAAGCATAACTATTATCTTCATCTAAACTTGTAACCGGTATCACATTAGAGGAGAAGGAAAACCATGAAACAAACGGTTGCCGCTTTTATTGCTAAAACACTCGAACAGGCTGGCGTAAAACGCATTTGGGGTGTAACGGGTGACTCGCTAAATGGTCTGAGTGACAGTCTGAATCGTATGGGAACAATTGACTGGATGCCAACCCGTCATGAAGAGGTTGCAGCCTTCGCCGCGGGCGCTGAAGCGCAGTTGACGGGCGAACTGGCCGTCTGCGCAGGCTCGTGCGGGCCAGGCAACCTGCACCTGATCAACGGGCTGTTTGATTGTCACCGTAACCACGTCCCGGTACTGGCAATCGCCGCGCATATTCCCTCCAGTGAAATAGGCAGCGGTTATTTTCAGGAGACCCACCCGCAAGAGTTGTTCCGCGAATGTAGCCACTATTGCGAGCTGGTTTCCAGCCCAGAACAGATCCCGCAGGTACTCGCCATTGCCATGCGTAAAGCCGTATTAAATCGTGGCGTCTCGGTGGTGGTTTTACCCGGTGACGTGGCGCTAAAACCTGCACCTGAAAGCGCCACCACGCACTGGTATCATGCGCCGCTCCCGGTGGTGACTCCACAAGAAGAAGAGCTGAGAAAACTGGCGCAACTGCTGCGCTACTCCAGCAATATCGCCCTGATGTGCGGTAGTGGCTGCGCCGGTGCGCATAAAGAACTGGTTGAGTTTGCGGCTAAAATCAAAGCGCCGATTGTTCACGCCCTGCGTGGTAAAGAGCATGTTGAGTACGATAACCCCTATGATGTGGGTATGACCGGGCTGATTGGCTTTTCATCCGGCTTCCATACCATGATGAATGCCGACACGTTGATCCTGCTTGGCACCCAGTTCCCCTATCGCCCGTTCTACCCCACCGACGCCAAAATTATTCAGATTGATATCAATCCGGCGAGCATTGGCGCGCACAGTAAAGTTGATATGGCGCTGGTAGGCGATATTAAATCTACGTTACGTGCCCTACTGCCGCTGGTGGAGGAAAAAACCGAGCGGCAGTTCCTGGACAAAGCGCTGGAGCACTATCGCGAGGCGCGCAAAGGGCTGGATGATTTAGCCAAACCCAGCGATAAAGCCATTCACCCGCAGTATCTGGCGCAGCAGATCAGCCACTTTGCCGCTGACGATGCCATCTTTACCTGCGACGTTGGTACGCCAACGGTGTGGGCAGCACGCTATCTGAAAATGAACGGCAAACGTCGTCTGCTCGGATCGTTTAACCACGGGTCGATGGCTAATGCTATGCCGCAGGCACTCGGTGCACAAGCGACCGAACCAGGACGCCAGGTTGTGGCAATGTGCGGTGACGGCGGCTTTAGTATGCTGATGGGAGACTTTCTGTCGGTTGTCCAAATGAAGCTGCCGGTGAAGATTATTGTCTTCAACAACAGCGTACTGGGATTTGTCGCAATGGAGATGAAAGCGGGCGGTTATCTGACCGACGGCACCGAACTGCACGACACCAACTTCGCGCGGATTGCCGAAGCCTGCGGCATTACAGGCATTCGCGTGGAAAAATCCTCAGAGGTTGATGAAGCGCTACAAAGAGCGATGTCGATTGACGGCCCGGTGCTGGTCGATGTGGTCGTGGCGAAAGAAGAGCTGGCGATCCCGCCGCAGATCAAACTCGAACAGGCTAAAGGTTTTAGCCTGTATATGCTGCGCGCAATCATCAGTGGACGCGGTGATGAAGTGATCGAACTGGCGAAAACGAACTGGCTCAGGTAAAACATCCTTATTAAATCACACACAAAATCATTCATGATGCATCAAGGCGGCTAGCCCGAAAATCCCCAGTCACATAGGTATACTATGTGACTGGGGTTTAAGGGTGCGGCCAACGCCGAAGCAGCCTGAAGGATGAAGTGTAATAAGGAGACACCATGATTGATTTACGCAGTGATACCGTCACCCGGCCGAGTCGCGCCATGCTGGAAGAGATGATGGCAGCCCCGGTCGGGGATGACGTGTATGGAGACGACCCTACCGTTAACGCCCTCCAGCAATACGCCGCAGAGCTTTCTGGTAAAGAAGCCGCTATTTTCTTACCTACCGGTACTCAGGCTAACCTGGTGGCGCTGCTCAGCCATTGTCAGCGTGGCGAAGAGTACATTGCCGGCCAGGGCGCGCATAACTATCTCTACGAAGCAGGTGGCGCAGCGGTGCTCGGTAGCATTCAACCGCAACCTATCGACGCCGCACCGGATGGCTCCCTGCCTCTGGACAAAGTAGCTGCAAAAATCAAAGTGGACGATATCCATTTTGCCCGCACCCGCTTGCTCAGCCTGGAAAATACCCACAACGGCAAAGTGCTGCCGCGCGAGTATCTGAAAGACGCCTGGGAATTCACCCGTGAGCGTAATCTTGCCCTGCACGTCGACGGCGCACGTATTTTTAACGCCATCGTCGCCTACGGCTGTGAACTTAAAGATGTCACGCAATACTGTGATTCGTTCACCATTTGCCTCTCCAAAGGCCTCGGCACCCCCGTTGGTTCACTGCTGGTCGGCAGCCACGAGTACATCAAACGCGCTATTCGCTGGCGCAAAATGACCGGCGGCGGAATGCGTCAGGCCGGTATTCTGGCAGCGGCCGGGCTGTATGCGCTGAAAAATAACGTGGCGCGTTTGCAGGAAGATCATGACAACGCCGCCTGGATGGCGGAGCAGCTGCGCGAAGCAGGGGCGGACGTCATGCGCCACGACACCAATATGCTGTTTGTTCGCGTTGGCGAAGAGCACGCTGCCGCGCTGGGCGAGTATATGAAAGCGCAAGGTGTGCTGATTAACGCCTCCCCGATTGTGCGCCTGGTGATGCACCTGGACGTATCACGTGAACAACTTGCTGAAGTCGTCGCCCACTGGCGCGCTTTTTTAACCCAATAAGGAGATGGGCGTGCCGCAACGGATTTTGGTTCTTGGCGCCAGTGGCTACATTGGTCAGCATTTGGTACAGGCGCTCAGTCAGCAAGGGCACCAGGTGTTGGCTGCGGCACGTCGCATTGAACGGCTGGAAAAGCAGCAACTGGCCAATGTCAGTTGCCACAAGGTCGATTTGAATTGGCCAGATAACCTCACCCCGCTGCTGACGGGTGTTGATACGGTTTATTATCTGGTTCATGGTATGGGCGAAGGCGGTGATTTTATTGCCCACGAACGTCAGGTGGCGATGAACGTGCGCGATGCGCTGCGTAATACGCCAGTTAAACAGCTTATTTTCCTGAGCTCATTGCAGGCTCCCCGGCATGAACAATCCGATCATCTGCGTGCGCGACAGATAACCGCAGACACCCTGCGCGAGTCAGGCGTGCCAATGACGGAATTGCGCGCGGGCATTATCGTGGGAGCGGGTTCCGCTGCCTTTGAAGTCATGCGCGATATGGTTTACAACCTACCGGTTCTCACCCCTCCACGCTGGGTACGCTCGCGTACCACGCCTATCGCGCTGGAGAATTTAATGTACTATCTGGTGGCATTGTTGGAAAATCCCACACCACATCACCGCGTCCTCGAAGCCGCCGGGCCGCAGGTGTTGAGCTATCAGGAACAGTTCGAGCATTTTATGGCGGTCAGCGGTAAACATCGCCTGCTCATCCCCATCCCCTTTCCTACCCGCTGGATTTCGGTCTGGTTTTTGAACGTCATTACGTCAGTGCCGCCAACCACGGCCAAAGCGCTGATCCAGGGCTTAAAACACGACCTGCTGGCCGATGACACCGAATTACGTGCGCTGATCCCACAAAAACTGATTGCCTTTGATGACGCCGTGCGCAGCACGTTGAAGGAAGAAGAGAAGCTGGTCAACTCCAGCGACTGGGGTTACGACGCACAGGCGTTTGCCCGCTGGCGTCCAGAATATGGCTATTTCGCCAAACAAGCTGGCTTTAGCGTTGAAACCTCTGCCAGCACAAAAGCGCTGTGGCAGGTTGTGAATCGACTCGGCGGCAAAGAAGGCTATTTCTTTGGCAATATTCTATGGAAGACGCGCGCGGCGTTGGACCTGCTGGTCGGCCATAAGCTGGCAAAAGGTCGTCCCGAACACCCACTATTGCAGGTTGGCGACACCGTTGATAGCTGGAAAGTCATCATCGTTGAGCCGGAGAAACAGCTGACGCTGCTGTTTGGGATGAAAGCGCCGGGACTGGGACGCCTGAGCTTCACACTGGAAGATAAAGGTGACCACCGACGCATTGATGTACGCGCGTGGTGGCATCCGCACGGTATGCCTGGCCTCTTCTACTGGCTGTTGATGATCCCCGCCCACCTGTTCATTTTCAGGGGGATGGCGAAGCGTATAGCCAAACTTGCAGAACAAATCACAGACTAATGATAAAAAGAGCCTGTATTCTTTCATGTTTCCCATTGCATACAGGCGTAATTCACGGAAGAATGCGCACGACGTTTTTTAAACACAGTGGATTGATATGAAGGTACTGGTTACCGGAGCCACCAGCGGCTTGGGCCGAAACGCGGTTGAGTTTTTATGCAGCAAAGGCGTCAGCGTCAGAGCCACCGGTCGCAACGAAGCGATGGGCAAGCTGCTGGAGAAAATGGGCGCAGAATTTGTGCATGCGGATTTGACCGAGCTGGTTTCTTCGCAGGCAAAAGTGATGCTGGCCGGCATTGACACGCTGTGGCACTGCTCCAGCTTCACCTCTCCATGGGGAACTCAGGAAGCATTTGATCTGGCCAACGTTCGTGCTACCCGCCGTCTGGGCGAGTGGGCCGTAGCCTGGGGTGTACGTAACTTTATTCATATCTCCTCTCCGTCGCTGTATTTTGATTATCACCATCATCGCGATATCAAAGAAGACTTCCGTCCCCATCGCTTCGCCAACGAATTCGCCCGCAGCAAAGCGGCTGGTGAAGAGGTGATTGCACTGCTCGCCCAGGCTAACCCGCAGACTCGCTTTACTGTCTTGCGCCCACAAAGCTTGTTCGGACCTCACGATAAAGTCTTTATTCCCCGCCTCGCCCATATGATGTACCACTACGGCAGCATCCTGTTGCCGCACGGCGGGAGTGCGCTGGTGGATATGACCTATTACGAGAACGCGGTTCACGCGATGTGGCTGGCGAGTCAGCAAGCCTGCGATAAGCTGCCGTCGGGTCGTGCGTACAATATAACCAACGGTGAACACCGCACCCTGCGCAGTATTGTGCAGAAACTCATCGACGAGCTGAATATTGATTGCCGTATCCGCTCCGTGCCCTACCCGATGCTGGACATGATTGCCCGCAGCATGGAGCGCTTAGGCAATAAATCGGCGAAAGAGCCAAAGCTTACGCATTACGGCGTTTCGAAGCTAAATTTTGACTTTACGCTGGATACCAGCCGCGCCCAGGAAGAGTTAGGTTATCAGCCCGTTGTGACGCTGGATGAAGGGATTGAGCGTACCGCGGCCTGGCTGCGCGACCACGGTAAGCTGCCGCGTTAGGCTGATAGCCATTGCAGGGTGGCGGCGCAAGCGCCACAAAATCCTGCCAAATTAACCGTAGGCCTGATAAGCGAAGCGCCATCAGGCATTGGTGTCTGCGTTAACCCTGCCCGTATTTCTCCAGTAACGCTTCGGCAATCGCCTGCGTTTCAGCGTCCGCCACGCCATTCCACAACGTCGGGCGGAAGTGCATCTGGAACGCCATAATCACCCGCTGCTGTTCACGCGGCGTCATCTCGGGTTTTACCTCATAGCCATAGCGTGACAGTAGATCGAGCAATGACGCGGTTTCTACCGGCGTATGGGGCGCTCGTCCGGCGAGATAAAATGCCACACGCTGAGCATCCGGCCATGCGCCAATGCCCTGAGCGGCCAGTGCTTGCCACGGAAACAGCGGACCGGGATCGTCCTTACGCTGCGGCGCAATGTCTGCATGAGCCACCACGTTTTGCGGTTTTATGTCGTAGCGGGCGATAATATCTTTCGCCAATGGGATTAACGCCTGAATCTGCGCGGGCTCAAACGGCGCAAAATACTTGCTGCCCGCTGATTTTTGCCAGCCGCGGTTTTCCAGCTCAATGCCAATTGAGGTATCGTTAATACGCGTAGCACCGCGCCAGAAGCTAATCCCCGCATGCCAGGCCAGATCTTTTTCGGGCACCAGTTGCCAGATACGCGGTTTACCATGGTAAAGCGGCGGCACTGCGGGGATCAAATAGTGTGAACTGACGTTTTTATCGGTCAGCGTAGCCAGGGAAGAGTCAAAATCATCTGCGGTGTAATGGATAACCAGTACTTTAATGCGCGGATAAGCAGCCTGGGCCTGACGGCGGGTATCTAACTGATACCCGTCTTTGTCGACAATCCCTTTTTCGCCAGCACATCCCACCAGCAACAGCGTAAATGCCAGCAGACACAACAGACGTTTCATCGGCAAGTTTTCACCGCGGTACCGCTGACGCTCACCATCAGCATGCTACCGTCTTTGCCTACGGTTTCGTAATCGATATCGATACCGACCACCGCATCAGCACCCAGCGCTTTCGCCTGTTCGCCCAGCTCCTGAAAAGCAATTTCACGCGCTTTACGCAGCTCTTTTTCATACGCGCCGGAGCGACCGCCAACAATATCGCGAATGCCGGCGAAGAAATCGCGGAAAATATTCGCGCCTAAAATGGCTTCACCGGTAACAACACCGCAGTACTCCACGATGCTCTGTCCTTCCAGCGTAGGGGTTGTCGAAAACTGCATGGTTAATCTCCTTTTTGTGCTAAGAGCACAATCTCAAAAGCATTATCAAACCAATACACTATGACACTCAAAGGAAAGCCCGCCAAATAAAACTGCTATCCTTGTTGATGTGTAGCGGTTTCAGGTGGTGCGTTTTTTATTTTTATTTGACTGGCATGCCGCCAGAAATAAAAAAGCCCCCAGATGTTTGGAGGCCTGAAGTTATTATTTTCTAAAATCTAATGGCGCCTGGCCGGACTGAATGTACATTGCTACGTTATCAAATGTAATCATTTTTGATTTACAAAAAATACATTTTGCCCCGAACGGATTTCCCTCAGTAACATCAAAGGTTGATGTTCTGTATTGGGAACCATGGCAACATGGACAGCGAAAGTGAATATGATTAGTAATAATAGTTACCTCAAAGCGCCACAACATTAATTGCGGATGGACCTTTAGGTCCCTGCTCCACACCGAATTCGACTTTCTGGTTTTCATTCAGCGTCTTAAACTCATTACTTTGAATCGCTGAGAAATGGACAAAGACATCTTTGCTGCCATCTGCAGGCGTAATGAAGCCAAAACCTTTTTCAGGATTGAACCATTTAACTAAACCAGTCATTTTAGTAGACATATATTTATTCCTTAATTTGAGCCTTTCGGCAAGCTTGGTTTTTATGACAGAAACTTCGTAGTGCTTAATGAAGAAACTCAAAGAGGGGATAAACGGGTTACACCTGAAAATGAGAATTGCTTGAGTAAACTACTTTGTATATCGTCTGTTATTCAAACCGCCCGGATCATTAACGCACGGGCACCGAGATTAAGCAACTCTTATTTTAGCCATCCGGAGTCCCTTATAGCCAACAACACGGCATGAGTTTTGTTTAGCCATGCGTAAAGCGCGGCAAATGGAACATGCAAATGCTCAGATGGTCTATACAGTATAAGAAGCATGAATGGCCGCCAACGCCCCGTTGCAGGTTGATATACTAAAGCTGAAGCTGGCAACGAGCGCCACCAACATACTTCAGGTGGGGTGTCCGCGAATTTGCTTTAGCAAAAACAATGTGTTAATCGATCATACAATCTTTAGTTAGACCGAATTGTTCATCGTAGAACACAATTAGTAGGAAGCTTATAAGGAAATCATTATGCGCTATTCGAAACTCTCTCTGCTGGTTCCATGTGCACTACTTCTCAGCGCCTGTACGACCGTGACGCCGGTCTATAAAGATAACGGCACGCGTAGTGGTTCATGCATAGAAGGTGGGCCAGACAGCGTGGCTCAACAATTCTATGATTACCGTATTCAGCATCGAAACAATGATATTACCGCCCTTCGTCCGTACCTGAGCGACAATCTGGCTAAACTGCTGACCGATGCCAGCCGTGATAATGCACACCGCGATCTGTTTAACAGCGATCCGTTCTCCAGTCGCGCTACGTTACCAGACAGCGCCAGTGTCGCCAGCGCATCGACTATTCCGAATAGTGATGCACGCAACATTCCACTGCGCGTAGAGCTGAAACAGGGTGACCAAAGCTGGCGTGATGAAGTGCTGATGATCCGTGAAGGTCAGTGCTGGGTCGTTGATGATGTACGCTATCTGGGCGGCAGCGTACACGCGCCAGCCGGGACGCTGCGCCAGTCTGTCGAAAACCGCTAACCGCCCCATTCACCCGCTTAAATCATAACCCCCATAAATTGTCTGGCATTCTGCATAGAATGCCGACATTTATTCTTGCCCACTGGTGGCCCCGCTATTTTGTGCTATGTTTAGAGAAGAATGCGGTTTGCATTTAACTTTTAACGCATAAATATTGCATAACTATTCTGTCAAAGGTAGTATCTGCGGCTTCAATAGCTATCAGACTGCCAGTATCGAGTGTCAATGAGTATTCAATTAAACGGCATTAACTGCTTCTACGGCGCACATCAGGCGCTGTTCGATATCACGCTGGATTGCCCTCAGGGTGAAACACTGGTGTTACTTGGCCCAAGTGGAGCCGGGAAAAGCTCGCTGCTGCGCGTACTCAACCTGCTTGAGATGCCGCGCTCGGGCACGCTCTCTATTGCGGGCAACCGTTTCGACTTCACGAAGACCCCGTCAGATAAAGCCATTCGGGATCTGCGTCAGAACGTGGGCATGGTCTTTCAGCAATATAATCTCTGGCCGCATCTCACGGTTGTGCAGAACCTGATTGAAGCGCCCTGCCGTGTGCTCGGTCTGACAAAAGAGCAGGCAATGGCGCGCGCCGAGAAACTGCTGGAACGTCTGCGCCTCAAGCCTTACAGCGATCGTTACCCATTACATCTTTCCGGTGGCCAGCAACAGCGTGTAGCCATTGCCCGCGCGTTGATGATGGAGCCGCAGGTGCTGCTGTTTGATGAACCGACCGCCGCGCTTGACCCGGAAATTACCGCCCAAATCGTCAGCATCATTCGCGAACTGGCGGAAACCAACATTACTCAGGTGATCGTCACCCACGAAGTGGAAGTTGCACGTAAAACGGCCAGTCGTGTGGTGTATATGGAAAACGGTCATATCGTCGAGTTTGGGGATGCGAGCTGCTTTGCCAACCCGCAAACCGAAGCGTTTAAAAACTATCTTTCTCACTAAGATTCGGGACAATACAATGAAAAAAGTTCTGATTGCCGCGCTAATCGCAGGTTTTAGTCTTTCCGCTACCGCAGCCCAAACCATTCGTTTCGCCACCGAAGCGTCTTATCCTCCGTTTGAATCTATCGATGCGAATAACAAGATCGTAGGTTTTGACGTTGATCTGGCAAACGCGCTGTGTAAAGAGATTGACGCTACTTGTACCTTCACCAATCAGGCCTTCGACAGCCTGATCCCAAGCCTGAAATTCCGTCGTTTTGACGCGGTAATGGCCGGTATGGACATCACCCCAGAGCGTGAAAAACAGGTGCTGTTCACCACCCCTTACTACGACAACTCTGCGCTGTTTGTGGGCCAGCAGGGTAAATACACCAGCATTGACCAGCTGAAAGGTAAAAAAGTCGGCGTTCAAAACGGTACTACGCACCAGAAATTCATCATGGATAAACATCCGGAAGTGACCACTGTGCCGTATGACAGCTACCAGAATGCCAAACTCGATCTGCAAAACGGTCGCATTGACGGTGTATTCGGTGACACCGCAGTGGTAACCGAATGGCTGAAAGACAATCCAAAACTGGCCGCGGTTGGCGACAAAGTGACGGATAAAGATTACTTCGGTACGGGTCTGGGCATCGCGGTGCGTCAGGGCAACACTGAGCTGCAGCAGAAGTTTAACGCTGCGCTGGAAAAAGTGAAGAAAGATGGGACTTACGAAACCATCTACAACAAATGGTTCCAGAAGTAATATTTGATGAATGAATTTTTTCCTTTAGCAAGCGCCGCCGGGATGACCGTCGGCCTTGCCGTTTGTGCGCTGATCATTGGCCTTGCACTCGCCATGTTTTTTGCCGTCTGGGAGTCAGTAAAATGGCGCCCGGTGGCATGGGCGGGCTCGGCCCTGGTCACCATCCTGCGCGGTCTGCCAGAAATTCTGGTGGTTCTGTTTATCTATTTCGGCTCCTCACAACTGCTGCTGACGCTGGCCGATGGCTTTACGATCAATCTCGGGTTTGTACAAATCCCGGTTCAGATGCAGATCGAAAACTTCGACGTCAGCCCGTTCCTGTGCGGTGTCATTGCACTGTCATTATTGTACGCCGCTTACGCGTCGCAAACGCTGCGTGGCGCGCTGAAGGCCGTGCCACTCGGACAATGGGAATCAGGTCAGGCGTTGGGTTTGTCTAAAGCCGCGATCTTCTTTCGTCTGGTGATGCCGCAGATGTGGCGTCATGCCTTACCGGGACTGGGTAACCAGTGGCTGGTATTGCTGAAAGATACCGCGCTGGTCAGCCTTATCAGCGTGAACGATCTGATGCTACAAACGAAGAGTATTGCCACCCGTACCCAGGAGCCGTTTACCTGGTACATTGTGGCGGCCGCTATTTACCTGGTGATTACGCTGGTGAGTCAGTACATTCTCAAACGCATTGACCTGCGCGCGACACGTTTTGAGCGGAGACCAGGCTAATGCTTGAGTATTTACCTGAATTGTTGAAAGGGCTGCATACCAGCCTGACGCTGACAGTCGCCTCCATCGTGGTTGCTCTGGTGCTGGCGCTGATCTTCACCGTCATCCTGACGCTGAAAACGCCGGTGCTGGTGTGGCTGGTTCGCGCGTATATCACGCTGTTTACCGGTACACCGCTGCTGGTGCAAATCTTCCTGATCTACTACGGACCAGGACAGTTTCCAGCATTGCAAGAATATCCGGTACTGTGGCATCTGCTCTCTGAACCCTGGTTATGCGCCTTAATTGCGCTGTCGTTAAACAGTGCAGCCTACACTACGCAACTGTTCTACGGTGCTATCCGTGCAATCCCGGAAGGCCAGTGGCAGTCCTGCGGAGCGTTAGGGATGAGCAAAAAGGATACGCTGGCGATTCTGTTGCCGTACGCCTTTAAACGCGCCCTCTCCTCGTATTCCAACGAAGTGGTGCTGGTATTTAAAAGTACCTCACTGGCTTACACTATCACGCTGATGGAAGTCATGGGCTATAGCCAGCTGCTGTACGGTCGTACTTATGACGTTATGGTCTTCGGTGCGGCAGGTGTGATTTATCTGATCGTCAACGGTTTGCTGACGCTGATGATGCGCTTAATCGAACGTAAAGCGCTGGCGTTTGAACACCGGAATTAAGCATATGCCTGATGGCGCTACGCTTATCAGGCCTACGGTTCATGCACCTTTTGTAGGCCGGATAAGGTGCTAGCACCGCCATCCAGCAAATATGCATAAAGCAAAATAATAAAGACGGACAACAACCTAAATTGTCCGTCTTTTTTTATACTGTAAAAAATACTTAATCATTTTTATTGCATATAAATTCATAAAATGGCATTGTTACTCCACGCCGCAGACACGGTAATAATCATAAGATTGACAGACGGGAGTTCCACCATGAAAAAGTTAGTACTGGCCGCATTACTTGCTACTTTCGCCGCTGGCGCCTCAGCTGCTGATAAAATTAGTTTCGGTGTATCAGCCACGTATCCGCCATTTGAATCACTGGACGCGAGCAATAAAATTGTCGGTTTTGACATCGACCTGGCAACGGCGCTGTGCAAACAAATGCAGGCAGAATGTACTTTCACCAATCACGCTTTCGACAGCCTGATCCCCGCGCTGAAATTCAAGAAATATGATGCGGTAATTTCCGGAATGGATATCACACCTGAGCGTAGCAAGCAGGTTGCATTTACTCAGCCTTACTATGCCAACTCCGCGCTGGTGATTGCGAAAAAAGACACCTATAAAACCTTTGCCGACCTGAAAGGTAAGCGCATCGGTATGGAAAACGGCACCACCCATCAGAAATACCTGCAGGACAAACATCCTGAGGTGAAAACCGTGGCCTACGATAGCTATCAGAATGCGATTATCGACCTGAAAAATGGCCGTATTGATGGCGTATTTGGCGATACCGCTGTGGTTAACGAATGGCTGAAAACCAACCCGCAGTTAGGCGTAGCCACAGACAAAGTAACCGATCCGCAATACTTCGGTACTGGCCTTGGCATCGCGGTTCGCCCAGATAACAAAGCCCTGCTGGAAAAACTGAACAGCGCGCTGGCGGCAATCAAAGCTGACGGCACGTACCAGAAAATCAGCGATCAGTGGTTCCCGCAGTAACGTCTGCCCAATCTGAAAAGCCGCGCTCTGCGGCTTTTTTTATCTCTTCGCCTGCGCTTTCAGTCAGTTCTTACGCCATAAACGCTTTCCTGGCATACACTTGTTAAAACGAAAAAAAGTGAGGCAAACGGATGATAGCGTTCCCTGCCAGTTTACTGATCCTCAATGGAAAAAGTGCTGATAATCTCCCCCTGCGTGATGCCATTGCGAAGCTTCGCGATGAAGGCGTGGAAATCCATGTTCGCGTGACCTGGGAAAAAGGCGATGCCCAACGCTACGTTGATGAAGCTCGTCAGCTAGGCGTTGCTACGGTGATAGCCGGCGGCGGTGACGGCACCATCAACGAAGTTTCGACAGCGCTGATTCAGTCGCAGGGTGGCAATATTCCAGCGCTGGGTATTTTACCGTTGGGAACGGCGAATGACTTTGCCACCAGCGTTGGTATACCCGATGACCTTGAAAAGGCGTTAAAGCTGGCTATCGCTGCAAATGCGACTGCGATCGATATGGTACAGGTCAACGATAAAACCTGTTTTATCAACATGGCTACCGGCGGGTTTGGCACTCGCATCACCACCGAAACGCCGGAAAAACTCAAGGCCGCACTGGGCGGTGTATCGTATTTTATTCACGGATTAATGCGCATGGATACGCTCAAGCCCGACATCTGTGACATTCGTGGGGAGGATTTTCACTGGCAGGGTAAGGCGCTGGTGATTGGTATCGGTAACGGTCGCCAGGCCGGTGGTGGGCAACAGCTTTGCCCGACGGCGCTGATCAACGACGGCCTGCTGCAACTGCGCATTTTTACCGGCGAGGAACTACTGCCAGGACTGCTTTCGGCGTTAACGCAATCCGAAGACAACCCTAACATTATTGACGGCGCATCGTCGTGGTTTGATATCCGCGCCCCACACGAAATTACCTTTAATCTCGATGGTGAACCACTCAGCGGACAAGAGTTTCATATTGAAATCCTGCCCGCTGCGCTACGTTGCAGACTGCCGCCGGGTTGTCCGCTATTGCGCTAACCCAACGACGATCCGAGGGATCAGGCAATAGTGACTTTGCTGTCTAGATAAACGTCCTGTACGGCGTTAATCAACTTAACGCCGTCGGCCATGGTTTTCTTGAACGCTTTACGCCCCAGAATCAGCCCCATACCACCTGCACGTTTGTTAATAACCGCCGTACGCACTGCATCGCTCAGGTCGGTATCGCCGCCGGCCGCCCCGCCAGAGTTAATTAACCCGGCACGTCCCATATAACAGTTCGCCAGTTGGTAACGCACCAGGTCAATTGGATTCTCGCTGGTCAACTTGGTATAGACGCGATCGTCGGTGTAGCCAAAATTAACCGCTTTATACCCGCCGTTATTTTCCGCCATTTTCTGCTTAACGATATCCGCTCCGATAGTGGCAGCCAGATGGTTAGCCTGCCCGGTAAGATCGGCGGAAACATGGTAATCCACGCCATCTTTTTTAAACGCGGAGTTACGCAGATACGCCCACAGCACGGTAACCATACCCAACTCATGGGCGCGCTCAAACGCTGCTGAAATCTCTTCAATCTGGCGGCGAGATTCCTCAGAACCGAAATAGATGGTTGCCCCTACCGCAACCGCACCCATATTGAACGCCTGCTCTACGCTGGCATACAGCGTCTGGTCAAAGGTATTCGGATAGCTGAGCGTTTCGTTGTGGTTAATTTTAACGAGGAACGGGATACGGTGCGCGTAGCGGCGGGAGACAGAAGCCAGCACACCGTAAGTCGATGCCACGCAGTTGCACCCTGCTTCGATAGCCAACTCCACAATATTCTTCGGATCAAAGTACAGCGGGTTAGCTGCAAACGAAGCCCCAGCAGAATGCTCTACCCCCTGATCCACCGATACCCTGTCCCGGCAAGTCGCCCCGTGTTATACAGCGTCTGCATATTACGCAGCACGGCAGGCGGCCGGTTGTTATCCACCATCACGCGATCGACGTAATCATGTCCAGGCAGGTAAAGTTGGTCAGAAGGAATGGTCATACAACGATGCTGTAAAAGGCTGTCGGCATCTTTGCCAAGCAACTGCGCAATATCAGTCATAGCTATGCTCCCGTAAGTTCCGGTTTAAAACCGGAATATGGATTGTCCTGACCCGCCTTTTTGCGGGCAGCATTAAGCCTGGTACCGACTGCGCTTTTTTTCCATCTTTAGCGCACTTTTCAGCAACTTCTGCTGGCTCGATTCAGGAAAAAATAATGTTAAGACGGTCAAAGTTTAATCTCAAAGGTATTTTAAAGGTATTATTGAATGGTACTATCAGCGCGTACCTTACCTGTCATGAAGGATTTAAAGATGAAAACTACAGTTAAGCTGTCGTTCATGATGTTTGTAGAGTGGTTTATCTGGGGCGCCTGGTTTGTACCACTGTGGCTGTGGCTGAGTAAAAGTGGCTTTAGTGCCGGTGAGATCGGCTGGTCCTACGCCTGCACCGCCATTGCGGCGATCCTGTCGCCCATTCTGGTCGGTTCAATCACTGACCGCTTTTTCTCCGCGCAAAAAGTGCTGGCGGTGTTGATGTTCGTCGGCGCTATTCTGATGTACTTCGCCGCCCAGCAAACCACCTTTAGCGGATTCTTCCCTCTGTTACTGGCCTATTCGTTGACCTATATGCCGACGATTGCGCTGACCAACAGTATTGCTTTTGCCAACGTACCGGATGTTGAACGTGATTTCCCGCGCATCCGCGTGATGGGCACCATTGGCTGGATTGCCTCCGGTTTGGCCTGCGGTTTCTTACCGCAAATGCTTGGCTATAACGACATCTCACCGACCAATATTCCCCTGCTTATCACTGCCGGAAGCTCCGCATTGTTAGGCGTTTTTGCCTTCTTTTTACCGGATACGCCGCCAAAAAGTACCGGCAAAATGGATTTCAAAGTTATGCTGGGTCTGGATGCGCTGATCCTGCTGCGCGATAAGAACTTCCTCGTCTTCTTCTTTTGCTCTTTCCTGTTTGCGATGCCACTGGCGTTCTATTACATCTTTGCCAACGGCTACCTGACAGAAGTCGGAATGAAAAACGCCACCGGCTGGATGACACTGGGCCAATTCTCTGAAATCTTCTTCATGCTGGCGCTACCGTTTTTCACCAAACGCTTTGGCATTAAAAAGGTATTGTTGCTTGGTCTTATTACTGCGGCGATCCGCTACGGATTTTTCGTTTACGGCGGTGCGGAAGAATATTTCACTTACGCCCTGCTGTTTCTCGGCATTCTGCTGCACGGCGTCAGTTACGACTTCTATTACGTCACGGCTTACATCTATGTCGATAAAAAAGCGCCGGTCCACATGCGCACCGCAGCGCAAGGGCTTATCACCCTCTGCTGTCAGGGGTTCGGCAGCCTGCTCGGTTACCGTCTGGGCGGCGTAATGATGGAAAAAATGTTTGCTTATCAGGAACCGGTTAATGGTCTCACCTTTAACTGGGCTGGCATGTGGGGATTTGGCGCGGTCATGATTGCCGTCATTGCCGTGATGTTTATGATTTTCTTTCGCGAATCAGACAAAGAAATCACCGCCATTAAGGTGGACGATCGCGATGTAGCGTTGAAACAAGGGGAAGTAAAATGAAAGCAGAACGTATTCTCGGTGCTCTTTATGGGCAGGCGTTAGGGGATGCGATGGGTATGCCGTCGGAACTGTGGCCAAGAACCCGGGTTAAAGCACACTTCGGTTGGATAGACCGTTTTTTGCCCGGCCCTGCGGAAAATAATGCCGCCTGCTATTTTAACCAGGCGGAGTTCACTGATGACACGTCCATGGCACTGTGTCTGGCAGATGCCCTGCTTGAGTGCGACGGCGAAATTGTGCCAGACGTTATTGGTCGCAATATTCTGGCCTGGGCCGAGCAGTTTGATGCTTTTAATAAAAACGTGCTCGGCCCGACCTCGAAAATTGCGTTGAAAGCTATTCGTGACGGTAAACCGGTCGCCGAACTGGAAAACAACGGCGTGACCAATGGCGCGGCAATGCGCGTTTCCCCGCTGGGATGCCTGCTGCCCGCCCGCGATCTTGATGCCTTTATCGATGATGTGGCACTGGCCTCCAGCCCAACGCATAAATCGGATCTGGCTATCGCGGGAGCCGTTGTCGTCGCGTGGGCGGTATCGCGCGCCATCGACGGAGGAAAATGGTCAGAGATTGCCGACGCGCTACCTGCCATTGCCCTGCATGCGCAGCAAAAACGAATCACCACCTTTAGCGCATCGCTTTGTGCACGCCTTGAACTGGCGCTGAAAATCGTCCGTAACGCCGACGGCGTCGAGTCCGCCAGCGAGCAGTTGTATCAGGTTGTGGGGGCAGGAACCAGCACCATTGAGTCCGTTCCTTGCGCTATCGCCATGGTTGAGCTGGCACAGACCGATCCTAACCGCTGCGCCATTTTGTGCGCTAACCTCGGCGGCGATACTGACACCATCGGGGCGATGGCAACCGCCATTTGTGGTGCATTACACGGCGTGAGCGCGATCAACCCGGCATTGAAGCAGGAATTGGACGCGGTGAATCAGCTGGACTTTACCCACTACGCCAACGGGTTAATGCGACTGCGCGAGCAGCGGGAGGCGCTATGAGCAACACGCATCTGCAACAACTTCTCTCGCAGTTACGTACACAGCGGCCAGTAACGGTGGTGGGTGCGGCGGTGATTGATGTCATTGCCGATGCGTATGCCCTCCCCTGGCGCGGCTGTGACATAGAGCTCAAGCAGCAAGGTGTTAACGTTGGCGGCTGTGCACTCAATATCGCCGTCACGCTTAAGCGTTTAGGTATCGATGCCTGCAATGCTCTACCACTGGGCCAGGGAGTGTGGGCCGACATTATCCGCAACCGGATGGCAAAAGAGGGACTGCACAGCCGGATCGACAATGCCGAAGGCGATAACGGCTGGTGTCTGGCGCTGGTGGAGCCGGATGGCGAGCGTACCTTTATGTCTTTTAGCGGCGTTGAGAATCAGTGGAATGCCGCCTGGCTGGCACAGCTGGATATCCCGCGTCATAGCCTGGTGTATCTTTCGGGTTATCAGCTAGCGTCCCCGTGCGGTGAATTGCTGGTGCAGTGGCTGGAAGGTCTGGAAGAGGTGACACCGTTTATCGATTTTGGCCCGCGCATCGGCGACATTCCCGAGCCCTTACTGGCAAGAATTATGGCCTGTCGTCCGCTGGTTTCCCTCAATCGCCAAGAGGCGGAAATTGCTGCCGAGCGGTTTGCATTAAGTCAGGATGTGGAAGGTTTTGGCGCAGAATGGGTGCAGCGTTTCACCGCACCGGTGGTCGTGCGGCACGATAAAGACGGCGCATGGTATTTCAGCGCACAGACATCCGGCTGCGTACCGGCATTTGCAACGGCGGTCGTTGATACTATCGGCGCAGGTGACAGCCACGCTGGCGGCATGCTGGCTGGGCTGGCATCTGGCTGGACGCTGGCCGACTCAGTGCTGTTAGGTAACGCGGTGGCGTCCTGGGTAGTTGGGCATCGCGGCGGCGATTGCGCCCCGTCACGCGAGGAGCTACTCCTCGCACACAAAAACGTATAGATCGCTACGACAGTAACTGATGCTGTATTCAATAGGCCGTTGCTGCTGGTCAAGCGCTACCTGCTTGATCACCAGTACCGGCACTTTGCTATCCATTTGAATGTGCGCCTGGAACTCTGCGTCAGGCATTCTGGCGCTAACACGTGAGCGCGTACGCTGCGGGAAAATATGCTGGCTACGAAAATAGTCATACAGCGAAACACCGATGGCATCCACGTCATGAATTAGATGTGCGGGTACCCAGGACTCTTCAATAGAGACTGCGTCTTCGTCAACGTAACGAATGCGTTTGAGCAGGAAAACATCACTCCCTGCGACAACAGCCAACTGCTGTGCCACCTCTTCCGGGCAAGGCACAATTCTTTTGTTAACCCACAACGTATCCGGTTTTTTACCGCGCAACACCACCTGCTGAGAAAAACCGCGCGCTTCTTTAAGCGAATACTCGAAGATATTGTTAATTTGCGTTCCGTAACCGCGGGCACGTGTTACTACACCTTCTTCTTCCAGGGCCTGCATCGCCTTACGTACCGTAATCCGAGAAACGCCGGTCAACTGGCTGAGGTCGCGCTCGCCGGGCAGGATATTGCCGTGCTCCAGGATCCCACTGCGCACAGCATTCTTCACCGTCTGCGCAAATTTCATATACAGCGGCGTGTTATCCGCCGCTGAAATACGTTCATTCAGTTGTGCGATAAGCTGGGTATGCGCTTGTTCCATTTATCTTTTTCCTGGCCGCCGTTTCTGCAGCCAGTATACCCATTACCACCACGCGTGGAAATGATGCACCGGACCGATTCCTTCGCCAACTTCCAGCGTGTCGGCCTGTGCCAGCGCCGCTGAAAGCCACAGTTTGGCTTCCTGTACGGTATCGGCCCAGCTGTTATGGCGCGGACGCAGGGCTGCCAACGCCGCCGATAGCGTACAACCGGTGCCATGGGTGTTTTTGGTCATCACCCTTGGTGCGGTAAAACGCTGCTCACCATCGCGCGTAAAGAGCCAGTCGGGGCTTTGCGCATTATCCAGATGACCGCCCTTCATCAACACTGCCTCGCAGCCCAGCGCCCGTAGTGCCCTTCCCTGTTCTAACATCTCCTGCTCAGTTTGCGCATGCGATGCCCCGAGTAGTGCAGCAGCTTCGGGTAAATTAGGGGTTATAATCGAAACCTGCGGCAGCAAACGGGTACGCAACGTTTCTACCGCCGAGGGCGACAGCAACGGATCGCCGCTTTTCGCCAACATCACCGTGTCCAGCACCACATTTTGTACCCGATGGCGACGTAAACGTTCGGCAACAGCTTCGACAATGTCCGTCTCAGCCAACATACCGATTTTAGTCGTATCAATACGCACATCATTGAACACAGAATCCAACTGCGCGGCGACAAAATCAGGTTCAATGCGATACACCGACTGCACCCCACGCGTATTTTGCGCCACCAGCGCCGTGATAACGGAACAGCCGTAAGCGCCCAGCGCCGAGAAGGTTTTTAAATCAGCCTGAATACCCGCGCCACCGCTTGGGTCGGTTCCGGCGATCGTTAATGCGTTAATCCGTTTCATGCTTGCTCCTGGGCGTTCAGGTTATAGAGGGCGTCGAGAAATGCCGGGACAAAGCTACCCGGTCCGTTTGATTGCCCGGTGGCGATTTGCCCGGCCTGTTTCATCCAGCTACAGGCGGAGGCGACGTTATCAAGTCGGTCACCACGTAAAGCGCAACTGGCCGCAACAACCGCTGAAAGAGCACATCCGGTGCCCACCACGCGAGTCATCAACGGGTCACCACCGTCCACGCAAACGGTACGCTGACCATCGGTGACGTAATCCACTTCGCCGGTCACCACGACAATGGTCCCAATCTGACGAGCCAGCGCCTGCGCTGCCGAAAGCGCAGCGACAGCCGTATCGGTTGTATCCACGCCGCGTCCCCCACCGTTCATGCCGGCCAGAGCAAGTATTTCCGAAGCGTTGCCACGAATAGCAGCAGGCTGTAGTGACAATAATTCCAGGCAGAAGCGGCGGCGAAACTCAAGCGCGCCTACGGCAACGGGATCGAGCGTCCACGGGGTTTTAGCATTCTGAGCATGCTCAACTGCGGCACGCATCGCCGCGGCCCGTTCCCGAGTTAAGGTGCCGACATTAACCAGCAACGCACTGGCAATGGCGGCGAATCGGCTGGCTTCTTCAGGCTCGATAACCATCGCAGGCGATGCGCCCAGCGCCAGTAATGTATTGGCAGTAAAGCCTTGCACGACCTCATTGGTCATACAGTGTGTGAGCGGGGATAAGATTCTAAATTGGTGCAAAGTGTGAGCCGCGAGCGCGCGGCTGTGCAGGTCAGGCTGCATGGTTCAGCTCCTGCCCGCGCGAAGAAGGGACACGAGCAGTGTCAGACTTCCCTACGCTGGCATTATCCAGATCAGGTGGTACGGGTATTTCTCAGCCTTCACCAGGAAGGGCACCCCGAGTCGTTGAAACGCAAATGTAATATGTTGGTTTCAGCAACAGGATACTGTCTGTGCTTAACGATGTAAATTGGCGCACTCCCCACTCCCGCAGTGAAACTACTGGTCAAGGTTGCTGCAATTCTGTACTTTCATTTACACTTTTTACGAAATGACTGGAGTGATCACAAAATAGTGCTTGTCAGACATCCGGTATGCCAGGAATGATACATGACTGATTTTGATGACCCGAAGAGGTAGAGAGGATGGGTATGAAGAATAAAATGTTGCTGGGTGCACTTCTGCTTGCAAGCAGCGTCGTCTGGGCCGCACCAGCTGCAACAGCTGCCCCCACCGGTATCGATAAGTATGAACTGAGCAGCTTTATTGCTGACTTCACCCATTTCAAACCCGGTGACAAGGTTCCACCACTGTATCTCACCGAAGAATACACCATTAAACAGTGGAATCTGCGCAACCTGCCCGCACCGACAGCAGGCACCCACTGGACCTACATGGGCGGCGCATACGTGCTGGTCAACGATGCCGATGCTAAGATCATTAAGGCCTACGACGGCGAGATTTTTTATCATCGTTAATATAGAGATATCGCGCTTTCAATTAAATGAGAGCGCATATTTAAAATTATACTACTCTAAGATAATTAGTAATATTCCACGACTACTCTTACCAAACTCCTTACGCTTCCCATACGAATGTCGTTACTATATGCCACATATTTTCCATACAAAACGAGATCGATTTTTTGCTCAAGATAATTAATATCTTTAAAATTTAAAAGATTATAGTTTTTACTACGACCATCATCAAAATTTATCCTATCAGCACCATCCAATGAAATCTCAAATCCGACATCACCCGCGCCTGTAGATATTTTTTCGTCTTCATTTTTCAGTATACTACCATCTACATTATTTGATTCGAAATGATATCGAAATGAATTGGAGGACAACCCTGCATTGCAAATGAAAGCAACTTCACCAGCTGTTTTTGTTAATCTTAAAAAACTTTGTGCTTTCCCTCTCAAATCCCTAATAGTAACATCTGGAGCGTTAAGTACACCATCAGAAAACTTACATGTTTTCATGACCATTCTTATATCAGGTTTTAATGTAAAAACATACGCATGTCCTGTATTTGGTGTGGCACCAGATTGAGAGCTTATTTTAGGCACAAATTTTACCTGAAAACCTTCAGACAAATTTTTAACATTTGTAGGAATTTGATCGTCACTGGAAATAACATCAAATGAAAATGTTAATACCTGATTATTTATTTTATTAATATCCTGCGATATATAGCTTAATTCCCAAATACTTACGCTATACGGCACCTCCTTTGGCGAACTAGGATAGTTTGCTTTTAGGTAAATAAACCGACCATTTGCACCCTCGACCTTGAAATAAGGCGAAGGAGGAAATTCAATATCAAATACTGTATCAACACCAGCATTCCAGATATTTCGACACATAGGTGTTTTCTTGAACCCAAAATCTCTTAAAACGAATTTATTATTATTCATTGATGAAAGAGTTAATGTTTCACTCTTTTCTACAAACTCAGTTCCACCATCGGAAATATAGCAATTAGCGAAAGAGTTAAAACTAAAAAAAATAATAGTTAAAATAAATAATTTCATAATACTTCCTTCACCGACAAATATAAGCTTTACTTTCATCAATCGTTTTGCCGAAAGTGATTGAGCATGAAAGTCCCTGTTGTTTATCGACAGCTACTTTTATCTCTGATGGCACTTTATTAGTGCGAATAAAGAGCTGGCTTCCCTGGCCGACCACGCCAATATTGTGTCCATGAATATCTTCTACTTCATAACCAAACGTCAGCGGTGAACCATCAGGACGGAACGCCCGAATATACCAAGGTTTACGTTGGTCAGTATCAAACTTCGCCAGAACGACTGCTCCCCGATGTGGGGCTGTATTACGCCGATTCCCTTGCAGATCGGTTTCGCTGTTAGTATTAGAAACATCCAGCATCAAGTGGTTTTCACGATAAGGCGTCAACCCATCGTAGACCACCATACCATTACGGTTGGTGGTACGGTATTTTTGCCCATTTACATACGCCCCTTCCAGACCCGGTGCATGCATTACAGCAAACGTTTCTGATAATCGATTGGCTAAATTCACACCACCAGACCAGGCCACAAGGCCCCCCGAAATGCTGCCGCCAGCTTGCGTATATTTAGACGACTGGCTGTAGCTGCCGTTTAGCGTAGCAACTGGCGCATTCCACGTCAGATTGCCGCCCGCTGTTGTCTCGCTGTCCTGTTGTTGATGGCTGAGATTCACGCCGTAATTAAACTGATCGTGACTGCCTACGGTGCCGGAAATCCCGGTATTGTTAGACGTAAAACCATCATTATCAAAGGTGGTCGAGTTAGAAACATACAGATGTCGGCGCGGAGTGCTAATGTCATCTCCCCAGTCAAACGGAATGGAGATAAAGATGTTAAAACGTTTATCTTCGTGATGATCTTCATCGTAAGTCTGACTAGCTGAAAAGGTATAGCTAATCCGTTGCCAGCTATTGGAATAACTCAGCTGATAATCTTTGCTGCTACCGCTACGCCCCCAGTAGTCTCGCCACAGCGTACTGAGCGAGAATGAACCCCAACCTTGCGGCAGAGACTGGCTGACGTTGGCCGAAAAACTGTTCTTACGACCAAAATCATTCTGATAATAATCTGCAATGTCATACACATCGTTTTCATCACGACGGTAGTTATTTTTGTTATTTGCCCAGACGTGATCGTTAAACGTGCGATAGTCCTTGGAAGAGTAGCGATACGCCGCCAGGCCAAAACGGGTGGCAGTTTGTGTCAAATACTTGTTATAAGCAATCTGGTAACTTTGCCCGTCAAACACATCGCCATTATCCTGTTTGCTGTGCGATTGTGTCGCATCGACGGAAATCGCACCGATACGCGTATTCCAGCCAGTACCCAACGTAAACGCATTGTAGTTATCTGCCAGCATGGTGCCGCCATACAGCGTTAACAGATTATTCAGCCCGTACTGATAGCTCATCTGTGCAAAGTCGGTCTGGTTACTGGCCCCTTCGATATGGCTACGCCCTGCCGCAAAGTCATACTTTGAGACACCCGGCTGCAACATATTGGGCACCGCAGCATAGGGCACCAGATAGGTTGTTACCGATCCGTCAGCCTCTTTGACACTGACGTCAAGATCCGCACCGCCGCCTGCCAACTGCAAATCCGCAATAGAGAACGGGCCTGGCGGAACCTCTTTCTGGTAAACCACAAAGCCGTTCTGTTCGATAGTGACCAGCGCGTTACTCTGCGCGATCCCCTGCACTAATGGCGTGAAGTTTTGTTTGGAGTTCGGCAGCATCTGCATATCGCGATACAGCCGTACGCCGCGAAAGCGCACCGCATCAAAAATATCTGATGAGGTATACATATCCCCGGCACGCAGCGTGCCCAAAATTTGCGGGATGCCGCGCTCCAGGTACAGGGTGTTGCTTTTCCACTCCCCGCTGCTGTCATCAGTTTTGTTATAGCTGGCATCAGAATGCAGCTGCCAGCCCAGCAGGTTTAACCCACTGGTAAAACGCGCATAGGTACTTTTGCTGTTACCAGAATCCTTATAGTCGCTGTAATACTGGCTGGCATAGTACGAGGTATAGAAGGCATTGATGCCGTGATCCCAGTTTTCAGGAGGAACATACCCTTGCTCAAGCTCATCGACAAACGCCTGCGGAACGCTGAGATCCAGGCGAAACGTACCGATATTCCACGCGTAGCTACCCCCTTGTACCGCCTGCTTCAAGGTTGGGCATTCATTCTGCTTGTCCAACGCCTGTATATTTATCCCCAGACGCGTTAATGCATCGCGGGATAAACAGGTGTCATCCGGATTATCCTTAACCGTAATTTCATACTTACCACGCCACTGTTTATTGACGTAGATGTCAATATCATATTGGCCTGGCAGGGGTTGGTTATCATCGAGGCGAAAATCAGAAACTTTCTCGCCTTTCATGCCACCCATCATAAAGTGGGTGTCAAACGTCTCTTCTGCAGAGTGGGCGTCAATGCCAACCAGCAACAGTAGTAATGCCGAAGCAATCGGAGTCATCCTTAACATAACCAGCTCCTGTTATTTTAGGCTGACGTTATCGCTAATATAATTACCGTGATCGTCAATAATGGTTATTTTATAATTATTGGCATTAGTATTTTTTAATGCCACATCTGCACTGGATAGCGGTGCAAGCATAATACTTTCGTTGTTGACCTTGACATTGTTAGCTTTAACTTCTGTTACCGTAATCCAATTAGCTGCATCATTCTTAATGGAGTAAATACTACCACTACGTTTCATAGACAGTTTTTGAAATGTACTTTTATTAACTGGTGCTATTCCTTTAGGCCGATAGAATAATTTAATTCGGTTCTGCATTGCAAATTTCAATACATTTTTGCCAGTACTGTCTGGATTGTTTGGTGGAATATCAAGTACATTGAGAAAAAATAAACTTTCTTTGTTATCTGGCAACATATTCGGCATTTTTTTAATTTTCAACTGCTGACCAGAGTCCGCTGCTATCTTAGCCACCGGAGGAGTAAGCATAAAGGGTACGTGAATTTTTTCCGGTGGTAGCGAGCTGTCTCCGTCATCAATCCATGACTGTACCAGTGAAGACCGTCCCCCCTGATTCATCAATTGAACCAATACTTCTTTCTTTTCTGCCGGATAGATAACACGAGTGCCATAAATCACTATACCAGCATGGACGGGTTGCGCAGATGCGATTAAAAAAGCTGTCAGAATCCATTTCATTTCGCGTTCGTCCTTTTAACATGAATTGCCGGTGAAGACACCGGCATAGAAATTTACTCAGCAGAAACACCAATAACCAACACTGATGATAATGTTCCTGCTTTGACTGGCGTAGCATCAGATCGTGCATATTGCGCTCTGAAATCCAGAGTATATTCCACCCCTTCAGGTGTTTCTTGCGAAGAAAGATATTCACCAATATTATTTGCCTGATCTTTTGTTAATGGATTATTACCTAATTTCAATTTAAATCCGACACCATCAGAACTACCTGTTTCTTTTCTAAGAACCCCAGCAGCAGTGAATTCCCCGCGATTGATACTCACCGTTTTAAGAGTAGTACCTTTAGGACAAATTATCTTCATTGGGGTTGCTTGATCGCTATACTCCTCAATAAGAGCATCACCTACATTTAATCCAGCAAAGCGAGAAATATCAACATCATCTAGGGTAATAGTACTATTATTATCATTGTCCTTGAAACTGCACGGGCTGTTTATTATTTTCCCTTCAATAGTTAACTGTCCAGTTTCGGTATCAGCAGCAAAAGCCCCAGCACTCATAAATACAGCAGACAGCACAGCAGCAGAAATAATTGAACGTTTCATAATATCTTCCTTAATAAAATAATTTCTATTTGTTAAGAGGGTTAACTCTTGGATTTAAATTCGCACACCAAAAACGTTACCGCAATGTAAACGTGTTGTTTTGTTGATTTAAAACAAGTTACCAATTGCAATATAATCGCAACAAATAAGTGAAGATAAACACTATTTATATATTTAATAAATTAGCGTTATTAATTGTCGTTTTTTATTTATTAGAGAAATAAAAAAGCACTCATCATTCATATAAATGATGAGTGCTTAATATCAACACTGAGATTCTTAGTCTAATCGTAACGGTTTAACACTACCTGTCGCATAGAATCCCCTGGTACAGAAACGATCTCGGTCACGACGCCCTTCGCTGGAACAGGATCCACATGACTAACATTTGAAAGATGAAGAGATTGACCGCATTTCTGTTGAACGTTGTTATTCACGACGTCAGCACTACAGGTTGGTTGAACGACTCGCCCACTGATTGTTAAGGTCGCAGTATCGGAAGCGAAGGTAGGGGCGCTCATTCCATAAGTCAGAGCTATAATTCCCATCAGTAAACTTTTTTTCATTTTAATCGTTATTCCTGTGGTTAGCATCAAATAGCATACAGAGGACCTGTTCAGCAGATTATGGGCATAACACCCTGTTTGAACCAATTGAAATTGTAGATTAATGAGATAGATTTGATCAATTATAATGATGCGTCGAGGTGATTTATTCGGAAAAAGACATGAATTATAAACGCAGAATGAACAATATCGTAAGATTTTTAAATTTAATATATTCACCGCATCAATAATACATTGATGCGGTGAATATCTGTAACGCTATAAATTACACCGCGCGGAAGGCAATCTCGCCCGGAATAACTTCTCCTTGCCAGTAGAGCTGTGCAGCCACTCGTCCTGCCAGGTCGCGGTAAATAGCAGTAAATTCACTATCAGGACGGCTAATCACCGTCGGCGTACCACGATCGAGGTCCTCACGCAGAGAAATATGCAGTGGCATCTGTCCCAGCAGTTGAGTGTGATACTGCTCAGCCAACTTCTGTGCCCCACCGGTACCAAAGATCGGTTCATGGTGACCGCAGTTGCTGCAAATATGCATACTCATATTCTCAACAATACCCAGTACCGGCACTTCGACTTTTTCGAACATCACGATGCCCTTTTTCGCATCGATCAGCGCGATGTCCTGCGGCGTAGTGACAACAACTGCGCCCGTTACCGGAATGTTCTGCGCCAGCGTCAGCTGGATGTCACCGGTGCCCGGCGGCATATCCAGTACCAGATAATCAAGATCCGGCCATAAGGTTTCCTGCAACATCTGCAGCAGCGCTTTGCTGGCCATCGGGCCGCGCCATACCATCGCGTTATCGTCAGTGACCAGATAACCAATGGAGTTCGTTGCCAGACCATGAGACATGATCGGTGCCATGTGGGTACCATCTGGCGAGGTTGGACGCTGGTTTTCCGCGCCAAGCATTGTCGGGATAGACGGACCATAAATATCGGCGTCCAGAATCCCTACCTTCGCCCCTTCTGCAGCCAGCGCCAGCGCCAGGTTCACGGCGGTAGAGGATTTACCCACGCCACCTTTACCTGAACTGACGGCGATGATGTTTTTCACACCATTAATACCCGGCTGGTTTTTCACGCGTTTCAGCGTCGCGATGTTATGCGACAGTTTCCAGTCGATCGCTTTCGCACCGGTAATACGCAGCAGATCGGCGCTACATTGCTCTTTTAAGTCCTCAAACGCGCTATGCCAGACAAACGGCATGACCAGCTCAACGTGCAACGTGTCATCCATCCAGGCGACGTGGTGCAACGCTTTAAGCGTCGTCAGATTATGCTTCAGGGTTGAATGCTGAAAATTCGCCAGCGTCCCGGCAACCATGGCGCGCAGGGTCTCTGGTGATTTGGCCTGGGATTGTGCGTTCATCCCGACTCCTTTTTGTTGTTCTGAATATACAATAGTCACCAGGTAGTTTACTCCAACCGCAACAATTATTCATTTACGGATAAATGCCCTTATCGCTTGGCGCAGTAATTACCATTTTGGTACTATCAAAGCCCTTTTCACTACAAAAGAAGTAATTGCCCACTATGACTCAAGTCGCGAAGAAAATTCTGGTAACGTGCGCGCTGCCGTACGCCAACGGCTCAATCCACCTCGGCCATATGCTGGAGCACATCCAGGCTGATGTCTGGGTCCGTTACCAGCGAATGCGCGGCCACCAGGTTAACTTCATCTGCGCGGACGACGCACACGGTACGCCAATCATGCTGAAAGCACAGCAGCTTGGGATCACGCCAGAGCAGATGATCGGTGAAATGAGTCAGGAGCATCAGACTGATTTTGCAGGTTTTGACATCAGCTATGACAACTACCACTCGACGCACAGCGAAGAGAACCGTGAGTTGTCTGAGCTGATTTATACTCGCCTGAAGGAGAACGGTTTTATTAAGAACCGTACAATCTCCCAGCTTTACGATCCGGAAAAAGGCATGTTCCTGCCGGACCGTTTTGTTAAAGGCACCTGCCCGAAATGTAAGTCTCCGGATCAGTACGGCGATAACTGTGAAGTCTGCGGCGCAACCTACAGCCCAACCGAACTTATCGAGCCGAAATCCGTCGTGTCTGGCGCAACGCCGGTGATGCGTGACTCCGAACACTTCTTCTTTGATCTGCCGTCATTCAGCGAAATGCTGCAGGCGTGGACGCGCAGCGGCGCGTTACAGGAGCAGGTCGCCAACAAAATGCAGGAATGGTTCGAATCCGGCCTGCAACAGTGGGATATCTCTCGCGATTCCCCGTACTTCGGTTTTGAAATCCCGAATGCGCCTGGCAAGTACTTCTACGTGTGGCTGGACGCGCCAATTGGCTATATGGGTTCATTCAAAAACCTGTGCGATAAGCGCGGTGACACCACCAGTTTTGACGAGTACTGGAAGAAAGATTCTGACGCCGAGCTGTATCACTTCATCGGTAAGGATATCGTTTACTTCCACAGCCTGTTCTGGCCTGCCATGCTGGAAGGCAGCAACTTCCGTAAGCCGACCAACCTGTTTGTACACGGTTATGTGACGGTGAACGGCGCGAAGATGTCCAAATCTCGCGGCACCTTCATTAAGGCCAGCACCTGGCTGAAGCACTTTGATGCCGACAGCTTGCGCTACTACTACACCGCGAAGCTTTCTTCACGTATTGATGACATCGACCTGAACCTGGAAGACTTTGTCCAGCGCGTTAACGCCGATATCGTCAACAAAGTAGTCAACCTGGCATCCCGTAACGCCGGCTTTATTGCTAAGCGTTTTGACGGCGTTCTGGCGAATGAACTGGCCGACCCGGCGCTGTATAAAACCTTCACCGACGCCGCAGTAGTGATTGGCGAAGCATGGGAAAGCCGTGAATTTGGTAAAGCTATCCGTGAAATCATGGCGCTGGCCGACGTGGCAAACCGCTACGTTGACGAACAGGCACCGTGGGTCGTAGCTAAACAGGAAGGCCGCGATGCCGACCTGCAGGCGATCTGCTCCATGGGTATCAACCTGTTCCGCGTGCTGATGACCTACCTGAAACCGGTTCTGCCAACGCTTGCTGAACGTGTTGAAGCTTTCCTGAACAGCGAACTGAGCTGGGATGCCATTGAGCAGCCACTGCTCGGCCACAAGGTCAACACCTTTAAAGCGCTCTACAATCGCATCGACATGAAACAAGTTGAAGCGCTGGTTGAGGCGTCGAAAGAAGAAGTGAAAGCAGCTGCTGCACCGGTTACAGGCCCGCTGGCTGATGACCCGATTCAGGAAACCATCACCTTTGACGATTTCGCCAAAGTTGACCTGCGTGTAGCGCTGATTGAAAACGCCGAGTTCGTGGAAGGTTCCGACAAACTGCTGCGTCTGACGCTGGATCTCGGTGGTGAGAAACGTAACGTCTTCTCTGGTATTCGTTCTGCGTATCCAGATCCGCAGGTCCTGATTGGCCGCCAGACCATTATGGTTGCCAACCTGGCACCACGTAAGATGCGCTTCGGCATTTCCGAAGGGATGGTGATGGCCGCAGGTCCTGGCGGGAAAGATATCTTCCTGTTAAGCCCTGACGAAGGTGCAAAACCAGGCCAACAGGTGAAGTAAATCAAACATCTCAAGCGCTGCAACCGCAGCGCTTTTTTTTGCTACGCAAGTGCTTCCTCTAATCTTAACCCCTGCTCCATTTTCGGACTGCTTCGTTGTTAATATTAGATTTATTCTATACTGCTCTGGTATCAAGGTAGTCCGGGCTCACCAGATTCGTGGACGTTATTATTTAACATCCGATATTCATGAAATGGAGTTTTACATGAAAGCGTTACAAAAATTATTTTCTCTCGCCGTGGCATCGATTGTGGTTTTTTCCCTGGCGGGATGTGGTGATAAAGAAGAGACAAAAACATTCAATGCCAACATTAATGGTTCTGATATCACCGTCTCTTACACCTATAAAGGTGATAAGGTCCTGAAGCAAATCTCCGAAAGTAAAATTAGCTATGCGTCAGTCGGTGCCAGCAATAAAGAGGAAGCGGCAAAAGTATTCGACGCATTAAGCGCCAAATATCAGAACATTACTGGCATAGAAGAAAAACTCACCTATTCAGATACCTACGCGCAAGAAAATGTCACTATCGATATGGAAAAAGTTGATATAAAAGCGTTGCAGGCCATTTCAGGGATGAAGCTATCTGAAAACGCCGATAAAAACATCAGCATGAAGCAAATGCAAACGGTAATGGAATCAGCGGGTTTTAAAGAAGTGAAGTAAAACCATTGGCGACCCGATGTTAATCGGCGTCGCCCATTTTCTCTTTATGGCTTCGCGTTATGTACCCGTGATGTCAAACCACGCAGAAAATAACGCAGGAACTGATCGCCGCATTCGCGATAGTTCTTATGATCAGGTGCACGCATCATGGCGGTAATTTCCGGCATCGACACACGGAATTTCTGCTCGGTCATAATAGCCAGAATATCGTCGGTTTTCAGCGAAAAGGCGATACGCAGCTTTTTCAGCACCGTATTGTTATTAACACGACGCTCCAGCGCCAGTTCCGGTGCAGAATCATCTTTACCACGCAGATGATAAATCAGGCCGTTTAAAAAACCGGAGAGAATGATATCCGGGCAACGAACAAACCCAGCCTCATCTTCTTTTGTCATCCAGGTATCGAAACCTGCGGAGGTGGATTCCATGTCAGCAAGCGCAAGAATACGCACCATGTCGTTATTGTTCGCTTTTAGGGTGTAGCGCAGGCTACGAAGAATATCGTTACTTAGCATAGAGCCTTCAACTGTCGGTGATGCAATGGCGCGCAGTGTATCAGTTTTACAGTCCAATCGCCTCTTTTAGACTTTTAAGATAACGACGACTCACCGGAACGGTCAGTCCGTTACGCAAAATCAGTTCCGCCTGACCGTTGTCTTCCAGACGGATCTCCTGCAATTGCGCCATATTTACCAGATATTGCCGATGACAACGCAGCAGAGGAGTACGGCTCTCCAGCGTCCTGAGCGTCAACTCAGTGAAGCCTTCTTTACCATCGCTGCTCGTCACATACACACCACTCATGCGACTGCTGATAAACGCCACATCATCCATTTGCAGCAAATAAATCCGACTATGACCGCTGCACGGAATAAACTTCAGCGCTTGCTGATTTTCTGGCAGCAGTGATACATCCTGCTTGGTACGCTCCTGACGCAAACGGATCAGCGTTTTTTCCAGCCGTGCTTCTTCAATCGGCTTGAGCAGATAATCAAACGCATGTTCTTCGAAGGCTTTCACCGCATACTCATCAAAGGCGGTCAGAAAAACAATGTACGGACGATGCTCGGGATCAAGCATGCCAACCATTTCCAGGCCGCTGATTCGCGGCATCTGAATATCAAGGAACAGAACATCCGGACGCAATTTATGCACCGCGCCAATGGCTTCCACCGCATTCGAACATTCACCGACAATCTCGATGTCGCTTTGCTCTTGCAACAGGATCCGCAGATTCTCCCGGGCTAACGGTTCGTCATCGACAATCAGCACTTTGATCATGCCAGTTCCTCCAGAGGAAGTCGTAAAGTGATTCGAGTAAAGCGGTCAGGTTCACACGCTACGCTGATGCCAAAATCATCGCCAAACCGCTCACGCAGTCGTTTATCGACCAGATTCATACCCAGTCCACTGGCTTCTGAGGTTGGCTGATACAGCCCGGCATTGTCTTCAATATCCAGCATCAGATATTGCCCTTCGCGACGGGCGGTGATCGATACTTCACCGGTATCCAGTAACTGAGAAGTACCGTGTTTAATGGCATTCTCCACGATGGGTTGCAGAGTAAAGGCGGGTAATTGCTGATGCGAAAGTTCTTCTGGCACCGTCAAGGTCACCTGAAGACGCGACTGGAATCGTGCCTTCTCAATTTGCAGATAAGCATTAACGTGTTCAATTTCATCGGCCAGCGTCACAATTTCCGACGGGCGTTTTAAATTTTTACGAAAGAACGTCGACAGATACTGCACCAGTTGGCTGGCCTGCTCGCTATCGCGGCGGATTACAGCTTTGATGGTGTTGAGTGCATTAAACAGAAAATGGGGATTGACCTGGGCGTGCAGGAGTTTTATTTCCGACTGCGTGAGCATCGCTTTTTGCCGCTCATACTGCCCGGCCAGAATCTGTGCCGAAAGCAGTTGGGCGATCCCTTCCCCCAGCGTACGGTTGATCGAACTAAAGAGGCGGTTTTTGGCTTCATACAGTTTGATGGTCCCCATTACCCGCTGGTTTTCACCTCGCAGAGGGATCACCAGCGTCGAGCCTAATTTGCATTGCGGGTGCAAAGAGCAACGGTAAGGAACTTCATTCCCATCGGCATACACCACCTCTCCGGTTTCAATCGCGCGTTGGGTATATGACGATGAAATAGGTTTTCCGGGTAGATGGTGATCGTCACCAATACCGGTAAATGCCAGCAGTTTCTCACGATCGGTAATCGCCACCGCACCGATATCCAGCTCTTCATACAGCACCTGAGCAACCTTCATGCTGTTAACCTCGTTGAACCCCTGGCGTAAAATACCTTCCGTTGAGGCGGCAACTTTGAGTGCTGTGGCGGAAAAAGCGGAGGTATACTTTTCAAACATCGCCCGTTTATCGAGCAAAATACGCATAAATAAGGCGGCGCCCACGGTATTGGTCACCATCATAGGCGCGGCAATATTACTGACCAACCGAAACGCATCGTCAAACGGACGGGCAATTAACAAGATAATTAGCATCTGCACCAGTTCGGCGACAAAGGTAATCGCCCCCGCAGTCAGCGGACTAAAGACTTTATCGGTACGACCACGACGGGTGAGCACGCTGTGCACCAGCCCGCCGAGCAACCCTTCCACAATGGTCGAGATCATGCAGCTAAGCGCAGTCATCCCACCCATCGAATAACGATGCAAACCGCCGGTAAGACCAACTAAACCGCCAACCACCGGGCCGCCAAGCAGCCCGCCCATCACCGCGCCAATAGCGCGAGTGTTAGCAATAGAGTCATCGATATGCAGCCCGAAATAGGTGCCTAAAATGCAGAAAATGGAAAAAGTAACATAGCAAAGCAGTTTATGCGGGAGTCGGATAGTCACCTGCATCAGCGGGATAAACAAACGCGTTTTGCTCATGAGCCACGCGATAACGAGGAACACACACATCTGCTGAAGCAGCAGCAACACCAGATTAAACTCGTACATACCCGCCAACCACACATCACTTAAAAGCGCGTAACATACATGGGCTGCGTGTAACTTTCTTTGAAGTGTTGCAAAAAAAGACGAATTTGTGAGAACGATCACTCGAAAGCGCGAGCATGGTTACAAAATCACCCATTCATAGATCAAAAAACAGACAAAACTACCTGGTTCGCAAAAGAGCGTCTAAAGTAAAACTGGGACCTCGCGAGCAAGAGTGAGACGACGATGGCGCTTTACACAATAGGTGAAGTGGCTTTGCTTTGTGATATCAACCCTGTCACTTTACGCGCGTGGCAGAGGCGTTACGGATTACTTAAACCGCAGCGGACAGACGGCGGGCATCGTCTGTTTAACGACGCGGATATCGACCGGATCCGCGAGATAAAACGCTGGATAAACAACGGCGTTCAGGTCAGTAAGGTAAAAATGCTGCTCAGCAATGAGAACATTGATGTCCATAACGGCTGGCGCGAACAACAAGAGACGCTGTTGAGCTATTTGCAAAGTAATAATTTGCATAGCCTCAGACTGTGGATCAAAGAGCGTGGCCAGGATTATCCCGCACAAACGCTCAATACCCATTTGTTCATTCCGTTACGCCGACGTCTGCAATGCCAACAGCCGATCCTACAGGCGTTACTGGGGATCCTCGACGGCGTACTGATCAACTACATCGCGATTTGTCTGGCCTCAGCACGTAAGAAACAGGGGAAAGATGCTCTGGTGGTTGGCTGGAACATTCAGGATACGACCCGTTTATGGCTGGAAGGTTGGGTCGCCAGCCAGCAGGGATGGCGCATTGACGTCCTTGCCCATTCGCTGAACCAACTGCGACCGGAGCTGTTTGAAGGTCGCACCTTGCTTGTCTGGTGCGGCGAGAACCAAACGCCCGCTCAGCAGCAACAGCTGAACGAATGGCGCGCGTTGGGTCACGATATTTATCCACTCGGTATTTAGAGCCTGGCCCATTAGGGCTATTTTGCTTGCCATTTCGAACCTGGGCAGTGCTCAGAATCCTCACGTACTACGTGTACGCTCCGGTTCTTCCGCGCTGGCCGGGTTCAAACTGTCTGCGCCAATAACGCCTAATGATCCAGGCTCTTAATATTCTATTAACAAACGTGTACAATCCTTGAATTCACATAAGGAGTGCATAATGAGCGCAGCTAAAATCGGTGTCATTACCCTCTTCCTGCTGATGGCCATCGGCGGTATCGGCGGTGTCATGCTGGCAGGCTATACTTTTATTTTACGTGCCGGGTAAGATGCCTCGCTAATTTCTCAAACCCGCGGTCAACAATTACCGCCGCCAGCGCGACCAGCAGCGCTCCCTGAATCACATAGGCGGTATTGAACCCACTCAGCCCGATAATAATCGGCGTACCCAGCGTGTTCGCCCCAACGGTTGAGGCGATGGTTGCGGTGCCGATATTAATAATCACCGACGTGCGAATCCCGGCCAGAATCACCGGGGCCGCCAGCGGCAACTCGACTTTACGCAGCCGCTGCCCCTGACTCATGCCCATTCCGCTGGCAATATCCATCACGCTGGGTGAAATTCCGCCGAGTCCCGCCAGCGTTGCCTGCAAGATCGGTAATACGCCATACAGGATCAACGCGATAATTGCCGGTTCAGGACCAAATCCCATCACCGGTACAGCTATCGCCAACACCGCAACTGGCGGAAAGGTCTGCCCCACGGCGGCGATGGTTTCCACCATCGGCCGGAATTCCGCGCCCCAGGGCCGGGTTACCGCTATACCGGCTCCGGTGCCAATGAGTACGGCAATCAGGCTTGAAATCCCCACCAGGCCAAAATGGCTCAGTGCCAGCGCCGCAAAACTTTCCTGCTGATACACGGGACGCGGTAGCGCCGGAAATAGCGCACTGAACAAGGCCTGACTATGAGGCAACCCAACTAACAGGACCAGAAACAGGACAATAAGCCATAACAACGGATCAGCAAGACGTTTCACGGATCGGCATCTCCGAAAGCAAATCACGAAAATGAAGCGTCCCGCAGGACAACCCCTGCGGGGTCACGACCGGCAAGACGTCGCAACCGCGCGCTACGAACACCGACAACGCATCACGCAGCGTCATTTCATCTATCAACGGTTCACCGGCTGTATGTTCACCGCGACGGATAAAATCCCCTACCGTACGAAGCGACAACAGACGTACGCCCAGTTCACTACGGCCAAAGAATGTTTGCACGAATTCGTTCGCCGGTGCTGTCAGCATCGACAGCGGCGTGCCTTGCTGCACTACCTTTCCTGCATCCATCAGAACCAGATGCTCCGCCAGCCTTAGCGCCTCGTCGATATCATGCGTCACCAGCACAATGGTACGCCCGAGCAGACGATGAATGCGCGTCATCTCCTGCTGCAGCGCACCGCGGGTGACCGGATCCAGCGCGCCAAAAGGCTCATCCATCAGCAGTACCTGCGGATCTGCCGCCAGGGCACGCGCCACTCCGACCCGCTGCTGTTGCCCGCCAGACAGCTGATGCGGGTAACGATGGCGCAAACTTTCCTCAAGACCCAGCAGCGCCATCAGTTCGTCTGTTCGGTCATCAATACGTGAACGCGACCACTTTTGTAGCTGCGGCACCGTGGCGATGTTCTGCGCGACGGTCCAGTGGGGAAACAAGCCAATCGACTGAATCGCGTATCCCATGCGCCGCCTTAACTCCAGCACCGGCAGGCTGCGGATCTCTTCCCCGGCAAAGCGAATCTGTCCGCTGTCATGTTCAACCAGCCGATTGATCATTTTCAGCGTGGTGGATTTCCCGGAACCTGACGTGCCAATTAACACCGAAAAGCTGCCCTCCCCCAACCGCAGATTAAGGTCGTCAACGGCTTTTTGCTGGCCATAGGTTTTACTGACATGGCGAAATTCAATCATTGTTTGTTACCTTCAACAGCGCGAGCCCTAAATCAAACAGCGCATCAATCAATACTGCCAGTACCACAACCGGGATCACGCCCAGCAACACTAAATCGACGGCGCTACTGAGCAATCCCTGAAAGACCAGCGCGCCAAATCCCCCTGCGCCAATCAGCGCAGCAATCACCGCCATTCCCACCGTTTGCACCATCACTACCCGTAAACTGCGCAAGAAGACTGGCAATGCCAGCGGGAACTGCACCGAGACAAACCGCTGGAAAGTGTTCATCCCCATCGCTCGGGCGCTTTCCAGTACATCCTGCGGCACCTGATTCAACCCAGCCACAACGCCACGTACCAGCGGTAACAGCGCATACAGCACTAACGCAATAAGCGCAGGCGTCAGGCCGGTTCCGGCGACGCCGAGCGAACCCAACAAAGGAAAGTGCTTCACCAACCCGGCAAGGGGCGCAATTAACAGGCCAAACAGCGCGACTGAGGGAATGGTTTGGATGATATTCAGTACCGCAAAAACCGGCCCCTGACGGGAGACAGAGAAAGCACACCAGATGCCCAACGGCACACCAATAAGCAGCGCGGGCACCACGGTAGCGAACAGAATGGTCAGATGCTGCGCCAGGGCGTCGTTGAAGACATCCTGACGGTTGGCATATTCTTTAAGCAGGGATAGATCGTTAAACGTGCCGGAGAACAAAAGCACCAGCGGAAAAATAAACATTTGCGCGTGCAACAGCCAACGCCATGATGCCAGCTCGGTTATGCGACGAATAGCGTCACTGGCGGCCAGCAACATTAGTCCTAGCCCCAACCAGAACCCGCTGCCCAGGCTGGTTCTGGCCAGTGGACTTCCCGTCTGGGCCAGATACGTTGCCGTTGTTCCTGCGGTTACCAGCGCTGCAATAACCAGCAACTGGCTAATAACAAGCGTCAATATATTGCCGGGCTTTCCCGGTACAAAGCACAGAAGAAACAGCAGCGAACAGGCTACTGCCAATCCCCACGCCATGTCGGGCCGGATATCCCAGAGTTGGCGCCCCTCACCGGAGACCAGGCGATTAGGCGCATAGCTAATGAAAGGCAGCGCTGCCGCCGCGAAGGTAAGAAGTACCAGTAACAACAGCACCCGATTAACTGAAATCTTTGACAAAACACCCACCTGCTGCAAACTCCGTTACTTCACCCATCCTTTTTGCTTCAGGTAGTCTGCTGCAACTTTTTTCGCATCCAGCCCCTCCACGGCAATACTGGCATTCAGCTGCTGCAACGTTTTTTCATCCAGGCTGGCAAAAACCGGTTGTAGCCATTCTCCCATTTGCGGGTAGTCTTTCAGCACCGATTCACGCACAACGGGTGCTGGCGCATAAATGGGCTGGACACCTTTGGGATCGCTTAAAGTTTGCAGACCAAGCGCCGCAACCGGGCCATCGGTGCCATAAGCCATCGCCGCATTGACTCCAGAAGTCTGCTGCGCCGCTGCTTTAATCGTCACCGCGGTATCTCCCCCAGCTAGCGACAACAGCTGATTTTGATTCAGTTTGAAATCATAGGCTTTTTCAAACGCAGGCAACGCGTCAGCCCGTTCGATAAATTCAGCAGAGGCAGCAAGTTTGAATGTTCCCCCGTCTTTCAGGTAGCGGCCTAAATCAGCAAGGGACTCAAGCTTGTTCTTTTGCGCGACATCCTGGCGTACCGCAATGGTCCAGGTATTATTGGCGGGTGCAGGTGTTAGCCAGACCAGCTTATTTTGCTCTGCATCCAGCTTTTTCACTTTCTCGAAACCGGCCTGCGCATTTTTCCACGCGGGATCATTTTCATCTTTAAAAAAGAATGCGCCATTACCGGTATATTCCGGATAAATATCCAGCTCACCGGAGGTGATTGCCCCACGCACTACTGGAGTGGTACCCAGCTGTACTTTATTGACGGTTTTCACGCCATGGCTTTCGAGCACCTGCAAAATAATGTTGCCGAGCAGCGCCCCTTCGGTATCTATTTTTGAACCAACTGTGACGGGTGACGCGGCCTGTAAGGGTAGGCTTATCGCGGCTAACAGCACCAGCGAACCCACCGATACTTTTGAGATTATCATGCTGTACTCCTCATCCTTTTGCGGCCCTTTTCAGAGACTTGAGGAAAAAGCATAGTCGAAAAATCAAGCCTTAACCTGGCAATTGGGTGGTAACGCTGAGAGTTATTAGCGGTAAGGCGATAATAAAATAAAAAAAATCCGGCAAACCCAATATGAATTTGCCGGATGATACGACTTTGTCAGCCTGATAAGCGTAGGGCCATCAGGCATGCTGCATGACTTTATTCATCTATTACAGCAGTTCAAATTCGCCCTGCTTCACTCTGGCGGAATCCACGCCGATGAAAACGTTAAATTTGCCAGGTTCTGCATCGTATTTCATCTGCTGGTTCCAGAATTTGAGCGCTTCAATATCAATCGGGAAGCTGACGGTCTGGGTTTCACCTGGCTTAAGATTCACTTTTTCAAAACCTTTCAGCTGTTTTACCGGACGACTCATGGAGGCGGTCACATCCTGTAAATACATCTGAATCACCGTTGCACCTTCGCGCTTGCCGGTGTTGGTCACCTGCACGCTGGCCGTCACGGTTCCGTCACGCCTCATCGTCGGAGAAGAGAGCTTCACATCAGAAACCGTAAACGTGGTGTAGCTCAGGCCATAACCAAAGGGATACAACGGACCATTGGCTTCATCAAAGTAGCGCGACGTGTACTTGTTCGGCTTATCGGCGTTATACGGACGACCGGTATTGAGATGGCTGTAATAGACCGGGATCTGTCCAACAGAGCGCGGGAAAGACATCGGCAGCTTGCCTGACGGATTGTAATCACCAAACAGCACATCGGCGATGGCGTTACCGCCTTCCGTCCCGGCAAACCAGGTTTCGAGGATCGCATCGGCTTGTTGATCTTCCTTCACCAGCGCCAACGGACGACCGTTCATCAACACCAGAACCAACGGTTTACCCGTGGCTTTCAGCGCGGCAATCAGGTCACGCTGACTTTGTGGAATGGTGATATCGGTGCGGCTGGAGGCTTCATGCGCCATGCCCTGCGCTTCACCGACTACCGCGACAACCACATCAGATTGCTTCGCGGCGTTAACGGCTTCATCGATCATCGCCTGCGGCGAACGCGGGTCAACCTTTACCGCTTCTTCATACAGGTTGAGGAAATCGACAATGCCTTTGTCGTTGGTGATATTCGCCCCTTTGGCGTACAGCACTTTGCCCTGATCGCCGACGGCATTTTTAATCCCCGTCAGTACCGTTACCGACTGATCGGCAACACCGGCGGCGGACCAACTGCCCATCACATCACGCTTGCTGTCGGCCAGCGGACCGACAACCGCCACTGTGGCCGATTTTTTCAGCGGCAACGTTTCCAGACGGTTTTTCAGCAGCACCAGGCTTTCGCGCGCCACTTCACGCGCCTCTTTGCGATGCAAACGGCTTTCTGCGTTGGTGTCCTGTGGGTCAGATTCTTTGGCCCCCAGATGGCTGTACGGATCGTTAAACAGCCCCATATCATATTTCACGTTCAGCACGTGGCGCGCGGCGTCGTCCAGCTCCGCCATCGTCACTTTGCCGGATTTAATCAAGCCCGGCAGATACTTGCTGTAATACTCATCGCTCATACTCATGTTGATGCCGGACTTGATCGCCACACGCACCGCATCTTCAGGATCGGAGGCGGTACCGTGCTTAATCAGTTCCTTAATCGCGCCGTGATCGGAAACGGTAATCCCCTTAAAGCCCCACTCATCACGCAGCACGTCTTTTAACAGCCAGGCGTCTGAGGTTGCAGGCGTACCGTTTAGCGAATTAAGACCCACCATCACCGCACCGCTACCGGCATCCAGCCCGGCTTTATACGGCGGCATATAGTCGTTGAACAGACGCTGTGGGCTCATATCGACGGTGTTATATTCCTTGCCACCTTCAACCGCGCCATAGGCGGCGAAGTGCTTGACGCTGGTCATCACCGAATAGCGATCCGCCGGGCTTTTCCCCTGCATCGCTTCCACCATGGTTTTACCCATCGTAGCCGTTAAATACGTGTCTTCACCAAAACCTTCTGAAGCACGGCCCCAGCGCGGATCGCGAGAGACATCGACCATTGGCGCCCAGGTCATATTCAGACCATCATCGGCAGCTTCATACGCGGAAATACGGCCAACGGTTCTGACCGCATCGAGATTAAAAGAGGACGCCAGGCCGAGACTTATCGGGAACACGGTACGCTGGCCGTGCAATACGTCGTAGGCAAAAAAGAGAGGAATTTTCAGGCGGCTGAGCTCCATCACCTGATCCTGCATTTTGCGGATATCCTGGCGCGTGACGGTGTTAAAAATTGCCCCAACCTGCCCGTCTTTGATCATCTCGCGGATGGCTTCTTTCGGGTTATCAGGCCCGACGCTTATCAAGCGTAGTTGCCCAATTTTCTCATCCACGGTCATCTGTTTAAGTAAATCGGTAACGAATGCATCCCGCGCTTCTGGCGTCAGAGGATGGTTACCAAACAGCGTGTCCGCCAGCGCTGGTTGCAACGCCAGACTCACCGCGACACCTACAGAACATAGCCATTTCATGTTGATTCTCTCTTTATTTTTTCCCGACGAGGCAGCGAAAATATAACAAAAACCGCAGTTTGCCGTAAGACTAAACGGGAGCGATAAAGAAAGCTAAGGTTATTCTCCTAATTTTCGAAACCAACGCGACTCAGTGGAAGACAACCCAGAGACAATGTGAATGAGAAAGCGTATTGTCATACAAAGCGCTATGCTTGTTCCTGATATTGAGTCCCACCACAAGGAGTGGAGAATGTCTTCCATTACAACAGATAATAAAGCTTTTCTGAATGAACTGACCCGTCTGGTAGGTCATTCACACCTGCTCACAGACCCTGCTAAAACCGCCCGCTATCGCAAGGGATTCCGCTCCGGTCAGGGCGATGCACTCGCCGTGGTGTTCCCTGGCTCGCTTTTAGAACTGTGGCGCGTCCTGAACGCTTGTGTCGCCGCAGATAAAATTATCCTGATGCAGGCCGCCAACACTGGGCTGACCGAAGGCTCTACGCCGAGCGGTAATGATTACGACCGCGAGATTGTCATTATCAGCACCCTGCGCCTTGATAAGCTGCACGTCATCGGCAAAGGCGAACAGGTGCTGGCCTATCCCGGCACCACGCTTTATTCACTGGAAAAAGCGCTCAAACCGTTTGGCCGTGAGCCGCATTCGGTGATCGGATCTTCCTGTATCGGCGCTTCAGTGATTGGCGGTATTTGTAACAACTCCGGCGGCTCGCTGGTTCAGCGCGGTCCGGCATATACGGAGATGTCGCTGTTTGCGCGTATTGACGAGCAGGGAAAATTACAGCTGGTTAACCATCTGGGTATCGAACTGGGCCAAACCCCGGAACAGATCCTGAGCAAACTTGATGACGAGCGTATTAAAGATGACGATGTGCGCCACGATGGACGTCATGCACACGATCACGACTACGTTACCCGCGTCAGAGATATTGAGGCGGACACGCCCGCTCGCTATAACGCCGACCCGGATCGGTTGTTTGAATCATCCGGTTGTGCAGGCAAGCTCGCGGTTTTTGCGGTGCGTCTGGACACCTTCGAAGCCGAAAAAAACCAGCAGGTCTTTTACATCGGTACCAACCAGCCAGAGGTGCTGACGGAGATCCGCCGTCATATTCTGGCAAAATTTGAGCATCTGCCGGTCGCCGGTGAATATATGCACCGCGATATTTATGACATCGCTGAGCAATACGGCAAAGATACGTTTCTAATGATCGACAAGCTCGGCACCGACAAAATGCCGTTCTTCTTCACCCTGAAAGGTCGCACCGATGCGATGCTGGAAAAAGTGAAAATTTTCCGTCCACATTTCACCGATCGGGCAATGCAGAAATTTGGCCATTTGTTCCCCAGCCACTTACCCGCGCGCATGAAAAGCTGGCGCGATAAGTACGAACATCACCTGCTGTTAAAAATGGCCGGTGGTGGCGTGGCTGAAGCGCAAAACTGGCTAAGCGAGTTTTTCAAAACCGCTGAAGGCGACTTCTTTGCCTGTACGCCGGAAGAAGGCAGCAAGGCGTTTTTGCATCGCTTTGCGGCGGCTGGCGCGGCGATTCGTTATCAGGCCGTACATGCCGATGAAGTGGAAGATATTCTGGCGCTGGATATCGCGCTGCGCCGTAACGACACCGAATGGTACGAGCATCTGCCTGCAGAGATCGACAGCCAACTGGTGCACAAACTCTATTACGGCCACTTTATGTGCTACGTCTTCCATCAGGATTACATCGTGAAAAAAGGCGTGGATGCGCATGCCCTGAAAGAGCAGATGCTGGAGCTTCTGCACGAGCGCGGAGCACAGTATCCAGCAGAGCATAACGTCGGACATCTGTATAAAGCACCGGAAACATTAACCCGTTTTTACCGCGAGAATGACCCCACCAACAGTATGAATCCGGGGATTGGTAAAACGAGTAAGCAAAAGTTCTGGAAAGAGTCGTAAACCAGAAAAAGATAAGCGCCACCGGGCATGTTGCCGGGGGCGCTTCGCTTGCCCGGCCTACCGCTACATTAGCTATGTGTATGCCGGATGAGGTGTCTTATTTAATCGTTCTGTGCAGTTTGCTCGCTCGTCGCTGAACCCGCCGCTGCCATCTGCGCCGCTTTTTGCTTTTTATAGCTCAGCGCCGCTGCCGGAACCGGCATCACCTTGCCCGTTTCGATCCAGGTACGTAAACGGCTGGCATCGGCAAAGTGGGTATATTTACCGAACGCATCCATCACCACCAGCGCCACCGGTTTGTTATTGATCATGGTGCGCATCACCAGACAGTGGCCTGCCGCATTGGTAAACCCGGTTTTGGTTAACTGAATATTCCAGTTATCGCGGTATACCAGATGGTTGGTGTTACGGAATGGCAGCGTATAAGCCGGGTTGGCAAAGGTCGCCATATCTTCACGCGTGGTGCTTAACTGGCCAATCAGCGGATACTGCTTGCTGGCGATCAGCAGCTTGGTTAAATCACGAGCGGTCGAGACGTTATGAATCGATAAGCCGGTTGGTTCCACAAAGCGTGTCTGAGTCATGCCGAGCGCTTTCGCTTTGGCATTCATGGCCTTAATAAACGCGTTATAACCGCCAGGGTAATGATGCGCCAGGCTCGCCGCCGCACGGTTTTCTGATGACATCAGCGCCAGCAGCAGCATGTCTTTACGGCTAATTTCACTGTTCAGTCGCACACGAGAGTAGATGCCTTTCATTTCCGGCGTCTGGCTGATATCAACTTTCAGCTTCTCATCCAACGGCAGTCGTGCATCAAGCACTACCATCGCGGTCATTAATTTGGTAATCGACGCAATCGGACGCACAAGGTCCGGGTGGTTCGAATAGATAACTTTGTTGGTATTCAGATCAACAATCATCGCGCTACCGGACGCTATCTCAGGCTGAGAAGCTGCTGCGGTAGTTGCCGTTTTAGCCACGGCTTGGGGTGCAAAAGGAACGGCCAGCACCAGGGCAAGGCTTAATAATGAAACTCGGAATTTCAGCATGATGAGATTTCTGATAATGGTTCACGCACGTCACAACGCACACCGCCAGAGACTAAGTATTATCTCAAGCTAGCTCAGGCATCATAGCGATCCGGCAGGTTTGCCGCCACAGGAGAATCGTCTCGAAATGCTGCGTTGCTGACTTTTACGTCAACAACGCAGCGCAGACAGGTTTATCCGTCAGAATAACCGATAGCCGTAACCCCACAGGATTACCGTAATCGCCAGCAGAACTTCCAGTACCAGCACACCGATCGCCAGCGTCGAACTGGAAAAGCTCAGGCCTTCCTCTTTAGAGATATTCAGGAACGTCGGAATGCCGAGATAGAGTAAATAACCGGTGTAAAACAACGCAATGGTCCCCACCAATGCGCACAGCCAGACCAGCGGATAAAGTGCGACCAATCCGCTTAAAAACAGCGGTGTCGCGACATATCCGGCAAACACCATACAATGCGCCAGCGAGGGACGCTGCGGGTAATTACGTGCCATCCACCAGATAACCCGGCCCATGACGGCGACGCCTGCCAGCATCACCCCGTAAAACAGAATTGCCATCGCAAATCCGGTCAACAGAGATAACTTCAGGATATTGCCATCGCCAAAATTCCAGCCGATTTGCGTGGTACCGATAAACGCGCAAACAACCGGGATTGCCGCCATCAGCAGTACATGGTGGGTATAGTGATGCGAAACACTTTCGTTTTCGCTGTTGATCACGTGCATTTCACGATCGGGATGGGAAAACAGCCCCCAGACATGGTTCATACCGCCCCCTTCTTGTCAGCTCCGGACCTCAACACTTCAAGTATAATTCAGCTTTTGATTATTTTATGCACACATGAAAAATACCGAAGCGCCGGGTAAAAAGTGTGTAAGCCGTAGGCCTGATAAGCGAAGCGCCATCAGGCATTAGGGAACGGAACGACGTTAAGCGCTACTATGCGTCTTTTACGGCATCAAGTATTCATAGGGTGTATGCTATTACCGTGGAGGTCATACAACGTATGGATATAACGCATTATGTTGCGCAGTACGGCTATGCTGCGTTAATCATCGGCAGCCTGGCGGAAGGTGAAACCATTACCCTGTTAGGCGGCGTCGTGGCGCATCAGGGAGTCCTGAAATTCCCGCTGGTGGTACTCTCGGTCGCACTAGGTGGGATGATTGGCGATCAGTTGCTCTATTTACTCGGACGTCGTTTTGGCGGCAAAATTCTGCGTCGTTTCTCGCGCCATCAGGCGAAAATTCATTATGCGCAGAAAATGATCCAACGGCGTCCTTACCTGTTTGTGGTCGGTACGCGCTTTATGTACGGCTTTCGCGTTATTGGTCCCTTACTGATTGGCGCCAGTCACCTGCCGCCGAAGATATTTTTACCGCTGAATATTCTTGGCGCGTTTGTCTGGGCATTGCTATTTACCACCCTCGGCTACGTCGGTGGTGAAGTGATCGCGCCGTGGCTGCACAGCCTCGACCAGCATATCAAGCATGGCATCTGGCTGGTGCTGGTTATCGGGATAGTCGCGGGCGTCCGCTGGTGGATGAAACGCCGAAGCACGCGTAAAGCGCAATGAAGATGGCCCGACAGCGGAACACCGTCGGGCCGAACAATCAGGATGCGTGATAACCGCCGCCCAGCGCGCTGGTCAACTGAATTGAAGCATCCAGCCATTGGCCTTGCAAAAGTAGACCGTTGCACTGCTCACGTAATGCCGGGATCTTTGCCTCGCTAACCCTGGAGCCCGCAATAATACCCGCATTAAAGCGCGCCTGTGCCAGCCCCACTACGCGCTGAGCGTCATGTTCAATCTGCTGCTGATGCTGATTTTTCTGCGCCAGTGTTTCTACCTGCGATGCCGCACGTGCCACGTCATTCACCGCATCCACCACAGCTTTGTTGTAATTCGCCACCGTCAGGTTACTTTGCGCTTTCGTAATATCGAGATTCGCATTCAGCCTGCCACTGTCAAAGATAGGCAGCGTCAGCCCGGCGGTTACGCCCATTTGCTGCGCGGAATGGCGGAACAGGTCACTCAGATGTAACGCATCCTGTTGTAAAAATGCCATCAGATTCACATCGGGATAAAACGCCGCTTTCGCCGCATCAATGCTGCTCAGCGATGACTCAATGTACCAGTGTGCTGCCTGCAAATCTGGTCGACGGGCCAGCAGCGAATAACCTAGTTGGGGCGGGAGCTGACTTTCAACCACGGGCAGTTTGGTCGAATGGAGCTTCAGGGCAACGGACTGCGAGTTGCTCAGCGCGCTTAGGCGCGCCTCAATCACCTTCATTTTACCGCTGACATCATTCAGCTGCTGCTCTGTTTTGCTGGAATCGATATCGGTTTCGACGCCTTCCACCGAAGAAGTGAGGCCGTTTTGATACAGTTGACGATCGACGGTAATCACATTTTGCTGCTCGCTTTCGATTTGCGTCAGCACGGTTTTCAGCGCGGCCTGCGTCTGCCATTCCCAGTAAAGACGGGAGACACCGCTCGCCAGCAGTTGCCGGGTTTGCTCGCGCTCAGCCTCACGTGCCTTAACGGCCCCTATACGCGCAGTCACTTCGGCCCGATTCTTACCCCACAGATCCAGATTCCAGCCGGCGGTTAAACCAAAAGTACCGTTGGTGTACCACGGCCCTGTCGTCCCGGCGGCCGGATCGGTAATGGCAAACGGCCCCATCAGCCCTTCGGCTGACATTCTCTGACGCTCAACGTCTGCGGAGAAGTCAATCTCCGGGCCATCTTGTGCTTCCACGGCCTTAGCCTGCGCCTCCGCCAGTTGAATGCGCTGTTCCGCGACCTGCATATCAGGAGAATTTCGCAACGTGCTGTCAATCAACGCATTAAGCTGGGGGTCGTGATATGCCTTCCACCACTGGCTGTCCGGCCAGCCATTTTTTAACGCGGCAGGCAATGTGGTATCGACATTTGCGGCAGGCGTCTGCTGTGACAGAGACTGGCGGTCATCATGCATCGGCGCGCAGCCAGACATCAGAACAAAAAGCGGCAACAATGCCGTCGTGACAAACACAGAATTACGATTCATGGAGATATACAGGTAAGAAAAGATGTGCAGAGATTACGACTTGTCGCTGTTGCTTTTTTAGTTACGCGTGGCAATACATCTTTGGCAATAAAAATATATAATCAGCAAAATATACACCTAGTGAATAATATAGATTAAATAATTTTAATAATTAATGGATGGAGATGTTATGTCACAGAATATCTATGACAATCCTGAGTTCTTTGCCGGATATGCCACGCTGGATCGTTCAGTAAAGGGACTCGACGGCGCGCCAGAATGGCCGACAATACAAGCGATGCTCCCCTCTCTTCAAGGCAAAAATATTCTTGATTTGGGCTGTGGATATGGTTGGTTTTGCCGCTACGCGCGCGATAATCAGGCAGCCAGCGTAATGGGACTGGATATTTCACAAAAAATGTTAACCCAGGCACACAGTATGACGCAGGGTAATGGCATCGTTTATCAGCGTGAAGATCTCGAAACGCTAACCCTGTCCCCAAATTCTTTTGACCTGGTTTATAGCTCGCTTGCCCTGCACTATTTGCACGATATAGAACGATTATTCGTAACCATTTACCAGTCATTAACACCAGGCGGTATGTTAGTTTTCTCTGCCGAGCATCCAATTTATACCGCACCGCTTAATCAGGGTTGGATAAAAGATAAATCCGGGCAGCTGTCCTGGCCGGTTAATCATTATCAGCAGGAAGGTGAGCGCATCAGTAACTGGTTTGCTAAAGGCGTCAAAAAACAGCACCGTAAGCTGGCGACCTGGATTAATGCGCTGATTGCCGCCGGATTCGAGATCGTCTGTGTCGATGAATGGGGACCGTCCGCGCAACAGATTGCTGAAAACCCGGCTTTAGATGAAGAAAAAGAGCGGCCGATGGTGTTTCTGCTCAGCGCACGTAAACCAGCATAACAACGCCTCCAGGCAGAATGATTGATACTTTCCTATACTCAATCTGAACTTACCAAAAAAAGGAAAGTTAATGAAAATTCTGCTGTGGGTAATTCTGATTATTTTTCTGATTGGGCTATTGGTGGTAACAGGCGTGTTTAAGATGATTTTCTGATGTCGTCATTTCGCCCAGGCCTGATAGCAGAAATCTCAGGCTATTATTCTCTCTGATGCCGGATGGCGGCGTAAACGCCATATCCGGCCTACTGGAGCTGAGTTCAGGCAGTAATCTCGATAGCCTGAATCGCACGTGCGATATCCGGCGAATTATTTAACGCACGAATTTCCTGAAACAGTTCTGTTGCCTCTGAATATTCTTTGCGCAAATACCCTAACCACTGCTTAATCCGCGCTACATGATACAGCCCTGTGTCCCCCTGCTTTTCAAGTCGGGTATATTTTTGCAACAGCGTCACGACTTCAGGCCACGGCATACGCGGCTCGTTGTATTTCACCACGCGGCTCAGGTTCGGAATATTTAATGCGCCACGTCCGATCATCACCGCATCACATCCGCTGATGGCCATACAATCCTGGGCGCTCTGCCAGTCCCAGATTTCGCCATTCGCGATAACCGGAATGGAAAGCCGCTGGCGGATCTCACCGATCGCCTGCCAGTTGATATGTTCGGCTTTATAGCCCTGCTCCTTGGTTCGGCCATGCACGGCCAGTTCGCTGGCGCCAGCCTGCTGGACGGCATCGGCAATTTCAAACTGCCGGTCGCTGTTGTCCCAGCCCAGACGAACTTTCACTGTCACCGGAAGATGAGCCGGGACCGCCTCGCGCATAGCTTTTGCGCCCCGGTAGATAAGCTCAGGATCTTTCAATAACGTTGCGCCACCGCCGCTACCGTTCACCAGCTTCGATGGACAGCCACAGTTTAGATCGACACCGTATGAGCCCAGTTCTACCGCGCGCGCGGCATTCTCCGCCAGCCACTGCGGATACTGTCCTAACAGCTGAATGCGAACCAACGTGCCGGATGGCGTCCGGCTGTTGTTATGCAGTTCCGGGCAGAGTCGATGAAATACTTTTGCCGGCAGGAGCTGATCCACCACGCGCACAAACTCGGTGATGCACAGATCGTAATCATTCACTTCAGTCAGCAGCTCGCGCACCAGTGAGTCGAGCACGCCTTCCATCGGCGCCAGTAAAACACGCATATCGTCACCCGCAAAAAAAGAGGCGCTATGGTAGCGCCTCCGTTCGGGAGATTAAAGAGGCTCAGCGCGGCAACAGGCAGTTATCTTCTTTCCAACCGTACAGCCATTCCATACCGCGATAAAACTCCACCTGCGATTTGTCTTTCCACAGCAGATTACGTACCTGACGCTCGACGCCTGCGGCGTGGTAGACACGGCCCATTTCACGCGTTGACCAGACGATGCGTGCGGTACGCGGAATACGCACCGACTCATACAGCGCAAAGGCATCAGCCGCATCGCCATCACAGTGCTGTAGCGCTTTACCGAGCGTTACCGCGTCTTCCAACGCCATACAGGCACCCTGCGCCATATATTGCGCCACCGGGTGCGCGGCATCCCCCACCAGCGTGATGCGGTCGGTTCCCCATTTTTCTACCGGCTCGCGGTCAGCGGTGGACCAGCGCCGCCATGACGTCGGTTTATCCAGCATCTGACGCGGGCGCGGATGAATACCCGCAAAATAGGAGAGCACTTCCTCTTTGCTGCCATCCTTCACGCCCCACTCTTCCTGCTGACGACTGTGGAAGGTCACCACCAGGTTATATTGCTTACCACCGCGCAGCGGATAGTGCACCAGGTGACAGTGTGGTCCGGCCCACAGCACCGGTGCGTTAATGCGTAAATCTTCCGGCATATCATCGCAATCAATCACGGCGCGATAGACCACGTGTCCGGTAACCCGTGGTGCATCGCCAATCAGAGACTGACGAACGACCGATTTTACACCGTCACAGCCCACCAAAATATCCGCAGTCCAGCTGTTGCCATGCTCGTCAAATACCGTCACGTTATTCTCGGTCTGGCGAATATCGACCACGTTAGTTGAAGTGCGATACTCAACGTTAGGATGCACCAGCGCCGCTTCCCACACAGAAGCATGAATATCCACCCGATGGATAACCGCATAAGGACCGCCAAAGTGATCGCGGAACGCCTGGCCGGTTTCAATGCGGATCACCTCTTTTGCGTTTACCGCATCCATCATCGTAATGTGGTCGGTGAAAACGGCGCGCTGACGGGCGACTTCCCCCACGCCAAGGCTGTCCAGAGCAGAGAATGCATTCGGCCCGAGCTGAATACCCGCGCCAATTTCACCAATCTCGTGCGCTTTCTCCAGCAACATCACTTTAATGCCCTGACGAGCCAGCGATAGCGCGGTCGCCGCGCCGCCAATCCCGCCACCCACGATAATTGCGCGTGTCACTTTAGCCATTGTCGTTCTCCTTATCAGGCTGGAATTTTATCTTGTTGATTCTCGGGCGCGGCGGCGATAAACGCCGGAAGCTGAGTACAGGCATCATATACCGCCTTACAGCGCGGATATCCGCTCAGATCGCACCCCATACGTAACGCATTCGCCCACTGTGGGATCAGACAGCAATCCGCCAGCGTCGGCGCATCACCCACGCAGAACTTCCCCGAATGACTCTGGCGCAGCATCTGTTCCACCGCACTTAACCCTTGCTGGATCCAGTGTGCATACCAACGTTTTTTATCTTCTTCACTGACCTTTAACTCTTCGCTCAGGTAGCGCAGTACCCGCATGTTATTCACCGGGTGGATATCACAGGCGATGGCATAGACAATTTCCAGCACCTTACTGCGCACCGGGAAGTCGGCAGGCAGCAGTGGTGTTTGCGGAAAGTGACCATCCAGCCAGTCAATTATTGCCAGCGACTGCCCAAGTGATTCTCCGTCATCGGTCACCAGAGTCGGCACCAGTCCCACCGGGTTCATCCGTCGGTAGGCCAGTTCGTTCTGCTGACCGATGCGAATGTTGACACCCACCGTCTGGTAATCCAGCCCCTTCAGCGCCAGCGCAATGCGCACCCGATATGACGCCGAGCTATTAAAGAAACTGTACAGCTTCATCATCCACCTCAGACAATCTTCACGGCGATGGGGGTTAAACCGTCTACGTTTCCGGTGATCACATCCCCTTTCACTACCGCCCCCACGCCTTCTGGGGTGCCGGTATAGATCAGATCGCCCGGCTGCAGTTCAAAGAAACCAGACAGATAGCTGATGGTTTCATTCACAGACCAGATGAGGTGGCGAATATCGCTACGCTGATGATCGTCGCCGTTGACCTGCAACCAGATTGGCGCATTGTTAACATCCACACTTTCGCTGGCTTTATGCAGCGGCGCGATGGGCGCGGAGAGATCAAACGCTTTGCCAATTTCCCACGGACGCCCCATCTGCCGCATCTCCATCTGCCGATCACGACGAGTCATATCCAGACCGGTGGCATAGCCCCAGATATATTCGTGCGCTTTTTCCAGCGGAATATCACTGCCTTTTTTGCCAATCGCCACCACCAGCTCTATCTCATAGTGATAGTTATCGGTTTGCGATGGGTACGGCAGTTCGAGGATCTGACCAGCCGCCACCGGGACTACCGCATCGGCAGGTTTACAGAAAAAGAACGGCGGTTCGCGATCCGGATCAAAGCCCATTTCACGGGCATGGGCGGCATAGTTACGGCCCACGCAGTAAACACGGCGCACAGGAAATTGTTCATCACAGCCAACAACCGGAACGGTAACAGGCGCTTGTGGTTCAAATACGTATTGCGTCATTTTCTCTCTCCCAAATTAATAGCGTGCTTCGCGGAACAACCCCAGTGCTTCCTGAACCGGTCTGTCCGAAAAACTGAATAAGACGGTATCTTCGTGGGTCTGGAACGACACGCCGTGCCAGGTTGGCACCACAAAGATATCTTTTGGCGAAAAGTTGAAGGTCTCGTTACCAATGGTGACCTGCCCACATCCTTCCACCACGTGGTAGATAGTGCTGTCGGTGGTACGCGCCATTCGTGAGGAAAAGCCCTGCGGCAACAGTTGCAGGAAGGTTCCCATCGAAGGCATGGGATAACCGCCGGTTACCGGGTTGACGTAACGCATCTTGTAACCGTCCCACTCATCGGCGTCGCCCATGCGCGTCAGGTCATGCAGTGCTTCACGGCTGCGATCGTAGCGATAGTTAAAAATCGGCGATGAGTTACCTTTCTGATGACGCAGCGGCAGCATATTGGCCGCGTAGCGCGGTAAGTAATCCCCTTCCTTGCGCGTGACCGGCTGCTGATCTTCCGGGTAGTCTTCCGCAAAGCCACAGCCCAGCAGGTTCACCAACGGCAGGTCCAGACCGTCCAGCCACACCACCGGTTCACTGCCCGGGTTGCCGTGATCGTGCCAGCGCCACTGCGGCGTCAGAATAAAATCGCCTTCATGCATTTGGGTGCGCTCACCATCCACGGCGGTAAATGCGCCTTTCCCTTCGACAATAAAGCGCAGTGCAGACTGATTATGACGATGACTCGGCGCAACCTCGCCCGGCATAATTAACTGCAATCCCGCGTACAGCGTTGGGGTGATTGAAGACTGTCCACGCAGCATTGGGTTCTCCAGCACCAGCACGCGGCGAATCGCCTCTTTCGCGCCAATCAGATCGCCACTTTCCAGCAGCAGCGGGCGGATCTCCTGATAGTTCCAGTACGCAGGCGCGCAATGTGCGTTCGGTGTTGGCGGCACCAGGCGGTGCAGCGACTCCCACAGCGGGGTCAGATTCTGCCCGGAAATATGCTGGTAAAACTGCTGACGGCTGTTCTTAACGTCCTGATTCAGTTCAGACATAGGGATTCTCCTTATTCATTCACAACACCTGCGCGTGGCAGAGTATTTGAGGCAGAGGCCGACTGGCGGATAACAACCGTCAGCAGCGTAAGCATTACCGCGCTGATGGCCGCCGGGACGGCAATAATGAAAAACAGGTTATCGAATGAGAAATTCATCGCCATCATCACCCCGCCGGAAAGCGAGCCGACAATCGCGCCGCAGCGCCCCACTGCATTAGACCAGCTGACGCCCGTCGCCCGGCTTTGTGTCGGATAAAGCGTGGCGGTTAACGCATTAAGACCAACCTGAGAACCGCTGATGCCGATGCCGGTGCCAAAAATAGCCAGTGCCATCAGCCACAGACCGTTTTCGCTCAGGCCAATCATGACGATGCACACTGCGCCCAGCGCATAACTCACGGCCAGCACGCGGAAAGGATTGTATTTGTCCATCAGCACGCCCAGCGCCAGTGCCCCCAGCGTTCCTCCAATCTGGAAGGCGGCAGTTACCAAGGAGGCATGCTGCAGATCAATTCCACGATGGTTAAGCAGCGTTGGCATCCAGCTGGAGAGCAGATAAATAATCAGCAGGCTCATAAAGAACACTACCCATAGCATCAGAGTAATAGGCAGCTGTCGCCCAACGAACAGCTGGCGAATGCTGCCTTTAGCAATTGCGGCACCCTCGTTGAGATAAAAATGGGTATTGTCATAACGTTCCCGGGTGATGGCACTGACGGTTCTGGCAATCACGTTTTGCGGCAGTTGACGACGAACCTGCCAGCGCGGGGATTCCGGTAGCGCAAACAGCAGAGCAACAAATAACATTAGCGGTAGAACGCCTCCCAGCACCAGAATGCCGTGCCAACCAATCACCGGCACCAGCTGTGCGCTGACGATACCGCCCATTGCCGATCCCAGAGTAAAGCCACAGAACATCATGGTGACCAGTGCGCCACGCCGACGCGCGGGCAGGTATTCCGAGGTCATAGTAATGGTATTCGGCATCGCGCCGCCCAGCCCTAAGCCGGTAAGAAAGCGCAAAATAACCAGCGTTTGCAGATCGGGTGAAAAAGCCGAAATTAGACTAAGCGCACCGAACAGCGCCACGCAGAGTTCTATCACTCGTTTGCGGCCAAAACGGTCGGACAGCGGGCCACAGAGCAGCGCGCCAGCGGTCAGCCCCAGCAGACCTGCACCAAACAGCGGTGCCAGATCGCCGGCAGTAAGCTGCCAGTGAGTGCGAATATCGGGTGCGATAAAACCAATCGCCGCGGTATCAAATCCGTCGAGCATGACAACCAGAAAACAGCAGATGATAACGCGCCACTGGGTCTTACCGACGGGGGCGGAATCGATCAGTGCTTGTAGATCACGTTGTTGAGTCATAGTGAATGCCTCAGTGCAGGTAGAGTAGATGTCTGTTTTGTTTTAGGTATGTTGCGACTTTGTATGTTTGGAGATGAAATGTACAATGGCTTTTCATGCAGAGGCATAACCTGGAGGTTATAGCAAATGGCAAACTGGGCGCAGAAACTGAAGTTGCAACACCTGCAAACGCTTATCGCGCTGGGCGAACAGGGAAATCTGACGCACGTCGCCCGGATGATGAATATCACCCAGCCCGCGTTGTCGAAATGGTTATCACAGCTCGAAGATGAGATTGGCATCACGCTCTTTGAACGTCACAGTAAAGGCTTGCGTCCTTCCGAAGGCGGCAAGTTGCTACTGCAACATGCCCAACGCCTGATCAATGATATGGAGCGTTCGCAGTATGAAATCGCCCGTTTTAAGCAAGGCGGCCTTGTAGGGAGTCTGAAGATTGGCTGCTCGCCGGTAGCGACCGACTGTGTTTCACAGGCAATACTGGGTTTGCTCACAGAACTGCCAACCCTGCATCTAAATATTGAAGAGAAAGTGATGACCCCGCTGCTGCACGATCTGCTCGCGGGTTCGGTGGATGTCGTCGTCGGTCGGGTCGGCGGTCGGGCGCTTCAGTTGCCGCTCAATTATCAGGTGCTGTATACCGAGCCGGTCTGTTTCGTCGCCCGCCCCGATCATCCCTTGGCAAAATATCCCCTGCTCACCTGGCACGATCTGGCTAACTGGCGCTGGATTGTCTGGCCGACAGGAACCCCTATCCGGATAAGCATTGATAACGCGCTGGTTGATAACGGCGTAATGTTGCCGGAAAACATCATTGAATCGGCATCAATCAACGTCAGTACCAACCTGCTGCAAAGTAGCGACATGATCTCTATTCTTTCTCTACGGCTGGCACAACGGTATGCCGCCCAGGGACAACTGGCTATCCTGAATCTGCCGAAGATTGAACAAAAAGGCAGCGTCGGCGTATTCTGGCGCAACAACGAAACGCCTACTACCGCCCTGAATCGTTTTCTGTACTACCTGGCACAAGTTTAGCGCGGAGAGTTAGGGCCATCGCCCGATGTTCCAGATATCTATTTCCTCTATGCTTAGAATTCATGATGTGATCGGTAGCACGTTTTTAAGTTTAATTGTATGATGAATCAGTCTCGTCAAGGGTTTCAACTATGAGCAAAGCACTGAACGTTATCTGGCAATATTTGCGCGCATTCGTCCTGATTTATGCCTGCCTCTATGCAGGTATTTTTCTTGCATCGCTACTCCCTATCACCATTCCGGGCAGCATTATCGGCATGCTGATTCTGTTTGTCTTACTGGCTTTGCAGGTGTTACCGGCAAAATGGGTTAACCCCGGCTGCTACGTGCTGATTCGCTATATGGCCCTGTTGTTTGTCCCGATTGGCGTGGGGATCATGCAGTACTTTGACCTGCTGCGCGCGCAATTTGGTCCGGTGGTGGTGTCTTGTACCATCAGTACGCTGGTCGTTTTCCTGGTGGTGAGCTGGAGCTCGCACATTGTGCACGGTGAGCGCAAAATCGTTGGGCAAAAAGAGGCTAAAGCAAAAAAATGATGTCGTATATCTGGTGGTCATTACCTCTTACGCTGGCGGTATTTTTTGGCGCACGTAAGCTGGCAGCTCGCTTTAAAATGCCTTTGCTGAACCCTCTGCTGGTCGCCATGGTGGTAATTATTCCCATTCTGCTGCTGACAGGTATTCCCTACGATCACTATTTCAAAGGCAGCGAAGTGCTGAACGATTTGCTGCAACCTGCCGTGGTCGCGCTGGCCTATCCGTTATACGAACAGTTGCACCAGATTCGTGCCCGCTGGAAATCAATCATTGCTATCTGTTTTGCCGGGAGCGTTGTGGCGATGGTAACAGGTACAACAATCGCCTTGTTGATGGGCGCATCGCCGCAAATTGCCGCGTCTATCATGCCAAAATCGGTCACCACGCCTATCGCTATGGCCGTGGGAGGCAGTATTGGCGGCATTCCGGCGATCAGCGCCGTATGCGTCATTTTTGTCGGCATTCTCGGGGCGGTATTTGGTCATACGTTACTCAATGCCATGCGTATCCGCACTAAGGCCGCTCGTGGGCTGGCAATGGGCACCGCGTCGCACGCCCTGGGCACCGCACGCTGTGCGGAACTGGACTATCAGGAAGGTGCGTTTAGCTCACTGGCGCTGGTCATCTGCGGCATTATTACCTCGCTGGTAGCCCCGTTCCTGTTCCCGATTATTCTGGCAGTGGTGGGTTAATCTTCATTTTTTAGCTATTTATTTGCGATGCGTTGCACATTTTTCATTTAAGTTTCATAAGTTGCATACACAATGAGATTTGGATCACATATAAAGCCATAACAGGCCCGTAAACTACGATTCCATTACATTGTTATGAGGCATCGCCATGCATCCACGTTTTCAAACTGCTTTTGCCCAACTCGCGGATAACTTGCAATCAGCCCTGGCCCCTGTTCTGGCGGATGTGCATTTCCCCGCCATGCTGACTGCTGAGCAGGTCTCTTTGCTGAAACGCGAATCGGGACTGGACGAAGACGCGCTGGCATTCGCTCTGCTGCCGCTGGCTGCGGCCTGCGCACGTACTCCGCTGTCCAACTTCAACGTTGGGGCAATTTCTCGCGGCATCAGCGGCAACTGGTACTTCGGTGGGAACATGGAGTTCCTGGGCGCGACCATGCAGCAAACTGTTCATGCCGAGCAAAGCGCTATCAGCCACGCCTGGCTGCGCGGTGAAAAAGGGCTCGCCGCCATCACCGTCAACTACACGCCGTGCGGCCACTGTCGCCAGTTTATGAACGAACTGAACAGCGGACTGGATTTACGGATTCATCTGCCGGGACGTGCGCCACACATGCTGCGTGATTACCTGCCAGATGCCTTCGGCCCGAAAGATCTGGAGATTAAAACGCTGCTGATGGACGATCAGGATCACGGCTTCGCGCTGCAGGGCGATGCGTTGACCCAAGCGGCAATCACTGCTGCCAACAGATGTCATATGCCGTACAGCAAATCCCCAAGCGGCGTGGCGCTGGAGTGTAAAGATGGCCGTATTTTTAGCGGCAGCTATGCTGAAAATGCCGCCTTTAACCCGACCCTGCCACCGCTGCAAGGCGCGTTAAACCTGTTGAATCTGAACGGTTATGATTATCCAGATATCCAACGCGCCGTGCTGGCTGAAAAAGCCGACGCGCCGTTGATTCAGTGGGATGCGACCTCCGCCACGCTGAAAGCACTGGGCTGCAATAATATTGAGCGCGTTCTCCTGGGTTAATCGACTCAATAACGCCGGTTCGTAGGCCGGATAAGGTGTTTACACCGCTATCCGGCACTATGCAGAATGCCTAAAATCCCCTCAATCAGACTGCTGTTTCTTGCGCTACGTCTTCCGGTACAGTAGCCTGATTGAAATTCCATCCAAATAACGAGTTTTCTGCATGTTAAAGCGCGTGTTTTACAGCCTGTTAGTCCTGCTAGGCTTGCTGCTTTTGACTGTGCTTGGACTCGATCGGTGGATGAGCTGGAAGACGGCTCCCTACATTTACGACGAACTGCAGGATTTGCCCTACCGCCAGGTCGGTGTGGTTCTGGGCACGGCGAAGTATTACCGCACCGGCGTCATCAATCAGTATTACCGCTACCGTATTCAGGGCGCATTGAACGCCTATAACAGCGGGAAGGTAAACTATCTGCTGTTAAGCGGCGACAATGCCCAGCAAAGCTATAACGAACCCATGACGATGCGTAAGGATCTGATTGCCGCAGGCGTCGATCCCGCTGACATCGTGCTTGATTACGCCGGGTTTCGGACGCTTGACTCCATCGTGCGTACCCGCAAGGTGTTCGACACCAACGATTTCATCATTATTACTCAACGATTCCACTGTGAGCGCGCCTTGTTTATTGCGCTGCATATGGGTATCCAGGCCCAGTGCTACGCCGTACCTTCGCCAAAAGATATGCTCACCGTGCGGGTTCGTGAATTTGGCGCGCGTTTTGGCGCACTCGCCGATCTCTACATTTTCAAACGTGAGCCCCGTTTTTTAGGTCCACTGGTGCCCATCCCTACCATGCATCAGGTACCGGACGATGCGCAGGGGTATCCGGCGGTCACGCCTGAACAATTACTCGAATTACAAAAGAAACAAGGAAAATAAGCATGGAAGGAAAAACGATCTTTATCGTTATTGGCGTACTGATGATTGTTCTCTGGACGTGCAGAGAAGGCCTGAAGGGACTACGTTCCGGTATCGTCGAGAAAACAGTGAAAGGTTCGCAGACGCCAATGATCATTTCTCGCGCTAAAGAACCCAGCACTTACTGGAGCTATATCATCGTTTATTTCGGTATGGCCATTGGTGCATTGTTCACTGGTATCTGGTTACTCTTTATCAAATAAAAAAACCGATGCAGAACGCCTCTGCACCGGTTTTATTTTTCTCTTCCCAGATTACTTCTTACGCGCGTACTTCAGTGAGTCCAGCGCGACCGCGAAGATAATAATGCCGCCCTTGATAATATACTGCCAGTATGGGTTCACGCCGATGTAGGTCAAACCGTAGTTGATGACGGTGAAGATAATCACACCGGTCACTACGCCAAACACGGTACCTACCCCGCCGCTGAACGACACGCCGCCAACCACGCACGCCGCAATCGCATCCAGCTCATACATAAAGCCGAGGTTGTTGGTCGCTGAGCCGATACGTCCGGCTTCCAGCAAACCACCGAAGGCATAGAACACGCCAGACAACGCATAGATAATCAGCAGGTTCAGCGCAACGTTTACACCGGACACTTTCGCAGCTTCCGGGTTTCCGCCGATGGCGAAAATGTTTTTACCGAAGCGAGTCTTGTTCCACAGCACCCACACAAAGGCCACCGCAATCAGCGCATAGAAAGTGATGTAGGAGAGTCGGAAACTGCCCAGTGCAATAAAGCCCTGCGCAAAGGTTGAGAATCCGCTGTCAAAGCCAGAAATTGGCGATGCACCGACGAAGTCGTAGTACAGGGAGTTGATCCCGTAAACGATAATCATCGTACCCAGTGTGGTAATAAACGGCGTTACGTTCAGATAAGCAATGATAATACCGTTCACCAGACCGATAATGGCGCCAATCACGCAGACAATCAGCACCACTACAATGATCGGCATCGTCGCCATTTCCGGGAACACCTTGTTGGCATTCTCCATCGACTGCAACAGAGTTGCCGCCACCACTGCCGCCAGGCCAACCTGACGCCCCGCCGACAGGTCGGTCCCTTGGGTAACAATCAGTCCAGCCACACCCAATGCGATAATAATACGCACCGAGGATTGCGTGAGAATATTACTCAGGTTCAGTAAGCTTAAGAAAGTGGGATCCTGGAAAATAATAATCGCCAGCAAAACCAAAAGAACAACGTAAATTCCGCCTTCTTTCAGGTAAGTAAGAAAACTTTTCTTATTTAACGCACTCATGAGGAGCCCCTAATCTTAAAGGTGCAAAGACGCAAGACGGAGGATTTCGTTTTGCGTTGTTGTTTTAGTGTCAACAATTCCAGCAACGAGACCATTGCTCATCACCAGAATACGATCGGTAATACCCAGCAGCTCCGGCATTTCAGAGGAAATAATAATAATCCCCTTATCCTTTTTCGCGAGTTCGGCAATCAACTGATAAATTTCAAATTTCGCGCCAACATCGATTCCACGCGTCGGTTCATCCAGCATCAGAATTTCTGGCTGCGTTAATAACCAACGACCAATAACCACCTTTTGCTGATTACCGCCAGAAAGTGAACCGATTTGCGTACGATGACCCGGTGTTTTTACCCTCATGGAGTCAATTACCCACTGGGTATCACTCTTCATGCGGGAATTATCCAACAGACCAACTTTGTTTTTATAGTTTTGGATATTGGAAATTAACGAGTTAAAACCAATGTCCAGATACGCATAAATACCGGTGGAACGGCGCTCTTCCGTGACCAGTGCAAAACCATGGTTGATGGCTTCATTTGCACTGTGATTATTAATTTTTTTGCCGTGTAGCGTAATCGTACCTGATGATTTCTCACGAATACCAAAAAGCGTTTCAACGATATCCGTGCGTTTTGCGCCTACCAGACCTGCAATCCCAAGAATCTCCCCTTTGTGCAAATCAAACGAGATATCACGAATCGACGGCTGGCGCAGCGAGGTCAGGTTACGCACTTGCAGAATGACTTCACCAGGTTTGTTTTCTTTATCCGGAAAACGTTGGTTCAGTGAACGTCCGACCATCATGGCGATGATCTTATCCATATCCAGCCCTTCCAGCGGCTGGGTCGCAATCCACTGGCCATCGCGCAGAACGGTAATTTCATCGCACAGCTGGAAGATTTCTTCCATTTTGTGAGAGATATAGACAATACCGCATCCACGCTCTTTCAGCTTACGGATGATGGTGAACAGATGGTTAACTTCTTTTTCAGTTAACGATGAAGTTGGCTCATCCATGATGACGATTTTGGCGTCATAGGAGAATGCTTTCGCAATTTCAATCATCTGCATTTGTGAAACAGATAATGTGCCGACACGCGCACGCGGATCGATATCAATATCCAGTTCATCAAATATCGCTTTGGTATCACGGTACATTTTTTCCTGATCGACAAACATGCCCTTGGTGGGATAGCGTCCCAGCCACATGTTGTCCATTACAGAACGTTGTAATACCAGGTTTAATTCCTGGTGTACCATCGAAATACCATTTTCGAGCGCTTCTTTCGCAGAATGAAAATCGATTTCTTTACCCTGAAATAAAATACTGCCGGAATCTTTTTGATAGATGCCGAAAAGACATTTCAATAATGTTGATTTCCCCGCGCCATTCTCTCCCATTAGGGCGTGAATAGAATGCGGGCGGACTTTTAAATTGACATTATCAAGCGCCTTAACGCCGGGGAAGGACTTGTTGATGCCGGTCATTTCCAACAAGTATTCGCCTGACGACTGAGTATGTGTGCTGACCATAATTATACCTTGTTGGCCTTGCAGAGTGCGTTATTAAGGGCGCAATGAAATTGCGCCCACATACGGAGTATTTATTTGTTGGTGAACTCTGCCAGATTATCTTTATCGACACCTACGTACGGAACGCGAACAATCTTGTTCTCAATTTTCCAGTTAGTGCCATCTGCCGCACCTTTGCCGTCAGCCAGGTTTTTCGCCAGATCAAAGGTGGCTTTCGCCTGGTTGTTGGCATCGTTCAGGACGGTACCGGCCATGGCGCCAGATTTCACCAGAGCCAGCGCTTCAGGCAGCGCATCCACACCAAATACTGGTACGCTGGTTTTGTTGTGCGCTTTCAGCGCTTCAACTGCACCCATTGCCATCGCATCGTTGTTAGCGATAACCACTTCAATTTTGTTCGCGTTTGGACCAGACATCCACGCATCCATCTTATCTTTCGCCTGAGCGGTATCCCACATTGCAGTATCTAACTGCAGCTGCTCAGTTTTAATGCCTTTGTCGTTCAGCTCTTTAATCACGTAAGTGGTACGTGCTTCAGCATCCGGGTGTCCCGGTTCGCCTTTCAGCAGAACAAACTGAATTTTGCCGTCTTTGTTCAGGTCCCAGTTCGGGTTAGCTGCCCAGTGTTTGGCAATCAAATCACCCTGAATAATGCCGGACTCTTTAGAGTCGGTACCGACGTAATACGCTTTGTCATAGCTGTCCAGCGCTTTACGAGAAGGTTCTTTGTTGAAGAATACGATCGGTACGTTCTGTCCGCGTGCTTTTTCAATGACCGTGCCAGCAGCTGCCGGGTCAACCAGGTTAATCGCCAGTGCTTTAACGCCTTTTGCCAGCAGCACGTCGATCTGATCGTTTTGTTTGGACTGGTCGTTCTGCGAGTCGTTCATCAGCAGCTGTACATCTGGTGCCGCTTTGGCATCTTTTTCAATAGCCTTACGTACTACAGACATAAAGTTATCGTCATACTTATAGATAGTCACACCAATGCGGGTATCAGCAGCGTGCGCAGCCGCGCCGAATAACATGCTTGCCATTACAGCAGACAGGGTCAACACCTTCTTATTCATGGTATCTCCGGTTTTATTATGCAGGGTAGTACTTGAGATAAATGCTCGGCAGGCAGAACGTTACTGAAGTGTTACTGAACGCCGAAGCTCACTTTTAAAAAATATTTCTTCCGTGTCTGGCAACGCTCCAAAAACAGGCTTTAATTTTTGTTTAAGGCACCTATACCTCGATGAAAGTGATTATTCACCGTTACATAGTAGTTACAGCGCAACAAACAGTGTCATCATAGCTATCGCATTGTTAATATACTGTGAATTTACTCACATATTGAAAGCGGTTACATCGCGCAACGTTATGAGTTAGTGATCGGTGCCGCATTCTGCCGCAGCGCTACTGAGTGACGACGCACCAGCGTTGGCATAAAACAATGCGACGCCTGCGGATCCAACGTGCCAGCCGCACCCTGTAGCGCAAGCTCCGTCGCCATTTTTGCCATTGAGGCAATGGGATAGCGCACAGTGGTTAGCTGCGGATCGGTGTAACGCGCGATGGGAATATCATCGAAGCCAATGATAGAAAGGTGTAATGGAATAGCGATGCCGTTATCTTTTAGCGCAGTCAGCGCGCCGGCTGCCATATTGTCGTTGTAAGCAAAGACCGCCGTCAGTTGTAAGTTACGCCCCAGCAGTTCCACCATCGCGGACTCTCCGCCCTGCATATCGGGCGAACCGGTGCCGACCCAGCTTTCTGCCGCAACAATCCCCTGCTCTTGCAGGGCAGTTAACCACCCTTCTTTGCGCATGGCGTCATCTTCAATACGGTGGCTTGATGCCAGATAACCGATGCGTTGATGACCATTATTTAGCAGCATTCGGGTAGCCATTTTGGCACCGCTGATGTTATCCAGGCAGACGCAACGGTGTGCGTAGCCAGGAACAAGGCGGTTGATCAGAACCATGCCGGGAATTTGATCCATAAACTCGGCCAGCTCCCGATCGCTCAGTGCTTTAGAATGTACAATCAGCGCGTTACAGCGTTGGCGAATCAACACCTCAATGGCATGACGTTCTTTTTCCGCCTCATGGTAGCTGTTGCCAATCAGGACATACTTCTGATGCTGCTGGGCAACCATATCCACGGCTTTTACCAGCGCGCCAAAAAACGCATCTGATACATCCATGACGACAACACCAATCGTGTCGCTTACCTGCGTCGCCAGTGCTTGTGCGTTGGCATTAGGTCGATAGCCAAGCTGAGTGACTGCCTTCATTACCGCTTCACGCGTATCGGGACTCACCAGCGCACTGTTGTTCAGTACGCGGGAAACGGTCGCTACAGAAACGCCAGACTGCCGTGCCACATCACGAATGGTTACCATATTCACTGCCCTGTTTTAGATTGCGGCTGCCCACAGACACCCCAGGCTGGGTATTTTGTCAGCACAATGAAACGGACTGCGTGAGTGATGTCACAGGAATGAAAGCGCTTACATCCATTTTGTTAATGAATGTGATCCAGATCGTTATCTGGATGTTCGCGGTAATGATGTCCCCGCAGCACGCAGGGTTAATTGACGCCACAGCCATTCCACCGGGCCCTGGCGGTAAAAACGCAGCCATATGACAGAGAAAAGTAAGTTAATCGCCCAGACAGGGATGACGAAAAACAGCAGCTCCAGCCGGTCAAATTTCATAAATAAACCAGCCTGATAAAACAACGTGGTGCAGATTAAGGTTTGTAACAGATAGTTGGTTAATGCCATGCGCCCCACACAGGCGATAGCAATGACCCATTTGAAGCGACTAAGCTGCGGCCAGAAACCAAACATCAGCGCGGCATAACCAATGGTTTGCAAAGGCGCACCCAACTCTCGCGGGGCTTGTAACAGGAAGGCACACCAGCGGTAGGACCAGTCCAGTTGCCACTGAGCGATGATAGCAGGCAGGTTAATCGCCATGCCGATAATAACCAGCAGAACGCCAGTGCGTCGATAATGCTGCAAACTGTACTGCCCTTTTAGCCAGCCGCTACGCATCAATGCTGCGCCGAGTAGCATCATCCCCGCCAGTTGCCAGCCATATTGCGCGCCTAACGCCAGCAAGCTATTGGACATCATATCCACGCGATTGCTGATTGCTTCCATTCCGCCGTTCACTTTCCAGTATTTTTCATACAGCAGCGCTGAAGCATCCGGCGTCCAGGCCCGGCTGGTTTCGCTCCCGGAGATCACACCCAACAGCAGCAATACACCAACGCCCGCCAAATAAAGCACCACGCCGGTGTTAAACAAGCTTTTCACCGACGGCGCATCCCGGATCAGCCGCCAGCAAATCAGGCCGATCAAGCCATATGCCAGCAGGATATCGCCATCCCAGAAGAGTAAACCGTGAATGAATCCCAACAGCACCAGCAACGTAAGCCGCGACTGGATCCAGCGTTTACCACGCGGGAGCAGCATTTGCAGACCAGCACCAAACAGCAGAGCAAACAGCGTGAGGAATTTTACCTGCGCGAAGAGATCGAGCAGCGCCCAGGTCCAGGCGTCAGATAAGGTAATGTCGCCATACCACGCGGGATTGAGATATGCCGCCTTCGGCAAGCCAAAGGCGCTAATATTGAGAAGCAGGATACCAAGAATGGCAACGCCACGAATAAAATCCAGCGTGACATTACGCTCCATGGTTCCTGCCCTAATCAGTTGTGATGACGTACTGCGCGCAGGAATTCCTGACGCGTGTTCTGGCTGGACTTAAACAATCCGCCAAGAGAAGTGGTGGTGGTCGCACTGGTCGCATCGCGAATGCCGCGCGCTTTCACACAGTAATGCACCGCATCAATCGATACCGCCACATTATTCGTCCCGAGCAGCGTTTGCAGCGCGGTGAGAATTTGCTGAGTCAGACGTTCCTGTACCTGCGGACGCTGTGCAAAGAACTGCACAATGCGGTTAATCTTCGACAGACCAATGACCGAATCTTTCGGAATATACGCCACCGTCGCTTTGCCATCGATAGTGACAAAGTGGTGTTCGCAGGTGCTGGTCAGCGTGATATCACGAACCGTGACCATCTCGTCCACCTTCATTTTGTTTTCAATGACGGTGATTTTCGGGAAGTTGGCGTAATCGAGGCCGGAGAAAATCTCATCGACATACATTTTCGCAATGCGATGCGGAGTTTCCATCAGACTGTCATCGCTCAAATCGAGATTGAGCAATTGCATAATCTCGGTCATATGGCCAGAGATAAGACGTTTGCGTGTTTCGTTATCCATCTCTTGCACGGGCGGGCGCAGCGGGGTTTCGAGACCACGCGCAACCAGCGCTTCATGAACCAGTGCCGCTTCTTTACTGAGTGATGACATTTCTTCTTCTCCTGCAGGTGGGGCGCCTCTGCCCTGCATGGGGCAAAGTTTTTAGGCTGTGTCACAGCCAGAACATTGTGCGTGAGGCGGCGCACATAATCCAGTATTCACCGTGATAATTATTGAAATTGGCACAGCCTTTCAGCGTTGCTGATTTCACTTGTCGTTCAGCCCGGTGACGTCGAGTGTTAATGTAAAGTTATATAGATGATGAAGTATGTTTGCTCAATGCGGAAGTGAAAGTTACTCACAGTGCTATGAATAATCTGTATTATGATGAGTTCGCAAACACATTCAGGTTCAACACAACAAGGAGCCACGCATGGAAATGCTTGAAGAGCACCGCTGTTTTGAAGGCTGGCAGCAACGCTGGCGTCACGACTCCGCCACGTTAAATTGCGCCATGACCTTCAGTATTTTTCTTCCACCACCCCGTGATAACGCCGCACCTCCGGTGCTGTACTGGCTGTCGGGCCTGACCTGTAATGATGAAAACTTCACCACCAAAGCAGGCGCGCAGCGCATTGCAGCTGAGCTGGGTATTGTTCTAGTGATGCCGGACACCAGCCCGCGCGGCGAGCAGGTTGCCAACGATGACGGCTACGATTTAGGTCAAGGGGCCGGATTTTACCTCAATGCCACCCAGCAGCCGTGGGCAACGCATTTTAGTATGTATGACTATCTGCGTGATGAGCTTCCGGCACTGATTCAGTCGCAGTTTAACGTCAGCGATCGCTGCGCCATCAGCGGACACTCCATGGGCGGCCACGGCGCATTGATTATGGCGCTGAAAAATCCCGGGAGATACACCAGCGTTTCCGCCTTTGCGCCGATCGTAAACCCTTGTCGCGTTCCGTGGGGTGAGAAGGCTTTTAGCGCTTATCTGGGCGAAGATAAAACACAGTGGGCAGAGTGGGATAGCTGCGCGTTAATGCTGGCCAGCAAACCCGCAGACGCGATTCCGACGTTAATCGATCAGGGAGACAGCGATCAGTTTCTTGCCGATCAGCTGCAGCCCGCGGTACTGGCCGAAACTGCCCGTCAGACCGCATGGCCAATGACGCTACGCATCCAGCCTGGTTACGACCACAGCTATTACTTTATTGCGTCGTTTATTGAGGATCACCTGCGCTTCCACGCCCAGTATTTGCTGAAGTAATTCCTGAGTTGAGGGCGGAAGCCCTCTTCATTTCTCCATCATTCCTTCACTTTTTCTCCTTTTTTCTTCCCCAACTATCTTATTGATTAAAAAAGCATTTCACTCCAAATCACATCAAACACAAATGATTTCTATTATCATTTGTGTTTACAAATATTCATACTTTTGTACAATCCCCCCGCTTCTTTACTGAAAAGAGTCCTTAAAAGACAAATACATACAATTGTCATGGCCTTTCACATGACGCGCAGTTTGATTCATTTAAATGGAATGATACAAATGACTATACCTCACGTTAAGGCTGTAGCTGCCGCAGTATGCGTCGCCTGCCTCCCATCACTCGGCCATGCCGCTGAACAAGACACCGTGGTCGTTACCGCTACCGGTTTCGAGCAGAAAATTCAGGATGCCCCGGCTTCAATATCTGTTATTACCAAGCAGCAGATTGAGGACAAAGCCTATCGAGATGTCACCGATGCGCTAAAAGATGTCCCTGGCGTCGTCGTCACTGGCGGGGGGAGCAGTAGCGATATCAGTATTCGCGGTATGGCTTCGCAATACACACTCTTCCTGGTCAACGGTAAACGCATCAGCACCCGCGGTACACGTCCTAACAGCGACAACTCAGGTATTGAGCAAGGTTGGCTGCCGCCGCTGGAATCCATCGAGCGTATCGAGGTAATCCGCGGCCCGATGTCATCCCTCTACGGCTCCGATGCGATGGGCGGCGTCATTAACGTCATCACCAAAAAAGTGTCGAATACTAAAGCCTGGACCGGCTCTTTGCACGGCGATGCCACTTTCCAGGAAGACAGAGACTCCGGCGATATTTACCAGACCAACGCCTATGCGTCTGGACCACTGATTGACGGATTACTTGGCGCGAAGGTGACCGGATTATTCTCCCACCGCGCAGAAGATGAAATCGTAAATGGCTACAATGAACAGCGTATGCGTAGCGGGGGATTAACCCTGAACTTTACGCCAGATGATAAAAACGACATCGATTTCGATTACGCACGTGAATTGCAGGATCGCGACAGTACGCCAGGCAAATCCATGGCAGAGGAAAACTGCCGTAACGGAAGCTGTAAGCCCAACAGTAAAAGCGAAAACAAGTATGTGCACACCACGTACTCAATAACCCACAGCGGTTATTACGACGACTTCAACTCCACCAGCTATGTCCAGCAGGAAGAGACCGACAACCCCGGTCGCCAGATGAAGTCCTACAACACGATTTTCAATAACCAGAACCAGGTATTCCTTGGGGCGCACACCCTGACGTTGGGCGGGCAATACCGTTATGAAAAACTACGCGATAACGGCAACCAGCTGCAAGCGGCTGATGGACTGAACAAACTGACCCGCTGGAGCTGGGCGCTGTTTGCTGAAGATGAATGGGCCGTTACCGATACCTTCACGCTGACCGGCGGTCTGCGTATGGATAAGGATGAAAACTACGGTGACAACTGGACGCCACGCGGCTATGGCGTATGGCATCTGAGCGATCAGTGGACCTTAAAAGGTGGCGTTTCCGCGGGCTATCGTGCACCGGATCTGCGCCAGTCTTCTGCCAGTTGGGGACAGGTTACCGGCGGTGGCCGTCTGAACGGAATCATTGTCGGCAACCCGGATCTGAAGCCAGAGAAAAGCCTCAGCGAAGAGATCGGTTTACTGTGGGATAACGGCAACGACCTCAACGCAGGCGTTACGTTGTTCAATACCGACTTTAAAAACAAAATCACCGAAGTTCGCCGTTGTAACAGCAGTTCCGATCCGGCCTGCACCATCGGCGGCACCCATTATGACTTCGTCAGCGATCGCGTTAACGTCGATAAAGCCAATATGCGCGGCGTAGAATCCACCTTCGGCTGGAAAATAACCTCCGACGTCAACTGGACCGCGAACTACACCTACACGGAATCTGAGCAGAAAAGCGGTCAGTTCTCTGGCCAGCCGTTGAACAAAATGCCGAAGCATATGTTTAACACGACGCTGGACTGGCAGGCTACGCAGGATCTCGGTTTCTGGAGCCGTCTGAATCTGCGCGGGAAAACGTCTGAATACCTGAGCCGAACCTCTATGGCACAGGGCACCCCGTCCTATACTCAGGTCGACGTTGGTTTACGTTACTATGCTACCAAGGATCTGTTGATGACCGCTGGCGTGTATAACGTGCTGGATAAACAAATCGATTACGATACCTACGACACCGTCCTTGATGGACGTCGTTACACGGTTGGCATGACTTACAGCTTCTAAGTCTGACGCAATAAAAAACCCCGGTACTCATCATGCCGGGGTTTTTGTTATGCTTTTTTATACTGTTACTTCTTCACGCGACCCGGGAATTTCATTTCGCTGTAGCGAACAAAACGGGTTCCTTTGGTCAGCTTATAGCCAAACCAGATAATCAGGAACAGCGGGATACCGATATAGGTAGCCATCACGCCGCCCCAGTCAATGCTGTCTTTCAGGAACGCTTCGTAGTTCTGACCCAGGGTGATAATCAGGCACAGCACAAAGGCGAAGATCGGCCCCAGCGGGAAGAAGCCAGAACGGTACGGCAGGTCCTTCACATCGTGACCCTGCAGCACATAACCGCGACGGAAGCGATAGTGGCTAATAGCAATCCCCAGCCAGGCGATAAAGCCCGTCATCCCGGAAGTATTCAGCAGCCACAGATACACGGTCTGGTTGCCAAACATTGAAGTCAGGAAGCACAGCCCCGCCACCACGGTGGTCGCATACAGCGCGTTACGCGGTACGCCGCCACGAGACAGTTTGCCGAAAATACGCGGCGCTTTACCGTCACATGCCAGGGTATAAAGCATACGCGTGGAGGCGTACATCCCGGAGTTACCTGCCGACAGCACCGCCGTCAGGATAACTGCGTTCATCACCGCTGCCGCAGACAGCAGACCCGCATGCTGGAATACCAGCGTGAACGGGCTAACGCTGATGTCTTTTACATCGTTACGCAGCAGGCTTGGATCGGTGTACGGAATGATCAGGCTGATAATCAAAATCGCGAACACATAGAACAGCAGGATTCGCCAGAATACCTGACGTACCGCTCGTGGAATGTTCTTTTCAGGATCTTCAGATTCGCCAGCCGCGATACCGATAAGCTCTGTCCCCTGGAAGGAGAAGCCGACTATCATCGCCACGCCAATCATCGCAGCAAAACCACCGGCAAACGGTGCATCACCGGTCGTCCAGTTGCTCCAGCCCACCGGCTGAGCGCCTTTGAAGATACCGAAAATCATCATCACACCAACCACGATGAAGATAATGACGGTGGTAACTTTGATCAGTGAGAACCAATATTCCGCTTCACCAAATCCGCGAACGGAAATGTAGTTCAGCAGGAAGATAACGCCGAGGAACAGCGCACTCCAGATCCAGCCCGGCGTGTCCGGGAACCACCAGCTCATCACCAGCTGTGCGGCCACCAGGTCAACGGCAATCGTTACCGCCCAGTTGTACCAGTAGTTCCAGCCCAGCGCGAAGCCAAAGCCCTCTTCTACGTAGTTCTGACCGTAGGTGGAAAACGAGCCGGAAACCGGCATATAGGCAGCCAGTTCACCGAGGCTGGTCATCAGGAAGTACACCATCAGACCGATCAGAATATAAGAGAACAACGCGCCGCCTGGACCCGCTGCAGAAATAGTTGCACCAGATGCAACGAAAAGACCTGTACCGATGGAGCCTCCAATGGCAATCATCGTCAGGTGACGCGCCTTCAGTTCACGACGTAGCGTGGGCGCTTCTGTGGTTTTAGTTTCGGAAACCATGTGAAAATGCTATCCATCCAAAAAATGAGGCGCGATTGTAGCAGACGAAATGGCATTCTTCCGGCACAAATACGCTGTTATAAGAGACCTTCATGACTGGCCGCGGATTATAAGTAAAGCAGAAAATATGCGGCGCACAGCGGTTAAGATATAACCGCCGTTCTACAGAGATGACCTTACGACAGTAAGCGCCCTATTCTCCCAGCTCGACCTGATCGCTGTAATGTAAAAAACGCGTAATGGCATTGGAGATGTGTTTTTGCCTGTGATGCACTCGCCAGAGAGTACGGACTAAACGCGGCAGCGGCACGGGAACTTCGCTCAGCGTTCCCGCCTGCAGCTGCTCCGCAATGACCCGACGCGACAAGCAGCTGATCCCGAGACCATGGCGTACCGCATGCTTAATGGCCTCTGAGTTACCCAACTCCATTGCCATCTGAAATCTCGGCAGATGAGACAACAGCAGGTAATCCACCAGTTCACGCGTACCGGATCCTCGCTCACGCAGGATCCACGGCGAAGCCGCCAGCTGTTCCAGCGTAACAGGCCCCTTTGTGAGCGGTGACGACGGTGCGGCAAACACCACCAGCTCGTCTTCCAGCCACGGTTCAGAGATAATTTCAGTACTGTGACACGGCCCTTCGATCAGCCCAATGTCTACCCGAAAATCAAGCACAGCATTGATCACATCCTGACTGTTACCCACGCTCAGCTCGAGCGGCAAATCAGGAAAATCCTGCCGATAGCGGGCGATCATAGCAGGCAAGATATAGTTACCAATGGTGCTACTGGCATAGACCCGAATGGCACCATTATCTTCGCGAAAAAGCTGCTCGATTTCGGTCGTTTGCTCAAGTAACGCCAACGCTCGTGGGTAGAGCAAACGCCCGTGCTCGTTGACCACTAGCCGTTTGCCGACGCGGTCAAACAGTTGCACGCCGAGTTGCCCTTCCAGATCGGTAAGTGCCGCACTCACCGCCGATTGCGACAATGCCAGCATGACAGACGCCTGGGTCGTTGAACCGCTTTTTAGTACCTCAGCAAACACTTCAAGTTGCCGCAAGGTGATATGCATAGTCGTTTTCCACCGGATATCCGTTACTTACCACTTATAGAGATTAATTATAAATATATAATCAATTTTATTTTTAAACCACTTCGCCGTACTCTTTTACCCAGATAAAGGAGAAGGATATGACAGAACTCACCTTGCAGACTCATCGTCGTACAGCGTGGCATTTTATTCCGGGGCTTGCCCTGAGTGCAGTTATCACTGGGGTCGCCTTATGGGGTGGATCTATTCCCGCCGTCGCAGGTGCCGGGTTCAGCGCCCTCACCTTAGCAATCTTGTTGGGGATGGTCCTCGGCAACACCGTCTATCCGCACATCTGGAAAAGCTGTGACGGCGGCGTGCTGTTTGCTAAACAACATTTATTACGTTTGGGGATCATCCTCTACGGCTTCCGCCTCACCTTCGCGCAAATTGCTGACGTCGGCGTCAGCGGTATCGTGATTGATGTGTTAACGCTGAGCAGTACCTTTATGATTGCCTGCTTCCTGGGGCAGAAAGTGTTTGGTCTGGACCGCCACACCAGTTGGCTGATTGGTGCGGGGAGCAGCATTTGTGGGGCCGCCGCCGTGCTGGCAACCGAGCCGGTAGTGAAAGCGGAAGCCAGTAAGGTAACCGTCGCTGTCGCCACCGTGGTGATCTTCGGTACCATCGCTATCTTCCTGTATCCGGCAATGTATCCGCTGCTGGCACACTGGTTTAGCCCAGAAACCTACGGCATTTACATTGGTTCCACCATGCATGAAGTAGCACAGGTAGTGGCTGCCGGGCACGCCATTAACCCGGATGCAGAAAACGCCGCGGTTATTGCCAAAATGCTGCGTGTCATGATGCTGGCACCGTTCCTCATCCTCCTGGCCGCACGCGTTAAACAGTTGTCTCCGGCTACGGGCGGTGAGAAAAGCAAAATCACTATTCCATGGTTTGCCATCCTGTTCATTGTGGTCGCGATTTTTAACTCGTTCCACCTGCTGCCGCAGTCGGTTGTGAACACGCTGGTAACGCTGGATACCATTTTGCTGGCAATGGCAATGGCTGCACTGGGGTTAACCACTCACGTTAGCGCACTGAAAAAAGCCGGTGCCAAACCGTTACTGATGGCCCTGCTGCTGTTTGTCTGGCTGATTGTCGGTGGTGGTGCGATTAACGTCGCTGTCCACGCCCTGATGGCATAAACGATCACGACTCACCTCCATTAACCCGCTATACTCTCCCTTTTTGTATTTGAGTATGGCGGGTTAAATTTATGAAATATATCGGAGCGCACGTAAGCGCCGCTGGCGGTCTGGCTAACGCCGCTATTCGAGCCGCAGAAATCGAAGCGACCGCATTCGCCCTGTTCACCAAGAATCAGCGCCAGTGGCGTGCTGCGCCGCTAACCACCGAAATCATTGATGATTTCAAATCTGCCTGCGAGAAGTACCACTACACCTCCGCACAAATACTGCCTCACGACAGTTATCTGATTAACCTCGGTCACCCGGTCAGCGATGCGCTGGAAAAATCACGTGATGCGTTTCTTGATGAAATGCAGCGCTGTGAACTGCTGGGCTTATCCCTGCTGAACTTTCACCCCGGCAGCCATTTGATGCAGATCCCGGAAGATGAATGCCTGGCGCGCATTGCCGAATCCATCAACATCGTCCTCGCTCAGACCCAGGGCGTTACGGCAGTTATCGAAAATACCGCCGGACAAGGTAGTAATCTGGGATTCAAGTTTGAGCACCTGGCCGCCATTATCGACGGCGTCGAAGATAAGTCCCGTGTTGGCGTTTGTATTGATACCTGCCACGCTTTCGCGGCGGGTTACGATTTGCGTTCCGCAGAAGAGTGCGAAAAGACGTTTGCGGAATTTGAACGCATTGTCGGTTTCAAGTATCTACGCGGTATGCACCTGAACGACGCCAAGAGCGCGTTTGGTAGTCGCGTTGACCGTCATCACAGCCTTGGTGAAGGCAATATTGGCCATGATGCCTTCCGTTGGATTATGCAGGATAATCGTTTTGATGGTATTCCGCTGGTACTGGAAACCATTAATCCGGATATATGGGCCGAAGAGATCGCCTGGCTGAAAGCCCAGCAAACAGAAAAAGCAGTGGCGTAACGATCCCCGCGCGCCAGACAAGCTGGCGCGTATCAAGTGAGCGTAACCAGATCCTCTGGCATATGGTTGTACAAAATCCGCCAGAAATGCTCAGCCGTTTTATTCAAACGGGTATCCATTCGGTAAATATAGGCCTGAATTGGCACCATCAACTCCGGCGTGTCCAGACAAACCAGGCGCTTATCCCGTAGTTCGTTCACGATCGTCCACGCTGGCAGCCAGGCGATACCATGACCATCCAATGCCATATTCTTCAATAGCTCACTCATCGAAGACATAAACAGCGTACGCGCTGAAATACTGCCCACCTCCGCCAGGTGACGGTTAACCAATCTTCCCATGTAGGAAGTGCTGGTATAGTTCAGAATCGGCACCTGCGGCTGATAGATATCAAACAACGCCTTACCCTGTGCATCCGCAGCACAGACGGGATACAGCTCAGACTCAAAAACCTTCAAGCCGCAGAAAGGTGACTGCATTAAGTCTTCATCGCGAAAGGAGATAATAAAATCACTTTTCCCCTCGCGCAATGTATTCACCGCCTGGACTACGTCAATCGCTTCGACGTGGTAAACAAACTCCTCGCCCCATGCCGACATTGAATGTACTAATCTGGGCAACATCGTCAGCGACAGAGAATGTGCCGCCGCTATTTTGATATTGGGAACGCCAAGCAGGTTGTGACCACTTAGCTCATCTAAATTGCATTCCAGCTGTTGTAGCAGGCTACGGGTCTGCGAATGGAATAACTTACCCTCCTCCGTCAGCTGCAGTGGACTTGTCGTACGGTCAAACAGCAGCACCCCAACAGCGGATTCGAGCGCCTTGATCCGCCGACTAAATGCCGGTTGGGATAGGTTGCGCTCCTCTGCGGCCTGAGAAAAATGACGACACGCTTCCAGCGTCAGAAAATCATATAACCATTTTGTCTCGATATTTTTCATGCCTATCACGCGGATGTTTAAATATGTCGATTAGTCTTAAGCATCATGCCTGAATATTCCCGGTGATGATATTCAACATCAGCATCTGGTGATTCGTTTTTTGCATAATACCTTCGTTTTTGACATTAACATGTTTCTTTACCCATCGACCACGACCGCTCATCCACCGCGTAATGTCGGGCCTCTGGCTGATTACCGGCCTGCTGAGGTGGTAAAAGACATCACACTCATGCGTTTTTTGCATTGAACCAAACATTATTGCATTTCTCCTCACGACACTCTGCTGTTAAACATAAGCACCAGATAGACACCAGCTCTGAATATTAAATATCGGTAAATTAGAGGTATATATCGTGAAAGGTTTAATTGGCGTACTTGGTGGTATGGGGCCTGCTGCAACCGTCGATCTTTTTAATAAATTCGTCACCTTTACCGCAGCACAACGCGATCAGGAACATATCCCATTAATTATTTCATCCATCCCTGATATTCCAGACCGAACTGATGCGTTAATGCATCATGGTCATTCCCCACTTCCGGCAATGCGTGATTATATGCACAAACTGGAAGATGCTGGTGCGGAGTGTATTGTGATCCCCTGTAATACCGCCCACTTTTGGTTTAATGAATTAAAAGAGTGCTGTCATACAGAGTTACTCAGTATCGTTGAAACAACCATGAATGAGGTCAAAAACTGCGGAAAATCACGTATCGGTTTACTTGCTACTAACGCCACCCTTTACATGGGACTCTACCAAAAAGGCATAGAATCTCTTGGTTTAACCTGCATCAGTCCTGATTCATCCGGTCAGGAAAAGGTCATGGAAAGTATTTATTGCTTAAAAGCCGGCGACCTTAAGCGGGCACAAACGCTGATGAATGAACAGGCTGAAGTGCTCTTCTCACGCGGCGCACAAATCATTGTACTGGGATGTACTGAAGTCCCCGTCATTCTTGCCGAAGCAGTCAGAAAGTCTCCAGATAAATATATTGACTCAACCGGATCATTAGTTCGCGCCGGTATTAAATGGTACGAAAAACGAGTTGGCAAACATCATCTTCTGGCGCAATAACAGCCGTCACCAGATTAATAAAGCATTAAACAACCACTTATTTTAATAACAAATTATTCTCTGGCGGAGGCCATTATGGTTTGGTTAGAAATTATCGTCGTGTTGGGTGCAATATTTTTTGGTATCCGCCTCGGCGGAATAGGTATCGGTTTATGCGGTGGTCTGGGGCTGGCTATTTTAACGTTGGGATTTGATCTGCAAATTGGCTCGCCACCCGTTGACGTTATCCTCATTATTATGACAGTTGTAGTGGCAGCATCGGCGCTACAGGCCGCAGGAGGTATGGATTATCTGGTTCGCGTTGCCGGTAATTTCATGCGGCGTAACCCTAAATATATCAATATTATTGCACCGATTATCACCTGGTCGATGACCATTATGGCCGGAACAGGGTTCATTGTATTTTCTACCCTGCCAGTGATTGCCGAAGTCGCCAAAGAGTCCGGTATCCGCCCTTCTCGTACGCTCGCCGGATCCGTAGTCGCCTCTCAGGTGGCGATATCCGGTTCGCCGATCAGTGCCGCAATGGCGGCTATGCTGACCATTATGGAAGGCAACGGTATCACTTTTATTCAGGTCATGGCGGTATGTCTGCCAGCTTCGTTTGTCGCCGCGATGGTCGCCGCTTTTATCGCCTCACGTCAGGGATGCGAGCTACAGGATGATGAAGTCTATCTGGAACGCCTGCAAAAAGGATTAGTGCGTAAATATGAAGGGCAAAACAGCACTACGCCGGGTGCCAAACTCTCAGTCGCCCTGTTTATGCTGGCAACGGTCGTCATCGTTATTCTTGCCGCCTGCCCGCAGCTACGCCCTGGATTCGATGCAGGCAACCCAATGAATACCCGGGATATCATCATTATCTGTATGTTGGCTGCCGCTTGCCTGATGGTGGTGTTATGCAAAACTTCAACCGATGCTATTGTCCTGACATCCACGTTTCGATCAGGTATGAGTTCACTGGCGGTCATTCTCGGGATTGTTACACTGGGAACGACCTTCATTGATGCCCACTTAGCGGAGATTAAGGATATCGCAGGCGATATTCTACGGGCTTATCCCATGCTGTTGGCACTGGTGCTGTTTGGTACCTGCGCGCTTCTCTACTCGCAAGGCGCCACCACGCCGCTGATCATCCCTTTGGCCGTTGCGCTCGGCGTGCCTACATGGGCAATTCTGGCCTCCTATGTGGCGGTAACCGGGGTGTTTGTTCTACCAACATACCCGACTTCTCTGGCGGCAATGGAGTTCGACACCACAGGGACAACGCGCGTGGGCAAGTATGTCTTAAACCATCCATTTATGCTGCCAGGACTGGGTGGGATCATTGCTGGCGTTGCCTTTGGTTTTATCATTGCGCCAATGATTGCCTGACCCGTTTTATTAAGGCTGGATGGATTATTGTGGCGATGCTGCAACGGTATAGGTAAATGCATAAAAAAAGGGGCAGAGAATTCTCTGCCCCTGGTATTGACGTTAAATCAGGCCGCCTTTGCCACAACCTCAGCTTCCGGGCGCTTCAGCACCGCGTAGGAGAGACCGGCTACCAGCGTACCGGCAATAATTGCCAGCAGGTATCCTAACACCGGCGTGATTGCGCCTGGGATTAACAGGACAAACAGCCCGCCGTGTGGCGCCATCAGCTTCGCACCCACCGCCATCGAGATAGCCCCGGTAATCGCACCACCAACGATACAGCAAGGCAGAACGCGCATTGGGTCACGGGCAGCGAACGGGATTGCCCCTTCGGTGATAAAGCACAGGCCCAGTACCAGAGCAGCTTTACCGCCTTCCTGCTGCGCTTTGTCGAACTTACGACGCGCAACCAGAGTTGCCAGACCCAGAGCCAGCGGAGGTACCATACCCGCAGCCATGATGGCCGCCATCGGCGCATAAGTTTGCGTACTCAGCAGACCCACACCGAAAGCATACGCCGCCTTGTTAACCGGACCACCCATGTCGGTACACATCATGCCGCCAAGAATCGCGCCAAGCAGCACCGCATTGGCCGTACCCATGGTTTGCAGCCAGTGAGTCAAACCTTCCAGAATACCCGCCACCGGTTTGCCGATCAGGTAAATCATGGCCAGACCAACCACCAGGCTTGAGAACAGCGGAATGATCAGGATCGGTTTCAGCGCTTCCATACTCTGCGGGAGTTTCAGCTTCGTGCTGATAAGCTTCGCCACATAACCGGCAAGGAAACCAGCAATAATCCCGCCAATAAAGCCGGAACCGGTGCTTACCGCCAGCATACCGCCGATAAGACCCGGCGTCAGACCCGGACGGTCAGCGATGGAAAACGCGATATAACCTGCCAGTACCGGCACCATCAGCGCGAAGGCTGAACCACCGCCAATCTGCATCAGCGCCGCCGCCAGCGTCCCCTGCTCTTTAAACGCTTCGATACCAAAAGCGAACGAGAGTGCAATACACAGACCGCCAGCAACCACCATCGGCAGCATGTAAGAGACGCCCGTCAGCAGGTGACGATACGCCCCCGCGCTCTCTTTCTTATTTTCGGTTGCTGAAGTCTGCGCTTTACCGCTTGGCTGGTACGGTGTTGCTTCTTCCAGCGCTTTGTCCAGCTCCTGCTTGGTTTTCTTCAACGCAAGACCGGTAGAGGTGCGGTACATCGGTTTGCCGGCAAACTTCGCCAGATCAACTTCAATGTCAGCGGCCACAATCACCAGATCAGCTTGAGCCACTTCTTCCGGCGTAATGGCGTTACCTGCGCCAACAGAACCTCGGGTTTCAACCTTCACCCACCAGCCACGTTTTTTCGCTTCAGTTTCAATCGCTTCAGCGGCCATAAACGTATGAGCAACACCGGTCGGACACGCCGTCACCGCCACCACGCGTTTTGGACCACTGCTGGCCACAGGTGCTGTTGCAACCGGGGCGCTGTAGGGTTTTGCATGGCCTTTAGCTTCACTGAGGAAGAGTTCAGGATGCGCAACCGCACGACCAATGTCGCCCAGCCAGACTTTTTTGCCGTTCAGCGAACTGTCGGCAGGAAGCGTATCGCCAAGAACAATTGCCAGTTCGGCATCATTCGGATTATCAATAATTTCCAGATGTGCTTTCTGTGCCGCCGCTCCAAGCAGGGTTTTCGCCATGTAAGCGCGAGCCTGGCCGAGATTAGCGTCAATAATCAGCAGCGTTTTCATTATGCCTCTCCTGCTGTCAGTTAAACGGTTTTAAGTCGACACGCGCCATCATTGCGGCCAACTGAGGACGATCGGTAATGCCTACATTACTTTGGCTTACCGCCAGGGCGGCAACAGCCGTCGCCAGACGCAGGGTATGTTCGCTGGACTCACGCATCAGCAGACCGTAAATCAGACCGCCAACCATTGAATCACCCGCGCCGACGGTGCTGACCACCTCAACTGACGGCGGTTTAGCAATCCACTCACCTGAGGCGTTAACCCACAGCGCACCTTCCGCGCCGAGTGAAATCACCACATGAGCGATCCCCTGTTCACGCAGCGCATGCGCCGCTTCAATCACATCTTTCATTTCCGGCAGCTTACGACCGGCCCAGATTTCCAGCTCACGACGGTTTGGCTTCACCAGCCATGGTGCCGCTTTCAGACCTGCTACCAACGCTTCACGACTACTATCAAAGATAATGCAAGGACACTGACTACGCAGGCGCGTCATCCAGTCGGTGAAGGCTTCCGGGCTCACGCCGGTTGGCAAACTGCCGCTGACGCACACCATGTCGAACTGGCCCAGCCAGCTCAGCGAATCATTTACAAAGCGTTCCCAGTCAGCCGGGGTGACTTCAAAACCAGAGAAATTGAAGTCAGATACTTCACCGTCTTTTTCGGTCAGCTTGACGTTAATACGGGTACGGCCCTGCACGACCTGAAAACGGTTGGCAATGCCCAGCTCGCTGAACAACTGCTGAAAACCATCCTGGTTGTCTTTACCCAGGAAGCCGCCCACAGTGACATCGATACCTAAATCCTTCAAAACCTTAGCGACGTTGATCCCTTTCCCTGCCGCATGCAGACCGGTGGTTTTAACCAGGTTCACTTCACCGCGTTCAATTTCTGGGCAGAAACCCACCAGGTCGTAGGCCGGGTTAAGGGTGATAGTAGCAACACGTCTGCTCATTACACGCCCTCCCCAAGACCTGCCGCGATGGCTTCGCCAATCGCCTTCAGCGCCTGTTCAGCATCTTCACCCTGTGCAGTAAAGCGCAGGTGATGTCCTTTCTTCACGCCTAACGCCACAACTTTCATCAGACTGCGTCCATTCGCCGGCTTGCCGGTTCCATCAAGATTTGTCACGGTAATTTCACTGTTAAATTGTTTAATCGTATTCACCAGCATGGTGCCCGGGCGGGCATGTAAACCATGCTCATTGCGCACAATAAATTCGGCGCTCAGTACATCATCAGTTAAGGCGTCATCGCTGGTCAGCAGCGCCAGCACCGTTGCCGCATCAGCTTTCAACAAACGGTCAGCTTTATTATTCAGCAGCAGATCGCCAAGGCGTTTCAGCACAGCAACCGGTTGATCGTCATTCATGGCGACGGTCACCAGCAGGGCTGCCGCTTCACCTTGTACATCGAACGCTGTTGCTGCACGGCTGACCGCAACGGCGCTACGCACGTTACCTTCAGCACAGTCATTCAGCCAGATCCCCTGACCAAGATTCATCGGCTGCTCATTGATTGCTCTGGCTACAAAGGTGGCGTCAACCGCACCGACTTCTTTCAGCCGCGCCGCGTTGAGTGCCTGCAGCGTCACCAGCGAGTTGGCCACGACATCCAGCGACAGCGTTTCGTTATCAAGCTTCAGCTGTTCACTTTGCTTTTCACCCATCAGCAGCGCACGCAGTTCTTCCGCCGTGGTCGCAGATTTCAGCTGTTCAGCGACGGAGTCATCGCTCAGCACGTGTGTCAGCTGACGCAGTAAACCGAGGTGTTCATCAGAGCTTGCGGCGATACCGATTGCCACATAAGCAACCTGCCCTTCGCCCCAGGTCACGCCTTGCGGAAACTGAAATACCTGCACACCGGTTTTCAGTACCTGATCGCGCGTGTCCGTCGTACCGTGAGGAATCGCAATACCGTTGCCGAGGAACGTGGACGTCTGTTGTTCGCGCGCCAGCATGCCATCGACGTAGCCTTCCGCGACGTTACCCGCCTGCACTAAGGCAGCGGCAACCTGGCGAATAGCCTCTTCTTTATTCCCGGCCTGTTCGCCCGGGTGAATATCCTGAACAGATAACTGGAACATGATTCTCCTCTCCCGCTGAATTGAAACGATTCAGCTAACATGAGAAAAAAGGCGTCACCCGACTCCATCAGTTAAGGCAAGATGACGCCGAAACGTTTCAAGAAGTCTTGCTCTTTTTTCTTCAGCACACAAGTAAAGTTGACAAATTACTTGCTGAATTTAGAGATAACGCACATTTTCTCTGCGAAGGAGTAAAAAATGCTGACGCAAAAATGCCGTCAGCTTGTCAGATTCAGCAACGTCAGCAAACAGCATTCTTTGACTGAAATGCTATTTTGATTTTTGATGCCGATTTTGATTTGGCTCCCTGTTTATTTTCTGACAAGCGGCGTAAACTCCGCGTCTCTTCACATCATTGATATCAAAACATGCATAACACCCCCGTAGCCGCCACACCCAAGGCGTTTGATTTAACGTCTTCGGCGTTCCTGCTTGTCGCATTTCTGACGGGTATCGCCGGTGCGTTGCAGACGCCAACGCTCAGCCTTTTTCTGACGGATGAAGTCCACGCCCGTCCCGGCATGGTTGGGTTCTTTTTTACCGGAAGCGCTGTGATCGGTATTCTGGTAAGTCAGTTTCTGGCCGGACGTTCAGATAGAAAAGGCGATCGCAAGAACCTGATTGTGTTTTGCTGCGTGCTGGGGATGCTGGCCTGCGTGCTGTTCGCCTGGAACCGTAATTATTTTATCTTGCTGTTTGTCGGGGTATTCCTCAGCAGCTTTGGATCGACCGCCAACCCGCAAATGTTTGCTCTCGCCCGTGAACACGCCGACCGCACAGGTCGGGAAGCCGTCATGTTCAGCTCAATATTACGTGCGCAGGTTTCGCTAGCCTGGGTAATTGGCCCGCCGCTGGCCTACGCGCTGGCCATGGGATTCAGCTTTACGGTGATGTATCTCAGCGCGGCGGTGGCGTTTGTTGTATGCGGCGTAATGGTCTGGCTGTTTTTACCCTCAATGAGTAAAAACGTGCCTCTCGCGACAGGCGCAGTTGAGGCCCCGCGCCGCAATCGACGCGACACGTTGCTGCTGTTTGTTATCTGCACATTAATGTGGGGAACCAATAGTCTCTATATCATTAATATGCCGCTGTTTATCATCAACGAACTGCATCTGCCAGAAAAACTGGCGGGCATCATGATGGGCACCGCAGCCGGACTGGAAATCCCAACCATGTTGATAGCTGGCTATTTTGCAAAGCGTCTGGGTAAACGTCTGTTGATGAGAATTGCCGTCGTTGCCGGATTCTTCTTTTATGCCGGTATGCTGCTGGCTCACTCTCCGGCGATATTGCTTGGCTTACAGCTGCTGAACGCGATTTACATCGGTATTCTCGGCGGGATTGGTATGCTCTATTTCCAGGACCTGATGCCGGGACAGGCAGGTTCAGCCACCACCCTCTATACGAATACCATTCGCGTGGGCTGGATTATTGCCGGATCGTTGGCAGGGATTGCCGCTGAAATTTGGAACTATCACGCGGTGTTCTGGTTTGCGCTGGTGATGATCGTCGCCACCGTCGCGTGCCTGGCGCGCATCAAGGACGTTTAAGGCGCGGTTAGCGCTTCAAGCTCGATGAGATAAACCATGGCCTGGTGCGTCGTCCGCCCGCACATTTCCGCACTGGGCTGTAAACCGCCGCACACCTTTGGTCGTAGCGGCGACGCAAAAATTTTGCAACGCAGGGATTCATCCAACTGAACGCAGGGCGTATTAGCGGGCTTGCCATCAGGCATACCGGGGATGGGACTGGAGATTGAAGGCGCGGTGCAGCATGCACCACAATCCGGACGGCATTCCATACAGTACTCTCTTTATCGTAAACCATCGGATTGTGCGGGAAGGGCACAGTACCACCTTTTTTGCACCAGCAAAAGCATGAATTCCGCTTGCCTGAATGCCCCGGCGCGAGTAGTTTTACGCGATATTTTAGACACTCCTCACTACAGGATTTTTTCGATGCCAAGAGCGAACGAAATTAAAAAAGGTATGGTACTGAACTACAATGGCAAACTGCTGATTGTAAAAGATATCGATATTCAATCACCGTCTGCACGTGGTGCAGCCACGCTGTACAAAATGCGTTTTTCTGATGTGCGTACCGGTCTGAAAGTTGAAGAGCGCTTCAAAGGTGACGATATCGTGGATACCGTCACTCTGAGCCGTCGTGGCGTTGATTTCTCCTACGTCGATGGCAACGAATACATCTTTATGGATAAAGAAGACTATACCCCGTATACCTTCACCAAAGACCAGATTGAAGAAGAGCTGCTGTTCATGCCGGAAGGCGGGATGCCGGACATGCAGGTCCTGACCTGGGACGGCCAACTGCTGGCGCTTGAACTGCCGCAGACCGTAGACCTGGAAATCGTTGAAACCTCACCGGGGATTAAAGGTGCTTCAGCGAGTGCGCGCAACAAACCAGCAACCCTGAGCACCGGTCTGGTGATCCAGGTTCCTGAGTATCTGAGTGCGGGTGAAAAAATCCGTATTCATATCGAAGAACGTCGCTATATGGGCCGTGCAGATTAAGCTCCTGTCGTTACAGGTGAACCAAAGATAATGACATGTTGTCTCTGGCAAAATGTTCCGTTCACTTTAGTGATATCACTTCTCTGAAACGATACTGCCTGTGAACGTGTTAAGGGTACTATCGCCGTACCCTTAACAATCCCGCCGGGAGCCAGGGTTGCAAGGGAGGCGGCGGTGAGCCTCCCTTGCACGTTCACGGGTATCTGCGCTTCAGAGAAATGACTCCGCTGAGGTGAACGGAACCCTATGCCGCAATAAAATATGCTCCATAATGCTTAACTGACTGGCATTACAACGCAGGCTGTCCCTTTTTTCATTTTCAGCGCTGGCTGCTGAAATAAAAATCATCCATCAGCAATGACTCCAGATACCGTTCATCCTCTTGCATAAAACGCACTATCAGATTCACCGCCTGAGGATAAAACCCCTCGTTATCCCGCACCAGACAAGCGTCGCGAAATAACGGTGCCCAGCACAGAATATGATGATGCAAAAAGTAATATTGCGCCGATAGCCTCTCCTCTTTAGCAACCATCCTCGCCATTAATGCCAACTGCACAGCAATATGATCGGAGGGTTCATTCTCTCGCGCTGCCAGACCTTGCTCAATCAGCAGCACATTCATTTGCCGACGTTCTTCTGCCGCTGTCGTGTGTGGATAGTGCCCTGCATAGGGAGAAACACTAGCCGGCGGGGCCAGCAGAAACAGCGAGGCAAAATCTGCTGCCAGCTCCAGCTGTCGGGAGTCGCGCCGCAAAACCCGGCCCAGGCTGCGCTCAAAACGTTTAACCTCGGCAGACACTCCAGGAACCGCCGCCAGTGAGGCAATCCAAGCCTGGCTATCGCCGTTTTCCAGACTGGCGAGCTGTTTTTCATCCAGCTCACGAAATAACAGTTGCGAAAACCACTGGTACACAGCTGCCCGCTGCTGATGAATTTGCTTATGCTGCACTGGTCCCCTCCTCTTTCACAATCTGCGGACCACCGAAAGCCGTCACCTGCGGGGCTTTCTGCTGATAACGCTCGACCTCCACCAGCACGGTATGCGCTGAAGGCCCCTGGGCCAGCTGTGAAGTACCGATATCCGCGCTCAGCACGTTCGGGTCGCCATAAGTGCATAATGTCCCGGCTTTCCCCCCTTCCTGCGGGGAGTACCATGCACCTTCATGAATACGGACCACGCCAGGGGAAAAATCCGGGCTGACAACTACGCCAGCCAGTACCTGACCACGAGCGTTGAAGACGCGGGCGATATCACCGGCTTTTAAGCCACGAGCGGTGGCATCCTGTTCACTGATATAAAGCGGTTCTCTTCCGGCAACCGCATAGGTGTTGCGAAACACCTCGCTAGAGCACAGTTGGGAATGCAGACGTTTATCCGGATGGCAGGATTGCAGATGCAGTGGATATTTATCTTTTTTGCCACTATGGGTACGCTCAAAGGGTTCCATCCACACCGGATGCCCCGGACAATCCTCGTAGGCGAAGCCCGCGATGGTTTTACTGTAGATTTCAATCAGACCTGACGGCGTTCCCAGCGGATTCAGGTCTGGCTGGTCGCGAAACTCACCGTGACGTACCCACGGCTGACCCGGCGGATATTCAATATATCCGTCACCCTGCCAGAACGTTGTGAAATCCGGTAATGAGACGCCGAGCGATGCCCCCATCTTCACACCTTCGTCATAAAGCGCCTGTATCCACTGCATTTCATCACGGTTTTCACGGTACACCGCTTCCTTGTCAAAGCGCTTACACAGCCCGGCAAATACATCAAAATCATGTCGCGCTTCATATTGCGGTTTGACGATCTGATGCAACGCCATCAACCCTTTATTCGAATGCGTACCGAACTGCTCAATATCGTTACGTTCAAAGCGGGTGGTAACGGGCAGGACGATATCGGCAAAACGGCACGACGCGGTCCATTGGTGATCCAACACCACCACGGTTTCCAGCTTCTTCCACGCGTCGATCATGCGATTCCTGTCCTGCTGCGCATGAAATGGATTCGCCGCGCTGTAGATCGCCATTTTGATGTCAGGCCAGGTTAACGTCTCGCCGTTAAAGGCAACCTTTTTGCCCGGCTCAAGCAGGCAGTCAACGATACGCGAAGTGGGGATATGCTCCGATACGCCGCGAAAATCCGCGTTGTACTTTGCCTGCGGGGGATTCGTGATCCCTCCCAGCCCAGAGAGCACAGGCCCGGCGGATGTTACCGTACCACCGCCGTTGTAGTGCCAGCCAAATCCTACCCCGCCGCCGGGCAAACCAATTTGACCGACCATGCTGGCCAGCACCACCAGCATCCACGGATACTGCTCACCATGGTGCATGCGTTGTACGCACCAACCGCCCATAAACTGTGTCCGGCCTTTCACCAACAGGCGGGCGAAGTCTCGGATCTGCTCTGCCGTCAGGCCGCAGATTTCTGCCGCCCATTCGGCATTTTTCGGCTGTTTATCGGTTTCGCCCAGCAGATACGGCAAAAACTGCTCAAAGCCGACGGTGTAATCGGTAATAAACGCCGTGTCGTACAGTTTTTCTTCGTACAAGGTATGCGCCAGCGCCAGCATTAACGCCACATCGGTTTGTGGCCGCAACGCCAACTGCTCGCAGCCAAGATAGTTTTGCGACTTGCTCCGCACCGGATCAACACTGATAACGCGCATCTTACCCTGCGCTACCGCCTCTTTAATCTGCTGCCAGTAGCCAAACGCATCGTGATCGGGAACCAAAAACTCGATCTGCAGGTTCTTGATCGGATCGCAGCCCCACAGCACGATGGTATTGCTGTTTTGAATCACCAGCGGGAGCGACGTCTGCTGCTCATAAACTTCCAGCGAACCAATCACATGCGGTAAAATGACTTGTGCCGCTGCCGCAGAATAGTCGCCGACGGTTGTCACATAGCTACCATGCAGGCCAAGTCCCCGATCCATCGCCCCGCCCGCTTTATGGTATTTGCCCACCATTTGCCAGTCGGCAAGCCCGGTAAATACGCCTGATGAGCCATAGGTTTTTTGCACCCTCTCCAGCTCTTCGTAAAACAGATCCAGCGCCTGATCCCAACTGACCCGTACAAAACGGTTATCTCCGCGCTGACTGCGATCTGACTTCTCACGCTTACGCAGCCAGTCCAGACGCACCATCGGGTAGCGCACCCGCGACGGGTTGTAGACCACTTCACGCACCGCGTTCAGCATATCGCAGGGGTATTTGTCATGTTTGAACGGACGGGTTTCGGTCCACTCACCGTTGACCACTTTGGCTTCAAAAGCGCCATAGTGCGAACCAGATTGGATCCACTGTTCGGGATTTTCCCCCGCCGCCCACACTTTTGATATCAGCGGATTAGGCGCCAGTGCACTGGCAGCCCCCACCGCCAGCATTCCGTTGAGAAAACGGCGGCGGGACGGATTAAAGTCATGAATATCCATACATTATCCTTACTTTTTGTTGGTTTCAGACACATCGCTGGCGTGGGTCTGGAGGTATTTCAACAACGTACGTTCCTCCACCGGATTAAGCCGGTAATAGGTCGACATGGCTTTCAGTCCGGCGATCCAGCCGTTAGCGGTATATCGGGTTGTAGGAGGAGTGCTATGACAGGCGCTACAGGTGGATTGCAGCATTTGATCTGAGTACTCCCAAATTGGCGCAAGCGTGTTGATAAAGTCCTGATCGGTGGTCCAGGCGGTGACGCTCACCTGCTGCCATTCCTGATGTGAGTCAGGATCGACCTGGGTGTGTAGCACTTTTACGTTCGCCATCAGGGGCTCATCGAGAACGGCGGAGAAAACGCGTTTCCCCATATACTGGGTGATCACCCGTCCACGCCCTTTGCTTTCTCGCCAGCCCGTGATTTCGAGCTGCACGTTACTGCCTTCTTTTTTCAGCACCTTGACCTCGGTAGCAGGAAATAACAGCGCCTTCCCGACCGGACTCCCTGCCGTTGCCGCCAGTGATTTTTCGCTTAATGAAAACAGTGTGGTCGCATCCGTTGGCGTATCTCCTTGACGCTGTAGCTGCTTATAGCGATCGCGAAAACCGCTGCTCATATCGGGTTTGTGATGGGCTATTCCTTTGTGACAATCGATACAGTTACTGTCTTTTGCTGCCGCTGCGGTCATTTGCGCCGCCGCGTTTGCCGATTGCTTGCCATGATCCATTGCCTCATAGCTATGGCAGGATTTACACGCCGCTGAATTATTCGCGCTCATGCGTGCCCACTCCCGCTGGGCCAGCTCCGGGCGTTTGGCAGCAAACTTTTCAGGAGTATCAATAGAAGGAGAAATAAAGGTGTGATAGAGGTCGTTTAAGGCTTCAGTTTTACGAATAAGCGTTGGAACAACGCCCGGGGGGATATGACAATCCTTACACTCAGCCCGCACGCCAGATGCGTTACGAAAATGCACGCTGGTTTTATATTCCTCTCCAGCCGTGCGCATCGAGTGACACGATAAACAAAATTCGGTGGTACTGGTGTAATGAACGCCTTGCCACGTTCCCCAAATAGCCAAGGCCATTGCCACCGCCCCAGCCAATACGCACCACAATGCGTTCTTTCTTATCCACGACATGCTTGCCTCCATTTTTTTAATAGCGACACGCTAAGGGATAATAAAAACCAAAAATAGAGACAGCGATGGCAAGCTATAGGAACAGCCACTACTCCATGAGGTGTATCAAATAGTAAAAACGAGAAATTCGTAATATAGTGGCTATATATTAATAAGGAATTCCTCATGCTTACATTAACGCTCAATAGAGAACTCCGCACTCCGCTGCAATTGCAAATTTTTCAATTTTATTTCCAGGCTATTCAGCGGGGAGATTTGCTTTGTGGCGATAAGCTTCCCTCTATTCGCGAGCAGGCTCAGGTATTGAACGTAGCCAAAATAACGGTAGTGATGGCCTATGATAAGCTTATGGCTGCAGGGTTAATCAAGAGCCGACACGGCATTGGCTATGAAGTGATATTCACCACGCCTGTACGTATAACACCAACGCATGTGCCCGTTACCCAGGGTTCTCCGCCGACAAAACCTAAAGCTGCCGGAGTCTCAACCGATGTTTACGCCGAGCCTGGACGAGAGTGCTACTGTCGGATGGGCGTCCCCGATCCCAACGCTTTTCCCTGGTCAAGCTGGCGGAAATGGAATAATGCTCCAAGCATACTTAAAGAACAATTATTTACCCGATACCATTCACCAAGTGGATTATTTTCACTGCGTGAGCAATTGGTCAGATACCTTAATTTATCCCGCGGAATTAATACCCGAGCAGAGAACATCATCATTACCAACGGGATTCAGGAAGGATTATCACTGCTCAGCCAAATATTTATTATTCATCATGCTGTCAGTCAGCAAAAAAAGTGCCATATTGTGACCGAATCCCCTTGTTATTCTGGCGCATGGCATCTTTTTAATTATTACGGTGCAGACATTACGTCAATTGCCGTAGATAACCACGGGCTGCAAACAGATAATTTACCCGAGAATGAAACCCAGCTTTGTTATGTTACTCCAGCGCATCAGTATCCGATGGGAAGCGTGCTTTCACTGGAGCGCCGTCAGTCATTATTAACGTGGGCGCAACGCGTCGGCGCTTACATCATTGAAGATGATTACGATGCCGTTTTTACCTATGGGGAAAATCCCCTTCCCGCGCTGAAAGCCATGGATTATCACAACCGGGTTATCTACATGGGGACATTTTCTAAAACGCTGGGGCCAGGCGCACGGCTTGGCTATCTTATTTGCCCTGATGAATTGCTTCCGGCGGTACAGAATATGAAAGCGCTCAATAACAACGGCAGTCAGTGGTTGTTGCAGCAATTTTTGGCCGAACTGATGCAAAACCAGGTGTTCTATACGCATATCAGCAAGCTGGCCTGCAGCTATGCGACGCGCCTCACCCTGTTACGCGATGGCCTTTCCACTCTGTTTCCCGAAGGGAAAATCGCTGGCGCAACGGCAGGTCTGCACCTCTCGTTACGCATTGCCAGACACGCAGAATTCATCACCAGGTTGCAACAATGCTGCCTGTTGGCCGGGATCCGTTTCGACACTCTGCCGGATATAGAAAATGGATCAGAAGCCGCATGGCGCAAAGAGAACAGCGATGCTGTTATGTTTTTTGGATTTGGTGGATTGCAGATACAGCAGATCAATAAAGTGCTGACAGTGCTGGAGCAGGCGCTCGCGCAGCCTTGATGAAAAACAGGGATCGCGCCTGTCGCGCAATCCCTGTTGTTAGACTTACAGCAGATCGCGGAACTGCGTTTGTTTCAGCGCCAGCTCAACGCCACGGACTTCTGCCAGGCCTTTCAGGCGGCCAATCGCAGAGTAGCCCGGGTTGGTTTTCTTGTGCAGATCGTCAAGCATCTGGTGTCCATGATCCGGACGCATCGGGATAGGACGCAGGTCGCCCGCTTTTTTACGCCGCTGCTCTTCGCTCAAAATGGCAGCCACCACCGATACCATATCCACATCGCCCTGCAGGTGCGCACCTTCGTGGAAGGTTTTCGGGTTATCTTCACGACAGGTTGAGCGCAGGTGCGTGAAGTGGATACGATCGCCAAAGGTTTCGATCATTTTCACCAGATCGTTATCAGCGCGCACGCCGTAAGAACCGGTGCACATGGTGAAACCGTTATTTATGCTGTCGACCGTTTCTTTCAGCCACTGCATATCTTCGATAGTCGAAACGATACGCGGCAGGCCAAGGATCGGGCGCGGCGGATCGTCAGGATGCACGGCCAGACGTACGCCGACTTCTTCTGCCACTGGCACAATCGCCCGCAGGAATACCGCCATATTATCGCGCAGATCGTCCTTGCTGATGCCGTCGTATTCAGCGAGACGCGCACGGAACTGATCCAGCGTATAGCCCTCTTCTGCACCAGGCAGGCCAGCAATGATATTGCGGGTCAGTTTTTCAATTTCTGCATCGCTCATGGCATTGAAGTAGTCCAGCGCCTGGCGTTGTTCTTCAGCGGTATAATCCGCTTCAGCTCCCGGGCGTTGCAGAATGTGAAGTTCGAAGGCCGCAAAAGCAATCTGGTCAAAACGCAGCGCTTTGGAACCATCCGGCAGTTGATATTCGAGGTCGGTACGCGTCCAGTCGAGGATCGGCATGAAGTTATAGCACACCGTATCGATACCACAGGTCGCCAGATTACGGATACTCTGCTGATAGTTGGCAATCCACGTTTGATATTGACCTGAACGCGTTTTGATATCTTCGTGGACAGGGATACTTTCCACTACCGACCAGGTCAGCCCTTTTTCAGCCAGAATGGCCTGACGCTGCTGAATGTCTTCTACCGGCCACACTTCACCGTTTGGAATATGGTGCAAGGCGGTCACAACACCCGTTGCGCCAGCCTGACGCACATCATCAAGCGATACCGGATCGTTAGGTCCGTACCAACGCCAGGTTTGTTCCATTGTTTCACCTCACAAGTTGTTATACCAAATTAAATCATCTTAATGACGACTACCATACAGGCATCCGTCAACTGATCAACACATTGCCGATGATTGGTTGATCAAGCTCACATTCCCCGGATAAATGAGGCACACCAATTCAATTTGTTGTCATATAACTTTATACTGCCATTGTTAATTTATGGTTAATCAGGTGTATTAAATGAAAACTATTGCCTCAGCGCCACTGGCGGAAAATGTCATGATGCCGCAATACGACCGCCAGCAATTAAAAACGCGGATTGTGCATTTTGGTTTCGGTGCTTTTCACCGCGCCCATCAGGCGTTACTAACCGACAGGGTGCTGAATGCGCAGGGTGGAGACTGGGGTATTTGTGAGATCAGTCTGTTCAGCGGCGATCGACTGATGAGCCAACTGCGCGAACAGGATCATTTATTTACCGTGCTGGAAAAAGGGGCCAACGGCAACCAGCCAATTGTTATCGGTGCCGTCAACGAATGTCTCAACGCCAGGCTGGATTCGCTGGCGGCCATTATCGAAAAATTCTGCGAACCTCAGGTGGCTATTGTCTCGCTAACCATCACAGAAAAAGGCTACTGCATCGATCCGGCGACAGGCTCGCTAGACCTCAGTAATCCACGTATTGCTCACGATCTGCAAACACCGACTGAACCGCACTCTGCCCCCGGAATTATTGTTGAAGCCCTACACCGTCGACGTGAACGCGGGCTACAGCCGTTTACCGTCCTCTCTTGCGATAACATCCCGGACAATGGTCATGTGGTAAAAAACGCCGTCCTTGGAATGGCGGAGAAACGTTCACCGGAACTGGCAACCTGGATTCAGGAGCATGTCAGTTTCCCTGGCACCATGGTCGACCGCATTGTCCCTGCCGCCACTGAAGAGTCACTGGCCGAAATTGCCCGCGAGCTGGGGGTTGCCGATCCTTGCGCAATCAGCTGCGAACCGTTTATCCAATGGGTGATTGAAGATAATTTTGTGTGTGGCCGCCCACAATGGGAAACGGCGGGCGTCCAGATGGTCGAAAATGTGTTGCCGTGGGAACAAATGAAACTGCGGATGCTGAACGGCAGTCATTCGTTTCTCGCTTATCTCGGCTATCTGGCCGGGTTCCAGCACATCAGCGACTGTATGCAGGACAGCGCATTTCGTGAAGCCGCTTACCGCCTGATGCTCAACGAACAGGCACCTACGCTGCAAATTACCGATGTTGATTTAGACCAGTATGCCCTAAGCCTGTTGGAGCGTTTTGCCAACCCAGCGTTGAAACATAAAACCTGGCAAATCGCGATGGACGGTAGCCAGAAATTACCCCAGCGCATGTTGGAAGGGATCCGCGTACATTTAGCCCGCCAAAGCGAGTGGCCACTGCTGGCGCTCGGCGTCGCGGGCTGGATGCGTTATGTGAGCGGCGTGGATGATTCAGGCACCGCTATTGATGTTCGTGACCCGTTGAGTGAAAAAATTGCAGCTCTGGTTAAACAGAGCACAGAGTCAGAACGCGTCAACGCCCTGCTTTCGCTGCGCGAGATTTTCGCCACCGATCTCGTACAGAATCCGCAGTTTGTCGCGGCCATTCAGCAGGCCTGGCAACGCATTGCCCAATACGGTGCGCATCAGGCTGTCATTGAGACGTTAAAAAGTTAACGATTTCTGCCATTAAGCAGGACGAAGCGCCTCTTCGTCCTCTCACCCCTTCTCTTTTTCCCCGTTTTTCGCCAGGATTGTTAAATGCCATTACGGTAATTTATGATTCTGGAGTAAATGTGACTAAAACCAATCTCATCACCGGTTTTCTCGGCAGTGGCAAAACCACCTCTATTCTTCATTTATTGGCAAACAAAGATCCTGCTGAGAAGTGGGCCGTGCTGGTTAATGAGTTTGGTGAAGTTGGCATTGATGGCGCGTTGCTGGCCGACAGCGGTGCGCTGCTAAAAGAGATCCCCGGCGGCTGTATGTGCTGTGTTAACGGTCTGCCAATGCAGGTTGGCCTCAATACGCTGCTGCGTCAGGGAAAACCCGAGCGCCTGCTGATTGAACCCACCGGCCTCGGGCATCCCAAACAGATTCTGGATTTACTCACCGCACCGGTTTATGAGCCGTGGATCGATCTGCGCGCAACCCTCTGTATCCTTGATCCTCGCCTGTTACTGGATGAGAAAAGCGTCGCCAATGACAATTTCCGCGATCAGCTGGCCGCTGCTGATATCATTGTTGCCAACAAAACCGACCGTGCCACGACGGAAAGCGAAAACGCCCTACAAAGCTGGTGGCAACACTACGGTGGTAATCGCCAGTTAGTTCATGCCGACCATGGGCAAATTGACGGACAGCTACTGGATTTGCCCCGACTAAACCTGGCGGAGCTTCCTGCAAGCGCGGAGCACGCCCATAGCCATGCCAACAAAAAGGGGCTGGCAGCGTTGAGCTTACCCGCACAGCAGCGCTGGCGTCGTAGCCTCAACAGCGGTCAGGGCCATCAGGCCTGCGGTTGGATTTTTGACGCCGATACGGTGTTCGATACCATCGGTCTGCTGGAATGGTCGCGTCTTGCCCCGGTTGGGCGCGTGAAGGGGGTAATGCGTATTAAAGAAGGACTGGTACGCATTAACCGCCAGGGAGACGACTGGCATATAGAAACGCAAAACGTCGCGCCACCGGATAGCCGTATTGAACTCATCGCCGATACCGAGACCGACTGGAATGCGTTACAGAGCGCGTTGTTGAGACTTCGTTTAGACGCTAGCGCGTAAGGTTGCCTTCGTTTTTAGCAATGGTAAACGACGATGAAAACCCGATACCCTTTAATCCTCCTGCTTAATATTGCTGGTCTGGCACTGTTTCTGTCCTGGTATATTCCAGCCGGGCATGGGTTCTGGTCTTCACTCGATACGGGCGTCTTCCGATTTTTTAATCACAAATTGATTGAAAGCCCACTGTTCTTATGGGTTGTTGCTATCACCAATAATCGGGCATTTGATGGCTGCTCATTGCTGGCTATGGGCGCATTGATGCTGCACTTTTGGCTCAAAGAGACGTCGGAAGGTCGCCGACGCATTGTGGCAATTGGTTTGGTTATGCTGCTCACCGCAGTGGTATTAAATCAGCTGGGCCAGGCGCTTATTCCCGTTAAACGCGCCAGCCCCACGCTTATGCTGGATAATATTTATCGCGTCAGCGAACTGCTGCATATTCCGACCAAAGATGCGTCGAAAGACAGTTTTCCTGGCGATCACGGCATGATGCTGCTTATTTTTTCCGCATTTATGCTGCGTTATTTCGGAAAAGTCGCAGGAATAATCGGCCTTATTATTGCTGTGGTTTTTGCCTTCCCGCGCGTAATGATTGGCGCTCATTGGCTCACCGATATCGTGGTTGGTTCCATGACGGTGGTCTTGATTGGCCTTCCCTGGTGGCTAATGACGCCATTAAGCGACCGATTAGTCACTCTGTTCGTGAATTATCTACCCGGCAAAAACAAACAATTTTTAAACAAATAACGCAGAGTAATTAACATCATCAGGGATACTTCTGATTCCCTGATGATGCCGGGCAATATTTCATCATTCTGATTGTCATTCTCCTGTCATCTTATTCATGTTTAAAATGAGTAGGTTGCGTATTTTTTACCCTGATTGTTCTTAATTTAGACAATGCCGTTTATTCACTTTCTGTATCAATTTTTCTTATAAGAAATCACGTAAAATCACTCGCATTGACCGGAACGATCGGGTAATCTCGAACTCGTTTTGCCTCGCGGGATAATTATTCCCTTTCAGAATAAATTTGTGCGTTCTGCCACAGATTTGACCTTAAGGAATTGTCTCATCGTGCGATGGTAATTAGTCTCGTCACGTTTGGCATTTTTTATAACGATATTTATCGTTAAGGACTTCAAGGGAAAACAAACAAAATGGTCAAATCTCAACCGATTTTGAGATATATCTTGCGGGGCATACCCGCGATAGCAGTTGCGGTTCTGCTTTCTGCATGTAGCACAACGAACACCGCCAAGAATATGCATTCTGAGACGCATGCTGTGGGCAATGGAGATAACTCTTCACTGCAAGCCTCTCAGGATGAATTTGAAAATATGGTACGTAATATCGATGTTAAATCACGTATTATGGACCAGTATGCTGACTGGAAAGGCGTGCGTTACCGCCTTGGCGGCAGCACCAAAAAAGGTATTGATTGCTCAAGCTTCGTGCAGCGTACATTCCGCGAGCAATTTGGTTTAGAGCTTCCGCGCTCAACCTATGAACAACAGGAAACGGGAAAATCCGTTTCGCGCACTAATCTGCGCACAGGCGATCTGGTTCTGTTCCGTGCTGGTTCTACTGGCCGTCACGTCGGTATTTATATCGGTAACAACCAGTTTGTACATGCCTCGACCAGCAGTGGCGTTATCATTTCCAGCATGAACGAGCCTTACTGGAAAAAACGTTACAACGAAGCTCGCCGGGTTCTGAGCCGCAGTTAGTTTCGTTTGGCAGCTATCCCTTGGCTATCCTGATGAAACATTCCAAAAGCACTGCTTCGGCGGTGCTTTTTTGTTTCACCCTGCGACTAAGAAAAATCTCACAACATGAGTCATTTCAGGTTATATTCATACAGAGTAAGCGGTTAAATCAGGTAAAATAAGGATCTATGTTCAGACGCTCTTCTTCATCCGGTCGGAAAATCCTGCTTTCCTGTATGTTAACGGGGCTTATCGTCGCAATACTCGTGAGTACCCTGCAGTTTTTCGTCACCTGGCATAAACGAGAAGTTAAGTACGACACGCTCCTTGCCGATATCCAGAATTACGTCAGCAGCTACTTCACCGACCTCAAAACCACCACCGATGCCCTTCAGCCGCTGGTTGCCAACAGTTGCCAACAAGTCGGCGCTAAACTGACCTCCAGTGCAGCCTTCAGCCTGAACGTTCGCGCTTTCTTACTGGTAAAAGACGGCATCGCTTTCTGCTCTTCCGCGACAGGTTCCATGTTCACTCCGATTTTGGATTTGATACCAAACCTCGATATCAGCAGAAATATTGATGTGGAATTACTTCCCGGTACGCCCATGATGCCGGATAAGCCAGCGATCATGATTTGGCACCGAAACGCGTCGTTCAATGATAGCGGCGTATTTACCTCACTGAATATCAATCTGGCACCTTACCTACTCTATACCGCCCGGCAGGATGATTTTGACGGTATTGCGATTATCGTCGGTAATACCGCAATTTCGACATTCTCATCGCGAATCATCGATGTCTCCGCTCTTCCTCATACCTCCTGGCGGCAGGCCACTCTTGAAGGGATCCCGCTTAAAATTCGCTTATACGCACAAGAGTGGAACTATACCGACGTCTGGTATTCTATTTTGTTGGGATGTATGGCCGGGATTATTGCCGCCCTTCTCCTCTGGTACTACATCTACAGCATCCGTTTACGCCCAGGCAAAGATATCCTCAACGCCATCAAACATAACCAGTTTTATGTGGTGTACCAGCCCGTCGTAGAGATGCAAACGCTGGAAGTGAAAGGCGTCGAGGTCCTGTTACGTTGGAATCACCCAACAACGGGCGAGATCCCACCGGATGCCTTTATTCATTACGCTGAATCACAGAAAATGATCGTCCCGCTGACTCAGCATCTCTTTAAGTTGATCGCCCAGGATGCCCCGGCGCTACAAAAAGTGTTACCCGCTGGCGCAAAATTGGGGATCAATATCGCGCCATCGCATCTGCATGGCGAGACATTTAAAGACGACATCCGGCACCTGCACGCTTCACTTCCCGCAAACTATTTTCAGATAGTGCTGGAAATCACTGAACGAGATATGCTCAATCAACACGAGGCCACAAAGCTATTTGAATGGCTGCATTCCGCAGGTTTTGAAATTGCGATTGATGATTTTGGCACCGGCCATAGCGCGCTTATTTATCTGGAACGCTTTACCGTTGACTACCTGAAAATCGATCGTGGGTTTATTAACGCCATTGGAACAGAAACCCTGACCTCTCCGGTTCTGGACGCCGTGTTGACACTTTCTAAACGTCTTAATATGCTGACGGTTGCGGAAGGGGTAGAAACTCCTGAGCAAGCCCGTTGGCTGCGCGATCGTGGAGTGCATTTTTTCCAGGGATACTGGATTAGCCGACCATTAAAGCTTGCTGATTTTGTGCGTTGGATGGCACAGCCCAATAAGCCGACGTGGTGATCGCAGTATGCGATTCATATACTCTCACTCGCCGCTACATCCCTTATCTTTCAGGCATGATGCCCGTCGGGTTGTGGCAGGAAAAGGAAATCGCTTTTATATGATCCCTCGCGTACTGCTTCTGTTTATTACCCTCATCGGGTTTAGCGCCCAGGCGCAATCCATCAAAGAAAGCTATGCTTTTGCCGTACTGGGTGAACCGAAGTACGCATTTAACTTTAATCACTTCGATTATGTGAATCCCGCAGCCCCTAAAGGGGGTCAAATCACCCTGTCCGCCATTGGCACGTTTGACAACTTTAACCGCTATGCGATGCGCGGTAACCCCGGCGCACGTACCGAAACGCTTTACGATACGTTGTTTACGACCTCTGACGATGAACCTGGTAGCTATTACCCGCTCATTGCCGACAACGCACGCTATGCTAACGACTATTCTTGGGTAGAAATTGCCATTAATCCACGAGCGCGTTTTCACGATGGCTCACCCATTACCGCCCGCGACGTCGCATTCACCTTCCACAAATTTATGACTGAAGGCGTGCCGCAGTTTCGTCTGGTCTACAAGGGAACAACGGTAAAAGCCATCGCGCCATTAACCGTACGCATTGAATTAGCCAAACCGGGTAAAGAGGACATGCTCAGCCTGTTTTCATTACCCGTGATGCCAGAGAAGTACTGGAAAGATCATAAGCTCAGCGATCCCTTATCATCGCCACCGCTCGCCAGCGGCCCTTATCGCATTACGAAATGGAAGATGGGCCAGTATATTGTCTATTCACGCGTCAAAGATTATTGGGCCGCTAATCTGCCCGTCAATCGTGGACGCTGGAACTTTGATACCATCCGCTACGACTACTATCTGGATGATAACGTCGCCTTTGAAGCGTTTAAGGCCGGTGCGTTTGATCTGCGTCTTGAAAATGATGCCAAAAACTGGGCGACGCGTTATACCGGGAAAAATTTCGCGAATCATTACATCATCAAAGATGAGCAAAAAAACGAGTCCGCGCAGGATACCCGCTGGCTGGCATTTAATATTCAGCGTCCGGTATTCAGCGACCGACGGGTACGGGAAGCCATCACGCTGGCCTTTGATTTTGAATGGATGAATAAAGCGCTGTTCTATAATGCCTGGAGCCGGACCAACAGCTATTTTCAGAATACCGAATATGCCGCGACAAAATACCCCGACGCAGATGAGCTGGTGGTACTCGCGCCCTTGAAAAAAGATATCCCCTCTGAGGTCTTTAGCCAAATCTATCAGCCGCCAAAATCAAAAGGCGATGGCTACGACCGCGACAACCTGTTGAAAGCCGATACCTTACTGGAGCAGGCCGGGTGGGTACTAAAGGGTCAGCAGCGGGTAAATAGCGCCAGCGGTAAACCTCTGAGCTTTGAACTGTTGCTCCCGGCGGGCAGCAACAGTCAATGGGTGCTGCCGTTCCAGCATAACCTGCAGCGCTTAGGTATTACCATGAATATCCGCCAGGTGGATAACTCACAAATCACGAACCGCCTGCGCAGTCGCGACTATGACATGATGCCGAGGTTGTATCGCGCGATGCCGTGGCCGAGTTCGGACCTGCAAATTCTGTGGGCCTCTCAATATATTGATTCCAGCTACAACGCCCCCGGCGTACAAAGCCCGGTGATTGATAAACTGATCGACCAAATCATCGCGGCACAAGGTGATAAAGCCAAATTGATCCCACTAGGCCGGGCACTGGACAGGGTATTAACCTGGAACTACTACATGTTGCCGATGTGGTTTATGGCAGAGGATCGCATCGCCTGGTGGGATAAATTTTCGCATCCTGCTATTCGCCCAATTTACACCATTGGCCTCGACAACTGGTGGTATGACGTCAACAAAGCGGCGAAACTGCCCGCAGCCAGACGACAGGGAGAATAAATGGGCGCGTATCTGATTCGACGTCTACTGCTGGTGATCCCAACGCTTTGGGCCATCATCACCATCAACTTTTTTATCGTGCAAATAGCCCCAGGCGGACCGGTTGAACAGGCCGTCGCCGCCATTGAGTTCGGGCAAAGCGGGGCATTACCCGGCGCGGGTAGCGAAGGCGTTCGCGCCAGCCACGCGCAAACCGGCGTTGGTAACATCAGCGACAGTAATTATCGAGGCGGCCGGGGTCTGGACCCGGAAGTGATCGCCGAAATCACTCGCCGCTATGGGTTCGATAAGCCCATTCATGAGCGTTACTTCAAAATGCTCTGGGATTACATTCGTTTCGATTTCGGTGACAGCCTGTTTCGTAGCGCCTCGGTGCTGACGCTTATCAAAGACAGCCTGCCTGTTTCCGTCACGCTGGGGCTGTGGAGTACGCTCATCATCTATCTGGTGTCGATACCGCTTGGGATCCGCAAAGCGGTGCATAACGGCAGCCGGTTTGATGTCTGGAGCAGCGCATTTATTATTGTCGGCTATGCCATACCGGCCTTTCTGTTTGCCATTTTGCTGATCGTCTTTTTTGCCGGGGGAAGCTACTACGACCTGTTCCCGCTTCGCGGGCTGGTTTCGGCCAATTTTGACTCCCTGCCCTGGTATCAGAAAGTAACCGACTACCTTTGGCATATTACCCTGCCGGTGCTGGCGACGGTGGTTGGTGGGTTTGCCGCGCTGACTATGCTGACCAAGAACTCATTTCTGGATGAGGTGCGCAAACAATATGTCGTCACCGCACGCGCTAAAGGGGTCAGCGAGAAAAATATTCTGTGGAAACATGTGTTTCGCAATGCCATGTTGCTGGTGATCGCCGGCTTCCCGGCAACGTTTATCAGCATGTTTTTTACCGGCTCACTGCTGATTGAAGTGATGTTTTCGCTTAACGGGCTGGGATTGCTGGGTTATGAATCCACCGTATCACGCGACTACCCGGTAATGTTTGGCACGCTTTATATCTTCACCCTGATCGGTCTGCTGCTGAATATCCTCAGCGACATCAGCTATACGCTGGTCGATCCTCGTATTGATTTTGAGGGACGCTAATGTCGCGATTAAGCCCCGTCAATCAGGCCCGCTGGGCGCGCTTTCGCCACAACCGTCGCGGCTACTGGTCGATGTGGATTTTTCTGGTGCTGTTCGGTCTTAGCCTGTGTTCAGAACTGATTGCCAATGATAAGCCGCTACTGGTGCGCTACGACAATAGCTGGTATTTCCCCCTGTTCAAAAACTACAGTGAAAGCGACTTCGGCGGACCGCTGGCGACTCAGGCTGATTATCAGGACCCGTGGCTACAACAGCGCCTGGAAAACCAGGGCTGGATCCTGTGGGCACCAATACGCTTTGGGGCCACCAGCATTAACTTTGCCACCGATAAGCCCTTCCCTTCCCCACCTTCCGCACAAAACTGGCTGGGAACAGACGCCAACGGCGGTGATGTACTGGCGCGCATCCTCTACGGCACACGTATTTCTGTCTTGTTTGGTCTAATGCTCACCCTCTGTTCGAGCGTGATGGGCATTATGGCTGGCGCAATTCAGGGCTATTATGGCGGCAAGGTGGACCTGTGGGGGCAACGATTCATTGAAGTTTGGTCAGGAATGCCAACGCTGTTTCTCATCATCCTATTGTCGAGCGTGGTCCAGCCTAACTTCTGGTGGCTGCTGGGCATTACTGTGCTGTTTGGCTGGATGAGCCTGGTTGGCGTGGTGCGCGCGGAATTTTTACGTACCCGAAACTTTGATTACATTCGAGCCGCTCAAGCGCTAGGCGTAAGCGATCGCAGTATTATTCTGCGTCATATGCTGCCCAACGCGATGGTCGCGGCCCTGACTTTTTTACCGTTTATTTTATGCGCCTCGATAACTACTCTGACCTCACTGGATTTTCTTGGGTTCGGTTTACCGCTTGGCTCGCCATCACTGGGAGAACTCCTGTTACAGGGTAAAAACAACCTGCAGGCACCGTGGCTTGGCATCACCGCGTTCATCTCCGTTGCCCTGCTACTATCGCTACTGATCTTTATTGGTGAAGCGGTACGCGATGCGTTTGATCCCAACAAGGCGATTTAAAATGACACAACCTCTGTTAGCCATTGAGAATTTATCGGTAGGTTTTCGTCAACAAGAGACCGTGCGCACCGTAGTCAATGCCCTCTCACTACGGGTTGATGCCGGACAAACGCTGGCGCTGGTGGGCGAGTCTGGATCGGGGAAAAGCGTGACCGCGCTTTCTATCCTACGGTTGTTACCGTCCCCTCCGGTAGTTTACCCTTCCGGGGACATCCGTTTTCATGGTGAATCATTACTTCACGCCAACGAGCAGACGCTTCGCGGCGTACGGGGGAATAAAATCGCCATGATTTTCCAGGAGCCGATGGTGTCACTGAACCCGCTCCACAATCTGGAAAAACAGCTTTATGAAGTGCTGTCGCTGCATAGGGGAATGCGTCGGGAAGCGGCGCGGGCAGAAATCCTGACCTGCCTGGATCGCGTTGGCATCCGTCAGGCAGCCAAACGTCTCGCAGATTACCCACACCAACTGTCCGGCGGTGAACGCCAGCGTGTGATGATCGCCATGGCACTGCTGACACGACCTGAGCTGCTTATTGCTGATGAACCGACTACCGCGCTGGACGTTTCCGTTCAGGCACAGATCCTGCAATTGCTGAGGGAACTACAGCGCGAGCTGAACATGGGATTACTGTTCATCACCCACAACCTGAGTATTGTGAAAAAACTGGCCGATACCGTGGCGGTCATGCAAAACGGCCAGTGCGTTGAGCAAAATAGAGCAGCACAGTTGCTCACTGCGCCAACGCATCCCTACACGAAGAAATTGTTAAACAGCGAACCTTCCGGCGACCCGGTACCTTTGCCTGTCGGGCAAGCTCCGTTGCTGGAAGTGGAAAAACTCCGCGTCGCCTTTCCTATCCGCAAAGGTATCCTGAAACGCGTGGTGGACCACAACGTCGTCGTTAACGATGTCAGTTTTTCCCTCCGGCCCGGTGAAACGCTGGGGCTGGTTGGAGAGTCTGGCTCCGGAAAAAGCACTACCGGACTGGCGCTTCTGCGGTTAATCACCTCGCAGGGAAGCATTGTGTTCGATGGTCTGGCACTGCATACCTTAAATCGACGCCAGCTGTTGCCGGTCCGTCACCGTATTCAGGTGGTATTTCAGGATCCCAACTCCTCGCTGAACCCACGCCTGAGCGTGCTACAGATTATCGAGGAGGGGTTGCGCGTTCATCAGCCTACCCTGTCAGCCGAACAACGCGAGGCACAGGTGAAAGCGGTAATGGCGGAAGTGGGATTGGATAGCGAAACGCGACATCGTTATCCTGCGGAGTTTTCTGGCGGACAACGCCAACGCATTGCTATTGCGAGAGCATTGATTCTCAAACCTTCCCTGATCATTCTGGATGAACCAACATCGTCGCTCGACAGGACCGTACAGGCGCAAATCCTGACGTTGTTAAAATCCTTACAGGAAAAGCATCGGCTGGCTTATATTTTTATCAGCCATGATTTGCACGTAGTACGCGCATTATGCCATCAGGTTATTGTGCTACGTCAGGGAGAGGTCGTGGAGCAAGGGCAATGCGAGCACGTCTTTAACGCACCACAGCAGGCCTATACGCGTCAGCTGCTCGCGCTAAGCTGACGCTCAAAAAGGATTGTTGTTTGAAAACGGTTCTGCGATAGCCACGCCGAAGTTTTTCAGTCTGCAGGTCGCGGCAAATTCGTCCTGGCGATTCACAAACAGGCACGGCTCCCCTTCACATTCCAGTACGGAACAAGGAACCTCGATATCACTGAGGGCCTGGCTGAGCTTATGCATGACTGACCACGCGCTGTCACCATCAGGACTGAGCAATTTGAGTGCCACCAGGCTGTTCTCATTACTCTGACCGTTTTGCGGAATCGGTTCAACTTTCGAACCTGCGAAACCCACCGACCAACGATAGCTCTGCGGCAGACGATGAACGATTGAGAGTTGTAATGTCATCACTTTCTTTCCCTGGAAGCACAATCACTTCACAATTATTTTACATCAATATTAACACATCATTGACAATACGTCTTTAGACAGTTGGTAAACGTTTACATCCAGTACTTATGCTGCTTACAGAACCCAGTAATTAAATTTATTCAACGGTTCTGGCATATTTCCGGGCTATATGTACTCGTTTCTGCGATCTAACTCAACCTTTTTAACTACAATGATGTGACTTTTTACATAAATTGATTTTACATAAAATAAACATAAGCGGGGGAAATGATAGATTTGCGGTTGATGTACATCAACTCTGGAGACCTTATGGCCCCCAGGTTGTGTAATAGATCACCGTTTTTGAGCGCGACTGGCGTAAAGATAGAAGAGAATTGAGCAGGTAGCGCAAAATGCGATCGACCATATCATTGGCCAGGCCGAGTTAAAGGTCGCCAGAGACAACAGGGCCCCGACAATGGCGCCAATGCCAAAGCGGAATGTCCCAGCCAGCGATGACGCCGTTCCTGCCATATGCGGAAATTCATCCAGAATAACCGCCATGGCGTTTGATGACACCATCGATACACAGCCAACAAACGCCGCAACGCCAACGACCAGAGCCCAGAACCCCAGCCCAAACAGTGCGCTAAAGACCATCCATCCCGCCATCACGAACTGGATCCACAGACCGGTACGGAACATATTCAATGCCCCAACCCGACGCACAAAGCGACTGTTGATGATAGTCATCACGAACAGGAATACGATGTTCAGTGCGAAGTAATAACCGAAATGCTGCGGTGAAACGTGGTTGATCTCAATGTAAACAAAGGGTCCGGCGCTCAGAAACGAGAACATCCCGGCAAAGCTGAACCCACTGGCAAGCATATAGCTCAGCACTCGTTTATGACGAAACAGCGAGGCAAAGTTGCCAATAGTGGTACGCAGGCGAAACGGCTGGCGACGCTCTACAGGCAGGGTCTCTTTGATCAGCGTAAAGATCATCACCGACGCCAGAACAGCCGCCATGGCGAGGATCCAAAAGATATAGTGCCAGCTAAGCCATACCAGCACCCAACCACCCACGATAGGTGCCAACAAAGGCGCAATTGTCGTGACCAGCATGACGAATGACATCATGCGTGAGAACTCTTCCTTCGGATAGATATCGCGCATCAGGGCGTTGATAACCACGCTGGCCGCCGCGGCAGCCAGACCGTGGAAGAAACGCATCACGATCAGTTGATCAATAGTTTGCGCCAGGGCACAGGCCACTGCCGCCGCCGCAAACACCAGCGTTCCGCCCAGAATCACCGGCTTGCGCCCAATGCTGTCAGCCATTGGGCCATAGAGCAACTGCCCCACTGCAAACCCCAGAATATAGGTACTGAGGGTCATCTGCGCGCTACCCGCAGGCACACCAAACTGTTCTGAGATAACAGGTAGCGCCGGAAGATACATATCAATCGACAACGGCATCAGCATGGCTAACAAGCCAAGGATAAAGACTATGGCAATTGACGAGTTCTGCCGGGTGGTCACATTTAGCTCCTGAAATTAACGCGGGGTTAAGTTAACGCTGGCGATTTCTTCTTCGGTCAATGGACGGTATTCACCCGGCTCCAGATCGTCATCAAGCCTGATGTCACCAATTCGTTCACGGTGCAGTTCCACAACGTGGTTACCCACCGCGGCAAACATACGTTTTACCTGATGATAACGCCCTTCGCTGATGGTCAATCGCACCTGAGTTGGCGTAATGACCTCCAGAACAGCCGGTTTGGTCAGGTCTTTTTCATTATGCAACTGTACGCCATGGGCAAACTGCTCGGCGGTATCGTCTGCCACTGGCGACTCCAGCGTCACCAGATAGGTTTTCTCACAATGGTGACGAGGAGAGGTGATACGATGCGACCACTGTCCGTCATCGGTCATCAGTACCAGTCCGGTGGTGTCGATATCCAGACGCCCTGCCGCATGCAGTTTGTAGGCAACCGGTTCATCAAGGAAATAGAGCACCGTCGGATGATCCGGGTCATCCGTTGAGCAAACATAACCCTGAGGCTTATTCAGCATAAAATAGCGCGGGCCATTTTGTTGAACCAGGGAATTACCGTCATATTCGACGTCGTGTTCTGGTAGCAGCTTAAAGGCACTGTTTTTAACGATTTCACCGTCGACGGTAACGCGGTTAGCACGGATCTCACGCCCGGCAATAGCGCGGCTGACGCCGAGTTGCTGAGCGATAAATTTATCAAGTCGCATGAGTGTGATTTTTGCCTGTAAAAATACGAGAAGCGGGTTTACGCCCGAAAAGTGGGACTTTTATCCGCCCAGTATAGCGGTGTTACACCATCCCTCAAGGGAAATGATTCATGGCATACTATACATTGTTGCTGTTTACCTTAATGAGCTCATGATTTTTACTCTTCGCCCGTACCAAAAAGAAGCCGTGGACGCCACGCTCAACCATTTTCGCCACCACCGCACCCCGGCGGTTATCGTCCTGCCAACCGGCGCGGGCAAAAGTCTGGTGATTGCAGAACTGGCCCGCGTGGCACGTGGTCGCGTACTGGTACTGGCGCACGTCAAAGAACTGGTCGCACAAAACCATGCCAAATATTGTGCGCTGGGGCTGGAAGCCGATATTTTTGCCGCAGGCCTAAAGCGTAAAGAGAGCCACGGGAAAGTAGTCTTTGGCAGCGTACAGTCGGTAGCGCGTAATCTGGACGCCTTTCAGGGAGAATTCTCACTGCTGATCGTCGATGAATGCCACCGTATTGGCGATGATGAAGAGAGTCAGTATCAGCAAATCCTCACTCACCTGACTAAAGTAAATCCCCACTTACGTCTGCTCGGGCTTACCGCCACGCCTTTTCGTTTGGGTAAGGGCTGGATTTATCATTTTCATTATCATGGTATGGTGCGCGGCGATGAAAAAGCGCTGTTTCGCGACTGCATTTATGAATTACCGCTGCGCTACATGATTAAACACGGCTACCTGACGCCGCCAGAACGCCTCGACATGCCGGTCGTGCAGTATGACTTTAGTCGCCTGCAGGCGCAGAGTAACGGCCTGTTTAGCGAAGCAGATCTGAATCAGGAGCTGAAAAAGCAGCAGCGAATAACGCCACATATCATCAGCCAGATTATCGAGTTTGCCCAAACCCGCAAAGGGGTGATGATTTTCGCCGCCACCGTTGAGCACGCCAAAGAAATTCAGGGCCTGCTGCCCGCTGACGACGCCGCGCTAATCACTGGAGATACGCCAGGCGCTGAGCGCGACGTGCTGATTGAAGAGTTCAAAGCCCAGCGCTTTCGCTATCTGGTGAATGTGTCGGTCCTGACCACCGGCTTTGATGCCCCGCACGTTGACCTTATCGCCATTCTGCGCCCGACGGAATCAGTTAGCCTTTACCAACAAATTGTCGGTCGTGGGTTGCGCCTTGCACCGGGTAAAACCGACTGTCTGATCCTCGATTATGCCGGCAACCCGCACGATCTGTACGCACCGGAAGTGGGTGCACCGAAAGGGAAAAGCGACAACGTTCCGGTACAGGTGTTCTGTCCTGCCTGCGGATTTGCAAACACCTTCTGGGGCAAAACCACGGCAGACGGCACGCTGATTGAACATTTTGGCCGCCGCTGCCAGGGATGGTTTGAAGATGATGACGGCCATCGCGAACAGTGCGATTTTCGTTTCCGTTTTAAAAACTGTCCACAGTGCAACGCGGAAAATGACATTGCTGCCCGCCGTTGTCGGGAGTGCGACACGGTGCTGGTTGACCCGGATGACATGCTGAAAGCCGCGCTCAGGCTCAAAGATGCGCTGGTCCTGCGCTGTAGTGGTATGGTGTTACAAAACGGGCAGGATGATAAAGGCGAATGGCTGAAAATCACCTATTACGATGAAGATGGCGCTGATGTCAGCGAACGCTTTCGCCTGCACACTCCCGCGCAGCGTACGGCCTTCGAACAACTGTTTATTCGCCCGCACACCCGAACACCCGGTATACCCTTACGCTGGATAACCGCCGCCGATGTCCTCAATCAGCAGGCGTTGTTACGGCATCCTGATTTCGTGGTGGCGCGCATGAAAGGTCAGTACTGGCAGGTCCGTGAAAAGGTCTTCGATTATGAAGGACGCTTTCGTCGGGCACATGAATTACGCGGTTAATCCTACTTTTGATTGATGTACCAGCCGTTTGAGTATAGAATCTCGCCCGCTTTTGCATACGCAAAGCAGATCACTTACCTGTTGCTGGGTCGCCTGTAGCAGGAATTATTAAAGAGAGATTTAAATGTTTACTATCAACGCTGAAGTACGTAAAGAGCAGGGTAAGGGTGCGAGCCGCCGCCTGCGTGCCGCTAACAAGTTCCCGGCAATCATCTACGGTGGCGCAGAAGCCCCGATTGCTATCGAACTGGATCACGATGCAGTTATGAACATGCAAGCTAAAGCTGAATTCTACAGCGAAGTTCTGACCATCGTTGTTGACGGTAAAGAAGTTAAAGTTAAAGCTCAGGCTGTACAGCGTCACCCGTTCAAGCCGAAGCTGTCCCACATCGACTTCGTTCGCGCGTAATCGCCTACAAGTTGAAGAAAAACCCCGCCAAGGCGGGGTTTTTTTATGGGATTTGTTGGCGGTAAAGATGAAGCACGCTTGCCGGATAAGGCGTTTCCGCTCCATCCAGCAAACAGTTTTATTTCCCGCCAGACGTGCGGCGCTGGAGCTGGTCGCGCAGGTTCGGCGGCGTACCTTTGATGGTCAAGGTGTCCGTCGCCGGATCCCAGAAAATACGTTCACCCAGTAACATAGCGTCGAAGTTAATGGTTAACCCACCGCCGCTGCCGGCAAATTTGGTTAACTGACGCAGCGTACTGCGATCCGCAGGGAAGCTCTCTTCCAGCTCGTAGCCTTTATCAGCGGTAAATTCGCTGAAGCTGACTTCACTGACGCCGGAAAGCTCTTTAGACAGCGACTCCAGTTCGATCTCTTCACCAGCCTGCAGCTGCTCGTTACAGTAGCTGTACACCTGCTGACGCACGTTCTGGCGTTCGGCTTTATCGAGTTGAGCCTCATTGGTAAAGTCATCGAGCGCCTGCAGCAGGCCACGGTTTTGTGCTTTGGCGTTCAAACCTTCGCTGGCACCGAGGAAATCCATAAAGAAATCGGCGACTTTGCGCCCTACCCGCCCTTTCAGGAACGTCAGATAGCGCGTGGACTCCGGATTGGTTTCCCACTCGGTTAAATCAATACGCGCCACGATGTCCGCATGATTGATATCCAGATAGTGCGTCGGATTGATATCCAAATTTTCATTGACGCGCATGCTGCTTAAATTGTTCAGCACGGCGACCAGCAGATACTCTACCGCCAGATAGCGGTAATGGCAGAACAGGACAATGCCGCCGTCGGCAAAAGGATATTTCGCCAGCTCGTCCCGCAAGCGTCCGGTCGCGGCACGACTAAATGCCAGAAAATCCTCTTCGCCCTGACGCTGTAAACGCAGCGTTTGCGCCAGTTCACTCTCTTCGCTAAACAGGCCATAGGCTTTATTCTTGGCGCTATACACCCGATGCAACTCAGCCATCATATCGACAACCGTCGCTGTCGGTTCCAGTAATGAATCGCGCAAGACCAGCTCAAGGTTCTGCTCGTCACGTTTGATAAGCTGGTGCAGGGCAATCTGGTTGATATCCAGACTCATGATAAACTCTCCTTTTAGACCGGGCGGTATTCAACCACCTGCCGGGCAGTGACGCAATAGAAGATAAAAAAGCAGAAAAAAAACTGTCTGTACGGTAATATGTTGCCCTTTCATGAACAGACTGATTTCGATTTATGCCACAAATTTCCCGCTATAGTGACGAACACGTTGAACAACTGCTGAATGAGATGCTCAACGTACTGGAAAAACATAAGGCGCCGACCGACCTTTCCCTGATGGTTCTGGGAAACATGGTGACTAACCTTATCAATACAAGCATCGCACCGGCCCAGCGCCAGGCGATTGCCAACTCTTTTGCCCGCGCATTGCAGTCTTCGGTAAACGACGACCAAGCGCATTAAGAGCCTGCTCCGGGGAAACGAACAACAGTTTATGGTAACTCATCGTCAGCGCTACCGTGAGAAAGTCTCCCAGATGGTTAGCTGGGGGCACTGGTTTGCCTTGTTCAACATTCTGTTGGCAATGGTTCTCGGTAGCCGTTACCTGTTTGTCGCCGACTGGCCGACAACCCTTGCAGGTCGTGTATATTCCTACCTGAGCGTTGTCGGGCATTTTAGCTTTCTGGTGTTTGCCACCTATCTGCTAATCCTGTTTCCCCTGACGTTTATCGTCATGTCCCAGAGGCTGATGAGATTCTTATCAGCTATTCTGGCGACGGCTGGCATGACGCTGTTGTTAATCGACAGCGAAGTTTTCACTCGCTTCCACCTGCACCTCAACCCGATCGTCTGGGAACTGGTCATTAACCCTGACCAGAATGAAGCGGCGCGTGACTGGCAACTGTTGTTTATCAGCGTGCCGGTTATCCTGTTAATAGAAATGTTGTTTGCGACCTGGAGCTGGCAAAAGCTGCGCAGCCTGACGCGTCGTCGCCATTTCGCCAAACCGTTAGCGGCATTCTTCTTCGTTTCTTTTATCGCCTCGCATGTGGTGTATATCTGGGCAGATGCCAATTTCTATCGCCCGATTACCATGCAGCGCGCAAACCTGCCACTCTCTTACCCGATGACGGCGCGTAAGTTTCTGGAAAAACATGGCCTGCTGGATGCGCAAGAGTATCAGCGTCGCCTGATCGAACAGGGCAATCCGGAAGCGGTTTCCGTGCAGTACCCGCTCAGCGAACTGCACTATCGCGATATGGGGACTGGCCAGAACGTTCTGCTGATCACCGTAGACGGCCTGAACTACTCACGCTTTGAAAAACAGATGCCTGCGCTGGCTGAGTTTGCCGGGCAGAATATCTCCTTTACGCGTCACATGAGCTCAGGCAACACCACGGATAACGGGATCTTTGGCCTGTTCTATGGTGTATCGCCAAGCTACATGGACGGTATTTTGTCGACCCGAACGCCTGCGGCGCTGATCTCTGCACTGAACCAGCAGGGTTATCAGTTAGGGCTATTCTCCTCGGATGGCTTTACCAGTCCGCTTTATCGTCAGGCGCTACTGTCAGATTTCTCCATGCCGAGCGTGCAAACGCAATCAGACGAACAAACCGCAAGCCAATGGATTAACTGGCTGGGACGCTACGCGCAGGAAGATAATCGCTGGTTCTCCTGGGTCTCCTTTAACGGGACAAACCTTGATGACAGTAACCAGAAGAACTTTGCCAAACGCTACGCCAGCGCCGCTCAGGATGTGGATGCCAATATTAACCGTGTTCTTAGCGCCCTGCGCGACTCGGGTAAACTGGACAACACGGTGGTGATTATTACCGCGGGTCGCGGTGTGCCGCTGACTCAGGAAGAGAACAACTTTGCCTGGTCGCGCGGTCATCTGCAGGTTCCTCTGGTGATTCACTGGCCGGGAACACCTGCCCAGCGTATCAATAGCCTGACCGATCATACAGACCTGATGACGACGCTGATGCAGCGCCTGCTGCATGTCAGCACGCCGGCTAACGAATACTCGCAGGGGCAGGATTTGTTCAATGCTACACGTCGCCATTACTGGGTGACCGCCGCCGACGGCAGCACGATGGCAGTGACTACGCCAGAGATGACGCTGGTGCTGAACAACAACGGAAATTATCAGACCTATGATTTACGTGGCGAGAAAATAAAAGATCAGAAACCGCAGCTCAGCCTGCTGCTACAGGTTCTGACGGATGAGAAACGATTTATTGCTAACTGATTAATTATAAATCAGTTAGTGAGGCATCCTCTTGCATTCGTAGCGGAAAGCAGTAGTATTAGCAGCCATAGCGTCGGCACGTAGCGCAGCCTGGTAGCGCACCGTCATGGGGTGTCGGGGGTCGGAGGTTCAAATCCTCTCGTGCCGACCAAAAATCCCCAAAAAAACCAACCCTTGTGGTTGGTTTTTTTATGTCTGCGATTCCGCATTCCTGAGTTTTACAGCAGCCTTCAGCACAGGTTTTACTACTTACCCATGCACAAATTGGGGTAAAATTCATCCTCTCATCAGCGCGATGAATCTGGACGATTGATGCGCTGAAAACAATAATGATACTAATAAAAGCTCAGGAGAATAGTATGCCTGAAGTAACGCCTTTTCGGGTGCTGATTGTCGACGACCACCCACTCATGCGGCGGGGAATTAGTCAATTATTGCAACTGGATCCCGCATTTGACGTAGTCGCTGAAGCAGGCGACGGCGCAAGTGCTATCGATCTGGCAAACCGTCTGGACCTTGATGTGATCCTGCTGGATCTCAATATGAAAGGTATGAGCGGGCTGGACACCCTGAATGCGCTGCGTCGGGACGGCGTCACCGCGCAAATTATTATTCTTACCGTATCGGATGCCGCCAGCGATGTGTACGCCTTAATTGATGCCGGCGCGGATGGTTATTTACTGAAAGATAGCGATCCCGAAGTCTTGCTGGAAGCCATTCGTAACGGCGCAAAAGGTGGTAAAGCGTTTAGCGCTCGTGTTAGCGAATATCTGCGCGAACGTGACCTGTTTGGTGCGCAGGAAGATCCATTCAGCATTCTCACCGAACGCGAGCTGGATGTGTTACACGAGCTGGCTCAGGGGCTGTCGAATAAACAGATTGCGTCGGTACTGAATATTTCCGAACAGACGGTGAAGGTGCATATTCGTAACCTGCTGCGCAAACTCAACGTGCGTTCTCGCGTTGCTGCCACCATCCTGTTTTTGCAAACACGCGGCATGCAGTAATCAATGAGATGCCGGATGGCGACGCAACAGCGTCTTATCCGGCCTACAAAGCACGCACAGGCCCGAAAGCAGCATGCCTTCGGGCAATCTGGACTCTTACTTCTCCTGCGGCGTTAGCTGCTCCATCGCCTGCTTAATGCTGCGTTCTATCACCGCCCGACGGGTATCATTGGCCGGTAATAATTTCAGCATCATCTCCCATGCCGCAACCGCCTCACCAAAGCGCTGCTGTTCAAAAGCGTTAAACGCGTACATGCTGAGAACCCGCACGTTGGCATGTTCACCGCGCACCAGCTGGCGTAACAGCTCCCCTCCCCTGCGATTATCGTCAGGATCGGATGAACGGGTCAGTGCTTCCGCATAACCCAGCGCCGCATCGCTGTTTTTAGGATCCAGTCGATAGGCATTGGCATAGGCTTCAGTGGCCGTACTGGCGTTACCGAGTACCATGCCAATACGCCCAAGCATGATCCAACCTTCAACGTTTGTAGGATCGGCTTGTAAACGCGTGCGCAGCCCCAGCGCCAGACGTGTCATATCTTCTTCATTGAGCGGGTCAGCTTTCGGATCCAACGCGCGTTCCAGCAGCGCCGGAGCCTGAGCGGTGGCCTGCTGCCAGACCTGAACCTGCTTATAGCTGCCGGTTTCATAATAGCTCACCGCGCCAACGATCAGCGCCACCACGATGCCGGGCACAAACAACCCAAATCCACCGCGCTTGCCATCCGGGATAACGTCGTCAGGAAACTCTTCAAGCTTCACCCGGACGCGTCGGCGAGTACGGGCAAAAATAATCCAGCCGCCCAAACCAATCGCTACCACCGGCATCACCCACAAAAGCACAGTAAGCGGCGTCAACGGCGGATCGTAGGTGACAAAGTTGCCGTAGCGCGCCACCATATAATCGACAATTTCTTTCTGGCTTTTCCCTTCCTGCATCAGTTCGTACACTTTCTGGCGCAGGTCGGTGGCAATCATCGAGTTAGAATCGGCGATACTGTTGTTCTGACATTTAGGACAGCGCAGCTGTTCGGTAAGCTGACGGAACTGCTGCTCCTGCGCTTCATCCTTAAACTGCATCACATCGATGGTCGCCAGCGCAGATCCCGAGATAACCAGCATCAGCAGGCCCAGTAAAAATCTCATTGCGCAGCCTCCTTACTGTACTTATCCCACAACGGTTTGATCTCGCTCTCCCACACCCTGGCATTCAAATCACCGGCATGGCGATAGCGAATAATACCTTTACCGTCGATCAGGAACGTTTCCGGCGCGCCGTACACGCCAAGATCCAGACCGAGCATACCGTCGCCGTCAAACAGGCTTAATGAGTAAGGATTGCCCAGCTCTTTCAGCCAGACAATGGCTTTCTGACGATCGTCTTTATAGTTCAGACCCACCACCCGCACGCCTTGTGCAGATAGCTGGTTCAGATACTGATGTTCGGCGCGACAGGTCGGGCACCAGGTCGCCCAGACGTTCAGCAGTACCGGTTTGCCCTGGGTCAGCACATCGGCCTGATAATGCTGACCCGGATTCTCCAGCGACTCCAGGCGAAATGTCGGAACGGGTTTGCCGATCAGCGCCGATTCCAGATTCGTGGGATCGTCTCCCTGAGCGTTACGCGCCAGCTGCCACAGCAGCGCCGCTGCAATGATCAGAAAAATAATAAACGGAATTAACAGTGCGTTGCGCTTCATACAGCCTCCGACGCATTTTTTTGCACCGCGGCGCGAGGACGCGTGCGCTGACGATAGCGTGGATCAAACAGGCAGAACAATCCGCCCAGCGCCATCAGCAATCCTCCGGCCCAAATCCAGCGAATAAACGGTTTGTAGTACAGACGCACAGCCCATGCGCCGTTATCCAGTTCTTCACCCAGCGCGGCGTACAGATCGCGCGTGAGCCCGCCGTCAATTGCCGCTTCGGTCATCATCGAACTGGTGCTGTTATAGAAGCGTTTTTCCGCATGCAGCGTGGCTTCCGGTTTACCATCTCGGGTAACGCCAATAATGGCGACACCACCGCGGTAGTTAGGTCCGGTAATATCTTTCACTTCGCGGAACGTGAACTGATAGTTATGGATACTGACGCTATCACCTGCTTTCATGCGCACATCGCGTTCAACGCTGTAGTTCTGGCTAAAGGCAATACCGACAATAGTTATCGCCAGCCCAACGTGGCCCGACACCATGCCCCAATAGCTTGGTGTTAATTTCGTTCCGCGGGAAACACGCAGGAATGCTTCGGACATCGCCAGCACGAATATCCAGCATGCCATCGCCAGCCCTACCACCGTCATAGCGGCAATGCGATCCTCAAACAACCACGGCAGCAGCAGCGACAGAACAAGCGTGGTGACAAACGCGATAATCAGTAACGTTTTCAGTTTACGCGGTCGGTCACGGCCCCAGCGCACTAATGGCCCAATTCCCAGCAACAGCGCGAACGGCGCCATCAGCCAGGTAAACATGGTGTTGAAGAACGGTTCACCAATCGAAATACTGCCCAGACCCAGCTGTTTGTGCACCAGCGGCAGCAGCGTGCCCAAGAGCACCACCAGCATGGCGGCAATCAGCAGAACGTTGTTGCCCAACAGCAGAGATTCACGCGACCACAGCGCGTTGTTCACCCGTGAGCGGACCTTGTGACCGCGCACCGCAAACAGCAGCAGGGAGCCGCCAATCACCAATACCATAAAGGCCAGAATAAACATCCCGCGCGACGGATCGGAGGCGAAGGCATGCACCGATACCAGCACGCCGGAGCGTACCAGGAAAGTACCCAATAGGCACAGCGAGAATGCGCAGATTGACAGCAGCAGCGTCCAGGCTTTAAAGCTGGCACGCTGTTCGGTTACCGACAGCGAGTGCATCAGCGCCGTTCCCACCAGCCATGGCATAAACGAGGCGTTCTCAACCGGATCCCAGAACCACCAACCGCCCCAGCCCAGCTCGTAATAGGCCCAGGCCGAACCGAGTACAATACCCAGCGTCAGGAACACCCATGCCGCCAGCGTCCACGGACGCGAAAAACGGGCGAAGGTACTGTCCAGTCGTCCGCTCATCAGCGCGGCAATCGCAAACGCGAAGGCCACGGAGAAGCCGACATACCCCATGTACAGCAACGGCGGATGGAAAATCAGCCCCGGATCCTGCAATAGCGGGTTCAGATCGCGCCCTTCAATAGGGAAGTTGGGCAACGTACGGGCAAACGGGTTGGAGGTAAACAGAATAAACAGCAGAAAGCCAACGCTTACCATCCCCATCACCGCCAGCACGCGGGCAACGATGTCCAGCGGCATACGCTGGCTGAACGCCGCAACGGCGAACGTCCAGCCGCTCATCAGCAGCACCCATAGCAACAGCGAGCCTTCATGAGCCCCCCAGGTTGCCGCGACCCGATACCAGACCGGAAGCTGGGTATTGGAGTTGCTGGCAACGTAGGTGACAGTAAAGTCATTAACCACGAAGGCGTTGACCAGAATCAGGAACGCCCCCATCACGCAGATAAAAAGAACCCAGGCAAAAGGCCGCGCGGAGGCCATCATTCGCACGTCGCCGCGCGCTACGCCCCACAGCGGATAGACTGACAGTAGTAACGCCACGCCGAGCGCAAGGCACAACAGCGCATTGCCAATTTCAGGCATCATGACGTTTTATCCTTATAAACACTTTCCGGGCGACGATGGTTTTCCTGCATCGCTTTTTCGACTTCCGGCGGGGTGTAATTCTCATCATGTTTGGCAAGAACCTCTTTGGCCTGCACATGATTTCCTTCGTTCAGTTCGCCCTGAACAACAACACCCTGCCCTTCGCGGAACAGATCCGGCAGAATGCCTTCGTAGGTGACATCCACCACACCTTCGGCGTCATAGATACTGAAATTCACCTTCAACGACTGCGGATCGCGCTTTACGCTACCGGGCATCACCATTCCGCCCACGCGCAGGCGCTGACCGACTTCGGGCATCTGCTGCGTTTCGCGCTTACCGTAGAGTATCTCTCCCGGCGTATAGAACAGGTCAATATTAGAACGCAGCGCATAAAGCACCAGCGTAATGGTCAATGCCAGACCCGCCAGTACCGCACAGGCTATCCATAACCGATTTTTACGTCGAATATTCACGCCGCCTCCCGTTGCACTTGCGCCGCACGCATACGCGCTTCTCTCGCCCGCTGCTGCGCCACACCGCGTAAAATTGCGCGATGTTGTAACGCGGAATGCAGTACCAGCACCACCAGCGGGATAACGCTCATCGCTACGGCAAGCCAGACATACAAGGCGTAGCCGCCCATCGCGAAAAAATCACTCCATGATGCAAATGCAGGGGTCATTGGCGGCCTCTTTTTAAGATCAGTTCGCTCACCCACGGGCGGCGTTTTTCCATCATCAAAATCAGGTTACGCATGCGCATCAGCGCCAGCGTGACAAACAGTAACAGGTAGCCGACGATCGCCAGACGCAGCGGCGTACGCATCGCCGGATCGATGCTTTGCTGCATGCGGGTAGAACCCTGATGCAGCGTATTCCACCACTCAACCGAGTAGTGGATAATCGGTAAGTTGACCACGCCAATCAGCACCAGAATACCGGCGGCACGACCTGCCAGACGGCGGTCGTCAAAGGCATGCCACAGCGCAATGGCGCCCACGTAGAGAAACAGCAGCACCAGTTCAGAGGTGAGTCGGGCATCCCAGACCCACCAGGTTCCCCACATCGGTTTGCCCCATGCGGAGCCGGTCACCAGCGCAATAAAGGTAAACACTGCACCAATCGGCGCCATCGCAGCCAGCGCCAGATTGGCCATTTTCATCTGCCAGACCAGGCCGATAAACGCGGCAACGGCCATCGAGGCATAAATGCCCATCGACCAGATTGCCGCCGGAACGTGCAGATAAATAATGCGATAGCTCTGCCCCTGCTGATAGTCCGCAGGCGCAAAACCAAAGCCCCAGACCCATCCCGTTATCAGTACCACCGCGCTGGCAATCGCCAGCCACGGGATAAACCAGCCACAGATCTGATAGAGCCGAGGGGGCATCGCCAATTGATGAAGTGTTTTCCACATAGTTCAGTCACCAGACTCCATAAATTAAAATCCGTTGTGCCAGAGCACCTTGCCCGGCCTACACATCTAATTCTCGTTACTGCACGCTTATCCGTAACGCCGCAGCTGTGGCAAACGGGCTTAACGTGGCGCTGCCGACCAGCAACGCGCCCAGAATTGCCATGTACCCTTCAACCGGTAAGTGCATAGAAGCCGCATCCATCGCGGCGGTTGCAAAAATCAGTAAGGGTATGGTGAGCGGGAGCACCAGCACGCTTAACAACACGCCGCCGCGCTTTAAACCCACCGTCAGCCCCACACCCGGCGCACCGAGGAAGCCCAGCGTCGGCGTTCCGAGTAACAACGTCAGCGCCATAATTTTCCAGCTGTACATATCCATGCCCAGCAGCAGCGCCACTAGCGGCGAGAGAATCAACAGCGGCAGGCCGGTCACGACCCAGTGCGCCATCACTTTCGCCAGCACCACGGCCGGTAGCGGTAACGGCAGCAGCATCAGTTGCTCAAGGCTGCCGTCCTGCAGATCATCACGAAACAGGCGTTCCAGCGCCAGCAATGACGCCAGCAGCGCCGCAACCCAAATGATGCCCGGCGCAATGCGTGCCAGTAGCTGCGGTTCCGGCCCAATGCTCAGGGGGAACAGCGTAATAACAATCAGGAAGAACCATAAAGGATTGGCGATTTCCGCACTATGACGAAACGCAACTCGCAGTTCTAAACGGAAGATTCGCCACATCATTGCGTTGCCCTCTCGCTGGTCAGCGCAATACGTCGCACTTTATCGGTTTCGACATTGAGCGGTTGGTGGGTGGTGAGAATAACAATACCGCCCTGCTCCGTATGCTGCGCCATACGCTGAGTCAGTCGCTCAACGCCGTTCACATCAATGGCGGTAAAGGGTTCATCGAGGATCCACAGCCGGGCGCGGGTCAGCCACAAACGGGCCAGCGCCACGCGCCGCTGTTGTCCGGCGGAGAGCTGGTTCACCGGAATATCTTCATATCCGGCAAGTCCCGCCTGTGCCAGCGCAGCCAGACACTGTGCAATGTCGCCGTCATGATGGAAGAAACGCAGGTTCTCCAACGCCGAAAGCCGGGTTTTTATCCCCGGCTGATGTCCGATCCACAGCAGTTGCTGATGGTAGCTGTCCCGCACGTGATGCAGCGGCTGCTCTTGCCAGCAAACCTCCCCTGCATCGGGACGCGCCAGCCCGGTAAGCAACCGCAGCAGAGTAGTTTTCCCTGCGCCGTTGCTGCCGGTAATTTGTACCCATTCCCCTGCGTTGACGCGAAATGACAGATTGCTGAACAGTATTCTGTCATCTCGCTCGCAAAGTAATTCTCTGGCTTCAAGCATACCTGGTTATCTACATCCTGTTAAAAGCCCGGTTTGACTTCGCGCATATCAGGCAGTTTGTGCGCTATCCCTTTATGACAGTCAATACAGGTTTGCCCGTCTTTCACGGCCTGGTCGTGCATTTTGGCCGCAACGCCTTTCTGGGCGGTTAAATCCATAAACTCGAAGTTGTGACAGTTTCGGCACTCTTGCGAATTATTATCTTTCATACGCCGCCACTCATTTTGCGCCATCGTCAAACGATGGTCTTCAAATTTCTGCGGTGTATCTATCAGCCCCAGTGCTTTCGCGTACAGCTCTTTACTGGCCTTGATCTTACGAATCATTTTCGGGCCCCACTCATGCGGGACGTGGCAATCAGGGCAAGTCGCTCGCACACCACTGCGGTTGTTGTAGTGTACGGTTTCCATGTATTCCTGGTATACCGTATTGCGCATTTCGTGACAGCTAATGCAGAACTCTTCTGTATTGGCCTTTTCCATACCGGTATTAAAGCCGCCCCAGAAAATAATGCCGCCCACAAAGCCGATTAACAACAGCGTGCCGAGCGCCAGACGGCTGGGGCGACGCCACCATTGCCAGACGCGCTTAATCCAGCCTGGTTTACGGTTAGAATTTTCCATAATGACCTCTTATTTCCCGTAACCTTTCGAGGGGGTGAAGGTATTTTCAACAATCGGCGCGGCGTCAGCCTGCGGAACGTGACATTGCAGGCAGAAATAACGACGCGGCGCAACTTCAGCCAATACCTTGCCGTCGCTGTCCATAAAGTGCGTCGGACTGATGCGCGGCGCACCGGTAGTGCGATAGCTTTCCACACCGTGGCATTGCAGGCAGCGGTTAGTGTTAGTCGTCACCTGATACCCTTCAACGCTATGCGGAACCATCGGCGGCTGATTCACATAGTTCAGCGGCATGCGCTCTTGCTCTTTCGGCATGCGAATCGCCCCTTCCTGTGTTCCTGAGACTTCCGGTGACTGGCTCAGATCCACTCCATTTGCAGCCCAAACGGCCCCACTGACGACCAGGGCAAGCAGGGCCGTCCATTGACACAGCGTCTTAATCAGGTCATGGCTTTTCATGATTTCGCTCCCGAACTCCATCGTGTTGTTATTGTAAAAACATCCTCAGAACAGACATCCACGCAGCGACCGCAGGCCATGCAATCGCGGCTGGTTACCTGCACCGGACTTTGCTCATCCAGCACCGGCGCACGTAGCACATGCGGTTCCGGGCAAACATGAAAACAATCCATACAGCGGTTACATCTGTTACGTTCTTTTGCCGAAACGGTTAATGCCCCTTTGCTTCCCACCACGCTATACAGCGCACCCAGTGGGCAAAGATGCCCGCACCAGCCATGCTCAACGACCAGTAAATCAAATAAAAACAGCGCGAGGATCAGCAGCGCTCCGCTACCGAATCCCATTACCAGGCTCCGTCCAAGCAGAGAGACTGGATTTATCCACTCCCACAACAGCGTACCGGTCAGGGCGGAACCGACCAGGATAACCACCAGCAGGACGTACCGTATATGGCGCGGCAGGGTTGCGGACTGATTCAGGTCAAACCTTCTGCGCAACCAACTGGCTAAATCGGTAACCGGGTTCATGGGACAAACCCAACTGCAAAACAGTCGCTTACCGGCCAGGGCATACAGCACCGTGATGATAGCTGCTCCCGTTAACGCCACCGTCGCCGGCAGATGCCCGCTGGCCAGGCTTTGCAGAGTAATCAGCGGATCGGTGAACGGGATAGCGTCCAGCAACAGGCTGCTACTGTAGTTGCCATGCAGGATCCACACGCCAAGCCACGGGCCGCTGAGGAACATCGCCAGTATCAGAAACTGACTCAAACGACGCAGCAGCAGCCAGCGATGACTCTTCCACCACCCTTTTTTTGCCTGCGCTTCACGCCCCGCATCACGTTTACGATTTGCCATTGTTCCCCTCCAGCCAACCGAAGCGGTAATGGTGTCCTAACTCCCCTTTCGCCAGCGACAGCGGCAGCACTTTTATTGCTGGCTGTTCCAGTACGCAGACTTTTTCGCATTTCCCACAGCCGGTACAGGCATCGCTGTGCACGGTCGGAATAAACCGCGCATGCTTGCCGGTACGCATATTGCGGTCCAGCTCCAGGGTGATCGCCTCATCAATTTTCGGGCACTCGCGATAGCAAACGTCGCAGCGTAGTCCCTGATAGTTGAGGCAGTTTTCGTGATCCAGCAGTACCGCCAGCCCCATACGCGAATCGTCAATGGATTCAATTTCCCTGTCCAACGCGCCGCTCGGGCAGACTTTGGCACACGGAATGTCCTCACACATTTCGCAAGGAATATCACGGGCGACAAAATATGGCGTACCGGCCGCCAGCCCGGAGGCCAGCGTTGCCAGCTTCAGCGTGTCATAGGGACATGCCTGAACGCACTGACCGCAACGTACGCAGGCGCTGGCGAATGCCTCCTCGCTCAGTGCACCAGGCGGGCGCAACCGCACGCCGGTTGCGCGTGCGGTTTGTTGTTGCAACCCCAGCGCCACGCCAACGACGGCCAGCCCGCCCGCTGCGCGAACCATATCGCGCAGAAAGCGGCGGCGGCCATTTTGGGGTTTTGCTGACCGGGACATAACGCGTTACACCTTCGCCAGTTTCACGGCGCACTTCTTGAAATCCGTCTCTTTGGAGAGCGGATCCGTCGCATCCAGCGTCAGGTTATTCACCAGCTGTGCGGCATCGAAGAACGGCATGTACACCAGCCCCTGCGGCGGACGGTTACGACCGCGTGTTTCAACAATCGAAATCACTTCGCCACGACGGGAAATCACTTTGACCTTATCGCCACGGCGCAGATCGCGTGCTTTTGCATCCAGCGGGTGGATAAACAGCACGGCTTCCGGGAAAGCACGGTGTAGTTCAGGCACACGACGCGTCATACTGCCGGTATGCCAGTGTTCCAGCACACGTCCGGTAGACAGCCACAGGTCATATTCTTTATCCGGCGCTTCAGCAGCAGGCTCAAATGGCAGCGCGAAGATAACCGCTTTACCGTCCGGTTTACCGTAGAACTTGTAGCTTTCACCTGCTTTCACGTAAGGGTCGTTGCCTTCGCTGTAGCGCCACTGGGTCTCTTTACCCTCAACGACCGGCCAGCGTAAACCGCGCGCTTTGTGGTAATCGTCAAATGGCGCAAGATCGTGCCCGTGACCGCGGCCAAACCAGGCGTACTCTTCGAACAAGCCTTTTTGCAGATAGAAGCCCAGCTCGCGGGATTCATCGTTCAGTTGATCTTCAGCCAGTTCAGTCACTGGGAATTTCGTTACTGCTGGCGTAGCAAACAGCACGTCATACAGCGTTTTACCGCGCAGTTCCGGTTTTTGTGCCAGCAGCTCTTCCGGCCATACTTCTTCTGTTTTGAAGCGACGAGAGAACTGCACCAGTTGCCACAGATCCGATTTCGATTCGCCCGGCGCTTTAATTTGCTGACGCCAGAACTGTGTACGGCGTTCCGCGTTACCGTAGGCGCCTTCTTTCTCTACCCACATCGCGGTCGGCAGGATCAGGTCAGCCGACAGGGCGCTGATCGTCGGGTACGGATCGGAGACGATGATGAAGTTACGCGGATCACGCCAGCCCGGCATACGCTCTTCGTTGATGTTCGGACCGGCCTGCATGTTGTTAGTACACATCGCCCAGTAGACATTGAGCTTGCCATCTTTCAGCGCGCGGTCTTGCGCCACGGCGTGCAGACCAACTTTTGCCGGAATGGTCCCTGACGGAATATTCCAGTGCTTCTCACAGATATCGCGGTGTTTTTCGTTCGTTACCACCATGTCCGCAGGCAGACGGTGGGAGAACGTACCGACTTCACGCGCGGTGCCGCAGGCTGAAGGCTGGCCGGTCAGAGAGAACGGGCCGCAGCCTGGCTGGGAGATTTTTCCAGTCAGCAAGTGCAGGTTGTAGACCAGGTTGTTGGCCCACACGCCGCGGGTGTGCTGGTTAAAGCCCATCGTCCAGTAGGAGATGACTTTTTTCTTCGGATCGGCATACAGCTGCGCCAGCTGTTCCAGCTGATCTTTCGGTACGCCGGTCATTTCGGCGGTTTTATCCAGCGTGTACTCAGCAACGAAGGCTTTGTAATCCTCAAAGCTCATCGGTTCAGAAGCATCGGATCCCGGGTTTTTCGCCGCTTTTTCCAGCGGATGGGTTGGACGCAGACCGTAGCCGATGTCCGTCACGCCTTTACGCAGGTTAACGTGCTTGCTAAAGAAATCCTGGTTAATCGCATTGTTTTGAATGATGTAGTTCGCGATGTAGTTGAGGATCACCAGATCGGTTTGCGGCGTGAAGACCATACCGTTATCCGCCAGCTCAAAGCTGCGGTGCTGGAAGGTGGAGAGAACCGCAACGTTCACGTTAGGATCGGACAGACGACGGTTGGTGATGCGCGACCACAGGATCGGGTGCATCTCCGCCATATTCGCGCCCCACAAGACGAAGGCATCGGCATGTTCGATATCGTCATAGCAGCCCATCGGTTCATCCATACCGAAGGTACGCATAAAGCCGACTACCGCTGAGGCCATGCAGTGACGTGCGTTCGGGTCGATGTTATTGGAACGGAAACCCGCTTTAAACAATTTGGCAGCGGCATAACCTTCCCAAATCGTCCACTGGCCAGAGCCGAACATACCGATAGACTCAGGGCCTTTCTCTTTCATCGACGTTTTGAATTTCTCTTCCATCACGTCAAAGGCCTGGTCCCAGCTAATCGGGGTGAACTCGCCTTCTTTGTGATACTTGCCGTCTTTCATGCGCAGCATCGGCTGCGTTAAACGGTCTTTTCCGTACATGATTTTCGGCAGGAAGTAACCTTTGATGCAGTTGAGCCCACGGTTAACCGGCGCATCCGGATCGCCCTGGCATGCCACAACACGCCCTTGCTGCGTTCCGACCAATACGCCACAGCCCGTCCCGCAAAAACGGCACGGGGCTTTGTCCCATTTAATGGCTTCTTGCTGACCGACTACCGCGCGGGCAACGCCCGGCACGCTTAACCCGGCAGCCGCCGCAGCGGCCGCAACGGCGTTAGCTTTCATAAAGCTACGACGACTGAGTTTCATGGTGTTTCCTCACCTTGCTCATCCTGCTGGTGATAAACCAGCGACACCGCCAGTACGCCCGCAACGTTGCGTACTGACTCAATTGTTTTCATTAGCGTTTCACTTTGCTCAGCTTCCACCACCACAATCAACTGACCACTTTCCACATCGCTGAGTGCAACTTCGCAACCGGGAAAGGAACGCAACTGCGTGGCGATATCGTTGATATGCTGGCTTTTGGCCTGAACGACCAGGCTGCAGACCTGCCAGTTATTGTCCATGGTTGTACTCCGCGTTAATGGCTGATACCGGGCAGATAGCGACACAGGCGCCACATCCGTTACAGTCCTGATTGTCGAGCTGCGGCTGATAAATGCCGGACAGCGTGGGACGAAAGGTTATTGCCATGGGCTCACAGCTATCCTGACAGCGGTGACATTCAACGGACTGATGTGCGAGACAGTTTTCCCCAATCGTAAAATTCAGATCCCATGCCCTGGTGTGGCGCGGAAGAAAAAGTGATTCGGGACAGGCTTCTGCGCAGGCATAGCAAAAGCTGCACTCGCCGTGTTTGAAATTTACGCTCGGGTAACCACCCTGGCCTCGCTGCAGGATGTCGGTTTCGCACGCCTGAATGCAGGCGTCACAACGGAGGCAATGGGCCAGAAAGTGAGAGTCTTCCTTGCTCCACGGCGGACGGATCCCTGCGCTGGCGTTTCGCCAACTGCCTGTCAACATACCTCGACGGGATAAATCAACCATGACATTGTCCTTCCATAATGACGCCCTCCCTCGGCGGGTTGAACGACATAAAAAACTGCACTATTTATGAGTAGTTATTTTTAGCCGTAAGATATTTCAGGATGTGTTAGAGGTGCATACCCCAATTGGGGTAAATGCTGTTGCCGGATCAAAGGAGTGTTGAGTTGGCGGGAAAAAATGCGCTTTTGCTCACATTTCAATGAGTTATATAACAATGTATATAACGGTTTATTCAAAAAGATAAAGATCTCAATATTAGGATAATTCCTAGTATATATCGCTATCATTACAACGAAACTCTACCTAATACACTTTAAATATAAGTAAATCCAGATTAATAGATTATCCAAATATGTTAACCTGCTACAGACTCGTTCATAAGACAGAAGAAAGGAAACACTGTGAACAATAAGATGAAGACAATTGTCCCTGCCGTACTTTTCGCCGCCTTTGCCAGCACCTCTGCATGGGCTGCCAGTAACGAAACCGCCGCTCAGCCACTGGAAAAAGTCGCCCCTTATCCCAAGGCGGAAAAGGGTATGAAGCGCCAGGTTATCCAGCTTACCCCTGAGAAAGATGAATCTACTCTGAAAGTAGAACTGCTGATCGGACAAACGCTGGAAGTTGACTGTAACCAACACCGCCTGGGCGGAGAACTGGACAGCAAAACGCTGGAAGGTTGGGGATATGACTACTATGTCTTTGACAAAGTTACCTCTCCGGTTTCAACCATGATGGCCTGCCCGGACGGTAAGAAAGAGAAGAAATTCATTACTGCGCATCTGGGTGATGACGGAATGCTGCGTTACAACAGCAAGTTGCCGATTGTGGTCTACACCCCGGAAAACGTGGACGTTAAATACCGTATCTGGAAAGCGGAAGACAAAATTCAGGACGCAGTCACGCGCTAAGTGAGAATGTGCCGGATGGCGGCGTACCGCCTTATCCGGCCTACAGACGCATAAACAATGCCGGATAAGCATAGTGCCATCCGGCATTTTATTTTACAGCGCTATATCCGCAACGGCTTTCTGTTCAGGCTGCGGTTGTGCCTGAGGTTTCAGTTGTGGTTTCGGTGCTTCATCAGCAACCTGCGGCTTGTCATATTTCAGACCCAGAACCTCACTGGTGTACTGCAGCTCTTGTTCCGTAGCCTCAACGTTACCGTTCAGCTTAGTACCATAAGACGGAATAATGGTTTTCAGCTTCGCCTGCCACTCGGGGCTGGCTACTTTATCTTTAAACACTTTTTCCATCAGATGCAGCATGATCGGTGCCGCGGTTGATGCGCCCGGAGAAGCTCCCAGCAGCGCTGCAATCGTGCCTTCTTTATCGCTGACGACTTCAGTGCCCAGACGCAGCACGCCGCCCTTCTCCGCATCGCTTTTGATGATCTGCACACGCTGGCCAGCCTGCCATAAACGCCAGTCTTCTTTTTTCGCCTGCGGATAGTACTCTTGCAGCGCAGCAAAACGGTCGTCGTCGCTGAGCATCACCTGGCTCACCAGATATTTCACCAGATCGAAGTTATCCAGACCCACGTTGACCATAGGCATAAAGTTCGAGGTGGTGGTCGAGCTGAGCAGATCCCACAATGAACCGTTTTTCAGGAACTTGGTGGAGAATGTCGCGAATGGCCCAAACAGCACAACGCGCTTGCCATCAAGGATACGGGTATCGATATGCGGTACAGACATCGGCGGCGCGCCAACGGAGGCCTGACCGTACACTTTCGCCAGGTGGCGATTGACCACATCCGGATTTTCTGCAACCAGGAACTGCCCGCCAACCGGGAATCCGGCATAGCCTTTCGCTTCCGGAATGTCGGTTTCCTGCAACAGCTTCAGCGCAGCGCCACCGGCACCGATAAAGACAAACTTCGCCTTGATATCGTGTTCCGCTTCGTTATTTTTCAGATCGGCGACTGTGACAGTCCAGCTATTGTCGGCATTACGCTTAAAGCCACGCACTTCGGTGCTCAACTGCAGCGCAAAGTTGGGCTTTTTCTGCAATGAGGTAATCAGTTGGCGGGTGATTTCGCCGTAGTTCACGTCAGTACCAATCTCGGTACGCGTTGCTGCGACTTTCTGCTGCGGATCGCGACCTTCCATGACCAGCGGCGCCCACTCTTTAATCTGCGCGTGGTCTTCGGAATAGCGCATACCACGGAACAGCGTGCTCTGCTGCAGTGCGGTGTAACGGGCACGCAGGAAGTTCACGTTCTCGTCACCCCAGACAAAACTCATGTGCGGAACGGTGGTGATAAACGAGCGTGGTTCATGCATTACGCCATTATTGACCTGATAGGCCCAAAACTGGCGGGAAATCTGGAAGGCTTCGTTAATTTCGACTGCCTTTTCAATGCTGATGCTACCGTCGGCCTTTTTAGGCGTGTAGTTCAGCTCCATCAGTGCGGAGTGGCCGGTTCCGGCGTTATTCCAGCCGTTTGAGCTTTCCTGCGCTACACCATCCAGTCGCTCAACCATGGTCATTGACCATTGCGGCTCCAGCTCCTGTAAATAGGTTCCCAGCGTGGCGCTCATGATGCCGCCGCCAATCAACAGTACATCCGTTTCCTGCTCTTCCGCCGCTTTCGCTTTTGCCGCCATCGAGACAACATTCAGCCCAACGGCCATGGTGAAGAGCATGGCAGTCACTTTTTTCATAATGTTAATGCCTTACTTTTAGTATCGCTTTTTTGCTTTTAATGCAGGTGAAAATCGAGCGGCACCAACGGTAACACTTAAGTAAAAATAATTAAATAAAGTTTATAAATTATATTTAATTTTTAAAAATGTTATTAATACGTTGATAGTTTATGCGGTTATTGACAATCATTTCTGGAAACCGGTCCATCTGACGGGTACTATGCTGCGCTTTACTATTCACCGCACGGATGCCTGTCGGTCTGCTGTATCAGGCCATTTTTGACCTGAGTGTAACTATGTCTGCAACTCAACATTCCTCTGCCACAGTCTCGGAACACACGACCCGTGCCGTGCTCCGCCAACCCCGTCTGCTGGTGCGCGAAACGCTGGCCGGTGTGGTAACCGCCCTGGCGCTGATCCCGGAAGTAATCTCGTTTTCCGTGATCGCAGGCGTTGATCCTAAAGTCAGTTTGATCGCCTCCGTCGTACTGTGCCTGGCGATGTCTTTTTTAGGCGGTCGTCCCGCAATGGTTACCGCCGCTGCAGGATCGGTCGCGCTGGTGATTGGTCCGATGGTGCATCAACACGGCGTGCAATACATCCTGCCTGCAGTGGTGCTGGCCGGGATGATTCAGATCCTGTTTGGTGTATTGGGAATGGCACGTCTGATGCGATTCATCCCTACGGCCGTGATGACCGGCTTTGTTAACGCGCTGGGTATATTGATTTTCTTTGCCCAGGTCCCGCATTTCTGGGGCAAAAGCCCGCTCATCTGGGGGTTGTTTGTCCTGACGCTGCTGATTGTGCTGTGGGTTCCGCGGTTTATTAAAGCAATTCCCGCACCGCTTATCGCCATCGTGCTGCTAACCGTGTTCACTGTCACCAGCGGGCAACTGTTACCGACCGTCGGTGATGAAGGTTCAATGAGCGGCGGCCTGCCGGGTTTCACCCAGTTGTTGGTTCCGCTCAACCTGCAAACGCTGGCGATTATCTGGCCCTGCGCGCTAAGTATCGCTTTTGTTGGTTTGATGGAGTCGCTGTTAACCGCCCGTCTGGTGGATGACCTGACGGTGACGCCGTCGAATAAAAATCGCGAGAGTGCCGGGCTGGGGATAGCCAATATTCTGGCCGGATTTTATGGCGGCATCGCCGGGTGCGCGATGATTGGTCAAACCATCGTTAACGTCGAGATGGGCAAAGGACGCAGCCGCGTCTCGACGGTTGCCGCCGGACTGGTATTACTCCTGTTAGTCACAGGGTTAAGCGAAGTGATGGCAGAAATACCCATGTCGGTGCTGGCAGGTATTATGGTAATTGTGGCGGTAAAAACCTTCAGTTGGCACAGCATCCAGCCCGCCACGCTGACGAAACTCCCCGTCACTGAAACGCTGGTGATGCTGGTGACCGTCGCTGCCACGGTTTCTACCGGCAACCTGGCGATTGGCGTGGTTGCCGGGGTGATAACGATGCTCATTCTACCGCGTATCGTCAGACGCAAACGGGCGACTACATCAGAAACAGCGTTGCCAGACCGAGAAAAATAAAGAAACCACCAGTATCAGTGATAGCGGTTATCATGACGCTCGAGCCGACCGCCGGGTCGCGCCCGAGCTTCACCATCGTCATCGGAATGATAACCCCCATCAACGCCGCCATCAGCAGATTGAGCATCATCGCCAGAGTCATCACACCACCGAGCGCCATATCATCATACAGCCACCAGGTAATGCCCCCCATAATCCCGCCCCACACGAGGCCGTTGATTAGCGCCACGCCCATCTCGCGCAGGATGAGAAACGTCAGGTTCCCCGGCTGAATATTTTGCAGCGCGAGCGCGCGGACAATCATAGTGATAGTTTGATTCCCGGTATTGCCGCCGATACCCGCCACAATCGGCATCAACGAGGCCAGCGCCACCAGTTGCGAAATCGTATGTTCAAAACCGTCGATCACCCGCGAGGCGATAAAGGCGGTACAGAGGTTAACGGCCAACCACGCCCAGCGGGTTTTTACCGCTTTGGTAACAGGCGCAAACACGTCCTCTTCGGCGCTTAAGCCCCCCATTCGACGCAGATCGGTGTCGGTTTCTTCATAGACAACGTCGACAATCTCATCGATGGTTAAACGGCCCATCAGTTTACCGGAAGGGTCAACCACCGCGGCGCTGACCAGGTTGTCGCGTTCGAAGGTACGCGCAGCGTTTTCGGCGATATCTTCAGGAGAAAAGGTGAGCGGGTCATCTTCCATCACCTCGCTGACTTTTCGCTGCACATCATTGAGTAAAATGCAGGTTAGCGTCAGTTCGCCAACCAGCACTTTATTGCGATCGGTCACGAAAAGTTTATCGGTGTTCTCCGGCATTTTCCCCAGCCGCCGCAGATAGCGTTGCACCACTTCCAGCGTCACGTCCGGACGCACGGTGATGACTTCGAACTCCATGATCGCGCCGACGCTATTTTTCTCGTAGTGCAGCACCTGGCGGACGCGCGTCCTCTCCTCTGCCGGTAACGTCGCCAGCAGACGACCGGTAAGGTTACGAGGCAAATGCTGCACCAGGTAAATCTGTTCATCGATATCGAGATATTGCAGCGCATCCAGCAGCTCGCGGTCGCTCATCTCATCGATCAGGTCGTCCCAGACGTTTTCAGACGCCTCAAGCAAGACGTTACCGCGCTTTTCATTTTCGACCAGTCGCCACAGGGCGTGGCGCTCTTCAGAGGGCAAAGCTTCAAGGGTATCGGCGAGGTCAGGCGGTGGCAGGTGGGCCACCAGCGCCCCTACCTCAGCAATATCGTCGGCTAACGTACCGACGTCATATTGCTCAGCCAGGGTAAGCTTGCCCAACAGCGTTGATATAATGGCTTTATCAGTGGTCAGCAGCCAGATGAGGCGCGCACGCTCTTCATCACGCAGTCTGGCGCTGTTTTTGTTTATTACGGACATTAATCATAAATCCATGATATGAAATATCATTAATCATGATGCCGATTTATGTAAATAACAATAAACAGTGCCGCCGGGTGGCTAAAAAACCGGCGGCACTGAAGGATCAGGCTGTGCGAGCCACCGCGTCGCGCGAGGCGGCGTCACGTTCATCGCCCAACAGTTCACTCAACTGTCCGTTACGCATTTCCAGTAGACGATCGGCGTGAATAAAATAGTGATCGTCGTGGCTGATGGCGAAAATGGTTTTCCCCATTTCCTGCATCAAAGGCAATAGCACCTGATAGAACTCCCGGCGGAAATGGGGATCCTGATCGGCAGCCCATTCATCCAGCAGAATGATGTCGCGCTCCTCCGCCAGGGCCAGCAGCAGCGCCACGCGTTTCTTCTGCCCTTTCGACAGCTTCAGATTGAGGATACGACCATCGCTCAGCTCCAGCTTATGACCCATCTTCAGATGTTCCAGCCACTTCGCGACCAGCTGCGGATTAGCCTCTTTACCTTCCGGCCCCAGCAGTTTGTCGAACAGCCAGACGTCGGTAAACACGGCGGAGAAGAGCTTGCGGTAGTCTTCCGGTTTTTCAACGGCAACGGCCTTACCATCAAGCAATATTTCGCCTGACTGCGGCTGGTACAGACCGGTCAGTAACATCGCCAGCGTAGATTTCCCGCTACCGTTACCGCCAATCAGAAAGATCAGTTCACCGCGATGAATCGTCAGATTCACCGGCCCTACGGAAAACGCATTATCCTGATAGTGGAAAACCACGTTGCGCAGCTCCAGCGTTTGCCAGTTAGGAAACGCGGTTGGGCGTGGGAATTCGGCCTTAAAAGGTGCCAGTGCGAATTTATTCAGCTTGTTGAACGCCACCTGTGCCGTGAGCAGTGTCGGCAGCGCGCCAACGGCAGAGAGCAACGGTGTTCGCAGGAATAACAGCGTCAGAGAATAGGTCGCTGCCACGGCGGTATCAGCCCATCCCAGACTGTTAGCCATCCAGAACACCAGGCCAATGGCACCCAGCATCATAATGTTCGACCAGTTAACCGCGCTCAGGTGGAAGGTATCGGCACGGATAATATGGTGGCGATACTCTTTGGCATCCGGGACGTACATCTGATTAAAGATATGCTCGGCGCGCTCGCGGTTAAGCGTCAGCTCTTTGCGCCCTTCCAGCACCGTCTGATAATCGTTGTACAACTTGTCTTCAGTTTCGCGCAAGGTGGCCATGTGTTTATACACCCGCGCCACCAGCACAAATCCGCCCCAGATGGTGATTGCCATCCAGATTGCCGTTACCAGTAGCATTTTGGTCGACAGCATCGCCAGATACGCCGCCGATCCTATGGTCAGGATAATCCCCTGCACCAGCTCAGGCAGACGAACAAAGGCGATGGTGATGTTGCGGATATCACTGGTTAAACCGGCCAGCAACGAGGCGCTGCCAAGCTGTTCAATACGCTCGACGTGAGTATCCAGAATTCGTTTGATAAATTCGCTACGCAGGCGGTAGACAAAGTGGTGACCCAGCGTGGTCAACGCCAGCTGAGAACCGAGGGTGACAACCATCAACAACAGCAGCAGGCCAAGAAACTCCGGTAGCACCATCAGCGTGGTGTCGACCGTTTCGATCAAGCGCTGGTTGATAAACGCAATCAGCCCAATCCCCAACGCGGCGCTGGCGAGGCTGAGCGCCATCACGCTGATAAATGGCCAGCGATACTGCCGCCAGACAAGAAGTAAAAGTTCCATGCAAACAACCCGGACAAGTAATAACAGCCCGCAGTTTAAACATCTCTTCGTCGACAGCAATAATAATTCTTATTTTTATTCTTTTTTACCAGCCAGACGAAACGTCAGGTTGTAACGACAGTCTCCGGTTAATGGGTGATACCCTGTTTTAAGCGGCTGGATCCCATGATAAAACAGCCGCGAATTACCGCCCCACACCACGACATCGCCATGTTCCAGCAGCAAACGCTTTAAAGGGTCATTACGGTGCAATCCGCCAAATTGAAAGATGGCTGGTAGCCCCAGCGATACAGAGACAATCGGCGCCCGCAGGTCGGGCTCGTCTTTATCCTGATGTAAGGACAGTTTTGCCCCTGGCGTGTAGCGGTTAATCAGGCAGGCATCGGGTTGAAAATCAGCATAGCCCGCCGCCGTCGCCGCCTGTTGGCACAGATCAGCGAACGCATCCGGCAGCGGCGGCCAGTGCGTGCCGGTGAGTGGATCAAACGGAGAATAAAGATAGCCATGCTGATCCGTCGTCCAGCCCAGATGGCCGCAGTTGGTCATCGCCACCGACATTGTATAGCCGCCGGGCGTCACCATCTGGCGAAACGGCGACTGTCTGGCGACAGCCGCTATTGCCTGAAGTAAAGTGGGCGCGGAGTCAAAAGCGAAACGTCGCAGAATAACCGCACCTGACGCCAGCGGTTCCTGCCAGGGTTTAGCATCCGCAAAGAGATCGAGCATTATGTTTCCTCGCCAGTAGTTTCCCGTTGCAGTAACTGCGCCTTGCGCGCAATACCCCATCGGTAGCCCGAAAGTGCGCCATCGCCACGGATCACCCGGTGACACGGGATAACAATCGCCAGTTTGTTGGCCCCACAGGCACTGGCCACCGCGCGCACCGCCTTCGGTTTGCCGATGGCGCTGGCCAACTGTTGGTAACTCACTGTTTCACCGCACGGAATTGCGCACAGCGCCTGCCACACCTGCTGCTGAAAGGCTGTTCCCCGAATATCCAGGGGTAGCGATAGCGACGCGTCACGCGAGTTGATCGCGACGATCACTTCGCGCACGCGCTGCTGAAAATCGGCATCTGCAGGTACATCCTGCGCGGCGGGAAACAGCGCATGAAGATCCGCAACCAACGTAGCGTCATCATCGCCAAGCAAGATCGCGCAGATACCCCGCTCGCTTTCCGCCACCAGACAGCGACCCAGAGCGCAATCTGCGAGGGTATAGCGTACAGATACGTTATCGCCACCTTTACGAAATTGCTTTGCCGTCATGCCTAATGCTTGATCGGCTTTGCGGTAGTAGCTGCTGCTGTCGGGGAATCCGGCGTTGAGAATCGCCTGTGTAACCGAAACACCTTTCGCCAGGGCATCGCGCAGACGGCGAGCACGCCATGATTGTTGCCACACTTTCGGGGTCATGCCCGTCGTGGCTTTGAACAGACGATGCAAGTGATACGGGCTCATTGCCACCTGCTGTGCCAGCTCGTCCAACGTAAGAGGTGACTCTTGCTCCAACAACTGACAGGCGCGGGCAATTTTATCCAGCCGATGCTGTTGCGCGCTGTCTTTATCCGGCTGGCAGCGCTTACAGGGGCGAAACCCGGCATCCTGTGCCTGCTGGGCATCGGCGAAAAAACGGACATTTTTGCGCAGCGCATGTTTTGCCCGACAGGACGGACGGCAGAAAACACCGGTGGTCTGGACGGCAAAAACAAACTGACCGTCGGCGTTAACGTCGCGATCCACAACGGACTGCCAACGGTCATCGTCAGTGATGCGTAAACGATTTTTCATTTCGGACTCCTTTGTTAAGCATAGCGCTTAGCCTCAGTGTGTCCCCATCGTCGGGCATAAAAACCCGCAATCTTGCTTTTTAATTTTTTTCGCTGACCAGAAAGCTATTAAACTGCGGCGACATCCAGGTTTTAAACCCCTCACCCTCTTTCACAATCATATAGACCGCCAGCCCTTCACGACGCACGACTTCTTTGGCCTTTTCCGGGCCGAGCACCATCAATCCGGTATCCCAGCCATCGGCTTCCAGCGCCGTTGGCGCAATCACCGTTACGGACACCAGATTATGTTCGATCGGGCGACCGGTTTGTGGATCGATAACATGGGAAAGGCGCTTACCGTCCAGCTCATAATAGTTCCGGTAGCTGCCGGAGGTGCTAATGCCGTGCCCGTTAATGTCGACAATCGCCTGCACCGCGTTTTCGCGATCGGTGGGTTTCTGGATTGCCACTCGCCACGGATGCCCTTCAGCATTCATTCCCCTGCTGTTCAGCGCACCACCAACGGAAACCAGATAACGGGAGATCCCCTCTTGCTCCATCAATCGAGCCAGATGATCGGCGGCGTACCCTTCACCAACGGTCGAGAGATCAACATACAGATCCGGCAAGTCTTTTTGCAGGTAGTTCTGATGCGCTTCATTCACAACTTTCAGATGAGAAAGCCCGGTTTGCGCTTTTGCAGCGTCAATTTGCGCTTGGGTGGGAATATGCAACGGCTGCTGATCCGGGCCAAAGCCCCACAGGTTGACTAACGGCCCCACGGTGATATCCATGGCCCCATCGGTTTTTGCACCAATGCGTAGCGCCGAAGTCACGATATCCGCCATGGCGTCGTTAACCGGCCACGGCGACAGACTTTTCGACAGGTTAAAGCGCATTAACGCAGAATCGTTTTTATAGGTGGAGAGCAGTTGATCATCGGCATCAAGCTGGGTCTGGATCTTGGCCTGCAGTTCCCTGGCGCGTTTGGCATCTACGCCTACCGCGCTGACCCGCCAGAAAGTGCCCATCGTTTTACCTTCCAGAACGATGGCAGGTGTTGTGGTCTGAGCAGGTTTCGGGGCCTCATCGCACCCGACAAAAAAGATCGTCACAGCCAGCAGTGCTGCGCGATAAAAATTCATTTCCATACGTAATTATCCTCATGCGAACGGGCGCAAGAGTACACCAAAAATCGTTGTTTGTACGGCGAAAAAACGGCATTAAAAAAGGCCCCGCAGGGCCTTTGATAGACATAATGTAGATTAGAACTGGTAAACCAGGCCCAGTGCTACGATGTCATCGGTGCTGATGCCAGCATCACGAGTGAACTGGTTGTCATCCAGCAGGTTGATTTTGTAATCAACATAGGTGGACATGTTTTTGTTGAAGTAGTAGGTCGCGCCAACATCAACATATTTCAGGATATCTTCGTCGCCATAGCCGCGGCCCAGGTCTTTACCTTTGGACTGCAGGTAAGCCACGGACGGACGCAGACCGAAGTCGAACTGGTACTGCGCAACAGCTTCGAAGTTCTGTGCTTTGTTAGCCCAGCCCAGAGAGCCCGCACGCGTTGCGTTGTAGGTCTGGGTGTACTGTGCTGCCAGGTACACGTTGTTCGCGTCGTATTTCAGACCACCAGTGTAGGTTTCAGCACGGTCGCCAGTACCGAAGTTCAAACGGTTCTGCTCGTCAGTACGTTTGGAGCTGGTGACAGCAGTACCCAGTGCGAAGCCTTCACCGATATCATAAGTGATAGATCCGCCAACGCCGTCGCCGTTTTGACGCAGCGCGTCACGACCGTTGTTGGTCACGCCAGTGAACGTTCTGCCGTTCTCGTCTTCGCCGCTTACGCTACCGTTTTTACCCTGATACTGAATGGCAAAGTTCAGGCCATCAACCAAACCGAAGAAGTCGGTGTTACGGTAGGTCGCGAAGCCGTTACCACGCTGCTGCATGAAGTTGTCAGCACCGTAAGTATCGCCGCCGAATTCTGGCAGGACGTCGGTCCAGGACGTTACGTCGTAAACTACGCCGTAGTTACGACCGTAGTCGAAAGAACCTACGTCAGCGAATTTCAGACCCGCAAACGCCACACGCGTCCAGGCGTTGTTTTCACTTTCAGCCGCATTACCCTGAATCTGGTATTCCCACTGGCCGTAACCGGTCAGTTGGTCGTTAACCTGAGTTTCGCCTTTGAAGCCGATACGCATGTAAGTCTTGTCACCATCATCACCTTTGTTGTCGGAGAAATAGTGCAGACCGTCGACTTTACCGTACAGATCTAATTTGTTGCCGTCTTTGTTATAAATTTCAGCCGCATTCGCTGCGCCTGCTACCAGCAGTGCTGGTACCAGGAGGGACAGTACTTTAACTTTCATGTTATTAACCCTCTGTTATATGCCTTTATTGCTTTTTTATGCCACTGCATACTGATTAAGGTCATTAACCAGTCGGCAACTTCATTCTCCGCAAAAACACAGAATAATCCAACACGAATATGATACTAAAACTTTTAAGGTGTTTCATTTATCGGCATAGATGTTTCTAAATGTTAATACAAGGGAACTTTTTTAAAATCAAAAAACAGTCGAAATAAGCACAAATAATCAAGAATCATTTCAATTTTATTTAAAATCAATACATTACACAAAAATATCTTATAGCACTGAATGACAAAACAAAATCTTCACTCGCAACTAAAATAGACCCGCTATCATCATTAACTTTATTTATTACCGTCATTCATTTATGAATGTCTGTTTACCCCTATTTCAGCCGAATGCTCAGCGTTCGGTTTTTTTTTACCCTTCTTTACACAAAGCTTACCTTTCTGTGCTACCGATGAAAAACTATAACGACTATTAACTATCTCGGGCGTCACGATCAGATATAAGTTTGATAAATAATTTCTTGTTATTTAATGCTAAATGTATACATTCCGTACGAATATTTGTACCCACCTTTATCCACTGTACACCTTTGCACCGCCATGACTGCAACAAAATCAGGCGCAAAGAATGCAGGCCAGGCGGCGCGGTGTAAGTGTGGTAATTCATACATTACCCTTTATACTGCCCTTTCATCTTTCGCGTCGTTTAACAGGTCATAAACACGAATGAGTCAGTCTGACACAACGGTTTCCACCCGATTCTCCCTGTTACCAGGAAGTATTACCCGTTTCTTCTTATTACTGATCGTTGTGCTGTTGGTGATGATGGGTGTTATGGTCCAGAGCGCCGTCAACACCTGGCTAAAGGATAAGAGTTATCAGATTGTCGATATTACCCATGCCATTCATAAAAGGGTCGATACCTGGCGATACGTGACCTGGCAAATCTATGACAATATTGCCGCTACAACCAGTTCGCCAGGCGCAGATGGGCTACAGGAAACGCGTCTGAAACAAGATATCTATTATCTTGAGAAACCCCGCAGAAAGACTGAAGCGCTGATTTTCGGCTCGCATGACAGTTCTACACTGGAAATGACCCAGCGCATTTCAACGTATCTGGATACTCTATGGGGCGCGGAGAATGTCCCATGGTCAATGTATTACCTGAATGGTCAGGATAACAGCCTGATCCTAATCTCAACGTTACCACTGAAAGATCTTACCTCCGGTTTTAAAGAATCGACGATTGGGAATATTGTCGATTCCCGACGCGCTGAAATGCTGCAACAGGCTAATGCGCTGGATGAGCGTGAAAGCTTCTCTTCTTTGCGCCGCCAGGTCTGGCAGAACGGACATTACTTCACGCTACGCACGACCTTTAATCAGCCAGGGCATTTGGCCACCGTTGTCGCCTTTGACCTCCCCATTAATGACCTGATCCCTCCCGGGATGCCGTTGGACGGTTTCCATCTGGAACCTGATGCCACCTCAACAACCGAGCATGTTACTGAAAAAGAGTCACCAGACAGCGTCAGTATCAGCTTCAACAATGGCAAGATTGAAATCTCTTCAGCGCTGAATTCAACGGATATGCGACTGGTATGGCAAGTTCCATTCGGTTCCTTGCTGCTGGATACGCTGCAAAACATTCTGCTGCCGCTGTTATTGAACATCGCATTGCTGGCCCTGGCGCTGTTTGGTTATACCACCTTTCGCCACCTCCCTGCCCGTTCGACTGAAGTGGCGCCAAACCTTGCGGCAAATAATGAGCTGCGTGTTCTGCGCGCAATCAATGAAGAGATTGTTTCCCTTCTGCCGCTGGGACTACTGGTACACGATCAGGAAGCAAACCGCACGGTTATCAGCAATAAAATTGCCGACCACCTGCTGCCGCATTTAAATCTGCAAAACATTACCAATATGGCAGAGCAGCATCAGGGAGTGATTCAGGCCACCATCAATAATGAACTGTATGAGATCAGACTGTTTCGCAGCCAAATCTCCCCGAGAACGCAGATCTTTATCATTCGTGACCAGGACCGCGAGGTGCTGGTCAATAAGAAGCTGAAACAAGCGCAGCGGCTGTATGAGAAAAACCAGCAGGCCCGTGCGGCCTTTATGCAGAATATTGGCAGCGCGCTGAAAGACCCCGCGAAAACGCTGGCTGCTAATGCCGCCGCGCTCAATACACCAGACAGCCAGAAACTGGCCAATCAGGCCGACGTTCTGGTGCGCATGGTGGACGAAATCCAGCTAGCCAACCTGCTGGAGAACGATGCCTGGAAAGGTGAATCCACACTGTTTTCCGTGCAGGCATTAATTGACGACGTGGTTCCGGAGGTTCTGCCGGCCATTAAGCGTAAAGGGCTGCAACTGCTGATTAAAAATCACTTAAGCGCCCATGACGAACGCCGTGGCGATCGCGATGCCTTGCGCCGTATTTTGCTGCTGTTGATCCAATATGCGGTAACCACCACGCAGATTGGTAAAATCACGCTGGAAGTCGACCAGGATGAGTCAGAGGCCGAACGCCTGACCTTCCGCATTCTGGATACCGGGGAAGGCGTCACATTAAATGAAGTTGATAATCTCCATTTCCCATTCATTAATGACACGCAGGGCGATCGGTATGGCAAAGCCAACCCGCTGACGTTCTGGCTGTGCGATCAGTTAGCCCGCAAGCTTGGCGGACACCTGAATATTAAAGCACGGGAAGAACTTGGAACACGTTACATCGTCCATGTTAAAATGCCGCTGCACGATCAACATGCTGATAGTGAAGAGCGCCTGTTGGATGACGTCTGCGTAATGGTTGATGTCACCTCAAATGACGTACGGAGCATTGTATTACGTCAGCTGGAAAACTGGGGGGCAACCTGCATCACGCCTGATGAACGGTTGAATAGTCAAGAATATGATCTCTTTTTAACAGATAATCCGTCTAATCTTACTGCCTCGGGCTTGCTTTTAAGCGATGATGAGTCTGGCGTACGGAAAATTGGCCCCGGTCAGCTGCGCGTCAACTTTAATATGAGCAATGCTATGCAGGAAGCTGTCCTTGAGCTGATTGAAGAGCAGCTGGCACAAGAAGAGTTCCAGGAACTCCCCCTCGGCGGAGATGAAAACGCCGAACTTCATGCCAGTGGTTACTACGCACTCTTTGTAGACACAGTACCGGATGATGTTAAGAGGTTGTATACTGAGGCGGCTATCAGCGATTTCGCTGCATTAGCCCAAACGGCCCATCGCCTGAAAGGCGTGTTTGCCATGCTTAATCTGGTACCCGGCAAGCAGTTATGTGAAGCGCTGGAACATCTTATCCAAGAGAAAGATGCTCCAGGTATAGAAAAATACATCAGCGACATTGACGTTTACGTCAAGAGCTTGCTGTAGCAAGGTAGCCCAATACATGAACACTATGAACGTAATTATTGCCGATGACCACCCGATTGTACTGTTCGGTATTCGTAAATCACTTGAGCAAATCGAGTGGGTAAATGTTGTCGGCGAATTTGAAGACTCCACTGCACTGATCAACAATTTGCCTAAGTTGGATGCGCATGTGTTGATTACCGACCTCTCCATGCCGGGAGATAAATACGGTGATGGGATCACGTTAATTAAATATATCAAGCGTCATTTCCCGAGCCTGTCGATTATCGTTCTGACCATGAACAACAATCCGGCTATCCTGAGCGCGGTACTGGATCTCGATATCGAAGGGATCGTACTGAAGCAAGGCGCGCCAACCGACCTGCCAAAAGCGCTGGCCGCGCTGCAGAAAGGTAAGAAATTTACCCCGGAAAGCGTGTCTCGTCTGCTGGAGAAAATCAGCGCCAGCGGCTATGGCGACAAACGTCTGTCACCGAAAGAGAGTGAAGTTCTGCGCTTGTTTGCCGAAGGTTTCCTGGTTACTGAGATCGCCAAAAAGCTCAACCGCAGCATTAAAACCATCAGTAGCCAGAAAAAATCGGCAATGATGAAGCTCGGTGTGGAAAACGATATCGCACTGCTGAATTACCTCTCCTCCGTGACGCTGAGTCCGTCAGACAAAGAATAATTCTTTATCACGTCAAAATGCCTGATGGCGCTGCGTTTATCAGGCCTACGAACACACAGCATCGTGCACGTTTCGTAGGCCAGGTAAGACTAACGCCGCCATCCGGCGCTTTTATCCCCTATCCCCGCGTTTTTCTCACTCTTTCCGCATAGACCGCCAGCGTTTGCTTCAATACGTCTAAGGTCACCGGCTTGGACAGACAGCTATCCATACCTGATTCCAGACAACGCTGCTTCTCTTCGGCAAGCGCGTTTGCCGTTACCCCCACAACAGGCAGCGTCAACCCTAGCTGGCGGATACGCTGCGTTAGGCGATAACCATCCATATTTGGCATGTTGACGTCACTCAGCACGATATCGATATGGTTTTTGCTGAGTACATTGAGCGCATCCACACCGTCATTCGCCGTTTTACACTGATATCCCAACGATCCCAGCTGATCGGCCAGTAAGCGCCGGTTGATAGGGTGATCGTCAACAACCAGGATCATCATGTCATCGTTCGTCGCACCGGCTTTATCCGGGGCTGGCAACGCCGTGGAGAGATCTTCACTCCCCAGCTCTACGCTATAGATATGTGCCAACAGCGCGGGCAGTTCGTGCGGTGACGCAACGCTGTGTACCCATTCTCTAGGCTCTCGTTCCAGCGGAATGCCAATATGGCGGCGGCAGAAAATTACCGCTGCCCGTCCCTGCCAGGCCTGTTCTAACACATCGTCAGCCACCAGCAGGTCATCCGCATCGGGCTGTTGTCCCTCATATCGCAGCACCGTCATCCCGTTACGCGTCAGGCTGGATTCGAGAAATTGGTACAGTGACGCATTGCGTACTGCCAGCCAGCAACGCGTGCCAGCCAATCCTTCTACACCCTTTTTCAGCGGATACTGTGCGCCATAAAGCGGAATACGCAGCGTAAACTGACTCCCCATTCCCGGCTCGGAATCGACGGAAATATCCCCATCCATCATGCTGATCAGTTTTTCACAAATCGCCAAACCGAGTCCCGTTCCCTGGAAATTACGCTGTACGCCAGTCCCCACCTGGAAGAAAGGATCGAACAACCGGACCACCTCTTTGGCAGGGATCCCTACACCGGTATCACGCACTCGAATGCTCAGGTAGTCGCCGCTGCACTGCACGTGCAGCACAATACAACCGGTATCGGTAAACTTGATTGCGTTACTCAGCAGATTAGAAATCACCTGTTGTAAACGCATCGGATCGCCATTCAGCGCCACGGGCACATCCGGGTCGATAAAGCAGTACAACCCCAACTGCTTGCGGACCACCAGCGGCAAATAGTTAGCCGTAATATGGTTCATGACTTCACGCGGTGAAAACTCTCGCGGCTCAATCTTCAGCTGTTCAGATTCAATTTTTGAGAAGTCGAGAATATCGCTGATAATTTTCAGCAGCAGGCTGGAAGAGTTATTCATCGCCGTTACCAGACGATCCACCCCACTCGGTAACTCTTTGGTTTGCAACAAATCAAGGTTTCCGATAATGCCATACAACGGTGTACGTAGCTCATGGCTCACCGTCGCAAGGAACATCGATTTGGACTGGCTGGCCTGTTCCGCCGCCTGCGCCATCTCCTGCAACGACTCTTCCATTTTAACGCGCGCACTGACATCAACCAGGACACAAATTGCCACATTTTCATTGCGATAGCGCGAGTGCACAAAGCTGATTTGCAGATTGGTATTGTTGCTGGTTAGCACATCAACAAAATTGACCTGTTGGCCGCAAATAATTTGCGTTAACCGCTGACGGTCTTCATGCGTCAGCATATTCAGATAGGTGTGCGCCAGTTCGTTACTCAGGATGTTAATCCCATCCATCGTGCGCAGAATACAAATACCCACCGGCGCAGAAGCTACGATTTTACGGTTAAACTGCTCATGTTCTTCCAGCCGCTGAGCATCGCTTTCCGCTGGAATAAAAATGCGCCGTTCATACATGCGCGTGAGCATAAACAATGCCGCGCCAACCAGCACGTTCAACAAGATAGCGTTCAGGATCATCATGCGGATCCGCTCCAGCACCAGATCGACCGGAACGGAGTACACGATGCTCAGGGAGGACGGAGGCAGATTCTTCTTCAATACCAGCTCGCGGAAACCCGGCGTGTAACCAAACCAGGAGCGTTCCTGCATCCAGTGGGGCTCAGCCTTAATATTCCCTTCAGGGCCAGTGAGCGAAATCAGCGCATGCCCATTTTCGTCGAGGATGGTCACGCCCATCGGTAAACTGCCCGGCGTGAAGAAATTCTCCATACGAATAGGCTGCTCTACGCCCAACAGCGCCTGAAGGCGATTGGCGAGGTAAACCGGCGTCAGCGCATAGAAATACCCTACTCCCGGACGTGGCCCCTGGCTGATCCAGAACAAGTTGTTGCCGTTTTCGTCTTGCGTAGCATTGCGATACTTAATAATGCGCTCATGCAACGCCTTCAGGGCCTCGTCACGTTCGACGGGCATATCACGCAAGCCGAAATTGGCCATACAGAGGTTGTCGCTGCCGATCAGGAACACTCGATTTAAATCATAGGCGGCGGAAAAGTTGTCGCGCCAGTAGCGCATAAACCATGCCAGTGATTCCAGAGAGCCTCGCCAGGCGTTGCCCATGACAGAACAGTCGGAGTCGGCAAACAGCGGCTCAAAATTTGGCACGACGGTTTTATCATCTCGCGCCCGCAGCGACATCACGCCGTTTTCCGCCGTTAAGCGATTTTCGGCAATATATTTCAGCTCTTTAATGACATCAGATGTGCGCTGAATGTAGCGCTGGGCCTGATCGGAGCTGAGATTAAGCTCCTGATGGATCTCAGACTCTCGCTGATGCAGCGCATTCACAATGTAGAACACGGAGGCGAACGCAATCAGACACCAGATAACGAGCGCCAACGCTCTGAACAGGTAGCGTGAAACTTTTAGGGTTGAATGAACGGAAGCAAGGTATTTCAAAGGGGCGAAGCTCCGCCTCAGGGCATTAATAGAGTGTGGTTAAGGTAGCGGTAAATGTCCGGCGTCGCAATGCCCTCTCTTTACGGGAATATGATACACCGCTCTGAAACCCTTGTCTTAACCCCGCAATATTTACACAACCAAATGGTCATTGTGTCGATAATTCCACATGTTTATAGCGTAGAAATCACAGGCCGTTAAGCAGTCTTATCTGAAAATGAGAAAAAACGCTTTGCTGCTTGCCCTGCTCAACGTTATGCGGGGGAAGCGCCGTCAATCCTCTTCACGTTAACCACTCGCCAGGCAACACAGAGGTAACTTGAAGGAAAAAGTGTATATGTCATAATAAACAAAACCGAGGGACCTCAATGAACATTATCGAACAACTTCAGTTACTGGTGAAAACTGGCTCACACACGGAACAAACTATTAGTCGTTACATTCTGGCTACATTATCAGGCGCAGAAAAACTGACATCGACAGCAATTTCAAAAAAGACTCAGACCAGCCAACCTTCTATTGTTCGTTTTGCTCAAGCGCTCGGTTATACCGGTTTTACTTCTTTTAAATATGATTTAATTAAATGTCTACGCAGTGAACCTGCAGTGCTGCTTCCAGCACAGGCAACAAAGAACAATGTTATTCTCAGTGAATTTATCAACAATAATAACCCAGCAGCAATTAATACTTTCTTTGAAATTATCAGCTCCAGCCGCAACCTTTATTTTTGTCACTCCCGGGAACTAGGCTCTTTACTCAGTAATATCATTCAGGACTACAGTGATATTGGTAAGGTCTGTATTCCCGTTGAGTATCAAAATGCCGATTCGCTGTTAGCCAACAGCCTGACAGATTGTGATTCCGTAATCTTGCTACCGGGTCCCAAAGATGAACCGGATAACCAGTTGATTACATTGATTCGCGAGCATGAGGCTGCCTCGCTGGCTGTCGCCTGCCACCAGAGCGGCACATCGCTTGCCGATGTGACCCTGTACACTCCTCAATCCAGCGTCAGTCCTCTGAGTTTTGCCGCATTGAAAATGTCACTGCATACGCTTTTCTTTCATGCCCTGCAATATTGTTATCTGAATATGAATAATGAAAAGACGCCCCATAAGCGATGATCATTGGCAGGGTTGGGGGGAATAAGACACCCTACTTTAATCATAGAAATTTAAGTCAAAGAAAAATACTTATGAGACGTAAAAAAAGATTAATTACAAGTGCACAATATTTCCTGTTGATAGTGAATGATGTACTGCCTCGCAAATTAACGTAGCCTGTAAGCCGTCTTCTGCTGTTGCCAGATAAGGTGTATCAAATAATATATGCTCCACAAAATCATGTATTGGCTGAATTCCGTATCCGCTGGCCTTGTTATTAACATAATTGATAAAGTTATAATTTGGTGTCGCGCTACGTTGTGGTGTAAACATTTCATAGCCGCGCAACTGCGCATCTGCTCGATAATAGTTATTTTCAGTAATAACAAAACTACGACCATCATTTGCTTTGGGGAACGTAGAGGGCAGACACCATCCCACCTCCACCGTCCATTGCGCACCATTTTCAAACGTAACAAAAGACTGAATGGTGTCCCAGGAGTCGATACCTTCAGCAACCAGTTTCTTTTTCTGCCCTATCGCATAGACGCTCACTGCGTTGGCACCGTTCATATAGTATCGAATTAAATCGAAACAGTGAGTGCCGAGAAAATGGACGGGTGAGCTTTCATTCGCCCACGATAACCAGTTTTTTGGCACATCGATGATGTCATCCATGCTCATATAGCCACGTAGTACCTGACCGGTTTCAGGCTTCAATAGCTCATGATGAATATGTTGCGCCATTCCGTCCCAACGCTTGTGGTAATCAACACCAATTTTCACCCCATACTCTGTAGCGCAACGGATAATCTCCCGACATTCCGCCGACGTTGTTGCCATCGGCTTTTCAATCAGCACATGTTTTCCAGCGGTAATGGACTCAATTGTTGCATCAAAGTGGAAAGGATCCGGGGTGGCTATCGATACCAGATCAACTTGCGTAGCGGCAAACAGTTCTGCCAGCGATGCAAAGCCGGGAATATGAAACTCCTGAGCTACGCTGGCCCGAATGTCCGGGTTGATTTCGCAAAACCCGACCAGATTCACCCACGGATTATAGTGGTAAGCATTGATATGGTGTTTGCCATAAATTCCCGCGCCAACCACCGCGGCATTGATTTTATTCATTACATGATTCCTCAGTTAAACAAACCAAAAGAAAACAGATAGCCGATAGCCACCGCCAGAGGAGCGGTAATCATTCGTGATAACAGGAAGGCAGGAACGCCAAGACGAATGGTCTTCTCTTTCGCCTCCTGCATGGAAAGCCCGACAGGAATAAAATCGGCCCCTACCTGAACATTTATCGCGAACAGTGCCGGCAACGCCATCAGTGGAGAAACCACTCCGCTACCGATTAATGTTCCCACCAACACACCCACAACCTGTGCTATGGCCGCGCCAGGAGCCAGAATGGGTGAGATAAACGGTAAGCCGCAGATAATCGCGATGACAAACAAGCCAGTTAACGACCCGGCAAGCGGTGATAGCGCATTCCCGGTCCACTGACCAATTGCCGTTTCCTGCACCAAAGCAATTAACACAGAGATAAAAGCCATAAACGGGATAACGTTTTTAATGCACAGCTCAACCGACTCACGCGCAGAGGTATACAGCAGGCTGACAAAATTACCGATACTCGTAGCAAATCGGGTCATCAACTCCAGCGCAGTGTTGGTTGCTGAACCGCGTGGTTTTGTGTCAACCTGGCGGCTGACAACCGCCGAAGCATCACCTGCGGGCAAAGGTTCAGCAAGATTAACCTCTTCGTGTGCATTGACCGGTTGGTTAAGCGTTTCAATCAACGATAGCGATTCGCTGCTGACATCAGAAATATAGATATCCTCAGTGATATACTTCGCCAGCGGTCCCATCGCGCCGGTAGGGAGGATGTTGATGGTCTTGATTCTTTTTTGCGGGTAGATGCCGCAGCGCAATGAACCACCGCAGTTGATCACCACGCAGAGGATTTTCTTATCATCTGGCATTGCATCAAAGCCGTTAACCACCGGCATCTCGAGCATTTCACCCAGTTTTTTTGCAATAGGGTCAATGCTTTTCCCGGTGAGCGACAAGATTACTTTGCTGGTATCGCGAGATAAATACATGTCATCGCCAATTCCTGAATGACCTTTTTTAATCAGCACGGTTTTCATTGGTTTTCCTCATTATTGTCAATGGGCCCGTTAATTCATTAACGGAAGGCGAGAAACCGCTTTTAACGTGTAATGAACCATAGGCAATTGGCTTTTCTGCCCCGTCAAATACCACTGTAATATGACCCAGCTCACATAGATTTTGCCACGCAGCATCTCCCCAGCAGGTGATATTCCATATCTGGTTATTAATCTGTAAAACATAGTTCGCTGTTTTTTGTAACGGTGCGCTATCAAAAACAATATTCTTTATAACCAGCACATAATCGAGATAATCTTCCGGTGCGCGATCGTTAAACGTTATGAGCATGCCATTAAGCAGCCCTTCTTCTACTTTCTTTCCAGCTTTTACGACATCAGCCGAAAATAGCACTTTCATTGTCTTTCCTTATTCCTGATTAAGTTCGCGTTTTTCCAACCTTGTGAAGATATATTCGGTAAGAAAACCGCGGATAAATCCAAGCAGAATACCTGCAGCGATATAACGCAATGCCAAGTCGGCAACAGGAAGGTCGAGTCGGGTAATCCCCGCCGCCACTCCCAGCCAGATAAAGAGTTCCGATGGTACGATGTGGGGAAACAGCGAGGTCAGTGGATGTACGGTACTGCCCAGTGCATCCTGATAAGCGGGCTTACACCGTTCAGGCAGGAACTTACCCATTGTCAGCGCGCCGGGGCTGCTAAGGAAGAACCAGGCAAAACTGGGCAATATTCCGTATGTTAATATTTTTGATTTCCCCATCAGGGTCGCGACTTTTTCCATTCGCTGTTGACCTATTAACTTCATAATGAAATTAACCGTCAGAATTAATGTTATCAACATCGGAATGGTACTGACGATCATCCCAGAGAATATCTTCCCTGCACTCTGAAAAAGATGGATAAAGCCTTCCGCAATTTCAACTATCATAGTTAACTCCCAACGCCGAGGTAAAAGTATATTCATCCGTCAGAGATGAACTGACAGACTGAGGCAGCCAACGCATTTTTCTTTCACACTTCAGGTGCTTTTTCTTAAATAGTTTGCAGGTCTCCTGTTCATAGCGGATGTTAAAAAATCTTTTATTGGGCAGAGAAAAGTTAGCGGTAAAAGAGTGAACAAACAGTGAGCACTCTCACAGAGTTATAATTATTCATTTATTTTTGTATTTTTATACAAGAAGCGGGTGGACGGTTAGAAAAAGATAATGAGCTGATGGGTAAGGGATTATTCAGGACGTAAAAAAGGGAGGCAAAGCCTCCCTTGTGCACAGTACTACAATGTTTAATTACTCGTCAGCGTCATCCGCTGCTACATCGTCATCGCTTTCCGCTTCAGGCGCGATATCCTCGTCGCCCTCAGCGGCACTTCCGTCGATGGAGTCGAGCTCTTCATCATCAACCGGTTCAGCAACGCGTTGCAGACCCACGACGTTTTCATCTTCCGCAGTACGGATAAGGATCACACCCTGGGTATTACGCCCTACCACGCTGATTTCCGACACGCGAGTACGTACCAACGTACCTGCGTCGGTGATCATCATGATCTGGTCGGTATCTTCAACTTGCACTGCGCCAACAACGGAACCGTTGCGCTCGGTAACCTTGATGGAGATTACGCCCTGGGTCGCACGAGACTTGGTCGGATACTCTTCCGCCGCCGTACGTTTACCGTAACCGTTCTGAGTAACGGTCAGGATCGCACCTTCACCGCGCGGAACGATCAGCGATACCACGCTATCTTTTTCCGCCAGCTTGATACCGCGTACACCGGTCGCGGTACGACCCATTGCACGAACAGCATCTTCTTTAAAGCGCACCACTTTACCTGCCGCAGAGAACAACATGACTTCGTCACTGCCGGATGTCAGATCTACACCAATCAGTTCGTCGCCTTCGTTCAGGTTAACCGCAATAATACCGGCTGAACGCGGACGGCTGAACTCGGTCAGCGCCGTTTTCTTCACGGTACCGCTGGCGGTTGCCATGAAGACGTTCACGCCCTCTTCGTACTCACGTACTGGCAGAATTGCGGTAATACGTTCGTTAGCTTCCAGCGGCAACAGGTTGACGATTGGACGTCCACGTGCGCCACGGCTTGCTTCCGGCAACTGATAGACCTTCATCCAGTACAAACGACCACGGCTGGAGAAGCAGAGGATCGTGTCATGGGTGTTGGCCACCAGCAGGCGGTCAATAAAGTCTTCTTCTTTAATGCGTGCTGCTGATTTACCTTTACCGCCACGACGCTGCGCTTCGTAATCGGTTAACGGCTGATATTTCACGTACCCCTGATGAGACAAGGTTACGACTACATCTTCCTGGCTAATCAGATCTTCGATGTTGATGTCAGCGCTGTTCGCGGTGATTTCGGTACGACGAGCGTCACCGAACTGTTCACGAATCAGCTCCATCTCTTCACGGATAACTTCCATCAGACGATCGGCGCTGCCCAGAATGTGCAGCAGTTCAGCGATCTGTTCCAGCAGCTCTTTGTATTCGTCGAGCAGTTTTTCGTGCTCAAGGCCGGTCAGTTTCTGCAAACGCAGATCCAGAATAGCCTGGGCTTGCTGTTCAGTCAGATAGTACTGACCGTCACGCACGCCAAATTCCGGCTCCAGCCATTCAGGACGCGCGGCGTCATCACCGGCACGTTCCAGCATGGCGGAAACGTTGCCCAGTTCCCACGAACGCGCAACCAGCGCAGCTTTCGCTTCAGCCGGGGTCGGCGCGCGGCGGATCAGTTCGATGATCGGATCGATGTTCGCCAGCGCAATCGCCAGCGCTTCAAGGATGTGCGCACGGTCGCGGGCTTTACGCAGTTCAAAGATAGTACGACGGGTTACGACTTCACGGCGGTGACGTACGAACGCGGCAATAATATCTTTCAGGTTCATGATCTTCGGCTGGCCATGGTGCAATGCAACCATGTTGATACCGAAGGAAACCTGCAGTTGGGTCTGGGAATAGAGATTGTTCAGAACCACTTCCCCGACCGCATCGCGTTTCACTTCAATCACGATGCGCATACCGTCTTTGTCAGACTCGTCACGCAGCGCGCTGATGCCTTCAACGCGTTTGTCTTTTACCAGCTCGGCGATTTTCTCAATCAGGCGCGCTTTGTTTACCTGATACGGAATTTCGTGAACGATGATGGTTTCACGACCTGTTTTGGCATCCGCTTCGACTTCCGCGCGTGCGCGAATGTACACTTTGCCACGACCGGTACGGTAGGCTTCTTCGATACCACGACGACCGTTGATGATCGCGGCAGTCGGGAAGTCCGGACCCGGAATATGTTCCATCAGCCCTTCAATGCTGATGTCTTCATCGTCAATATATGCCAGACAGCCGTTGATCACTTCAGTCAGGTTGTGCGGCGGAATGTTGGTCGCCATACCTACCGCGATACCGGACGAACCGTTCACCAGCAGGTTAGGAATTTTGGTCGGCATGACGTCAGGAATTTGTTCGGTGCCGTCATAGTTGTCGACGAAATCAACCGTTTCTTTTTCCAGGTCAGCCATCAGCTCATGGGCGATTTTCGACATACGGATTTCCGTATAACGCATCTCCGCTGCGGAGTCGCCATCGACAGAACCAAAGTTACCCTGACCATCTACCAGCATGTAGCGCAAGGAGAATGGCTGCGCCATACGAACAATGGTGTCGTAAACGGCGGTATCACCATGAGGGTGGTATTTACCGATTACGTCACCAACGACACGGGCAGATTTTTTATAGGCTTTATTCCAGTCGTTGCCCAATACGTTCATGGCGTAAAGTACGCGACGGTGAACCGGTTTCAGGCCATCTCGGACGTCCGGCAGCGCACGGCCAACAATGACCGACATCGCATAATCCAGATAGGAGCTCTTCAGCTCTTCCTCAATGTTGACCGGTGTAATTTCTCTCGCAAGGTCGCTCATCTAACCGCTATCCCTCTACTGTATCCCGGATTCAAAGGTCGCAAATTATAACACATCCGTGCAGATTCAGGTAAATGGATTCCCCCTGACAGAGGCTTTATTCATCCCGTCAGGCTGATATACTCATTTGCATCGCAAATTTAGGAGTAGAAGCCCCGATGAATGCCGAAAAACCTCCGGTAGCTCACAACGTTGACCATGAAGAAATTGCCAAGTTTGAAGCAGTCGCGTCACGCTGGTGGGATCTTGAGGGTGAATTTAAGCCGCTGCACCGCATTAACCCACTGCGTCTGGGCTATATTACTGAGCGCTCAGGCGGCCTGTTTGGTAAAAAGGTACTCGACGTCGGATGCGGCGGCGGTATTCTGGCGGAGAGTATGGCGCGCGAAGGTGCCACCGTCACCGGACTGGACATGGGTTTTGAACCGCTGCAGGTAGCAAAACTGCATGCACTGGAAAGCGGTATCCAGGTAGAGTACGTACAAGAAACCGTCGAAGAGCATGCGGAAAAGCATGCACATCAGTATGACGTTGTCACCTGCATGGAAATGCTGGAGCACGTGCCAGACCCACAGTCAGTAGTCAGAGCTTGCGCCAGGCTGGTCAAACCGGGTGGCGAAGTATTTTTCTCCACGCTTAACCGCAACGGCAAATCCTGGCTGATGGCGGTGGTCGGAGCGGAATATATTCTGCGCATGGTGCCGAAAGGCACGCACGATGTGAAAAAATTTATTAAGCCTGCTGAATTATTAGAGTGGGTTGACCAGACCGTACTGAAAGAGCGCCATATGACCGGCCTGCATTACAACCCCATCACCAACACCTTCAAACTTGGCCCGGGCGTTGATGTGAACTATATGGTACATACCACCGCCAAGGTTGATTAACCGCTCCTGTAGGCCGGATAAAGCGTGCAACGCCGCCATCCGGCATGCTTACTGGAACCATGCCTGATGACGTTTCGCTTATCAGGCCTACAAATCCTGTGCCAGATCATAAGAACTTTCCTTGCCTTAGATGAAGAAATCAGCACTCGATCAAATTTTCTATTTTTTTTCTCAATTATTGACATCCCCGCCAGGCCTTATAAGACGCGCACTTAGCGATTATCACCCTTTTGCAACCTCAATTTAACCTCAAAATCAACTCTTGTGCTGAAAAGAATCCCTACTAGAATACTCACCATATAGCGTCTATTTTATCAAACAACCCCTACATATAGTATTTATCCACAGACTTAGTCACAACATGACTCTGTGGATAATATGGGGGATATTTTTTCTTTCACGGACAGGTAAAAAACCACATGAATCAGAGTCTGCTGGTGACAAAGCGTGATGGTAGTACAGAGCGCATCAATCTCGACAAAATCCACCGAGTTCTGGATTGGGCGGCAGAAGGACTGAATAACGTATCGATTTCTCAGGTCGAGCTGCGCTCCCACATTCAGTTTTATGACGGAATCAAGACCTCCGACATCCATGAAACAATCATCAAAGCAGCCGCCGACCTGATCTCCCGCGAAGCGCCGGATTATCAGTATCTGGCTGCCCGTCTGGCGATTTTCCACCTGCGTAAAAAAGCGTACGGTGAGTTTGAACCGCCAAAGCTGTTCGACCATGTCGTGAAAATGGTTGAAATGGGCAAATACGACAATCATCTGCTGGAAGACTACACGGAAGAAGAGTTCAAGCAGATGGACTCGTTCATCGTACACGACCGTGATATGACCTTCTCCTACGCTGCGGTGAAGCAGTTGGAAGGTAAATATCTGGTGCAAAACCGTGTTACCGGTGAGATCTATGAAAGCGCACAGTTCCTCTACATTCTGGTAGCGGCTTGCCTGTTCTCTAACTATCCGCGTCAAACACGTCTGCAATATGTAAAACGTTTCTACGACGCCGTTTCTACGTTCAAAATCTCGCTGCCGACGCCAATTATGTCCGGCGTGCGTACCCCAACGCGTCAGTTCAGCTCCTGCGTACTAATCGAGTGCGGCGACAGCCTGGACTCCATCAACGCAACCTCCAGCGCAATTGTGAAATACGTTTCTCAGCGTGCCGGTATCGGCATTAACGCTGGTCGCATCCGTGCGCTGGGTAGCCCGATTCGCGGCGGTGAAGCGTTCCACACCGGCTGTATTCCGTTCTACAAGCATTTCCAGACTGCGGTGAAATCCTGCTCTCAGGGTGGCGTACGCGGTGGTGCAGCCACGCTGTTCTACCCAATGTGGCACCTGGAAGTTGAAAGCCTGCTGGTCCTGAAAAACAACCGTGGCGTCGAAGGCAACCGCGTTCGTCACATGGACTACGGCGTACAGATCAACAAGCTGATGTACACCCGTCTGCTGAAAGGCGGTGACATCACCCTGTTTAGCCCGTCCGACGTCCCGGGTCTGTATGACGCGTTCTTCGCCGATCAGGATGAGTTCGAGCGTCTGTACACCCAATATGAAAACGACGACAGCATCCGCAAACAGCGCGTGAAAGCGGTTGAGCTGTTCTCACTGATGATGCAGGAACGTGCCTCGACCGGTCGTATCTACATTCAGAACGTTGACCACTGCAACACCCATAGCCCGTTTGATCCGGTTGTCGCGCCGGTACGCCAGTCCAACCTGTGCCTGGAAATCGCCCTGCCAACCAAACCGCTGACCGACGTTAACGATGAAAACGGCGAAATTGCACTGTGTACGCTGTCCGCATTTAACCTGGGCGCTATCGAAAGTCTGGACGAACTGGAAGAGCTGGCTGTACTGGCGGTACGTGCGCTGGATGCGCTGCTCGATTACCAGGATTATCCGATTCCGGCCGCCAAACGCGGTGCGATGGGTCGTCGTACGCTGGGTATTGGCGTGATCAACTACGCTTACTGGCTGGCGAAAAACGGTAAACGCTACTCTGACGGCAGCGCCAATAACCTGACTCACAAAACCTTTGAAGCGATTCAATATTACCTGCTGAAGGCTTCTAACGAGCTGGCAAAAGAGCAAGGCGCATGCCCATGGTTTAACGAAACCACCTATGCGAAAGGTATTCTGCCGATTGATACCTATAAAAAAGATCTTGATGCTATCGCTAACGAACCGCTGCATATGGACTGGGAACAGCTGCGTGAATCTATCAAGACTCACGGCCTGCGTAACTCCACGCTGTCAGCCCTGATGCCGTCCGAGACCTCTTCGCAGATCTCCAACGCCACCAACGGTATTGAACCGCCACGCGGTTACGTGAGCATCAAAGCATCGAAAGATGGGATTCTGCGTCAGGTCGTGCCGGACTACGAACACCTGCACGACGCATACGAACTGCTGTGGGAAATGCCAAACAACGACGGCTATCTGCAGCTGGTAGGCATCATGCAGAAATTTATCGATCAGTCGATTTCCGCCAACACCAACTACGATCCGTCGCGCTTCCCGTCCGGAAAAGTACCGATGCAGCAGTTGCTGAAAGACCTGCTCACCGCCTACAAATTTGGTGTCAAAACGCTGTATTATCAGAACACCCGTGACGGTGCGGAAGACTCTCAGGACGATCTGGTACCGTCCATTCAGGACGATGGCTGCGAAAGCGGCGCATGTAAGATTTAATCTTTTGCCGGGTGGCGTAACGCTTACCCGGCCTACAAATTAATTCGCGGTATTGTAGGCCGGATAAGCAAAGCGCATCCGGCAGTACATTCCAGACAGGATTCACATCAATGGCATACACCACTTTTTCACAGACGAAAAATGATCAGCTTCTGGAACCGATGTTCTTCGGCCAGCCGGTGAACGTCGCCCGCTACGATCAGCAAAAATATGACATCTTTGAAAAACTGATCGAAAAGCAGCTCTCTTTCTTCTGGCGTCCGGAAGAAGTCGATGTTTCTCGCGATCGTATCGACTTCCAGGCATTGCCGGAACATGAAAAACATATCTTCATCAGCAACCTGAAGTATCAGACGCTGCTGGACTCCATTCAGGGACGTAGTCCTAACGTCGCGCTGCTGCCGTTAATCTCGATCCCTGAACTGGAAACCTGGGTGGAAACGTGGGCGTTTTCTGAAACGATCCACTCCCGCTCTTATACCCACATCATCCGTAATATCGTTAACGATCCGGCGGTGGTGTTTGACGATATCGTCACCAACGAGCAAATCCAGAAACGCGCAGAAGGCATCTCCAGCTACTACGACGAATTGATCGAGATGACCAGCTACTGGCATTTGCTCGGTGAAGGTGCGCATACCGTTAATGGTAAAACGGTTGTCGTAAACCTGCGTGAGCTGAAGAAGAAGCTGTATCTGTGCCTGATGAGCGTGAACGCGCTGGAAGCGATCCGCTTTTATGTCAGCTTCGCCTGCTCTTTCGCCTTCGCCGAACGTGAACTGATGGAAGGCAACGCGAAAATTATTCGTCTGATCGCCCGCGACGAAGCCCTGCACCTGACCGGTACTCAGCATATGCTGAACCTGCTGCGCAGCGGCGTGGACGATCCGGAGATGGCGGAAATTGCCGAGGAGTGCAAACAAGAATGCTACGACCTGTTCGTACAGGCCGCGCTGCAGGAAAAAGAGTGGGCAGATTATCTGTTCCGTGATGGCTCAATGATTGGCCTGAACAAAGATATTCTGTGCCAGTACGTTGAGTACATCACCAACATCCGTATGCAGGCTGTTGGGCTCGATCTGCCATTCCAGACACGTTCTAACCCGATCCCGTGGATCAACACCTGGCTGGTGTCCGATAACGTCCAGGTTGCGCCGCAGGAAGTGGAAGTCAGCTCTTATCTGGTCGGCCAGATCGATGCCGAAGTCGATACTGACGATCTGAGTAACTTCCAGCTCTGATGGGCCGCGTGACTCTGCGCATCTCTGGCACGCAGTTGCTGTGCCAGGATGAACACCCTTCCCTGCTTGCCGCGCTCGAGTCGCACGATGTTGAAGTCGAATATCAGTGTCGTGAAGGATACTGCGGCTCCTGCCGTACCCGCCTGGTGGCGGGACAGGTTGACTGGATTGCAGAACCGCTGGCCTTCATTCAGCCCGGTGAAATATTGCCGTGCTGTTGCCGGGCAAAAGGCGATATTGAAATAGAGTTATAGTGTTTAGTGAACTTCATGCGCGGAGACCAGTACCACGTCTCCGCGTTTTTTCATCTGCATGATATACAGCGCCCCGGCCAGTACCACCAGCAGCGCACCCGCCAGATAAATCGCCCGATATCCCACACCCTCAACCATCATCCCCATGATAAACGCGCCGATTGCCATTCCTGCATCCATCGCATTGAAAAACAGCGAATTGGCGATACCAATTTTATGGGGTTCCACCGAACTAATAATTTGTGTCTGAAATACGGGTGTGACCGAACCATAACCGATGCCAATTAATCCACCGGAAATAATCATCATAATGCTGCCGTTAGTATAGCCAAGCGCCACCAGTCCGACGGTGAAGGCCAGCAAACACGGATAGACCACGTATTTCGGCCCTTTTTTATCACAAATATTGCCGGTAAAGGTTCGACAGATCATCAGGCAAATGGCGTAGCACAGCAGGAAATTACTGGCGGCGGCCATTAGATCGAGCTCGCGCGCATACAGTGCGAGAAAAGCGGAAACGCCCGCGTACGAAAAGGTCATGAAAAATGTCACCATCGCGAAAGGCAGTGCGGCGCGATCAAACATTGCAGCAAATCCCAGCTTCGGTTTTGAGCCGTCAGCATGACGGATAACCGGCGGTACGGCGACAATCAATGACAGGATAATACCCAGTACGGCAACCGCGCTACACAGCCAGAATGCAGTGGTAAAAGCTTCCCAGCGTGCCATGTTCAACCCTACCCACGGCCCCACAACCATTGCCAGTCCCATGGCTAACGAGAAAAAACTGATGCCCTCCCCACGTCGGGAGGCCGGTATCAACCGCGCGGAAATCGTTCCTTTTACCGTGGTAATAACGCCAAACGTTACACCATGAAGCACCCGAATCAACAGCAGTGATTCAATTGAGTGGCAAAAAGGATACAGCGCAGTGACCACCAAAAAGGCCAGAGAAGAGAGCACCAGAATTATTTTATTCGAATATTTTCCTACCCATTGTCCCGCAAACGGGCGCACAACAATGGCGGCCCCCAAAAAGAAGGTGACTAATAATCCGGCCTTATCTGGAGTGGCATGCAGGCGATCCGAAATATAGATCGGTAACAGCGTGAGCAGGACATAAAAAACAAAAAATATAATAAAGCTGATTATCGTTATTGCCCAAAAATCTTTCGTCCACAGTTTTTCTTTCATATTCGACAACCTGTCCAGACGGCGCACGCAGGCAACGCTCAGCTCAACTGAACTACGGACAGGTGCGTCGAAGTGTGATTTTACGGTAGACCGCAAGTATAAACAGGTCCATTATATTAGAGAAATTAATCGTTTTAATATTATTGATTAGAGGGAGCTAATGACATTAACCCAGATCCACGCCCTGCTTGCCGTACTTGAGTACGGTGGTTTTACCGAAGCCAGCAAGCGGCTGTACATGACCCAATCCGCCGTTAGCCAGGCAATTTCAGCGCTAGAGGAAGAACTAGGGGTTGATATTCTTATCCGCGAACGCCGCAAAGACATTCAACTTAGTCCGGCCGGGAGTCGGATCGTTTCACACCTGCGGACGATCGTGTCTGAAACCAACGCGGTGAAAGAGATTGCCGAGCAAGAGCGACAAAACCCGGCCAGAACCCTGCGTATCGGCTGCTTTCCCAGCGCCTGTGCCTGCATTTTGCCCGGCATCATCCACCACTTCGAACAGCATCACCCGCACATCAAAATTATCCCTTATGAAGAAAACAGCACGGCAATCGTTGATTCCCTGCGCAGTGGGGACATCGATGCGGGATTTGTGCATTTCCCGGTAAATGGCATGTACTGCGTACCGGTGTATCGCGACAAATTTACCGTTGTAGTTCCTGAAAGCCATCCGCTGGCGGCCAATAGCACAATTTCAGTGGAACAACTGGTTGGAGAACCGCTCATTATCAGCAAAGGTCGCTATGAATTAAGCATCATGACGCTATTTAAAGAGAAGGGAATTGAACCGGTCATTAAATACGAGTTTAACCATCCGGATACCGCGATGAGCTTTATTCGTCAGGGGCTGGGTATAGCGTTATTACCGGAATTAACGCTGAAGGCGGTTGGTGGGAAAGTACGCTCAGTCGCGCTGGAACCGACGTTCTATCGACAGATATCCTTACTGGCAAAAGAGCCGCCGGTGGACGGCAGCCCTTTATTTCTCCTGCAGGCATGTATGGAAACGTTGACAGCAGACGGCCTTATCTAGCAGTTAAAACGTTTCATCCATTTAGGCCTGTGACCGGAGGTGCATCACAGGCCTTACGCCATCACTCTTTATTCAAGAATTTCACTGCTTTGTCGGGGAAGTCGGTAAACAGCCCGTCAACGTCCGCCTTGTTATAAAGAATGTCATACAGCTGGTTTACGTCAGTGGTGTAATCCGGCAGTTGATCGGCGCGAACGGTATAAGGATGCACCACCATCTTATTCTGATGTGCGTCCTGCACCATGCCAGTTAACGAGATATTGCCCTTCTTCGACTTCTCATCAATCAGCATGTGGTAGTCCGGCCCAATGCCGTCCGCATACTGCGCAACCTGCTTCATGGCACCCGGCTTAAACATCCAGTCGTAGTTGTAATTAACCCAACTACCGTCCGGCTTTTTCTCCTGAGTTTCATTCCAGTCGGTGTACGCAATCAACTGTACCAGATTGAGATCCATCCCCATCTTCGGTTCCAGTTCATTCTTAATGCGCTTTAACTCTGCAACATCAAAACATTGCAGATAGACCTTGTCGTTCTTGTCGGTATACCCGTACTTTTTCAGCACTTCCAGCGTCTTAGCCGCAATATCCTTCCCTTCCTGGTGATGGAACCACGGCGCTTTCATTTCCGGGTAAATACCGATGTTTTTACCGGTGGAATGATTTAATCCCTGAACAAACTCAATCTCTTCTTCGAACGTGTGCACGCGGAAATCAGATTTACCCATCGGGAAGCGCCCTGGGTAGGTCTGGACCTTTTTGCCATTTTCGATATCGAAGCCTTCGGTAAATTTCAGCGATTTAATTTCATCCAGCGTAAAGTCGATAGCGTAGTAACGCCCGTCTTTACGCGCCCGATCCGGGAAACGCTCGGCAACATCGGTGACGCGGTCAAGATAATGGTCATGCAGGACGACCAGATGGTCATCCTTGGTCATCACCAAATCCTGCTCCAGATAATCCGCCCCCTGGGCATAGGCCATCGCTTTCGCTGGCAGCGTATGCTCCGGTAGATAACCGCTCGCACCACGGTGCGCAATCACGATTTTATCTGCGGCAACCGCCGCGCTGCTGACCACCATACCTGTGAGCATCAGCGCCACGCTGAGACTTTTCAATGTAGTTTTCATCTATTAGCCCCCGTTACGTTTCAGTTGCATCTCTTCGTGATGGCGTTTTTCGCCAATCATGACGACCACCAGCAGGATAACCGCCAGCACGCTACCGCCAATCATCACCATAAAGCCGCCGTCCCAACCGAAGAAGTCAACGGTGTAGCCAACAATGGCGCTCGCAGCCACAGAACCGCCGAGATAACCGAACAGACCGGTAAAGCCAGCTGCCGTACCCGCCGCTTTTTTCGGTGCCAGTTCCAGCGCGTGCAGACCAATCAACATTACCGGGCCGTAGATCAAGAAGCCGATGATGATCATACAAGCCATATCCACGTTCGGGTTGCCTGCCGGGTTCATCCAGTAAACGATGGTCGCAATAGTTACCAGCGTCATAAAGAACACGCCGGTCGCACCACGGTTACCACGGAAGACTTTATCCGACATCCAGCCGCACAGCAGCGTGCCCGGAATACCCGCATACTCATACAGGAAGTAGGCCCAGGATGATTTATCGAGTGCGAAATGCTTCACTTCTTTCAGGTAGGTCGGTGACCAGTCCAGGATGCCGTAGCGCAGCAGATAAACAAACACGTTGGCGATAGCGATGTACCACAACAGTTTGTTTGGCAGTACATACTGCATGAAGATCTGCTTCGCAGTCAGCTCTTCTTCCGCTTTCTCGTTGTAATCGTCCGGATAGTCGTTCTTATACTCTTCGATAGGCGGCAGGCCGCATGACTGCGGCGTATCACGCATCATCGCAAAGGCGAACAGCGCAACCACAATCGCACCGAAAGCAGGCATATACAGCGCCGCTTTCCAGTCATTGAACCAGGCCATACCGAGCAGGAACAGCAGAGGAGGCAGACCGCCGCCCACGTTGTGCGCACAGTTCCAGACGGAAACAATACCGCCACGTTCTTTCTGCGACCACCAGTGCACCATGGTACGACCACACGGCGGCCACCCCATCCCCTGGAACCATCCGCAGAGGAACAGCAGCACAAACATTATCGCAATGCTCGATATCGCCCACGGCACAAAGCCCATAAACAACATCACTGCGGCAGCCAGAATCAAACCTGCTGGCAGGAAAACGCGCGGATTCGAGCGATCCGAAACGGACCCCATGATGAATTTCGAAAATCCGTAAGCGATGGAGATACCGGACAACGCAAAACCCAGATCGCCGCGAGAGAAACCCTGCTCAACCAGATATGGCATCGCCAGGGCGAAGTTCTTACGTACCAGATAGTACGCGGCATAACCAAAGAAAATCCCCAGGAAAATCTGCCAACGCAATCGACGATATGTCGGATCGATCTCCGTAGCAGGCAAACGCGCCTTATGTGGCGCTGGTTTAAAAATACTCAACATAGTGTAGCCTCCGTGGCCGTCTTTCATTCGAAGTAAACACTGCAGTTCGTCATTACTACCCTACCGCTTCCAGTGTGGCCGCGATGTTAAGGAAAGATACCTAACAAAAATGTGAAACGCAGCACATATTGTTACAGATTTATGACAAATGTTCATAAAGGCGCACGGAATCACGTTTCATTTTCGAATAATGAGCGATTATGCGCGAAATCAAACAATCCATGTTTTTTATGTGGCTAAATGATAAAAAACGAACTGTGAGGAAAAACAATGAAAACTCGCGACTCGCAAACAAGTGACGTGATTATCATTGGTGGAGGAGCAACAGGTGCAGGGATCGCACGTGACTGTGCGCTGCGCGGGTTGCGCGTCATCTTAGTGGAACGCCACGATATCGCCACAGGTGCGACCGGGCGCAACCACGGTCTGCTGCACAGCGGTGCACGCTACGCCGTCACCGACGCTGAATCTGCCCGTGAGTGCATCAGCGAAAACCAAATTCTGAAACGTATCGCCCGTCATTGCATTGAGCCAACGGACGGTCTGTTTATTACTCTGCCGGAGGATGAGCTGTCTTTCCAGGCCACCTTTATTCGCGCATGTGAAGAGGCAGGGATTCACGCAGAAGCGATTGACCCTCAGCAGGCACGTATTATCGAACCTTCTGTGAATCCACAGCTGATTGGTGCAGTAAAAGTACCAGACGGCACGGTCGATCCTTTCCGCTTAACAGCAGCTAACATGCTGGATGCGCGTGAGCATGGCGCGGTTATCTTAACGGCGCATGAAGTGACGGGACTGCTCCGCGAAGGCGCAACGGTTTGCGGCGTTAACGTGCGCAATCATCTGACAGGCGAAATGCAGTCCCTGCATGCGCCGGTTGTCGTCAACGCCGCTGGGATCTGGGGTCAACGCATTGCGGAATATGCCGATCTGAGCATCCGTATGTTCCCGGCCAAAGGTTCGTTGCTGATTATGGATCATCGCATTAACCAGCATGTCATTAACCGCTGTCGTAAGCCTTCTGACGCCGATATTCTGGTGCCTGGCGATACCATTTCACTGATCGGTACCACCTCACAGCACATTGATTACGACGATATCGACAGCAACCGCGTCACCGCAGAAGAGGTCGATATTCTGCTGCGTGAAGGCGAGAAGCTGGCGCCGATTATGGCGAAAACGCGCATTTTACGCGCCTACTCCGGCGTACGCCCGCTGGTGGCCAGCGACGACGACCCAAGCGGTCGTAACGTCAGCCGTGGGATTGTACTGTTCGATCACGCTGAGCGTGACGGACTGGAAGGGTTTATCACCATTACCGGCGGCAAACTGATGACCTACCGCCTGATGGCGGAATGGGCCACCGATGCCGTTTGCCGTAAGCTGGGCAATACCCAGCCTTGCACAACGGCAGACACCGCGCTGCCTGGCTCACAGGAATCTACCGAGCATACGCTTAAACGCGTGATCTCATTGCCCGCGCCACTACGCGGCTCGGCGGTCTACCGTCACGGCGATCGCACCCCTGCCTGGCTTAGCGAAGGCCGTCAGCACCGCAGCCTGGTCTGCGAATGCGAAGCAGTCACCGCAGGCGAAGTGCAATACGCCGTCGAGAATTTAACCGTCAACAGCCTGCTCGATTTGCGTCGCCGTACCCGTGTTGGAATGGGGACCTGCCAGGGTGAATTGTGTGCCTGCCGCGCCGCAGGTTTGCTGCAACGTTTTAATGTCACTACCGCAGCGCAGTCCATTACCCAGCTTTCCGACTTCCTCAACGAACGCTGGAAAGGCGTGCAGCCTATCGCCTGGGGAGATGCGCTGCGCGAAAGCGAATTCACGCGCTGGGTTTATCAAGGGTTGTGTGGTCTGGAAAAGGAGCACCAGGATGAAATTTGATACCGTCATTATCGGCGGCGGCCTCGCCGGACTGCTATGTGGCCTGCAACTGCAAAAAAGCGGACTGCGCTGCACGATTGTTACCCGCGGCCAAAGCGCCCTGCATTTTTCCTCCGGCTCACTGGATTTGCTCAGCAGCTTACCCGATGGTCAACCGGTGACAGATATAGAAGCGGGTTTGAATGCACTGCGCACTCAGGCGCCCGCACATCCGTATAGTACCATCGGAACACAGAACGTTCTGGAACTGGCCCAGCAGGCGCAAAATTTACTGGACGAATGCGGAACGCATTTGCAAGGCAAAGTGCATCAGGCGCATCAACGTGTTACCCCGCTAGGCACCCTGCGCTCAACCTGGTTAAGTTCCCCGGAAGTGCCGGTCTGGCCGCTGTCCGCACAGCGTATCTGCGTTGTAGGGATTAGCGGGTTACTGGATTTTCAGGCGCATCTCGCCGCAGCGTCATTACGCCAACGCAATCTCAGCGTCGAGACGGCAGAAATCGAGCTACCGGAGCTGGATGTCCTGCGTGATAACCCAACCGAGTTTCGCGCCGTTAATATTGCGCGCCTGCTGGATAACGAAGATAAATGGTCGCTGCTCTATGACGCATTGCTGCCAATGGCAAAAACCTGCGACATGATAATCATGCCGGCATGCTTTGGTCTGGCCGATGAGCGGCTCTGGCAGTGGCTTAACGAGCGCCTCCCCTGCTCGCTGACACTGTTACCGACCCTACCACCTTCGGTGCTGGGCATGCGTTTGCACAACAAATTGCAGCGCCAGTTTGTACGCCAGGGCGGAGTGTGGATGCCGGGTGATGAAGTGAAAAAAATCACCTGTCAGGATGGCGTGGTCAGCGAAATCTGGACCCGAAATCATGCCGATATCCCCTTGCGGCCACGTTTCGCCGTGCTCGCCAGCGGCAGCTTCTTCAGCAGCGGGCTGGTCGCCTCGCGTGAGGCAATCCATGAACCAATCCTGGGACTGGATGTACAGCAAACAGCTACCCGCGCCGAGTGGTATCAGCGTGATGTTTTCGATCCACAACCGTGGCAACAGTTTGGCGTGACTACCGATTCCGCATTACGCCCATCACTGGCGGGAAAAACGATAGAGAACATGTATGCCATTGGTTCCGTTCTCGGAGGATTCGATCCTATCGCCCAAGGTTGCGGAGGCGGCGTGTGCGCAGTTAGCGCCTTACATGCCGCGCATCATATTGCGAAACGTGCAGGAGGACAGCAATGAGCGACACACGTTTTGAAAGTTGTATCAAATGTACGGTGTGCACCACCGCCTGCCCGGTAAGCCGCGTCAATCCGAGCTACCCGGGCCCTAAGCAGGCCGGCCCGGACGGTGAACGTCTGCGCCTGAAAGATGGCGCGCTATATGACGACGCGCTGAAATACTGCATCAACTGTAAACGCTGCGAAGTGGCCTGTCCGTCAGACGTGAAAATCGGCGATATCATCCAGCGCGCGCGCGCCAAATACGACACGACGCGCCCATCGTTGCGTAACTTTGTCTTAAGTCATACCGATTTAATGGGCAGTGTATCCACCCCCTTCGCCCCTATAGTGAATACCGCTACCTCATTAAAACCGGTGCGTCAACTGCTGGATTACGCGTTAAAAATCGATCATCGCCGTACGCTGCCGAAGTACTCCTTTGGCACCTTCCGCCGCTGGTATCGCAGCGTTGCCGCACAGCAGGTGCAGTACCAGGATCAGGTCGCCTTTTTCCACGGCTGTTTTGTGAATTACAACCATCCCCAGCTCGGCAAAGACCTGATCAAGGTGTTGAATGCGATGGGTACTGGCGTGCAACTGCTGAGTAAAGAGAAATGCTGCGGCGTACCGCTGATTGCCAACGGTTTTACCGATAAAGCGCGTAAGCAGGCAGTAAGCAACGTGGCCTCACTCAGAGAGGCGATTGATGGCAAAGGCATTCCGGTGATCGCCACCTCATCAACCTGTACCTTTGCGCTACGTGATGAATATCCGGAAGTGCTGGATGTCGACAACTCAGGCCTGCGTGAACACATTGAACTGGCAACCCGCTGGCTATGGCGCAAGCTGGATGAAGGTAAAACGCTGCCGCTGAAGACGCTGCCGCTGAAGGTGGTCTATCACACGCCATGTCACATGGAGAAAATGGGCTGGACGCTCTATACGCTGGAGCTACTGCGACAAATTCCAGGGCTGGAGCTGACGGTGCTGGATTCTCAGTGTTGCGGGATTGCCGGGACTTACGGCTTTAAAAAGGAAAACTATCCGACTTCACAGTCTATTGGCGCACCGTTATTCCGCCAAATTGAAGAAAGCGGCGCTGATATCGTCGTCACCGACTGCGAAACCTGTAAATGGCAGATTGAGATGTCTACAAGCAAACGCTGCGAACATCCTATCACCCTGCTTGCCAAAGCGTTGGGTTAACTCTGTTGCCCGGTGGCGTTTGCTACCGGGCATTTTTACGTAGCCCGTTCTGCTTAATTGAATACGTTGCAGTCGGACGTATTTATCTCTGATTCATCCACGCAAAGAACCCATTTCCCCATGCAGCGCATATTAAAAGTGGATACCGTCACGCCATCTTCTCTTTCTGGTGACGGACTACCATGGCTAAATCCACTACATCTACACCGCATGATGCCGTTTTTAAAAAGATAATGTCTTACCCTGAGATGGCTCGGGATTTTCTGGATATACATCTTCCTATCGCATTACGTGAGATATGTGATTTACAAACGCTGAAGCTGGAGTCCACCAGTTTTATCGAACAAGATCTCCGCGCATACTACTCCGACGTAGTGTGGTCACTAAAAACCCGCGAAGGTCAGGGCTATATTTATTGTGTTATTGAACATCAGAGTACCGCGGTACCGCATATGGCATTTCGCCTGATGCGTTATGCCACCGCGGCGATGCAGCATCATCTTGATGCCGGGAATAAAACGCTGCCGCTGGTGATCCCCATGCTATTTTATCACGGTCAACAAAGTCCCTATCCCTGGTCGCTCAACTGGCTGGATGAATTTGATAATCCGCAACTGGCGCGACAACTGTATTCAGAGGCTTTTCCGCTGGTCGACATTACCGTAATACCTGACGATGAAATCGCGCAGCATCGCAGGGTTGCGCTGCTTGAATTGATGCAAAAACATATCCGCGATCGTGACTTAATGGGGTTAGTGGATCGACTGGTCTCGCTATTAGTTACAAGCACTGCTAATGACAGCCAGCTACAAACGCTATTTAATTACCTGATACGGTACGGCGACGTTTCTCGCGTCAGCGAGTTTATCCGCGAAGTTGCCGAACGATCCCCCCATCACAAGGAGAGGCTGATGACAATTGCAGAGAGGCTCAGGCAGGAAGGCCACCAAAATGGACTGCAAGAAGGGATACAGCAAGGGGTGCAAAAAGGTACGCAAGAAGAAGCCTTACGTATCGCTCACATAATGCTGGAACAAGGTATTGATCGTGATTTAGTTCAGTTAATTACCGGGCTATTGCCTGGCGATACCACCGCATGAGCCAGATTGGGAAGGTATTTAGCCTTCCCAATCAATGATTAAATCGTCAACGACTCAACCACTTCAATCCAGCCGTGTTCGCTAGCGATATCCTGATTGTTAAGCCAGCGGCGCAGCATATTTAGCGCCATCATCGCGCCCACTTCCTGACGAATCGCCAGGCTGTAGCGATTTGCATTCAGCCGTACGCGCAAGGCGTGTGTCCCATCAGCCGTGGCCAGCGCAAAGTTAATATGTTCGTTTTCGAAAGCCGATATTGCGAGTGCCAATCCAGCATAATGCTTGCTACGTCGCTCGGTTATCCAATGCGCCGTTTGCGCCAGCGTTTCTTCCTGAGGCGGAACCACTTCACTCGCCAACAGTGGCGCATTCGCACGAGAAAGCTGCAATGCCACCAGGCCACCGGTGAATTGTTCGCTCAGCGTCAGGCTGAATTGCCGTTCTTGCAACGTGCGGGCGATTTGCGCGGGTAAGCCTTCCGTACCTTCAAAAATCATATTCTGCCCGGCAACCCGCTTAACTTCTGGCCACAGCGCCAGCATCGCTTCCCGTTGGGAATCCGGCCCGGTCAGCTTCAGCTCAATAATCGGCATTGAGGAGCGATAACCCATTGTTACTCCCGGAGGCAACGGGAGCGGATCCAGGCTCTGCGCCAGGTCGCTTTCAGAACGGCCAAAGGTGGTTAATCGCAGGCATAACGGGGGCTGAGCCAAAGAGAAACGCTCACGCAAACGGGGCAGGATCTCATGCTCCACCATGACTTTGAATTCTGACGGTACACCCGGTGTAAAGAACATCAGGCAGCGGTTAAGCTTCAGGGCGAACCCGCACGCGGTACCCACCGGATTATTGATAAACTCAGCGCTGGCCGGAAGTTCAGCCTGTTTGCGGTTGCTTGGCGCCATCACGCGGCCACGATCGCGGAAATATCGCTCCATCTCGGCCAGCCATGCTTCATGCAGCACCAACCCTTCGCCTTTTGCCGTTGCCGCTGCCAGCGCGCTCAAATCATCGCTGGTAGGTCCCAGACCGCCATTAACGATCAGTACATCGGCGTGCTCGCTACGCTCACGCAAAACGGCGACCAAATCGTTAAGATTGTCACCTACCGTGCTGCGGCGTGTTAGCGGTAAACCCTGATTAAAGAAAAAATCGGCCAGCCAGGCGGCATTGGTGTCGACGATTTGTCCGTGCAACACTTCATCCCCTGTGGATAGCATCTCCACGTTTAACATCGTGTTCTCCTGCTTTTATGATGAAAACACTATAACGCATGGAGGGGGGAAGGCGCGACTGAACGCCGCGCCAGAAATGTTAGAAGCTGGCGTTAACCCCAACGTACGGACCATCAGCAATCGCGTTATCACGGTTGCCGTCTTTGCCTGCCAGGTTCAGGTAACGATAACCGGCTTCGATGCTCAGCGGACGCATAATGGTCAGACGCGCACCGGCATTCGCTTCTTCATAGCTGTCGATACCGCTGGAAAGTGAATCAGGAGAGTAATAATACTCACCAAACAGACGGAAGCTATCGCCAATTGGCCATTGTAAACCACCACCGACAGCAGCAGCATAGCCTTCATCGCCATCGTTTGGATTAGTATAAACACCTTTACCACCAACGGTCGCCATCAGCGGCCCCAGTGGGATATTCAAACCTAAACCCAGCCCGGCAACATCACCGTCGTCATCGTTATGCATCCAGTTACCGCTGACGGCCAGACCAGTACTCTCAGTGCCCATACCGAATCCCAGGTTGGTGTAGTCTTCGCCAGCCTGGCCGCTGATGCTAATCGCGCTCGCCGACGCGGAAACAAACAGCATTCCGGCAAAACCCAACATTAAACTTTTTTTCATTTTCTATCCTTTCCAGCAAGAATCAAAACATAGCCCCAAAACCGATGAATTGTACTGTCAGATGGCGAGGAATCAATGAGCTAAAAAAGCGATGCAATGACATATTGTAACTAAATACTACTCACAAGATTTATTTAAGGTTAAATTCTTGTGCCAATTACACAGTTGGACGTCCCAGAACGTCATTTTCAACAAACATCCTGTTTTCCCTGCCAAAGCGCTCTTGATCACCGATGAAACATTTTTTCTGCCGCCAGCAAAAGGTAAGATGCGTGCATGACGGAATTTTCTCTACCTCCCCAACAAGGACTCGACTGATGCGCCAAAGAACGATTGTTTGCCCATTAATTCAAAACGATGGCTGTTATTTACTCTGCAAAATGGCTGATGACCGCGGTGTGTTTCCCGGTCAGTGGGCGCTTTCTGGCGGCGGTGTTGAACCGGGTGAACGTATTGAAGAAGCTCTGCGCCGTGAAGTGAGGGAAGAGCTGGGCGAGCAACTGGTGTTATCAGAAATTACCCCCTGGACCTTCAGTGATGATATTCGCACTAAAACCTATGCTGATGGCAGTCAGGAAGAGATTTACATGATTTATCTTATCTTCGATTGTGTCGCGGCGAATCGTGAAGTGAAGATTAACGAAGAGTTCCAGGCATTCGCCTGGGTTAAACCGGAAGATCTCAGTGCCTACGATTTAAATACCGCCACGCGTAAAACGTTAACCTTAAAAGGGTTACTGTAGGTTATCATTTTAATAACGGCATATAATTAACATTTTGAATAGCGGCATTGCACTCATCAACTTATAACAAACAGCAATGTCGCAAAAACCTAAAAAAACACTTAATTTCATTAAGATAAACAAAAAAAACACCTCTATTTAGCTATCGTTCCCAAACCTTAAACTCTTAAGGATAAATTAACCTTCAGTCATTAACCTTTGTAGCCTGATGAAATAATTAACGACGCCCCTGTTTATCACTAAAAATAAAACTTCGGTGGCGTTAAATGGCTTGAAGGAATAATGATGTCTGACTTTTTGCCTTTCTCTCGCCCGGCCATGGGCGCTGAAGAACTTGCCGCAGTGAAGGCGGTTCTGGACTCTGGATGGATAACCACCGGCCCGAAAAATCAACAGTTGGAAGAGGCTTTTTGCCAGCTCACGGGGAATAAGCATGCCATCGCCGTTTGCTCCGCCACTGCAGGAATGCACATTACGCTGATGGCGCTGGGCATTGGTGCAGGCGACGAGGTCATAACGCCGTCGATGACGTGGGTTTCTACCCTCAACATGATTGTGCTGCTGGGTGCATCGCCCGTCATGATCGACGTCGACCGCGATACGCTCATGGTGACACCTGAGCAAATTGAAGCCGCTATTACTCCACGAACCAAAGCCATTGTTCCAGTACATTATGCTGGCGCCCCCGCCGACCTCGACGCAATTTATGCCATTGGCGAGCGTTATGGAATCCCGGTAATAGAAGACGCAGCCCATGCCGTAGGGACATTGTATAAGGGCCGTCATGTCGGTGCTCGCGGCACGGCAATCTTCTCGTTTCACGCTATTAAAAATATCACCTGTGCGGAAGGTGGACTGATCGTTACCGACGACAGCCAGCTCGCTCAGCGGCTTCGCAGCCTGAAGTTTCACGGTCTGGGCGTTGATGCTTTTGATCGACAAACCTACGGCCGGGCACCACAAGCCGAAGTGCTTGCACCTGGATACAAATACAACCTGACGGATATTAACGCCGCTATTGCGCTGGTACAGCTCAATAAGCTGGAGCAACTGAACTCACGCCGGGCGCAAATTGCCCAGCACTATCAAAAAGCGCTGGCCGATACGCCATTCCAGCCGCTGAGCCTACCGCAGTGGTCGCACGTTCATGCCTGGCACTTATTCATCATTCGTGTTGATGAAACGCGCTGCGGGTTGAGCAGAGATGCCCTGATGGAAACGCTGAAGACCAAAGATATCGGCACCGGTCTGCATTTTCGTGCGGCCCATACGCAAAAATATTATCGCGAACGCTTCACTACCCTTTCGCTCCCAAATACTGAATGGAACAGCGCGCGCATCTGCTCGCTGCCGTTATTCCCTGACATGACCGATGATGACACTCAGCGGGTCATTACGGCGCTTCGCGAGATAGCAGGACAATGAGCATGTTTGAAGCCACACCGATTAAAAAAGTCTCGGTTGTTATTCCCGTTTTTAATGAACAGGAAAGCCTGCCAGAGTTAATCAGACGCACCAGCGCCGCCTGCGAAAAATTGGGCAAAGACTATGAAATTCTGCTCATCGACGACGGCAGCAGCGACCGTTCCGCTCAGTTGATGATGGACGCCTCTCAGGCACCGAACAGCCATATTGTCTCTATTTTACTGAATCGTAATTACGGACAGCACTCGGCGATTATGGCCGGTTTCAGCCATGTCACCGGAGACTTGATCATCACGCTGGATGCCGATTTGCAAAACCCGCCGGAGGAGATCCCTCGGTTGGTCGCCACTGCAGATGAGGGTTTCGATGTGGTAGGCACGGTACGCCAGAACCGTCAGGATAGCGTATTTCGTAAGACCGCCTCACGAATGATAAACCATCTGATCCAACGAACCACCGGTAAAGCAATGGGCGACTACGGCTGCATGCTACGCGCCTATCGCCGTCACATCGTCGATGCCATGCTGCATTGCCAGGAGCGCAGCACCTTTATCCCTATTCTGGCCAACATTTTTGCCCGTCGCGCCACGGAGATCCCGGTACATCATGCAGAGCGTGAATTTGGTGACTCCAAATACAGCTTCATGCGTCTGATCAACCTGATGTATGACCTGGTGACTTGCCTTACCACAACACCGCTTCGCATGTTGAGCCTGTTGGGCAGCGTGATCGCCGCCACGGGCTTTACCTTATCAGTCCTGCTTGTTGTTCTGCGCCTGACGCTCGGCCCACAGTGGGCAGCGGAGGGGGTATTCATGCTGTTTGCCGTCCTGTTTACCTTTATCGGCGCACAGTTTATTGGCATGGGTTTACTCGGCGAATATATCGGTCGCATCTATAACGATGTCCGCGCCCGCCCCCGCTATTTTGTTCAACACGTTATCCGCCCACAAACTACGCAGTCAACCGAGGAAAACCGCGCATGAAAGCCGTCGTATTTGCCTATCACGATATGGGATGTCAGGGTGTCCAGGCCTTGATGGATGCAGGTTATGAAATCGCTGCCATTTTTACGCACACCGACAACCCGGGTGAAAAAGCGTTTTTTGGATCTGTTTCCCGCCTCGCGGCCAGCGCCGGTATTCCGGTTTACGCCCCAGACGAGGTTAATCATCCCCTGTGGATTGAGCGCATTAGCCAACTGGCACCCGATGTTATCTTCTCGTTCTACTATCGCCATTTACTGAGTGATGAGATCTTCAGTCTTGCCCCTAAGGGTGCATTTAATCTGCACGGCTCGCTGCTGCCGAAATACCGTGGTCGCGCACCGCTGAACTGGGTATTGGTCAATGGTGAAACCGAAACCGGCGTCACGCTTCACCGCATGGTTAAACGCGCGGATGCTGGTGCCATAGTTGCCCAGCAGCATGTCGCTATTTCACCGGATGATGTGGCGTTAACGCTGCACCATAAATTGTGCCAGGCTGCGCGTCACCTGCTGGAGCAGACACTGCCGGCCATCAACGCGGGAAGTTACTCCGAATTCCCTCAACAGGATGCAGATGCTACCTGTTTTGGTCGCCGTACGCCGGAAGATAGCTTCCTCGACTGGAACAAACCTGCCGCGGAGTTACATAACCAGGTCCGTGCCGTCAGCGATCCGTGGCCGGGCGCATTTAGCTATGTTGGCACGCAAAAGTTCACCGTCTGGTCATCGCGCGTTTGCACAAACGACATTGCGGCCCAGCCGGGTACCGTCATCTCCGTGTCTCCTTTACTTATCGCCTGTGCCGATGGCGCACTGGAGATTATTACCGGACAAGCTGGCGATGGTATTGCAATGCAGGGTTCACAACTGGCGCAAGTTCTGGGTCTGGTGCCAGGTTCTCGCCTGAACAGCCAGTCAGTGACCACCAGCAAACGCCGTACTCGCGTACTGATCCTCGGCGTTAACGGCTTCATTGGTAACCATCTGACCGAGCGCCTGCTGCAAGAAGATAATTACGAAGTGTATGGGCTCGATATTGGCAGCGACGCCATTGGGCGTTTCCTGCAACATCCGCGATTCCATTTCGTCGAAGGTGATATCAGTATTCACTCCGAATGGATTGAATATCATGTGAAAAAATGCGACGTTGTGCTGCCTCTGGTGGCGATCGCAACGCCTATCGAATATACCCGCAACCCGCTGCGCGTATTTGAGCTCGATTTCGAAGAGAACCTGAAAATCATTCGTTACTGCGTGAAATACCGCAAGCGCATCATTTTCCCGTCAACCTCCGAAGTCTACGGCATGTGTACCGACAAAGTCTTTGATGAAGACAGTTCGAATCTGATCGTCGGTCCGGTCAATAAACCACGCTGGATCTACTCCGTATCCAAGCAACTGCTGGACCGTGTTATCTGGGCTTACGGCGAAAAAGAGGGATTGCGCTTCACCCTGTTCCGCCCGTTTAACTGGATGGGACCGCGTCTGGACAGCCTTAACGCCGCGCGTATCGGCAGCTCACGCGCCATTACACAGCTGATCCTCAACCTCGTGGAAGGTTCACCGATCAAGCTGATTGAAGGCGGTAAGCAAAAACGCTGCTTTACCGACATTCGCGATGGTATCGAAGCCCTGTACCGCATCATTGAAAACGAAGGTGGCCGCTGTGACGGTGAGATTATCAACATCGGTAATCCACAGAACGAAGCAAGTATTCAGGAACTGGCAGAAATGCTGCTTTCCTGCTTTGAAAAACATCCGTTGCGTAACCACTTCCCGCCGTTTGCCGGTTTCCGTGACGTCGAAAGCAGCAGCTACTACGGTAAAGGTTATCAAGACGTTGAGCATCGTAAGCCTAACATTCGCAATGCAAAACGCTGCCTGAACTGGGAACCGACCATTGAGATGCAGGAAACGGTAGAAGAGACGCTGGACTTCTTCTTACGCAGTGTGGATATCACGGAACACACATCATGACCAAAGTAGGCTTGCGCATTGATGTCGATACATTCAGGGGGACGCGCGAAGGCGTGCCCCGCCTGCTGGAGACATTAAACCGACATAACGTTCGGGCAAGTTTTTTCTTTAGCGTTGGGCCTGACAACATGGGACGCCATCTCTGGCGTCTTGTGAAGCCGCAATTTCTGTGGAAAATGCTGCGTTCAAACGCAGCATCGCTCTACGGATGGGATATTTTATTGGCGGGAACCGCATGGCCGGGAAAAGAGATCGGCCAGGCCAACGCGGCAATCATTGCACAAACCGCCCAGATTCATGAAACCGGTTTGCATGCCTGGGATCATCACGCCTGGCAGGCGCGAAGCGGAAACTGGAATGACAAACAGCTGATTGATGATATTTCGCAAGGTATCACCGCACTTGAAGCCATCATCGGTCAGCCAGTCACCTGTTCTGCCGTTGCCGGATGGCGTGCCGACAACCGTGTCGTCCATGCCAAAGAAGCATTCCATCTGCGCTATAACAGTGACTGTCGGGGAGCGTCGTTATTTCGTCCGGTGCTGGAATCCGGGAAAACGGGGACACCACAAATTCCCGTCACCCTACCAACATGGGATGAAGTGGTTGGTCAGGAGGTCCAGGCGGTGGACTTCAACTCCTATATTCTCTCCCACATCCAGATGAGCAGAGGAACACCGGTGTACACCATTCATGCGGAAGTTGAAGGTATCGCCTTTCATCAGAATTTTGACGAGTTGCTCATTCGTGCTGCCGATATGGGGATGACATTCTGCCCGCTTGGCGAGCTGTTACCTGACGACATCAGTACGCTGCCGTTAGGACAGATAGTACGTGGAAAAATACCCGGCAGAGAGGGATGGCTCGGCTGCCAACAACCGGTGAGTGTGACACCATGAAACCTGCTGCCCGCTACACTCTGGCATTTATCGCTTTAATCGCACTGTATTTTATTTTACCTATCAACAGCCGTATGCTCTGGCAGCCTGATGAAACGCGCTATGCTGAAATCAGCCGGGAAATGCTCAACTCTGGTGACTGGATAGTTCCACACTTTTTAGGGCTGCGTTATTTTGAAAAACCAATTGCCGGATACTGGTTGAACAGCATTGGGCAATGGCTGTTTGGCGCAAACAATTTTGGCGTCAGAGCGGGTGCTATTTTTGCCACTTTGTTGACCGCATTACTGGTAGCCTGGCTTGCCATGCGACTGTGGCAGGATAAGCGTACCGCCGTACTCTCCTCCGCTATCTTTTTAACGTTTTTTTCGGTTTACAGCATCGGCACCTACGCGGTACTTGATCCCATCATAGCGCTTTGGCTGATGGCGGGCATGTGCTGTTTTTGGGAAGGCATGCAGGCCACCACCAGAACACGCAAAATCATCGCTTTTTTGCTGCTTGGGCTGACCTGCGGTATGGGTGTAATGACCAAAGGTTTTCTGGCACTCGCCGTCCCTGTGCTTAGCGTATTACCCTGGGTTTTTGCACAAAAGCGTTGGAAAGACCTCATTCTCTACGGTCTGCTGGCGGTGATCGGCTGCATCGCGATCGTACTACCGTGGGGTATAGCGATTGCACAACGCGAACCGGATTTCTGGCATTACTTCTTCTGGGTTGAACATATTCAGCGCTTTGCGCAGGATGATGCCCAGCATAAGGCTCCTATCTGGTACTACATCCCGATATTTGTGGCAGGCACATTACCGTGGCTCGGTCTGCTTCCCGGCGCGCTGCGTACGGGCTGGCGTGAGCGGGATGTTCCGCGCAGTGCTCTGTACCTGTTAAGCTGGATTATTATGCCAATCCTGTTTTTCAGCATCGCGAAAGGAAAACTGCCGACCTATATTCTTTCCTGCTTCGCGCCGCTGGCGATATTAACGGCGCGCTTCGGCCTGCAGGCTGCGGAAAAAGACTCAGCATCCCTGCGCATCAATGGCTGGATCAACGTGCTATTTGGTGTCGTCGGCATCGTCGCTACGTTTATTGTTTCCACGCTGGGACCATTGAAGACGCCGGTCTGGTCGCATATCGAAACGTATAAGGTTTTTTGTGCCTGGGGCATCTTTATCATCTGGACGCTTTTTGGCTGGTATACGCTAAATAACCGCGAGAAGAACTGGAAATTCGCAGCACTATGCCCATTAGGGCTGGCGCTGTTATTTGGCTTCTCCATTCCTGACCGGGTGATGGAATCTAAACAGCCGCAGTTTTTTGTCGAGATGACCAAAGAATCGCTGGAGCCGAGCCGTTATATTCTCACCGACAGCGTTGGCGTCGCTGCGGGACTGGCCTGGAGCCTGAAGCGCGACGACATCATGATGTACGGACAAACGGGCGAGTTAAAATACGGTCTCAACTACCCGGATGCTCAAGGCCGCTTTGTCAGTCGGGAGAATTTTGCCGACTGGTTAGCACAACATCGTCAACAAGGAAACATTACGCTCGTGCTCTCTGTCGGTAAGGATGAAGATATTAATCAGCTTGCCATCCCTCCCGCTGACTACATTGATAATCAGGGACGTCTGGTCCTGATTCAGTATCGGCCCAAATGATCTGGATAGCCTTAGTCCTCGCCAGCCTGCTCAGCGTCTGCGGCCAGCTATGCCAGAAGCAGGCAACCCGACCGGTGTCTGTTCGTGCGCGAAAACGCTACATTACGCAATGGATTGGGCTTGCTCTGGCAAGCCTCGGTCTGGCCATGCTGCTATGGCTGGCGGTTTTACAAAACATTCCTGTCGGTATTGCCTATCCCATGCTGAGCCTTAACTTTGTATGGGTAACTCTCGCGGCCTGGAAAATCTGGCGCGAACCCGTCACAACCCGCCACTGGCTGGGCGTTGGGCTAATCATTACCGGCATATTTATTCTTGGGAGCGCAGTGTAATGGGCATATTTTGGGGATTATGTAGCGTTATTATCACCTCTGCTGCCCAGTTGAGCCTTGGCTTTGCGATGGATAATCTGCCTCCAATGCTGCAGCCGCTGGCGTTCATCTCTGCCGTATTCTCTGTCAGTATCGGAGCGTTTGCTTTATATGCCGGATTGACAGGGTATTTACTGTCAGTGATTTGTTGGCATAAAGCCCTACACCAACTCGCGCTGAGCAAAGCCTATGCCCTACTCAGCCTGAGCTATGTGCTGGTGTGGGTTGCCTCAATGATCCTGCCCGGCTGGCAGGGAACATTTTCAGTGAAAGCGCTGGCAGGGGTACTGTGCATCATGGCAGGGTTAATGACGATTTTTCTGCCTTCACGCAAACACCTGTCCTGAGATTATTTATCTTTAGACAGTCGTAACAGACGTTCCCATTCATCACAAATGTACTGTCTGGCATCAATGATCTTAATCACCCGAGATGTATCGCGGTTAATACAATACTGAGCATCCTTCAGCGGCGAAAGAAGATCGCCGGGCTTAATCCGCTCAGATGATTGCGCCTGGGCAAGCATCTTGAGCGAACCACCGCTATCGCAAAGTACGATATAGAGCCTCCCTGCTTTTTTGTGACAGCAGGTCTTCTTCACATGCCATTCCATAGCGCACCTATTGTTAATAAATTTCACAATAGGTTACACATTAGCTCATAAACAAAAGGACAATAGCTGCGGAATGACAGAAATGAGAAATGTAATTAATGTTTTCTTAATGCTAACGATGAAGCGCTTACCCAATCCGACAACGCACGACGCGAGATTTTAATCCCTCCGGCTTTGAGTTCGGGCGGCAATGTCAGCCAACATACCGGTTGTTGAAAGCGGGCCAGCTTATCGTTTACCCACTCAGCCAGATTAGTTTCTCCAGCATTAGCGTCATACTCAATGACCGCCACCGGGCGATGGCCAAACTCTTTGTCTTCTAACGGGACAATAAAGGCCTGCAGAACCTGCGGATGCGCTGCAATCACGCGTTCCACTTCTTCTGGCTGTATGCCTTCCCCACCGCTAAAAAACAGATTGTCCATACGACCGATAATAGTTAACTTGCCGTCCTTTAACACCCCACGATCGCGGGTAGCAAACCAGCCTTCCGCGTTCACTAAAGGAATAAGCTGTCCGTTACGCCAGTAACCTTGCGCCATGCTGGCAGCCCGTAACCAGACTTCATCATCAACGATTCTGACTTCTCTGCCTACCAGAGGGGAACCCACATCTGCCAGACCATCCGCCTCTTTCGCACAGACCGTAGAAGCAAACTCCGTTAATCCGTAACCGCACCAGCAACGAATCCCTTGCTCGCGCGCTTGCTCCGTCAATTCAACAGGAATTGCCGCACCTCCCAGCAGTACCGCTTTGAGCGTGACCGACGTGTTGTTGACCAGCAAGCGCCACAGCTGCGTGGGCACCAGTGAAGCGTGGGTACATCCAGCCAGCATTTGCTCCAGCGGCTGCTTGTCGCGCACGGTCATTCGCGCCCCGGCAAACAACCAACGCCATAAAATCCCCTGGCCGGAAACATGAAACAGCGGCAGTGAGAGAAGCCAGTCATCCTCAGCACCAAACGGCATTAATGACAGGACGCCCTGCGCGCTTGCCAGATGCGCCTGACAGGTATGAACAGCCGCTTTTGGCAATCCGGTAGAACCTGAAGTTAACGTCATCGTGCTCAAACGTTCAGGCAACCACGCAGCGGCGCGATCGCCTGGTAACGACCGCATCTGCAACGGGCTGAGTTCCGGAAGTGCGATAGCGGCCTCCAGATCCAGCGCAAAACGTAACGTTAAGCCCGGGATCAGCGCATCAAGCAGCGGCTGAGGCAACTGTGGGTTCACAGGTAAAACCCGCGCCCCACATTGCAGCAGCGCGAGCCAGGCCAGCAAAGCGCGAGGATGATTCCAGGCGCGAAGCAGAACACCATCGCCCTCTTCCACGCCCTGAGCGGCAAAACCGCAGGCCAGATAATCTACACGTGTGCAGAGATCGCTCCAGCTTAATACCTCATCGTTGAGGCGTAAGGCTGGCGCTTTCGCACGAACCTGTCGCCAGTGACGCCACGGCCAGTCACTGAACTGCACCAGGCCCGATAAGCTCACGCTATCGGGCATTTCCTGCTGGGTCATAGCACACGTTCCAGCGCATCAACGTCGATACACGGCAACGTGCTACCCGGCCAGGTGCGTACCTGCTGGCACTGCATCAGACTCAGGGTATCCAGACCCGGAATGGTCTGCGGCGTTAACCAGGCGGCAATTCTCGCCAGCTGGGTTAAGCCCAGACTCGACTCGATTGACGAACTGATAACGGCAGTAAGACCGAGCGCATGCGCCACAGCCACCTGTTCACGGACTTTATCGAGACTGCCGGTCAGCGTAGGTTTGATAACCACGGCCCTGACGCCTTCTTCGGCTTCGAAGGTGAAATCCGCTTCACGCAGACTTTCATCCCAGGCGATGGCAATGCCGGTTTCACGCGCGAAGGCACGAGAATCATCGCGGGTTTTGCACGGTTCTTCGAGGAAGGCAATGCGTCCGCGATATTCCGGATTAACGTATTTCGCGAACTGCTGTGCTTTCAACGGCGTCCAGGCCCGGTTGGCGTCAAGTCGCAAATGCAGCTCCGGGATCGCCTCAAGCAGCAGATTGGCCACCATGCCGTCGCGGACCGCTTCATACAGACCGACCTTGATCTTCGCCACTTTTTCGCCCGGCATATCCGCCAGTTGTAGCACCAGATCGTCAGGATCGCCGGTACACAGCGGCGCAGCACGATAGTCCGCGTCCTGCGGCAATACGCCAGCCAGTTCGGCCAGCGCACAGCTTACGCCAAAGGCGACCGAAGGCAGTTGCGGTAAGGAGTCATCCCCTTGCAACCAGCCTTTCACCCAGGCCAGCAGCTCGGTTTGCGCCTCTTCCCAGCTTTCCTGACTAAAGCCCGGCAGCGGGGAGATCTCTCCCCACCCTTCGCGCTCGCCGTCACGAAGACAAACGTACAGCCCGTCACGCGTTTTTAACCGCCTGTCGCGCAGAATCACCCCCGCGTCCATGGGGATCTGCCAGCGGTATACCTGCGCGCTACGCATTACGGATTCCGTTTGAATTTGCTGAAATCAGGCTGACGTTTTTGGTTAAAGGCGTTACGGCCTTCCTGACCTTCTTCCGTCATGTAGAACAGCATAGTGGCATTACCTGCCAGCTCCTGCAGACCAGCCTGACCATCACAGTCGGCGTTCAGTGCGGCTTTCAGGCAGCGCAGCGCCATTGGGCTGTTTTGCAGCATTTCACGGCACCAGCGTACGGTCTCTTTTTCCAGATCCACCAGCGGAACCACGGTGTTGACCAGACCCATATCCAGCGCCTGTTTCGCATCGTACTGACGGCACAGGAACCAGATTTCACGCGCTTTTTTCTGACCGACGATGCGCGCCATGTAGGAAGCGCCCCAACCGCCGTCGAAAGAACCGACTTTCGGGCCGGTCTGACCAAAGATGGCGTTTTCAGCCGCAATGGTCAGGTCACACATCATGTGCAGCACATGGCCACCACCAATGGAGAAACCTGCAACCATCGCTACTACCGGTTTCGGACAGGTACGAATCTGGCGCTGGAAGTCCAGTACGTTCAGGTGATGCACACCGGAGTCATCCTGGTATCCGCCGTAGTCACCACGCACTTTCTGATCGCCGCCTGCGCAGAACGCTTTGTCGCCAGCACCGGTCAGAATAATTACGCCGATGTTGTCATCATAGCGGGCATCCGCCAGCGCCTGGATCATCTCTTTCACGGTGACCGGACGGAAGGCATTGCGTACCTGTGGACGATTAATAGTGATTTTTGCGATACCGTCGGTGGATTTCTCGTAAAGAATGTCGGTATAGCCTTCAGAGCAATCGTGCCATTCTACCGGTGCGTAAAGCATTGTTTCATCAGGATAGATCATAAAATGTCCTATAGTCAGCGACGCAGAATCTGAGCCAGACAGTCCACTACGCCCGCGGGGTTGTCCCGATGCGCGTTGTGTCCGGCATTACGAATCACATGGTTTGGTACTGATATTTCCGCCGCCAGAGCGCGGAATTTTTCGTCACGTTCACCACATAAATAATAAAACGGAAATGTGCGCGTCGTGAGTTGCGCACGTAAATCAGGCTGTACGGCAAGCGAGGTGGCCTCCAGCATTGCCGCCAGCGTTTGCCCATTATTCTGGCTACGCAGAGCGACCAGCGCCTCTCTTTGTGCCGCGTTCAGCGAGGAAAAAACGGGCTGTTGATACCAATCATTAAACACCTCACGTAGCGGCTCTGCGCGAAAACGCGCAGCCCAGCGGCCATCCGAGAGACGGCGTTGCACGCGCGCCTCCTCGCTTTGCAAGCCGGGATGTCCGCCTTCAACCACCAGACCACAAAGCCCAGGCATCTCCTGACAGGCCGCCATCATCGCGACTCTGCCGCCAAGAGAGTATCCCACCAGCCAGTAGTTAAGTATGTTGTAACTAAGTAGAGTATTACGCAGCAAAACGCTGACATCATCGAACCCGCTCACGCTGATGTCAGCGGAGCCACCGTGTCCCGGCAGGTCGATGTATAGCCGCGAATAATCCTGAAACGCTTCGCCGACCGTCTGCCATTCCTGGCAATCGCCAGAGAAACCGTGCAGGAAAACCAGCCAGGGAAATCCCGTTTGGCCCTCTTTCGCCTGCGCATGCAGGATCATAGGTGACTTACCTGCGCCAGCAGTTGCTGCAAGGTTTGCGCCCCGTCAGTTTCGTTCACCACCAGCTCAATCACCGTGGCCGCAGGTGTACGCCACGCGTTAGTCAACGCGCTCTCCAACTGCTCCCAGTTTTCCGGGCGCTGGTATTTAAGGTTAAACATGGCGGCAGCATGCTCGAAATGTACGTTCTGCGGCATCAGATAGAACCGTTCGCGTTCGCTGGCTGGTGTCGGCAGCAGGGAAAAAATCTGCCCGCCGTTATTATTGACCACTATCAGGACAAACGGTGCAGAAACCTGGCGCAATAACGCCAGCGCATTCAGGTCATACAATGCAGATAAATCGCCAACAATCGCCAGCGTCGATTTCGCGCTGGCACGCTGTACACCAGTTGCCGTTGACAGCAGGCCGTCAATACCGCTCGCGCCACGGTTGCTATAGACCGGGTAACCAGCCGGAAGCTGCGACAGCGCATCAATCAGGCGTACCACCAGACTGTTACCCACGAACAGCTGCCCCTGCTCCGGCAAGTAGTCGCGGATACGGTGGGCTAATTGCGCTTCACCAAACGCCTCACGACGGGCTTCTACCGCCTGCCAGGCCTGTTGCGCCAGACGAGGGATCTCCATACACCAGGGATGACGTTTCTCCGCCGGATGTAGCTCCAGCCAGTCGCCAACTTTCGCCACCAACCTGCGGCCGCGATGATGGGCAGGATCAAGGCGGCCTTCGATATTATCGACAATCCAGTATTCCTGCGGATCGCAGCTGGCCTGCCATTGCAGCAGACGTTTTCCAGTCAGGCTGCTACCAAGCTGCACCACAATCTGCGCCTGCTGCAATTCAGCTACAGCTTTCGCATTTCCCAGCCACAGGTCGGCGCACGGCAGCGGTTGTCCGGTTTGCGACAGAACATCGCCAATCAGCGGCCAGCCTAACGTCTGCGCCCACTGCGCAACCTTCTGACCTTCTTCCGCGCTCATGCGGCCCGCAATGACTACGCCGCGTTTTTGTCGCCAGAAAAACCAGTCGCGTTGTTTGTCGCTTTCCAGCCGACGCGCTTCTCGCAGCCAGGGCTTATCGTCCTGCCACCAGTCGCCGAGGCGCTGCTGCCAGGCAATCCCCGTTTCGTCCATATCGCCATACAGCGGTTCCGCAAACGGGCAATTGATATGAACCGCCCCGCTATGCAGGGCAGCTAACGCATTATCAATAGTGGACACCAGCCAGCTTGCCGGAATGTCCTGAGTCGGACGCGGTAAAGAGAGCGTTTGCGATGGATGCGAGGCAAACATTCCGGCCTGACGAATCGCCTGGTTCGCGCCACAGTCGATAAGCTCTGGCGGTCTGTCAGCGGTAAGTAAAATCAGTTTTTCACCGGTCAGGCCCGCCTCAATCAACGCGGGATATAAATTCGCCACCGCGGTACCGGACGTCACAATCACGGCGACAGGCTGACGGCTGACTTTTGCCAGACCTAAAGCCAGATGCCCAAGACCGCGCTCGTCAAAATGGGTGTGGTGGATGAATGCGGGGTTTTCCGCTGCCGCCAGCGTCAACGGTGTAGAACGAGAGCCAGGGGCAATGCAGACATGCCTGACGCCGTGGCGAGTGAGTGCTTCCAGAATGACCGCCGCCCAGCGTCGGTTAAATGCGCTTACTGACATGAGATTGTCCGGTATCAATATTGCGACACAGTATAGAGAATCGAATAAATGGATTTTTGATATGAATCGGAAATATACACGAAATCACTATCCTTCCATCTGTAATAAAGTACGTAACCCTGCCGCTTTATTGTCTATTTCTTGCCATTCCTGCTCAGGATCTGAGCCACGTACAATCCCTGCCCCGGCATACAGGCGTACCACGTTTGCGCTAATTTTCGCTGAACGCAATGACACACAAAACTCGCTTTGGCGCAAAGAAAGATAACCCGCTGAACCGGCATACCACTCGCGTTCAAAGGGTTCATTTTGTTGGATGAATTCACGCGCCAGCTCACGCGGAATACCGGCAACTGCCGCCGTGGGCTGGAGCTGCATCAGGCAAAGCGTATCATCGGCCTGATTCAGTTCCGTCCAGATGCAACGGCGCAGGTGCTGCACTTTACGCAGCCTGAGCACCTGCGGTGGCAGCACATCGAGAGTTTGCGTACAGCCTTGCAGGCGCTGGCAAATATCTTCGACCACCAGCATATTCTCGCGCTGGTTTTTATCATCTTTCATTAGCCAGTCGCCCAATTGCCAGGCCCGATGATCCTCAGGGTGATTGGCCACGGTTCCGGCCAGCGCCTCGGTGCGCAGCGCCGTATCACGTCGTCGATACAGACGTTCAGGAGAAGAGCCAAGAAAAGCGGTGTCGGCGGAGAATGCCATAAAGAAATGGTAGCAGTTCAGATTTAAGCGACGGCTGGAAGCCATCACGGCAGCGGCATTAACCGACTGAGAAAACTGTAAATCGGTCGCCCGCGCCAGCACGACCTTATCGAGGTCTTCTCCTGCGATCGTTTGAGTGGCGAGTTTTATCAGGTCTATCCAGCCAGCTTTCTCCGGCCAGTGCTGTTCTCCCGTCAAATTCAAACGCAATGCAGGGAGCGGTTTTACGGGAGCAAGCGATGAGATGAAGGCGATCGCTTGTGCAGCGTCTTCACGTAGCGACACGTCGCTATAAAGATGTAAGCGTAAGCTCGCCACTCCGGCGCAACGTCGCCACTCCAGCCGCGGCAGCAGTAAATTGCCACGCAGAGGCTCAAAGGCATTCAGGCCCCAGATGCGCAGGTCGGGATGATTATCATGCTGATGTAAAAATTGCTGTGCTGATTCCAGCGAGGAAAATGCGGCGACGGCCCCTAATACGGCGGCTTCTTCATCGCCGTTACGCTGCTGCCAGTAAAACTGGGGCCAGACGGGTTGACTAGCCAGCCATCCTAAAGCGTCAAACGCATCATTCAGTGGGAAAGGTATATCGTAAATACGAATTCCAGGTGCTGCTGGCATCTCTTGCGATAAATGACGCATCAGACTTTCCAGCGCAGTAGTGATTGAATGCACGCGGACCTCTCCCTGTTAAAAACCTCTCATTATACGGGGTACTGAGCAGAAAAAGCAGTACCCCCAGTTAGGGAGTACGTACAAATGCGATGACAGAACGGAATTTATCGCCGCGCTAACAATAATCCCATCACTAAACCGACCGTGGCGCCAACGCCGATTCCGCGCCAGGGTTTTTCGTGCACATAGTCATCCGCCCGACAAACGGCTTTTTTCGCACGGTAATAGTAGCTGTCAGAAGCATGGCTGACGCGATTTCTCACCTCTTCTAACGCCCGCTCTGCCCGCGCTTTTAACTCAAGGTATTTTTGATCTGCTGGGTCGCCAGAAGAACGCAGCACCTCTTCCAGCGTTTCACTTAATAATTCCAGATCATCATCGATACGTGATTCATAAGAATGAAAAGACATTATATTCTCCCTTTCTATTGACGTACCCGCTAACTATAGACAACCTGGACTGATTGCGCCTGTTTACGCCTGATGTGCTTCCCGCGCCATTCCGACGTGTGGAATACCATCTTCGTCATAGATATCCGTCACCGGAACAAAGCCAAAGCGCGCATAGAACGATTGCAGATGCGCCTGCGCGCCCAGATACAACGCCTTGTGTGGCCAGTGTTGCGCGCAGGATGCCAGCGTCTGGGCCATTAGCTGTTGCCCCAGTTTTTCACCACGCAGCGCTTCGCTTACAATCACCCGACCAATCACTACCGGCTCCAGTTCGTCATCGCTTTTCAGAATCCTCGCATACGCCACCAGCTCATCGTTATGCCAGCCCAGAATATGCCGATTCTCTCCAGCCAGGTCATCGCCATCCACATCCTGGTACGGACACTGTTGCTCAACTACAAACACCGCGCATCGTAGCTGAAGTAGTGCGTACAGTTGTTGGGTACTCAGCTTTGCATGGTGGAGATCTTGCCAGTGAATCATTGTCTGCCCCTATGTTGTGATAACCTGAACACCCTGCCTTATTGATGGCGAAAAGTGTAACGCAAAGATGGAATTACTATTTTTAGGCACGTCTGCGGGAGTCCCCACGCGCTCACGCAATGTAACGGCAATTTTACTGAATCTGCAACACCCGACTCAGGCGGGGCTGTGGCTTTTTGATTGCGGCGAAGGGACGCAGCATCAGATGCTCACCACGCCTTTCAATCCAGGAAAACTCGATCGTATTTTTATCAGCCATCTGCACGGCGATCACCTGTTTGGTTTACCGGGGCTACTGTGCAGTCGCTCAATGGCCGGCAATGTCCAGCCTCTGACGCTCTACGGGCCAAAAGGGTTGCGAGAGTTTACCGAAACCGCATTGCGTCTGAGCGGCTCCTGGACCGATTATCCGCTGGATATTGTAGAAATCACCGCGGGTGAGATTGTGGGTGACGGCCTGCGAAAAGTAACGGCTTACCCGCTGGCGCATCCGCTGGAATGCTACGGTTTTCGCATTCAAGAGCACGACAAACCCGGTGCGCTTGACGCCAATGCCCTGAAGGCGGCAGGTGTAAAAGCGGGCCCGTGGTTTCAGGATTTGAAAGCTGGGAAAACCATCGTGCTGGAGGATGGTCGAGCGATTAACGGTGCCGATTTTCTTTCCCCACCCACCAGGGGAAAATCAGTCGCTATTTTCGGTGACACAGGACCCTGCGCGTCCGCCATTGAACTGGCTCGAGGTGTAGATGTCATGGTACACGAAACCACGCTGGACGCTTCAATGGAGGAAAAAGCAAACAGTCGTGGGCACAGCTCAACCCGACAAGCCGCACAGCTGGCGCTGGATGCCGGAGTGGGACGTCTGATAATGACCCACGTTAGCTCACGCTACGATGAAAAAGGCTGCCAGCGCTTACTCGCAGAATGCAAAACAATATTTCCAGACACGGCACTGGCTCACGATTTCGCCATTTTCAGCGTTTAACGCTCTATTTTTCCGCCTCAGTGCCGATAACAGTGGAAAGGCTGGCTTTCACACTGAGGACAGGATGAACAATTTCCAGAAAGATATTGATGACAGGACAAACCTAACCCTGTCTAACCGTTTTGAACTACTGCTGTTTCGCCTCGGCAAATCTGTTGAGGAGCAGAAATCAGAGCTGTTTGGCATCAACGTATTCAAGCTGCGTGAAATCGTGCCGATGCCGACCTTTACGCGTCCGGCGGGTATGAAGGCCCCGTTACTGGGTATGGTTAACATTCGCGATCAGGTGATCCCGGTGATTGACCTGCCCGCCGTCGCGGGCTGTAAGCCAGAGACCGGACTCAACATCCTGTTGATCACAGAATATGCCCGCAGCGTCCAGGCGTTTGCTGTGGAGTCAGTGGAAAACATTATGCGCCTGGACTGGCAACAGGTGCATACCGCCGAGAAAGCCGTTAATGGTCGCTATATCACCAGTATCGCTTGCCTGGACGACAACAAAGAGACCAACAACCTGGCGCTGGTGCTCGACGTTGAGCAGATCCTGTACGACATCGTACCGGCGAACCACGACCTGCGCGCAACCGATCTGAAAACCAATAAATTCAACATCACGCCGGGTGCGGTGGCGATTGTGGCTGATGATTCCAAAGTGGCCCGCGCCATGTTGGAAAAAGGTCTAAACGCCATGGAGATCCCGCATCTGATGCATGTAACAGGCCAGGATGCGTGGGAAAAAATTCAGCAGCTTTCCGCAGAAGCGCTGGCGGAGGGCAAGCCGGTCAGTGAGAAGATCGCTCTGGTTCTCACCGATCTCGAAATGCCGGAGATGGACGGTTTTACGCTTACCCGTAAGATAAAAACCGACGAACGTCTGAAGAAAATCCCGGTCGTTATCCACTCTTCGCTTTCCGGTAGCGCGAACGAAGATCACGTTCGCCGAGTAAAAGCGGATGGCTACGTGGCCAAATTCGAAGTCAATGAGCTTTCTTCAGTGATCCAGGAAGTGATGGATCGCACAGCGAAAGGCATCAGCGGTCCGCTGGTGAGCCGTCAGCTATTAAACTGACCGTATTTCACGCATAAAAAAACCCGCCAAGGCGGGTTTTTTCATTTCTGCATTTCGTTTACATCAGCGGAGTCGCTAACTGCACAATGCTGATCAGCGGTTGCGGGTAAATACCCAGCACCAGTACCAGCAGAGCAGAAATCAGCACCACGATACCGCCCGCGCTGTACTGCCAGTTAGACGGCGCATCACGGTTCAGCTGCTGCGGTGCACTCAGGTACAAGCTTACGGCAACGCGCAGGTAGTAGTACAAACCAATCGCAGAACCGACCACCACGGCGGCAACCAGCCACCACAGGTTAGCCTGTACACCGACGGCCAGTACGTAGAACTTACCGATAAAGCCCAGCGTCATCGGGATACCTGCCAGAGACAGCATCATCACCGTCATCACTGCCGCGAGGATCGGACGATGCCAGAACAGACCACGGTAGGAGAACAGAGAGTCCGCATCCGGGCCGCGGTACGGGCTGGACATCAGGCTGACCACACCGAACGCGCCGAGGCTGCTGAACAGGTAACCGGCCAGGTAAACGCCAACCGCTTCCATCGACATCTCGCCGCTCTGCAGAGCAATCAGCGCCACCAGCAGGTAGCCGAGGTGAGAGATAGAAGAGTAACCGAGCAGACGTTTAATATTGGTCTGGCTCAGCGCCATCAGGTTACCGAAGATGATGGAAGCAAAGGCAATCACGCCCAGCACGATACGTACCGCTTCGCTATCCCCTACCGGTGCGTACAGGAACAGACGCATCACCACGCCGAAGATAGCGATTTTGCTCGCCGTCGCCAGGAAAGTGGAAACCGGAGCAGGAGCGCCCTGGTATACGTCTGGCGTCCACAGGTGGAACGGAACCAGCGAGAGTTTAAAGCCGAGGCCAACAATCATCAGACCGAAGCCCGCCAGCAGCAGCGGTTCGTGCAGCATGCCGTCGCCGAGGCTCTTACCGAGCGCAACAAACGACAGATTACCAGACTGCGCGTACACCAGCGCCATACCGAACAGCAGGAAGGAAGACGCTGCGGCAGACAGAATGGTGTATTTGATACTGGCTTCCAGCGAACGTTTCTGACGGAACGCATAGCCAACCAGACCAAACAGCGGCAGAGAGATCAGCTCAATACCAAGGAACAGCGCCGCCAGATGGTTAGCGTTAGCCAGCAGAATACCGCCAAGTGAGGCAATCAGCACCAACAGGTAGAACTCTTCCCGGTTGTCATCGTAGCCTTCCAGCCACGGGTAAGCGAAGGTACAGGTGGCAAGACTCGCCAGCAGCACCAGCCCGGTGTAGAGCATGGCGAAACCGTCAACCCGCATCAGCGGGGTGACGTCCATGGCGCCCGCCTGGCCAACAAACCAGAGCGAAACCAACGCGGCGTTAAGCCCAATGACCGACAGCGTGGCATTGAGGAAGTGATTGCGTCGCCACGCAATGGAGAGCATCACAACCACCACCGTCAAGCCGACGATCAGCAGCGGTAGCAGCGCAATCAGGTGTTGTGGAGTTATTGTCATGGCGATTTACGGCCTTGTAGTAGTAACGGAATTAACAAACCACTGCTGGATGTTGCTCATCGCAGAATGCGAGGTATCCAGAATCGGCTGCGGATAGAAGCCAAGCAGTACCAGAAGCACGACCAGCAACAGGATGATAAACAGCTCACGCAGCGACATCCCTGGCAGTTCAACACTGGCAATCTGGCTCTTCGCTTTACCGAAGTAAGCGCGATGCAGCATCGCCAGCGAGTAAACAGAGGCAAACACCAGACCAAAGGTCGAGATCACGGTAATGACCGGAACCACCTGGTAGCTGCCGAACAGAATCATAAATTCGCCAACGAAATTACCTGTACCCGGCATACCCAGCGTACACACTGCGAAGAACATCGACAGCGCAGGCAACCATTTCATTTTGCCCCACAGGCCGCCCATCATACGCATATCACGCGTGTGCAGACGTTCGTACAGCTGACCACACAGAATGAACAGACCGGCTGCGGACAGACCGTGCGCAATCATCTGGATAACAGCACCCTGGTACGCCAGCTGGCTGCCGGTGTAGATAGCAATCAGTACGAAGCCCATGTGCGATACGGAGGTGTAAGCGATCAGACGTTTGATATCGTACTGATTAAAGGCCATCCACGCGCCGTAGAAGATACCGATAACGCCCAGCCACATTGCGATAGGTGCAAACTCAGCCGACGCGTTCGGGAACAGCGGCAGAGAGAAGCGCAGCAGACCGTAAGCCGCGGTTTTCAGCAAGATCCCCGCCAGGTCAACGGAACCTGCGGTCGGCGCCTGGGAGTGCGCATCCGGCAACCAGCCGTGCAGCGGAACTACCGGCATTTTCACCGCGAAGGCAATGAAGAAGCCCAGCATCAGCAGATATTCCACACCGTGGGACATCGGGGTATTCAGCAGCTCTTCATAGTTGAAGGTCCACACACCGGTCGCTTTATAGTGCACAAACACCAGCGCCAGGATGGCAATCAACATCACCAGACCACTCGCCTGGGTATAAATGAAGAACTTGGTCGCCGCCGTGATACGCGTTTTACCGTCAGAGGCTTTATGCCCCCACAACGCGATCAGGAAGTACATCGGCACCAGCATCATTTCCCAGAAGAAGAAGAACAGGAACATGTCGATGGCAAGGAACACGCCGATCACGCCGCCTAAGATCCACATCAGGTTCAGATGGAAGAAGCCCTGGTATTTTTCGATTTCATTCCAGGAGCAAAGTACCGCCAGAACACCGAGCAGACCGGTCAGCACTACCATCAGCAGCGACAGACCGTCGATAGCCAGATGAATAGAGATGCCAAAACGTGGGATCCACGGCAGGACAAATTCAGACTGCCACTGCGGAATGCCAGCGGATTGCGTCAGTGAATAGCCGCCCTGCAACCACAGTTGCAGGCCAAGCGCCAGCGTCAATCCCATGGTAATCAGCGCAATCCAGCGCGGCACCTTCACGCCAAAGCGTTCGGTCTGCCAGCACAGGAAGCCACCGATAAAGGGAATTAATATCAACCAGGGTAATAACATAGCTAAGTATGTCCCTTATATTTACTCCTGCTCAGGCTATCTCACTCGTCAGCCCAAATCCCGGCAGTGCTCGCAATCCTCACGTACTTCAGTACGCTCCGGTTGCTCTGCGCTGGCGGTCTCCGGTCTGACTTCGCCGATGACGCCTGTACATCAGGAACAGATTTTCAACGAATTCTAAAAATTATTTTTGGGTTTGTAGGCCGGATAAGCGCAGCGCCATCCGGCAATCGTTCATCCAGCCAACAAACTCAACGCAGTACCATCAACAGTGCCAGCACAACGACGGCGCCGATGCTCATTGATGCAACATACCAGCGCAGATAACCGTTCTCGCTCAACAGCAGGCCTTTACCTGCAAAGCGGGAAAGGATCGCCGGGATGTTCATCATTGAGTTGAGCGGATCGCGTTTCAGCAACCAGGCAACACCCAGGAACGGCTTGACGAACACTTTGTCGTACAGCCAGTCGAAGCCCCAGGCGTTATACCACCAGGTACCCAGCAGGCGGCCCGGCGCACTGTTCGCAATCGACGTCACCAGCGTGCGTTTACCCAGCCACAGCCATGCTGCGATCAGGATGCCCGCAATCGCTACGATACCGGAGGTAATTTCCAGCGTCATGACGCGACCATGCTCAAGCTCGGTCGTCGCAGGCAGTACACCCTGCAGCGGCGGCACAATCAGCGCGCCAACGAAGGTGGACAGGATCATCAGCACAATCAGCGGCAGATGATGGGTAATCCCCTTCCCTGCGTGGGCGTGAATTTGTTCTTTACCGTGGAACACGATGAAAATCATACGGAAGGTGTACAGAGAGGTCATGAATGCACCGACCAGACCTGCAACCATCAGATTAATATGACCATTCGCCATTGCACCGGCCAGAATCTCATCCTTACTGAAGAAGCCAGCGGTAATCAGCGGCAGAGCCGACAGCGCCGCGCCACCGATCAGGAAGCAGAGATACACCAGCGGAATTGACTTACGCAGACCGCCCATCTTGAAGATGTTCTGTTCGTGGTGGCAAGCCAGGATAACCGAGCCGGATGCCAGGAACAGCAGCGCTTTAAAGAAGGCGTGCGTCATCAGGTGGAAAATCGCCGCATCCCACGCCTGTACGCCGAGAGCCAGGAACATATAACCAATCTGGCTCATGGTGGAGTACGCAAGAACGCGTTTGATGTCGGTCTGTACCAGCGCAGCAAAACCCGCCAGCACCAGAGTGATAGCACCGATAATCCCCACCAGGTGCAGGATTTCAGGCGTCATCAGGAACAGGCCGTGCGTACGGGCTATCAGGTAGACACCAGCGGTAACCATCGTCGCGGCGTGGATCAATGCGGAGACAGGCGTCGGGCCGGCCATCGCATCAGCAAGCCAGGTCTGCAACGGCAGCTGTGCAGATTTACCGACCGCACCGCCCAACAGCATCAGGGTTGCCCACATCAGCATGTTGTTACCGTCTGCAAAGTGCGCAGGCGCCAGTTCCACCATTTCGCGGAAGTTCAGCGTGCCCAGCTCGTTGTAGAGGATGAACAGCGCGAACGCCAGGAATACGTCACCAACGCGGGTTACCACGAAGGCTTTCATTGCCGCAGCGCCATTCTTCGGATCGGTGTAGTAGAAACCAATCAGCAGATAGGAGCACAGGCCCACGCCTTCCCAGCCGAGGTACATCAGCAGCAGGTTATCCGCCAGCACCAGAACCACCATGCTGGCGATAAACAGGTTGGTGTAGGCGAAGAAACGAGAATAGCCCTCTTCTCCGCGCATATACCAGGAGGCGAACATGTGGATCAGGAAACCAACGCCGGTCACCACGGAGAGCATGGTCAGCGACAGGCCGTCCAGCACCAGGTTGAAGCCGATGTTGAAGTCGCCGACTGACATCCACGTCCACAGCGGCTGGCTGTAAGCCTGCTGGCCATTGGCAAAGAAATCAACGCCAACAAACGCAGTAACCAGCGCGGCCAGACCGATCGACCCGACACCCACGGTAGCGGACAGATTTTCTGACCAACGACCACGAGAAAACGCCAGTAATACAAAGCCAATAAATGGCAGAATAATGGTTAAGGCAAGCATGTTCATCCACGCATCTCACTTACTGAATCGATGTTCAGGTTCTGGCGACGGCGATGAAGTTGCAGCAACAGCGCAAGCCCAATGCTCGCTTCGGCAGCCGCAAGGCTGATGGCGAGAATATACATCACCTGACCATCGGTCTGGCCCCAGTAGCTTCCGGCGACCACAAAGGCCAACGCGGAGGCGTTAATCATGATTTCCAGCCCGATCAGCATAAACAGCAGATTGCGGCGGATAACCAGACCGGTTAAGCCCAGCACGAATAAGATCGCAGCGAGGATCAGTCCATGTTGTAAGGGGATCATGCGTGCTCCTCCGTTTTTCTTTTCGCGCGGTCGTCGGTGCGATTGCTCAGCACTTCACCAGAACGCTCTTCGCGCCCCACGTGGAAGGCCACAACCAGACCCGCCAGCAGCAGCATCGAAGCCAGTTCAACCGCCAGTACATACGGTCCGAACAGGGAAATACCGACTGCTTTCGCGCTAATTGGCGTGCCGTCGATGCCCTGATCGTTAACGCCCAGAATGGCGTAAACAATAACCACCAGCATAATGGCCGACAGAATCGCCGGACCAATCCACACCTGCGGTTTCAGCCACTGACGTTCCTGTTCAATTTCAGAACCACCAAGGTTGAGCATCATCACCACGAACACGAACAGCACCATGATGGCGCCCGCGTAGACGATAATTTCCAGCGCACCGGCGAAGTAAGCGCCTAACGAGAAGAACACCCCAGAAATCGCCAGCAGCGAAATAATCAGGTACAGCAACGCGTGTACCGGATTGGTGTGGGTGATCACCCGCAAGGTTGCGAGAATGGCTATCAGGCCACAGATATAAAAAGCGAACTCCATTGCCCCTCTCCTTACGGTAACAGGCTCTTGACGTCGATAGGCTTAGCTTCGTTCTCTGCTTCGCCCTTATCTTTGCCGTCGATTGCCATACCTGCCATCCGGTAGAAGTTATATTCCGGGTATTTGCCCGGACCGGAGATCAGCAGATCCTCTTTCTCGTAAACCAGGTCCTGGCGCTTGTACTCACCCAGCTCGAAATCTGGAGTCAGCTGAATAGCCGTAGTCGGACAGGCTTCTTCGCACAGGCCGCAGAAAATGCAGCGTGAGAAGTTAATGCGGAAAAACTCCGGATACCAGCGGCCATCTTTGGTCTCTGCTTTTTGCAGAGAAATACAGCCTACCGGACACGCTACCGCACACAGGTTACAGGCAACGCAGCGCTCTTCACCGTCTGGATCACGAGTCAGAACGATACGACCACGAAAACGGGGTGGTAGATAGACCGGCTCTTCCGGATACATCTGCGTTTCGCGTTTCGCGAACGCATGCAGGCCGATCATCCAGATACTGCGTACCTGGGTGCCGAAACCTACGAACAATTCTTTTAAGGTCATGGTCTTTGTGTCCCTTATTGCGCCTGCCAGAGAATGACAGCCGCCGTTACCAGCAAGTTGACGAGCGTCAGCGGCAGACAGACTTTCCAGCCGAAGGACATTACCTGGTCATAACGAGGACGCGGTAACGACGCACGAATCAAAATGAACATCATCATGAAGAACGCGGTTTTCAGCGCGAACCAGACGAATGGCGGTAAGAACGGGCCATGCCAGCCACCGAAGAACAGGGTAACCATCAGTGCAGAAATGGTGACGATGCCGATGTATTCACCCACGAAGAACAGACCGAATTTCATACCGGAATATTCAATGTGGTAACCGTCGGCCAGTTCCTGCTCGGCTTCTGGCTGGTCAAACGGGTGACGGTGGCACACCGCCACGCCCGCGATGGCAAAGGTGACAAAACCAAAGAACTGCGGAATAACGTTCCAGATATCAGCCTGGTTGTTGACGATGTCGGTCATGTTAAATGAACCGGCCTGCGCCACCACGCCCATCAGGGAAAGCCCGAGGAACACTTCGTAACTCAGCGTCTGCGCAGACGCACGCATCGCACCGAGCAGGGAGTATTTGTTGTTACTGGACCAGCCGGCGAACAGCACCGCGTATACCGCGAGGCCCGCCATCATCAGGAAGAACAGGATCCCGATGTTCAGGTCAGCAACCACCCAGTTCGGACTCACCGGCACGATGGCGAAAGCCAGCAGTAGCGAGGTAAAGGCGATCATCGGTGCCAGGGTAAAGATGACGCGATCCGAGAATTTCGGGATCCAGTCTTCTTTAAAGAACATCTTGATCATGTCCGCAACCAGCTGGAGCGAACCGCCCCAGCCAACACGGTTCGGTCCGTAACGGTTCTGGAACAGACCCAGCAGACGACGTTCGCCAAAGCTCATGAATGCCCCGCAGGTGACCACCACCAGCAGGATCACGACCGCTTTGAGAATGCTCAGCAGGATCTCAATCAGATCGGGTGTAATCCAACTCATTGTTGTGCCTCCTGCAGATCCTCAAGACGCGCACCTGCCAGAACCGGCGCGATGCCAGGCATACCCATCGGCAAACCAACCTGCCCTGCCGTTAATCCTTCAGCGATTTCAACCGGCAGCGTAACCGTGTTGCCATCGTAGCTGAAAGAAACGCGCGTACCGGCATTAACACCCAACTTCGCGGCATCAGCCGGGTTGAGTTTGATGTACGGCTGCGGCATACGGGTCTGGAAGACCGGCGCACGCTGGGACATTTCGTCGCTGCCAAACAGATGGTAGTACGGCGCGATACGCCACTGACCATCCTGAGCCTGGAAGCTCGCCGGAACGGTAGTGAAGTAATCCATACCATCTGCAGAAGCTTCGATCAGACGCACGCCCGGATCGCCATGACGCAGTTTACCGCCCACTTCATCCTGGAACTTGTTCCACGCCTGTGGGGAGTTCCAGCCCGGAGCCCAGGCAAACGGAATTTGTGAACGCGGCGCAGACGGTTGGTTGTTCCCTTCCATAGAGAAGGCGAACATAGTGTCTTTGTCCTGCGGCTGGCGCGGTTCGTGTACGCTGATGTTGGCGCGCATTGCGGTACGACCGCTGTAGCGGTGCGGTTCACGAGCCAATTTCTGTCCACGGATACGGAAGCTTGCGTCCGGAGCGGCATCTTTGATACCCGCCAGTTGCGGCAGCTTCTCAACGACCGCGTCGATAACGTGGTCGAGCTGCGTCCAGTCCACTTCGCGGCTCTGCACGGTGCTGTGCAGCGAGTGCAGCCAGCGCCAGCTTTCCAGCATCACGGTGTTACTGTCGTAGTAGGACGGGTCGTAGACCTGGAAGAAACGCTGAGCGCGGCCTTCGTTGTTAATCACCGTACCATCGCTTTCGGCGAAGCTTGCGGCGGAAAGCACCAGATGAGCGTTTTCCATAATTGCCGTACGCTGATGGTCAATGACCAGTACCAGCGGCGCTTTCGCCAGCGCTGCGTTCACACGCGTTGCTGAAGCATGGCGATGCAGGTCATTCTCCAGCACCACAACGGCGTCAGCACGACCTGTTTCCAGCTCGGTCAGCGCATCGTCAAGGGAACCACCGCCAATCATACCTAGGCCCATGCTGTTAACAGAGCGAGCAATCATGGTGATGCCGACGTCTGCGCCACGGCCTTTCAGCGCCTTCGCCACGTTGGCAGCCGCCTGAATCACTTCGGCGCTACCGGCGTTGGTGCCGGAAATAATCAGTGGTTTCTTCGCCCCGGCCAGTGCCTGAACGATAACGTCAATTTTGTTTTGCAGGTCACGGTCGATACCGTCAACCGCCGGAGCGTTGTTATCCAGCGCATGAGCGATAGCGAAACCTAAACGCGCCTGATCTTCAACCGGTGCACGATAGGTCCATGCGGCGATGTCATCCAGACGGGTGTTATCGACGTTGGTAACGAACAGCGGGTGCTTAGCACGCTGGCCGATGTTAAGGATTGCTGCGATCTGCCAGTCAGCCACTTTCTGTGCCGCCGCCATTTCACGCGCTTTACCTTTCACCGCCTGACGCACTGCCAGCGCAACGCGTGCGCCGGTCTGGGTGACATCTTCGCCCAGCACCAGAACCGCATCATAAGATTCGATTTCGCGCAGTGCCGGAGTATGAATCCCGCCGTCACGCAGCACGCTCAGTGCCAGTTGCAGACGTTCCTGCTCGCCCTGGGCGATACCGGTATAGAAGTTATCCGCACCCACCAGTTCACGCAGCGCGAAGTTACTTTCAACGCTGGCGCGTGGGGAGCCGATACCAATTACTTTCTTCGACTGACGCAGAATATCTGCCGCGCCCTGCATCGCCTGCTCGGCGTTCAGCGTGATCAGGTCATCGCCACGACGCTGTACCGGCTGACGCGGACGGTCTTTCAGGTTCACGTAACCATAGCCAAAACGACCACGGTCGCAGAGGAAGTAGTGGTTAACGGTACCGTTATAACGGTTTTCGATACGACGCAGTTCACCGTAGCGCTCGCCCGGGCTGGTGTTACAGCCGATGGAACACTGCTGGCAGATGCTCGGCGCAAACTGCATGTCCCATTTACGGTTATAACGCTCGGAGTGCGTTTTATCAGTGAAGACGCCGGTCGGGCAAATTTCTACCAGGTTACCAGAGAACTCGCTTTCGAGCGTACCGTCTTCCGGGCGACCGAAGTAGACGTTGTCATGTGCGCCATAGACACCCAGATCCGCGCCATCGGCGTAATCTTTGTAGTAACGTACGCAGCGATAGCAGGCGATGCAGCGGTTCATTTCGTGAGAGATGAACGGCCCCAGGTCCTGGTTACGGTGAGTACGCTTCGTGAAGCGGTAGCGACGGAAGCTGTGACCGGTCATGACGGTCATATCCTGCAGGTGGCAGTTGCCGCCCTCTTCACAGACCGGACAGTCGTGCGGGTGGTTAGTCATCAACCACTCCACGACGCTTTCGCGGAACTGTTTCGCTTCTTCGTCATCAATAGAAATAAAGGTGCCTTCGGTGGCCGGTGTCATACAAGACATCACCAGGCGACCACGCGTGTCTTCCGCGTTTTGATATTGCTTCACCGCACACTGGCGGCAAGCACCGACGCTTCCCAGCGCCGGGTGCCAGCAAAAGTACGGAATATCAAGGCCGAGAGACAGACAAGCTTCCAGCAGGTTGTCCGCTCCGTTGACCTCATATTCTTTGCCGTCTACATGAATCGTAGCCATAGTCAGCATGCTTCCAGTTGGCTCGGTCGTAACCGAGCGTTAATCGAATTTCTTATCGCGACACAGGGCTAACCCTGTAATCACCAGCGCTCTTTCAGCAGGTTCGGCTGAATACCACCAATCTGATGGGTATTGCTGAAGGACTGCTTGATGCCAGCTTCGAATTCTTCGCGGAAATATTTAATGGCGCTCTGCAGCGGTTCCACTGCACCCGGTGCGTGTGCACAGAAGGTTTTACCCGGGCCGAGGAAACGACACAGTTGCTCAAGTGTCTCGATATCCCCAGGCTGGCCTTCGCCACGCTCCAGCGCGCGCAGAATTTTCACACTCCACGGCAGACCGTCACGGCACGGCGTACACCAGCCGCAAGACTCGCGGGCAAAGAACTCTTCGAGGTTACGCACCAAAGGAACCATGCCAATCTCGTGATCAACAGCCATGGCCAGCGCGGTGCCCAGACGGCTACCTGCTTTACCAATGCTTTCGAATTCCATCGGCAGATCGAGGTGTGCTTCGGTCAGGAAGTCAGTCCCTGCACCGCCTGGCTGCCAGGCTTTAAACTTCAGTCCATCGCGCATGCCGCCCGCGTAATCTTCGAGGATCTCACGCGCGGTAGTACCGAAAGGCAGTTCCCACAGGCCAGGATTCTTCACGCGACCAGAGAAGCCCATCAGCTTGGTGCCCGCGTCTTTGCTCTTCGAAATGTTCTGGTACCACTCCACGCCGTTCGCTAGGATAGCCGGTACGTTACACAGGGTTTCGACGTTGTTTACGCAGGTCGGTTTGCCCCATGCGCCAGAGCTTGCCGGGAACGGCGGCTTGGAACGAGGGTTAGCACGGCGACCTTCGAGGGAGTTGATCAGCGCGGTTTCTTCACCGCAGATGTAACGCCCTGCCCCGGTGTGGACAAACAGTTCGAAGTCGAAACCAGTGCCCATGATGTTTTTGCCAAGCAGACCGGCTTCAGTCGCTTCGGCAATCGCGCGACGCAGATGCACGGCGGCTTCGATATATTCACCGCGCAGGAAGATGTAACCACGGTACGCTTTCAGCGCAAACGCGGAAATCAGCATGCCTTCCACCAGCAGGTGCGGCAGCTGTTCCATCAGCAGACGGTCTTTATAGGTGCCCGGCTCCATTTCATCGGCGTTACACAGCAGGTAACGGATGTTCATGGATTCGTCTTTCGGCATCAGGCTCCACTTCAGACCGGTGGAAAAGCCCGCGCCGCCGCGCCCTTTCAGGCCAGCGTCTTTTACCTGATTAACGATTTCGTCCGGTGACAGCCCGGTCAGGGCCTTACGCGCACCTTCGTAGCCGTTCTTGCTACGGTATTCGTCCAGCCAGACCGGCTGTTTGTCATCACGCAGACGCCAGGTCAGCGGATGGGTTTCGGGAGTACGGATAATGTCTTTCATTTATACCGCTCCAGCAGTTCGGGAATGCCTTCCGGGGTCAGGTGAGCGTGAGTATCCTCATCGATCATCATGTTTGGCCCTTTATCGCAGTTCCCCAGGCAACAGGTCGGCAGCAGCGTAAAGCGACCATCAAAGGTCGTCTGCCCCGGCTTGATGTTGAGTTTTTTCTCAAGCGCGGCCTGGATCCCCTGGTAACCGTTGATATGGCACACCACGCTGTCGCAATAGCGGATCACATGGCGACCTACCGGCTGGCGGAAGATCTGGCTATAAAACGTAGCAACACCTTCTACGTCGCTTGCCGGAATACCCAGCACATCAGCGATCGCATAGATCGCCCCATCCGGCACCCAGCCACGCTGTTTCTGAACGATTTTCAGCGCTTCAATGGACGCCGCACGCGGGTCTTCGTAGTGGTGCTTCTCGTGCTCAATCGCTTCACGCTCAGCCGCACTCAGCTCAAAAGCCTCGGTTTGTGGTTGTTGATTCTCGTGCATAATTAGCGGTCCACATCTGACATAACAAAATCGATACTACCCAGATGGACGATTAAGTCGGACACCAGGCTGCCACGTACCGCTACCGGGATCTGCTGCAGGTGCGCATAGCTCGGGGTACGGATACGGGTACGGTAACTCATGGTGCTGCCATCGCTGGTCAGGTAGTAACTGTTGATACCCTTGGTCGCTTCCACCATCTGGAAGGACTCGTTTGCCGGCATAACCGGGCCCCACGAAACCTGCAGGAAGTGGGTGATAAGGGTTTCGATATGTTGCAGCGTGCGCTCTTTCGGCGGCGGCGTCGTCAGCGGGTGATCCGCTTTGAACGGGCCTTCCGGCATGTTATTGAGGCACTGCTCAAGGATGCGCAGACTCTGGCGCAGCTCTTCAACTTTCAGCATCACGCGGGTATAGCAGTCAGAAACGCCGCCGCCAACCGGGACTTCAAAGTCAAAGTTTTCGTAGCCAGAGTACGGACGCGCTTTACGCACGTCGAAATCAATACCGGTCGCGCGCAGCGCAGCACCGGTACAACCCCAGTCCAGCGCTTCTTTCTTACCGTAAGCGGCAACGCCCTGCGAACGGCCTTTCAGGATGGTGTTACGCAGTGCGGCTTTCTCGTAAGAATCCAGACGTTTTGGCATCCAGTCGAGGAAGTCACGCAGCAGCTTGTCCCAACCGCGCGGCAGATCGTGTGCCACACCGCCGATACGGAACCAGGCCGGGTGCATACGGAAACCGGTGATCGCTTCCACCACGTCATAGATTTTCTGACGGTCGGTAAAGGCGAAGAAGACCGGGGTCATCGCGCCGACGTCCTGAATGAACGTGGAGATGTACAGCAGGTGGCTGTTGATACGGAACAGTTCGGACAACATCACGCGAATCACGTTGACGCGATCCGGCGTGGTGATACCAGCCAGCTTCTCAACGGCCAGTACGTAAGGCATTTCGTTTACACAGCCGCCGAGGTACTCAATACGGTCGGTGTACGGAATGTAGCTGTGCCAGGACTGACGTTCACCCATCTTTTCAGCGCCACGGTGGTGGTAGCCGATGTCAGGTACGCAGTCGACGATTTCTTCGCCATCAAGCTGTAGCACAATACGGAAAGCACCGTGAGAAGACGGGTGGTTAGGACCGAGGTTGAGGAACATGAAGTCCTCATTTTCGGTGCTACGCTTCATACCCCAATCTTCTGGTTTGAAGGTCAGCGCTTCCATTTCCAGATCCTGTTTGGCTTTAGTCAGCTCAAACGGATCAAATTCGGTCGCACGCGCCGGGTAGTCTTTACGCAGCGGATGACCTTCCCAGGTATGCGGCATCAGCAGACGCGTCAGGTGCGGGTGACCTTCGATATCGATGCCAAACATTTCCCAGGTTTCACGCTCATACCAGTTGGCGTTCGGGAACAGTTTGGTGAAAGTCGGTACGCGCAGATCGTTTTCAGACAAAGCCACCTTGAGCATGATATCGCGATTGCGTTCAATGGAGATCAGGTGATAGAAAACGGAAAAATCCGCGGCAGGTAACCCTTCGCGGTGCGTACGCAGACGTTCGTCCATGCCGTGTAAGTCAAACAGCATGACGTAAGGTTTCGGCAGTCTCTTTAAGAAATCGCCAACTTCCAGTAATTGTTCACGCTTGACCCAAACAACGGGTACCCCGGTGCGAGTCGCCTGAACGGTAAAGGCATCCGGCCCAAAACGGTTGCGCAGTTCGCCAATGACCGGGTCATCAAGGTGATCCCGTGTTTGCCATACGGCGTCTTGCGCGGTTAAGTCGGTCATATTGTTCACCATTGCAAATGGTCCGTGGTGGTCGGCAGTGCTTCGCGCTATTTATGTAGTGATAAGCGAAGGAAGTGCTGCTGCCGACAGGCGCAAATTAAATCTCGTCTGGTGTACGAAGATTCGTTACAGCAATACGTTCGCCGCGTTTACGCTCGCGTTCTGACTGCATATTGGCGCGATAAACGCCCTGATCGCCAACCACCCAGGAGAGCGGGCGGCGTTCTTTGCCAATGGAATCTTGCAGCAGCATCAGAGCCTGCATATACGCTTCTGGGCGCGGCGGACATCCCGGGATGTACACATCGACCGGAATAAATTTATCAACGCCCTGCACCACAGAATAGATGTCGTACATACCGCCGGAGTTGGCGCATGCGCCCATGGAAATAACCCATTTCGGTTCCAGCATCTGATCGTAAAGGCGCTGAATAACTGGTGCCATTTTGGTAAAGCAGGTTCCGGCTACGACCATCAGGTCAGCCTGACGCGGCGATGCACGCAGTACTTCCGCACCAAAACGGGCCACATCGTGCACGGCGGTAAACGAGGTCACCATCTCAACGTAGCAGCAGGAAAGGCCAAAGTTATATGGCCAAATTGAGTTTTTACGGCCCCAGTTAACCATGTCATGCAGTTTGCCCATGAACACGTTTTTGTTAACTTCTTGTTCCAGGGGGTCGGTTACGATCTCCTGTTTTTGCAGGGGGTAACGGTCGTTCTCACCGTTAGGATCTATGCGGGTGAGCGTATAATCCATCTTAATGCCTCGCGGTTAGCGTTGACGATTAGCGATACTGTTCGTTTCCGGGTTCATACGCTCGCGGCGTGAACGCGCGGGCGTCCAGTCCAGCGCGCCAATACGCACCAGATAAACCAGACCTGCCAGTAACACAAAAATAAAAATTGCAGCTTCCACAAAGCCAATCCAACCGCTTTCACGGATAGAAGTTGACCATGCGAACAGATACAGCGCTTCAACGTCGAAGATAACGAAGAACATGGCTACCAGATAAAACTTGGCAGACAGGCGCAGGCGGGCGGTGCCGACCGAGTCGATACCTGATTCAAACGGCACGTTTTTAGATCTCGCGCGTGCGCGACCCCCTAAAAACCAGCCGCCGACGAGCATCAGGCAGCACAGGCCAATGGCAACGATAAGAAAGATAGCGAATGCCCAGTGATGAGCGATGATTTCAGTGGATGTTGACATACTCATTGCTTACTCATCAAAAGTAGCGCCAAATTCTCTGCTCTTTTCGGCAGATGAACGCCACATCGATTCATGGGGAGGAATAAAAAAAACCTTACAATCACTGTGAAAAATCATTTTATACAGCTAATTGATGGGGTTTTTTACTCCTTTCTATAACCTTTTGTCAACTTTAACAAAAGTTTCCTCACATTATTTTACACTGTTCCAACTTCATTAACATAAAGTGCTCTTTAGACCCATTTCGATTGCATCATCGGTCATTTTTAATGTTGTTGAATCGTGTCCGTAGTGAAGTAAAAAAGATAATACACGTCTATTTTGACAGGAATTCACCCAGATGCCTCCCCCTAAATGGGAGTATTTTCTTGATCTGTGACACGCTTTTGTTAATTCACCATAAAAAACAGCAACAATTTCTCTAGTTTTTTAACATGGAAACATTTAGCAACTCAGCTGATTATTTTTCATCCTATTGTCAGTCTGTTTTTTTACCTGCTGATTTTGTTAAGTTTTAGTATATGAATGAACAGAAAGCAGTAATATTTGCATAAAAAAAGAGCCGCTGGATGTTTTTTCATCATCAGTGGCTCTTTTTTACACTTACATTTTAAAACGTTTTTTTGTGACGCTTTACTCAAAGTCGCCTTCAACAATCAGCGAGTCATCTCCTCCTTCAGGGGTAAACTGATTGTATTGCCAAGGATTTTGATATGTCTGCATCGACTTAAAGATAACCTGAGCTAATTCATTTTGCGTGGCCGGATCGCTGCACAGCAGATACTCGGTATCAGGCAGAGGTGGCAATCCGTCCGCCGCACCCAGTACGCGTAAATCCGGGCTCATCATTTCGACAGGACGGGCAGTAACGCCCAGCCCTGCTTTTACCGCCGCGCGGACCGCAGGCAATGTTGAAGCGACATAAGCCAAACGCCACGGGATCTGTGCGGCATTCAACGTCGCCAGCACGATATCGCGAAACGGGCTGGGATCGTCCAGCAGAACTAACGGCACCGGTTCGCCTTTTTGCAGGATATATTCGGCTGCGCAATACCAGTGCGTCGGTGAAGTTCGCAAATTCAGGCACTCAAAATCGCCAGGTCGGTTAGTGGTGACCACTAAATCTACTTCTTGCGACTTAAGCATCTCCACCATGTAGGCATTGCGTTTCACTCTGACATCCAGTGCAAGTTTCGGATAAACCGAACTTATACGGTTAAGCAGAAAAGGGAGTATGGTATCGGCGGATTCATCAGAAGCACCGATAGTTAACACCCCCTGAAGATTGTTAAACATCAATGATGAGCATGCCTCATCATTAAATCGCAGTATTTTCCTGGCGTAACCCAACAGCTGGATACCATGTTCGGTCAGCAGTTTGTTGCGTCCATGGCGCGCGAACAACTCTTTCCCCACAAGTTGTTCAAGACGCTGCATTTGCTGACTTACCGCAGACTGAGTTCGACATACCGCAGCTGCCGCAGCCGCAAAGGTATTCAGGTCGGCAACAGCAACAAAGGTTCTCAGCAGATCGAGGTCGAGGTTAATTATCGGACGATTTGCATTTATCATAGTTTTTCACTTACTCGCGGGTCATACCGGGTTAATGCTGTGCATTCAGAATCAAACAACTCCATTTGTAATGTGCCTCCCTTCAGTTTCGCTTAGTGTAACCAAGTGAAAATAAGGATGTATTTGGTTTAACAAACGAAACAATTCTCTTTCTGAGCTATTTTAATACCCGTGATATTCATCGGAATATAGCAACGAGAAAGAGCCGTATTTTTTAGCTGCTGGATGATTCTGACTAATGGGAAACATGTAAATTTTGTAAATTTAAAAAATAGTTAACGAACAATAATTTACACATTAAAAACTAACTTTTCAGGATGTTAGGAACAACCAACAAACATTTGAATTATCGTAAAATTCGTACTACACACCATTTCATAGGAGTTATCTTAACCTAAAACCACTATATTTATAAGTGTTATCGCGAATAATTCCGGGCAAATTGGTGTTATGTCAGTGCAACGGTTTTCGTATTATTGGCCCACTCAATTTGATGTCGTTTAAATAATAAATAATAATTAATTAAGAATTCCTCAATTCATTAATTATGCTTAACAATGGATTCACACCGCATCACGCAGGGATCAGACCGATAACAGATTTCGCAGGCCAAACCTCAGTATTTTCGAATTACGCCATTCAGCTGAGATCTCAGCTACTTTGTCTTTACAGACCTAACTTTTTTTGACCAGACAAATCACCATACCCACGCTAACAAATTAAAATATAAACCACAAAAAACACAATAATCCAGATTATTACTCTACAAAAATCACATTATTTAGTTATTAACAGCGAATTATAATCCTCCTGCTTTCCAAAATCTTCTACTAAAGACCCTTCAAAACTCACCGTCGTGGGAGTACATTGTGCTGGGCTGACTTCCACGGCAGGGAGTGGCATTCACAGCTAAAAAGGTCAACGTTCATGTCCCCCATTGAAAAATCCAGCAAATTAGAAAACGTCTGTTATGACATTCGCGGCCCGGTTCTGAAGGAAGCAAAGCGCCTGGAAGAAGAAGGCAACAAAGTTCTGAAACTGAACATCGGCAACCCTGCGCCTTTCGGGTTTGAAGCGCCAGATGAAATTTTGGTGGATGTGATCCGCAATTTGCCAACTGCGCAAGGATATTGCGATTCCAAAGGCCTTTATTCAGCCCGCAAAGCAATCATGCAGCATTACCAGGCCCGTGGGATGCGCGACGTAACCGTGGAAGATATCTATATCGGTAACGGCGTATCTGAATTGATTGTGCAGGCCATGCAGGCATTGCTAAACAGTGGGGACGAAATGCTGGTTCCTGCACCTGATTATCCACTGTGGACGGCGGCGGTTTCGCTCTCTGGTGGTAATGCCGTGCACTACCTGTGTGACGAATCGTCAGACTGGTTCCCGGACCTGGATGATATCCGCGCCAAAATTACGCCGCGTACCCGTGGGATCGTCATCATCAACCCAAACAACCCTACTGGCGCGGTGTATTCTAAAGAGCTGCTGATGGAGATTGTTGAGATTGCCCGCCAAAACAATCTCATCATCTTTGCGGACGAGATTTACGACAAAATTCTTTACGATGACGCCGAGCACCACTCGATTGCGGCAATGGCCCCTGACCTGCTGACTATTACCTTTAACGGCCTGTCAAAAACCTATCGTGTTGCCGGTTTCCGCCAGGGCTGGATGGTACTGAACGGACCGAAGAAACATGCCAAAGGGTATATCGAAGGCCTTGAGATGCTGGCTTCTATGCGCCTGTGTGCCAACGTTCCGGCACAACATGCCATTCAGACCGCACTGGGTGGATATCAGAGCATCAGCGAATTCATCATGCCAGGCGGACGTCTGTATGAGCAACGTAACCGCGCCTGGGAACTGCTTAATGACATCCCCGGCGTCTCTTGCGTAAAACCGCGCGGTGCGCTGTATATGTTCCCGAAAATTGATGCTAAACGCTTCAATATTCATGACGACCAGAAAATGGTACTCGACTTCCTGTTGCAGGAAAAAGTACTGCTGGTCCAGGGGACGGCATTCAACTGGCCGTGGCCGGATCATTTCCGCATCGTCACGCTACCGCGTATTGACGATATCGAAATGTCGCTGAGTAAATTTGAGCGTTTCCTGTCAGGGTATCGCCAGCTGTAACCACGCAAAGTGCTGCCGGGTTTGCATCCGGTAGCACTCTCTGCGCAAAATACCGTTACTGAAGTCACTGAGTAAGGGTCGTTATGAAGCAGAGCCACTTTTTTGCCCACCTCTCCCGTCTGAAACTCATTAACCGCTGGCCGCTGATGCGCAACGTGCGCACCGAAAACGTGTCCGAACACAGTCTGCAGGTTGCCATGGTTGCCCATGTGCTGGCCGCAATTAAAAACCGTAAATTTGGTGGTCAGGTTAATGCTGAGCGTATTGCCCTGCTGGCGATGTATCACGATGCGTCAGAGGTGTTAACCGGCGATCTCCCTACCCCAGTGAAATATTTCAACTCGCAGATTGCCCAAGAATATAAAGCGATAGAGAAAATTGCCCAACAAAAACTGGTCGATATGGTTCCCGATGAGCTGCGCGATATTTTTGCGCCGCTCATTGATGAACATGCCTTAAGTGAAGAAGAGAGGTCGATTGTTAAACAGGCCGATGCCCTGTGCGCGTATCTGAAGTGCCTGGAAGAACTCTCTGCCGGTAACAACGAATTTCTGCTGGCGAAAACACGTCTGGAAAAAACGCTGGAGTCACGACGCAGCGAAGAGATGGACTACTTTATGGACGTGTTCGTCCCGAGTTTTCACCTCTCATTAGATGAAATCAGTCAGGATTCTCCATTGTAAGTTTGCGGCGACATTGCCTTTGTAGGCCGGATGAGGCGTTAGCCGCCATCCGGCACATAAAAATCAAAACGGAAACAGCATCGGGATCATCACCACGCACACCACCATCACAATGATGGTAAACGGCACGCCAATTTTTACGAAATCGCTAAAGCTGTAGTTACCCGGCCCGAGTACCAGTGTGTTTACCGGTGAAGACACTGGCGTCATAAAGGCTGCGGAAGCCGCCATCGCAATCACCATCGCAAAAGGATACGGCGAAACGCCCATCGACTTTGCTGCCGCCAGCGCAATCGGCGCCATCAGTACCGCCGTCGCAGTGTTAGAGATAAATAACCCAATGGTCGCGCACAGCACGAACAGGCAGCCCAGCATCATATACGGGCCGTACCCTCCACCAACGTCCATTAGCCCTTTAACCACCAGATCAACACCGCCCGTTTTCTGTAATGCCAGCGCAAAGGGCATCATTCCGACAATCAAAATAATACTTGGCCAGTGAATGGCTTTATAGGCGCTTTCGGCATCGATGCAGCGGAATTTTCCCATCAGCAAACAGGCGATAATCGCGGCAACCGTATTAGGGATTTCATCGGTGAGCATTAACGCGACCATCAGCACCAGACAGAAAATCGCATGCGGCGCCTGGCTGTGCGCCGGGGAAGCTTCACTGACTTCCACGGGCATATTCAGTACCACGAAATCGCGCCCTTTTTGCCCCAACAAAGTGATGAGTTTCCAGTTACCCACTACCAGAATGATATCGCCCATCAGCAGTGGTTCATCCACCACCGCTCCGGCCAGTGCCGTACCATCACGCTTCAGTCCGACGACATTCAGGCCATAACGCGTACGAAAAGCGATTTCCCGTACCGTTTTGCCGATCAATTCCGATTCAGGGATTAATGAAATCTCGGCCATACCCACGTCAAGCGCCTGCTCGGAGAAGTATTCACCGCGCAGCACCATCGGCTCCAACAGTTGCTCGCTGCAAAATTCACGCAGGTCGACGTCAGCCGCTGACATATCAATCAGCAACACGTCACGGGCACGGAACTCAGAAACCCCGTTAACATCGACAATCACGCGGCGAAAACGCCGCCAGCGTTCAACACCAATCACGTTTGCCCCGTAGCGCTCACGCAATTTCAGGTCATCCAGACGTTGGCCAATCATGGGAGAACCCGGGCGAATCGCCAGGCGACGGGCACGCCCTGTCAGGCGATATTCTTTGATCAGATCGCGAAAGGTCCGGCGCTTCCAGCCGTCTCCCGGCTGCCCGGAGTCTTCACCTTTCAGCATAAAACGCATCACCAGCATATAAATTATGCCGAGTACCAACACCACCAGTCCCAGTGGGGTTACGCTAAAAAAGCTAAAACCGTTAAGTCCTTCACGTAACAATTCACTGTTGACGACCAGGTTCGGCGGCGTTGCCACCAGCGTCATCATGCCGCTTATCAATCCGGCAAAGCTCAACGGCATCATTAGCCGTGAGGGGGAGATTTGCATGCGCATAGAAACGCTTAAGACAACCGGAATAAAGATGGCGACCACACCGGTCGAACTCATGAAGGCACCGAGTCCGGCTACGGTTATCATCAGCAACACCAGCATTTTGACTTCACTGCTGCCAGCGACCTTCACCAGCCAGGCACCCATTACCGTCGCCACGCCGGTACGCACCAGGCCGTCGCCGATAATGAATAAAGCCGCTATCAAAATAACATTAGGATCGCTGAACCCGGAAAAAGCCTCTGTGATGCTCAATGTTCCACTCAGAACAAAGGCAATAATGACCAGCAAAGCGACCGCGTCCATACGCACTCTGCCAGTTGCAAACAAGACGACGGCAATCGCCAGCAATGAGAGAACCCATATCAATTCACCGTTCACAACATATCCTTGTTAAATGAGAGGGATGGACTGATTCTGCCATAAAAAAGCCCCAACAATCTGGGGCTAAATCATGATCAGGTATTTCTTATAACGACCACATTTCCGTTGGGTTGTTTGGTCACAGAAATATGTTCCAGACTGGTCAGCGAAAAATCAACTTCGTCCAGACGCGGCGTATCCGCTGGCGCGTTAACCGCGATGACATGACACCCAGCAGCCAGTCCTGAGAGCACCCCGGCGGGGGCATCTTCCACGACTGCACATTCCTGCGGTGCCAGGCCCAGAAGCTGAGCGCCTAACAGATACGCGTCTGGCTCTGGTTTCCCTCTTTTTACCCGCTCGGCGGTGACAAACACTTCAGGAGCAGGAAGCCCGGCAACACGATGACGCGCACGTGCGACCGGCATAGAACCGGAGGTCACAATCGCCCATGGAATACCTGCTTTATTGAGATGGTTGAGTAAATCAACTGCCCCCGGCAGCGCGGTGATCCCGGCGGTTTCCGTCGCTTCGATCTGTTCCAGACGGGTAAATTCCGCGGCGATCTCTGCCTCAGACTTGCCCACCATAAAGTGTCGCAGGGAGGTAATGGCCTGCTTACCATGAATAAAGCCAAGTACCTCGGCGTGATCGAGGCCGAAGCGATCGGCCCAGTTGCACCACGCACGCTCTACTGCGGGTAAGGAATCGACCAGCGTTCCATCCAGATCAAACAGAAAACCTTTGCACTGCACGCTCGCCCCCTCAGGCATTAATGATTTGGTTAATTTCATTCGCGCTCAGGTGATACTGACGCGGGCAAGAGTGCCAAACATTCAGCATACGCTGATATTTTTCCCACATTGGGGTCTGGGCGTTGAAGCCATGCGTACCCGCATCAAAGTGGGTGTAACGACCTTCCACATTGACCATAAAACGAACGTACCCGAGGAAACGGGCTTCCGTTGCGGCGTCAAAACCGAGGAAGGTCACGCGACGCTCATCAATAGCCTGCGCATCCTTAAGATTAGTCCAGGACACATGTAATGCGTGATACATCTCCATAATATCGATAATCGTACGACAGGTTTCTTCCGTCAGTTCACCAAACTCACGATCCAGCTCACGCATCTGCAAGCCGTAACCGCGTTCAATAATCGTCTGCAAACGACGATAACGCTCGGCGTTAGTTGGATCGAGCATAGTCATCATTTTGTACTGATTCGACAAAATCAGACGTTGAGCGTTGGTCATTTCCATTTGGGACTCCTGTATCACTACTACTGCGATGAAAAAAAAGAAGGCATCTTGTGCCTTCTTTTATATGCGTAATCAGGGGTCAATTACAAATCATCAAGGAAAGTTTTATCCAGTTGTTTGAAGGCGCGCTTAAGCGTGTCAGCCAGCGCCTGGTAATCCGGCTTTCCTTCTACCGGAGAGAGCGCCTGCCCAGCTTCTTGCAATTTACCCCGGACTTCATAGAACCAATTGAGAATTGAAGGCGGCAGCGGCGTTACAGAACGTTTTCCCAGCCACCACATCCCCTGCATCGGCAGGCTAAGCGCAAACAGCGCAGTCGCCACGGCCGGGCCCAACTGCCCCCCTAACGCAATTTGCCAACATAAGGTGAAGACGGCGATAGGCGGCATAAAACGAATCGCGTAACGCGTCATGCGGATCACGCGGTTCTCAACAAACACGGGCGCAAGGCGCTTTTCCATTGGCCACGTCTTTGCATAGTGCTGCCCCCGGCGAAACAAGCTAAAAAAATTGACGGAGCGATTATCCGGTGTCGACATGGCGGTTACCTCAACTTCACATATAAAAATTAAAAAATTTGTGCAAAACAACAACTACAAGGGACATCGTTCAAAACATTTTGTCTTTGATACCCACATTCAGGTATCCTGTGCCGGCCTGTAAGGCCTGTAGTCCAAAATCATTGAGTCGTCAAATTGGCATACATTATGCCATTGCCTGAAAAATACGCAAAATGACATAGACTCAAAGGTATTTATTCCATCGTGCCCAAAAAGACTATGGCGCATGATGTTAATCATAAACGTCGGTGTCATCATGCGCTACGCTCTATGACTCCCTGACGTTTTTTTAGCCACGTATCATAAATAGGTACTTCCATGTCGAGTAAGTTAGTACTGGTTCTGAACTGCGGTAGCTCCTCACTGAAATTTGCCATCATCGATGCAGTAAACGGTGAAGAATACCTCTCTGGTTTAGCCGAATGTTTCCATCTCCCAGAAGCACGTATCAAGTGGAAAATGGACGGCGGTAAACAAGAAGCGGCTTTAGGTGCAGGCGCCGCTCACAGTGAAGCGCTGAACTTTATCGTTAACACTATTCTGGCACAAAAACCAGAATTGTCTGCGCAATTGACCGCTATTGGTCACCGTATCGTACACGGCGGCGAGAAGTACACCAGCTCCGTGGTTATCGATGATTCCGTTATTCAGGGCATCAAAGATTCTGCCTCTTTCGCACCGCTGCATAACCCGGCTCACCTGATCGGTATCGCAGAAGCGCTGAAATCCTTCCCTAATCTGAAAGACAAAAACGTGGCTGTATTCGACACCGCGTTCCATCAGACTATGCCGGAAGAGTCTTACCTCTATGCTCTGCCGTACAGCCTGTACAAAGAACACGGCGTTCGTCGTTACGGCGCGCACGGTACCAGCCACTTCTTCGTCACTCAGGAAGCGGCAAAAGTGCTGAACAAACCGGTTGAAGAGCTGAACATCATCACTTGCCACCTGGGCAATGGCGGTTCTGTATCTGCTATCCGTAACGGTAAATGTGTTGATACCTCCATGGGTCTGACCCCGCTGGAAGGTCTGGTGATGGGTACGCGTTCCGGTGACATCGACCCGGCGATCATCTTCCACCTGCACGATACCCTGGGCATGAACGTTGACCAGATCAACAAAATGCTGACCAAAGAGTCCGGCCTGCTGGGTCTGACCGAAGTCACCAGCGACTGCCGTTATGTTGAAGATAACTACGCTACTAAAGAAGACGCTAAACGTGCAATGGACGTTTACTGCCACCGTCTGGCGAAATACATCGGTTCTTACACTGCGCTGATGGATGGTCGTCTGGATGCAGTTGTCTTCACCGGTGGTATCGGTGAAAACGCAGCGATGGTTCGTGAACTGTCTCTGGGCAAACTGGGCGTTCTGGGCTTTGAAGTTGACCACGAACGTAACCTGGCCGCACGTTTCGGCAAATCTGGTTTCATCAACAAAGAAGGTACCCGTCCTGCGCTGGTTATCCCAACCAACGAAGAACTGGTTATCGCGCAAGACGCGAGCCGCCTGACTGCCTGATTTCACACCGCCAGCCTAGCTGGCGGTGCTGTTTTGTAACCCGTCTAAATTGGCGGTAACGAAAGAGGATAAACCGTGTCCCGTATTATTATGCTGATCCCTACCGGAACCAGCGTCGGCCTGACCAGCGTCAGCCTTGGCGTGATCCGCGCAATGGAACGCAAAGGCGTTCGTCTGAGCGTCTTTAAGCCGATCGCTCAACCGCGTGCCGGTGGCGATGCGCCAGACCAGACTACCAGCATCGTCCGTGCTAACTCTTCTCTGCCAGCCGCAGAGCCGCTGAAGATGAGCCACGTTGAATCTCTGCTGTCCAGCAATCAGAAAGATGTGCTGATGGAAGAGATCATCGCGAACTACCACGCGAACACCAAAGACGCTGAAGTTGTACTGGTTGAAGGCCTGGTCCCAACCCGTAAACATCAGTTCGCGCAGTCTCTGAACTACGAAATCGCGAAAACGCTGAACGCGGAAATCGTCTTCGTTATGTCTCAGGGTACCGACACCCCGGAACAGCTGAACGAGCGTATTGAACTGACTCGCAGCAGCTTCGGCGGCGCGAAAAACACCAACATCACCGGCGTAATCGTTAACAAACTGAACGCACCGGTTGATGAGCAGGGCCGTACTCGCCCGGATCTGTCCGAGATTTTCGACGACTCTTCCAAAGCGAAAGTGATCAAAGTTGATCCGGCTAAACTGCAAGAATCCAGCCCGCTGCCGGTTCTGGGCGCGGTGCCATGGAGCTTCGATCTGATCGCTACTCGTGCAATCGATATGGCGCGTCACCTGAACGCCACCATCGTTAACGAAGGCGATATCAACACCCGTCGCGTGAAGTCTGTGACGTTCTGCGCACGCAGCATTCCACATATGCTGGAACACTTCCGCGCAGGCTCCCTGCTGGTAACTTCCGCAGATCGTCCTGACGTGCTGGTTGCAGCATGCCTGGCGGCCATGAACGGCGTGGAAATCGGTGCCCTGCTGCTGACTGGCGGCTACGAAATGGACGCGCGCATCACTAAACTGTGCGAACGTGCATTTGAAACCGGCCTGCCGGTATTCATGGTAAACACCAACACCTGGCAGACCTCTCTGAGCCTGCAGAGCTTCAACCTGGAAGTTCCGGTTGACGATCACGAGCGCATTGAGAAAGTTCAGGAATACGTTGCTAACTACATCAACGCTGACTGGATTGAATCCCTGACTGCAACCTCTGAGCGTAGCCGTCGTCTGTCTCCGCCAGCGTTCCGTTATCAGTTGACCGAGCTGGCGCGCAAAGCGGGCAAACGCGTTGTTCTGCCGGAAGGCGACGAACCGCGTACCGTTAAAGCGGCAGCCATCTGTGCTGAACGTGGTATCGCAACCTGCGTACTGCTGGGTAACCCGGATGAGATCACCCGCGTTGCAGCCTCTCAGGGCGTTGAACTGGGCGCTGGCGTAGAAATCGTTGATCCAGATGTGGTTCGCGAAAGCTACGTTGCTCGCCTGGTCGAACTGCGTAAAAACAAAGGTATGACCGAAACCGTTGCCCGCGAACAGCTGGAAGACAACGTGGTTCTCGGTACCCTGATGCTGGAACAGGACGATGTTGACGGTCTGGTTTCTGGTGCAGTACACACCACCGCGAACACCATCCGTCCGCCGCTGCAGCTGATCAAAACTGCACCGGGTAGCTCTCTGGTGTCTTCCGTGTTCTTCATGCTGCTGCCGGATCAGGTTTACGTTTACGGCGACTGCGCGATCAACCCGGATCCGACTGCAGAGCAGCTGGCAGAAATCGCGATTCAGTCCGCTGATTCCGCAATTGCCTTCGGTATCGAACCGCGCGTAGCGATGCTCTCCTACTCCACCGGTACTTCTGGTGCAGGTAGTGACGTAGAGAAAGTTCGCGAAGCAACCCGTCTGGCACAGGAAAAACGTCCTGACCTGATGATCGACGGTCCGCTGCAGTACGACGCCGCTGTTATGGCTGACGTAGCGAAATCCAAAGCGCCGAACTCTCCGGTTGCAGGTCGCGCTACCGTGTTCATCTTCCCGGATCTGAACACCGGTAACACCACTTACAAAGCGGTACAGCGTTCTGCCGACCTGATCTCCATTGGGCCAATGCTGCAGGGTATGCGCAAGCCGGTGAACGACCTGTCTCGTGGCGCGCTGGTAGACGATATCGTCTACACCATCGCACTGACCGCGATCCAGTCTTCCCAGCAGCAGCAGTAATCTGCCGAGTGTGCCGGATCTCTTATCCGGCAACACATCTGCTTATCAAACCGGAAATAGCTGATATTTCCGGTTTTTTTATGTCTATTTCCCTTTTGGCATAATCTGAAACATTTGCCTGGATGCGCTGCATCAATGAATAACTATTCTTCTGTTCGCATACTTACTCTCTTTTGCGTTGCAACAGGGATAGTCTTTCATGTCAGCAGTAACAGAATCACAGCCAGCTAAAAAATGGGCGATGCCCGACACGCTGGTGATTATTTTTTTCGTCGCCATTTTAACCAGTCTGGCAACATGGGTTGTTCCCGTCGGGATGTTCGACAGCCAGGAAGTGCAGTATCAGGTTGATGGACAAACCAAAACCCGTAAGGTGGTTGACCCCCATTCCTTTCGTATTCTGACCAACGACGCAGGTGAAGAGCAGTATCACCGGGTGCAGTTATTCACCACCGGAGATGAACGCCCAGGCCTGATGAATTTCCCGTTTGAAGGATTAACCTCCGGCTCGAAATTCGGCACTGCTGTCGGCATCATTATGTTTATGCTGGTCATTGGCGGCGCATTCGGCATCGTTATGCGTACCGGCACCATTGATAACGGCATCCTGGCGCTCATTCGCCATACGCGGGGCAACGAGGTCCTGTTTATCCCAGTGCTGTTTATTCTCTTCTCCTTAGGCGGCGCGGTGTTTGGCATGGGGGAAGAGGCTGTTGCCTTTGCCATTATCATCGCGCCTTTGATGGTACGGCTAGGTTACGACAGTATCACCACCGTGCTGGTTACCTATATCGCGACTCAGATTGGTTTCGCCAGCTCATGGATGAACCCATTTTGCGTGGTGGTCGCGCAAGGTATTGCGGGGGTACCGGTGCTCTCTGGTTCCGGGCTACGCATCGTGGTCTGGGTGATCGCTACACTAATCGGGCTGACCTTCACGCTGGCCTATGCGGCGCGAATCAAAAAGAATCCGCTTTTGTCCCGGGTACATGAATCCGACCGCTTCTTTCGCGAGCAGCAGGACGAAGTCGTGGAACGACGCTTCACGCTGGGCGACTGGTTAGTGCTAGTGGTGCTGACCGCGGTGATGATTTGGGTTGTCTGGGGCGTTATCGTCAACGCGTGGTTTATTCCTGAGATCGCCAGTCAGTTCTTCACGATGGGTCTGGTGATTGGCATTATCGGCGTCGTGTTTCGGCTCAACGGCATGACTGTCAACATCATGGCCTCCTCATTCACTGAGGGTGCACGAATGATGATTGCCCCTGCCCTGCTGGTTGGTTTTGCCAAAGGCATTTTACTGCTGGTCGGTAATGGAGAGGCGGGTGAAGCCAGCGTGTTAAACACTCTGCTGCACAGCATTGCCAATGGCATCAGCGGGCTGGATAACGCCATCGCGGCGTGGTTTATGCTATTGTTCCAGGCAGTATTTAATTTCTTCGTCACTTCCGGCTCTGGTCAGGCTGCGTTAACCATGCCGCTACTGGCACCGCTGGGCGATCTGGTTGGCGTAAACCGTCAGGTCACAGTCCTGGCCTTCCAGTTTGGCGACGGATTCAGTCATATTATCTATCCGACGTCAGCATCTCTGATGGCTACGTTAGGCGTTTGTCGGGTGGATTTTCGTAACTGGCTGAAGGTAGGTGCTACGCTGTTGGGACTGCTGTTTATTATGTCCAGCGTGGTGGTGATTGGCGCGCAGATGATGGGTTACCATTAAAAAGTGTGCGTCCGGCCTACTCGATTTCTCGACGCAGTAGGCCGGATGAACAGAGTTTACTCAGCTTCTTCCTGCTTTTCGGCTTTCGCCCCTTCATTCTTGGCGTTGCGGGTCATCCACAGCGCCAGGGCTTTCAGGGAGTCCGGTGTAAATTCGTCGCAGCGCGCGGTAATTTCTTCCGGCGTCAACCAGCAAACTTCACTGACCTCATCTTCCTGAAGCGCAAACGGTCCGTGGGAAACGCAGCTAAACAACCCACCCCATACGCGACAGTTCTGGTCTTCAAAGTAAAACTGACCATGCTCGGCAAACGGCACGCCCGCAATCCCCAGTTCCTCTTCTGCTTCACGACGCGCTGATTCCAGCATCTGCTCGTCAGCCTGAACCACACCGCCTGCGGTGGCATCCAGCATGCCGGGCAAAAAATCTTTTGTCTCAGTGCGACGTTGAACCAGAATTTTGCCCATACCATCATGCACAACGATATACGTTGCACGATGGCGTAAGCGTTGCGCCCGCATTTGTTCCCGGCTGGACTGTGCAATGACTTCGTTGTCTTCATTCACAATATCCACCCATTCAGTACTTGCCAAACGACGCTGTTCCACCATCAGGAAACCTTCTTTTTTCTGGCGCTCTTACGGCGCGTTTATGTTTGTGGGGTAAATTACGGATTAATCTCGACCTGTGCAATAACACTTTGATCATTGAGTGCCATTACGCTGAGAACATTATCATCCAGAATCCCGTAACTTGCCGCAAAGCCCCCTTTCGGGATGCTTACCGAGCCGGGATTGAAATGATAGATACCCTCGCGCCGCTCAGCAACCGGCAGATGAGTATGCCCATAAACCAGAACATCGCCCGCATTGAGCACCGGCATATTTTGCGGGCCAAAAAGGTGTCCGTGCGTCAAAAAGAGTCGCTGGTTTTCTGTCAGAATTTGCTGCCACGGCGCAGTCATCGGAAAATGCAGGAGCATCTGATCCACTTCGCTGTCGCAATTACCACGCACCGCAATAATTCGCGATGCCAGCTCATTCAGCCGTTCAGCAACCTGCGCAGGTGCATAGCCTTCTGGAAGCGCATTACGCGGCCCGTGGTTTAAAACATCACCCAATATCACCAGCCATTGCGCGCCGCTTGCAGCAAACCGTTCGAGTACGCGTTCCGTGGCTGGCAACGAACCATGAATGTCCGATGCGAACATCAGTTTCATCACTCACTCCTCGCTGAAAATTACCTTGTAATGATACTGGATTACGGCCCGTTTTTCAGCAGGAACGCTTCGCTGAAAGCGCGATAAAACGCTGTACTGAAGCGCGTTGCCACTGGAAGGTGGCGTATTCCGCAAGCGCTTCTGGAACCTCATCGCCGTTAAGGACCAGGCGATTAAGCATTAGCGCTAAATCGCAGTCAGCGATACACCATTCGCCAAATAAATTCTGCTTACCGTGGCTCAGTAAACTGCTCGCAGTAGCGAACAGTTTTTCCGCACTGGCTTTTCCCGCTTCGCTTAACGGTCCTTTCTTTACGCCAGCAAAAACAACATCTGTTGATCGTTCTTCACGGATAGGCATTAAATCGCTGCGGATCCACGCCTGAACCTGGCGCGCCCGCGCGCGTTTTTGCACATCGTGCGGATAGATACGCTCCCACTGTGGCGGCGCAAAGCTCTCTTCCAGGAACTCCGTAATCGCTGATGATTCGCTCAGTTCAAAACCATCGATCTCAAGAACCGGTACGCGGCGCGTTAAGGCGTAACCTTGCCATGAAGGATGCAAGTGTTCACCACTATTGAGATCAACGGTTTTCAGCGTGAAAGGTAGCCCCTTCTCTTGCAGAGCGACATAAACAGACAGCACGTAGGGGGAGAAAAAATTGGCATCTGACCACAGCGTAATTGCAGATTTGCTCATAATGTCCTCTGAAGTGTATTGGCTTGCCTTCAAAATATAGAGTCTTTCTCTCGCTGTCACTTGATGAAAACTCACGCACGCCAACAGGCTCTATACTTGTAATGACCCGGTTCATGACAAAACGGATGCTGAAAATGATCGATCTCTATTACACGCCATCGCCAAACGGTCACAAAATCACGCTGTTTCTTGAAGAGGCACAGCTGCAATACCGTCTGATTCATGTCGATATCAGCAAAGGTAGCCAGTTTCGCCCCGATTTTCTGCTGATCTCGCCGAACAATAAAATCCCGGCCATTATCGATCATGCGCCGGAAGATGGCGGAAGGCCCATCAGCTTGTTTGAGTCCGGAGAAATTTTACTCTATCTGGCGGAGAAGAGCGGTAAGCTGCTCAGCGGTGAATTACGCGAACGCCACACCACACTGCAGTGGCTGTTCTGGCAGGTCAGCGGTCTGGGTCCCATGCTGGGGCAGAATCATCATTTCAGTCATTACGCTCCGCAAACGATCCCTTACGCTATTGAAAGATACCAGGTTGAAACCCAGCGCCTGTACAACGTGATGAATAAACGTCTGGAAACGTCACCCTGGCTGGGAGGCGATCACTACAGCATTGCTGACATTGCCTGCTGGCCGTGGATCCACGCCCATCAGCGTCAGCGCATCGACCTCGACAATTACCCGGCGGTCAATAACTGGCACGAACGCATCCGTACGCGTCCTGCCACGGAACGCGCCATGCAGCAAGCACTGAGTGAGAAGCGGTGACGCAATTCGGTTCTCGTGTATCATGCAGAGGTTCATACATGGAGGAAACCTGCAATGTCACAACCTGACGCCATTATTCGTATAAAAAACCTTCGTCTGCGCACCTTTATCGGCATCAAAGAAGAGGAGATCCTTAATCGCCAGGATATCGTCATCAACATTGCCATCCACTATCCGGCAGACAAAGCCCGTACCAGCGAAGATATCAACGACGCGCTGAATTATCGCACTATCACCAAGAGCATCATTGCCCACGTGGAGGGTAACCGCTTCTCATTGTTAGAAAAATTAACTCAAGATGTGCTCGATATCGCACGCGAACATCACTGGGTCACTTATGCTGAAGTCGAGATAGATAAACTTCACGCATTGCGTTACGCCGACTCAGTATCAATGACGCTGAGCTGGCAGCGCTAAAACGTAACCCGGGAGGCGACATGCAGATTCTGATTACCGGCGGTACTGGCCTGATTGGACGTCATCTGATCCCCTGCCTGCTGGAACTGGGGCATCAGATAATCGTAGTGACACGTACCCCTGATAAGGCTCGTCAGATTCTCGACTCTCGGGTCACGTTATGGAAAGGACTGGAAGAGCGGCAACATCTCAATAATATTGATGCCGTGATTAACCTTGCCGGAGAGCCTATTGCAGATAAGCGCTGGAGCGCACAGCAAAAGGAACGCTTGTGCCAGAGCCGTTGGGGCATTACGCAGAAACTGGTCGATTTAATCAATGCGAGCGAGACGCCGCCCTCAGTGTTAATCTCCGGTTCCGCTACCGGTTACTACGGCGATTTGGGCGAAGTTGTGGTTACGGAAGAAGAGCCACCGCATAACGAATTTACCCACAAGCTGTGCGCCCGCTGGGAGCAAATTGCCAGCACTGCGCAAAGCGACAAAACCCGCGTATGTATGCTGCGTACCGGCGTGGTACTGGCCTCAGCAGGCGGCATTCTGGCAAAAATGGTCCCGCCGTTTCGTCTTGGCTTAGGCGGCCCGATCGGTAACGGACGCCAGTATATGGCCTGGATCCATGTTGATGATATGGTCAACGGAATTATCTGGCTGCTGAATAACGATCTACGTGGTTCCTTCAATATGGTTTCGCCATACCCGGTGCACAATGAGCAGTTTGCCCACGCGCTGGGTCACGCTCTGAACCGCCCTGCCATTCTGCGCGTTCCCGCCACCGCTATGCGACTGCTGATGGGGGAATCGTCAGTACTGGTCCTTGGTGGACAACGCGCATTGCCCAAACGCCTGGAAGCTTCCGGTTTCACGTTTCGCTGGTACGATTTAGAAGAAGCGCTGGCGGATGTCATCCGATAACCCCTAAGCGCTATTCACAGTCGCCGTTGTGGTGGTAAGGTTATAGACCAGATTTCCGCAATGGCGACGTTATGGCGATAATATCGACTCCCCGACTTACCCTCTCTTTGTTTCAATTTTCTGACTGGTCATTTTTCCAGAAACTCCGTGAATGTCCTGAAGTCATGCGCTATATGGGCAACATCGCCCCGGCGAAAGATACGCGGCTGTTATTCGCCAGACGTCTGGCCGCACAGCACACTTTCGTCATCCGCGAACATAACAGCCCGACGCCACTTGGCGATATTGGTCTGCAAATCAGCCATCTTTACCCGCAGGAAGCCGACCTCGGCTACGCCATCATGCCACAGGCTCAGGGGAAAGGTATTGCCAGCGAAGCCGTGCGCGCGGTGTGCCAGTATGCCTTCGAGCATGCAGGTGTGACGGCGATAAACGCATACGCGCTGGCGGATAACAAGGGTTCAATCCGTATTCTGGAAAAGACAGGCTTTGTACGTACGCAGGTACTGGAAAAGGCGTATGAGATTGACGGCATCGCCTACGACGACTGGGTGTTTCGGCTGGAGCGCGACGCGCTAAAATTGTAAGCCCGGAAAGCGTAGCGCCTCCGGGCTGTTGACTTACTTCAGCGATCCTTTAAGGAACTGCTGCAAACGCGGGCTTTGCGGATTACCGAATACCTGCTCCGGGTCGCCCTCTTCCTCAATTTTCCCCTGATGCAGGAAAATCACGTGCGTGGAAACATGACGAGCAAACCCCATTTCGTGGGTCACCACCACCATGGTTTTCCCCTCTTCAGCCAGCTGTTGCATAATGCGCAGCACTTCACCCACCAGCTCAGGATCAAGCGCCGACGTAGGTTCATCAAACAGCAACACTTCCGGTTCCATCGCCAGCGCACGGGCAATGGAAACACGCTGCTGCTGACCACCGGACAGGTGCACCGGATATTTGCCCTGTGCGCGCTCATCAATGCCCACTTTAGCCAGATACTTCACCGCACGGTCGCGAGCTTCCTGCTTGCTCAGCCCCAACACCTGAATCGGCGCTTCCATGACGTTTTCCAGCACTGTCATGTGACTCCACAGATTAAAGTGCTGAAAGACCATCGTCAGACGCGTACGCAGCAGGCGTAGCTGATTTTTGTCCGCAACCTTCAACTGGCCGTCTTTGTCGCGCACCAGACCAATGTTCTGACCGCTGACGACAATCGACCCGGCACTCGGTTTCTCGAGAAAGTTAATGCAGCGCAGGAAGGTACTTTTACCGGAACCTGACGAGCCAATAATGCTGATAACATCACCCGCGTTGGCCTGCAGCGATACCCCTTTCAGCACTTCATGTTCGCCGTAGTGCTTATGTAAATCGATAACGTTTAATTTATTTTCAGACATCGTGTTACTCGAATCATTTAGAGGATACATGCTGCAACCAGCGTTTTTCCGCTTTACGGAACAGACTGATCAGGACATACGAAATAATCAAATACAGCACAGCGGCAATACCGAAGGCGGTAAACGGCTGATATGTTGCCGAGTTGATATCGCGAGCGATTTTCAACAAATCAGGTACCGTTGCAGTAAATGCCAGCGCCGTGGAGTGCAGCATTAAAATGACTTCATTGCTGTATGCCGGCAGCGCAATACGCAGCGCGGAAGGTAAAATAATGCATCGATACAGTTTGAATGACGAGAAACCGTATGCGCGCGCAGCCTCAATCTCACCGTGAGGCACGGAACGAATAGCCCCGGCGAAAATCTCCGTGGTATAGGCGCAGGTATTCAGCGTCAGCGCCAGCACGGTGCAATTCAGCCCGCTGCGGAAAAACGCGTTGAGGAAGTCCGTGCCTTTAACTATTTCCAGCGTATACATCCCGGAATAAAACACCAGTAGCTGAACGTACAGCGGCGTCCCACGAAAAATATAGGTGAACAGCCAGATGGGAAACTGGATAAATTTATTACTGGAAACGCGACCAATCGCCAAAAAGAGTGCCAGTATTCCGCCCATCACTACTGACGAAATCAAAAGCCACAGGGTGATAGCGACGCCAGTATAGCGATATCCGTCGGTCCACAGCAGGGACTTCCAGTATTCCTGAATAATCTCGATCACAGGTCAGCCCTCTTCACACCCACGGAATAGCGGCGCTCAAGGTACAGCAGCACACCATTAGAAACAGTGGTAAACACCAGATAGATGACCCCGCACACGACGGCAAAATAGAACGGCTCCCAGGTACTCTTCCCGGCAAGCTGAGTCGCTTTCACCACGTCTTCAAGTCCAAGCAACGATACCAGCGCCGTAGCCTTAAGAATAACCTGCCAGTTATTGCCGATTCCCGGTAAGGCATAACGCATCATCGCCGGGAACATAATGCGACGAAATATTTGTGAGCTGGTAAAGCCAAACGCCGTCGCGGCTTCAATATGGCCTTTTGGTACAGCCATAAACGCACCGCGAAAAGTTTCGGTAAAATAGGCGCCGTAGATGAATCCAAGGGTGATAATGCCCGCAACCATCGGATCAATATCAATCTGGCCGATACCGATGGCATCGGTAATGGTGTTCAGCGCGATTTGTAATCCGTAGAAGATGAGCAGCATTAAGACCAGATCGGGTACGCCGCGGATTAGCGTTGTGTACCCTTCGAAAATAAGTCCCATTGCCCGGCTTTGCGACAGCTTTGCTGCTGCGCCGACAAGACCTATCAGAACCGCCAGTACCACCGAGCTGAGTGCCAGCTCCAGCGTAACAATTGCGCCCTGTAAAATAACACCTGAAAAGCCATACAACATGCTGCCTGTCCTGTCGTGTGTGGTGGAGTAGTAAGCCTCTTTTGATTTCAGACTAACCGTTAAATGCCGGATGGCGGCCTTGCCTTATCCGGCCTACAAAATCACCGTAGGCCGGATAAGCGCGGTGCCATCGGGCATAAATTCAACGCGTCAAAAATCTACGGGCTTTATCAGCACCTGCGGTAATTAACCGCCGTAAACATCAAAATCGAAGTACTTTTTCGCCAGCTTCTCGTAAGTACCGTCAGCTCGCATTTCGGCAAAGGCTTTATTCAGCGCTTCGCGCAGTTCATTATCGTCTTTGCGCAGCCCCATACCGGTACCCACGCCGAACAACTTCTCGTCTTTCACAGACGGGCCGCCGAATTTGTAATCTTTACCGACTGGCTGTTTCAGGAAGCCTTCGCTGGCCGCAACTTCATCCTGGAACGCGGCGTCAATACGCCCGGCAGTCAGGTCAGAATAGATATTGTCCTGCCCCTGATAAGAGACAATCTCAATACCTTTTGGCGCCCAGTGTTCGTTGCCGAACGTTTCCTGGGTAGTGCCCTGCAGCACACCAACACGTTTGCCTTTCAGCGACTCAATGGTCGGCTGAATAGCAGAATCTTTAGCGACAACCAGACGCGAATCGGCTGCATAAAGCTTGTCGGTAAATGCGATTTCCTGCTGACGTTTTTCAGTAATGGAAAGCGAGGACATGATGGCATCGATTTTCTTCGCTTTTAGCGAAGGGATCAGCGCGTCCAGCGGGTTTTCCACGAAGGTACATTGCGTATTGATACGTTTGCACAGCTCTTTAGCCAGATCGATATCAAAACCGACTAATTCACCCTGCGCATTCTTCGATTCGAACGGCGCATAAGTGGGATCGGTACCGATACGAATTTTTTGCGGAATGGCTGCAAATGCTGCGGTAGCACTGGAGAAAGCCAGAACCAGAGAAAGAGACAACACCAGTTTTTTCATAACTATCCTCAACAGACTGTCTTTTATAGGGGATCTTTACAGGACCAGGTGCAGTTATCGTGCCATTAATCAGGCCGACAAGGCAAAGCATTCTACCCTGTCGGCGGTATTTATTTGCATGAAAAGCGCTTAAGTATGCACTCATGCTTATTAAGTCAGCGATAAAAGCACCAAAACAGTGCACTGAAATTATTATGCACCGAAATGGTTACCCGCAATGGTGCAGTCAATTCCCCACGCCGCTGTATTAATCGCCGTAGACATTAAAATTAAAATATTTGCTCGCCATTTTGTCGTAGGTGCCGTCTTTACGCAGTTCGCCCAGCGCTTTGTCGAAAGCGGCTTTCAGCTCTGCATCATCTTTGCGCAAGCCAATCCCGGTTCCGTCACCAAAGTATTTTTTATCTTTCACCGACGGACCGGCAAAAGCGTAATCCTTACCAGCAGGCTGCTTCAGGAAGCCTTCGCTGGCCGCGACTTCATCTTGCAATGCCGCGTCCAGACGGCCTGCCGTCAGGTCAGAATAGATGAGGTCCTGGTTCGCATAGGCCACCACGTCCACGCCTTTGCTGCGCCAGTTGTCATTGGCATAGGCTTCCTGAGTAGAGCCTTGCAGGACGCCAACGTGTTTACCCTTGAGGGAATCCAGAGTCGGCTGAATTGGGGAACCTTTCGCGGCGATCAGACGTGAGTCTGCAGCGTAAAGTTTGTCTGAGAACGCAATCTCTTGCTGACGCTTTTCGGTGATAGAAAGCGAGGAGATGATGGCATCAATTTTTTTCGCTTTCAGCGATGGGATCAGCGCATCAAAGTCACTGGCAACCCAGGTGCATTTGATCTGCATGCGCTTACACATCTCATTTCCCAGATCGATATCGAAGCCGACAAAGTCGCCTTTGGCATCTTTAGAGGAAAAAGGAGCGTACGTTGTATCTGTACCAATACGAACCGTCTGCGGAAGTGCTGCGTAGCTGGCCGCGGTGGCGGAGAGTCCTACCAGCAAAGACAAAGCAAGAACCGTCTTCTTCATACATAACCCTCAAGTGGCGTAATTTTATTATGTTTTACGTTGTGTTGTGTGTTTGCAGACTTTTTCATGCATGTCTTATGCCATTTTCACGTCGATGAGGATATTCGACGTTAAATATGTTAATAAAACGTTGCAATAATGTCCTGATTTTGAAGATAGCAGGTCTGGCGGTTGAACCGCAGCGTTTCGTTGAGTTTTAACGAATTAAATGTTGAGGATATGATCGCGGTTACAAAATTGCCCTGAAACAGGGCAACGGATGATTCTTTGCACGCTGATGGAACGGCTTACGCCCCTTGCCAGCGGGTGAACAGGTCCTGCGGGAGGGTAATATCAAACTGGTCAAGCACGCGATTAACCGTTTGATTAATCACATCATCGAGCGTTTGCGGACGATGATAAAACGCCGGGACAGGTGGCATAATTACCGCCCCAATTTCTGCCGCCTGCGTCATCAATCGCAAATGCCCCAGATGCAGCGGCGTTTCGCGTACACACAGCAGCAGCGGACGACGTTCTTTCAACACCACATCTGCCGCACGGGTAAGCAACCCATCGGTGTAACTGTGGACGATGCCAGAAAGCGTTTTGATTGAACAAGGCAGAATAACCATTCCGGCAGTCTGAAAAGAGCCGGAGGAGATACTGGCGGCGATATCACGGGTATCATGATTCACATTTGCCAGCGCCTGCACGTCGCGCACAGAGAGGTCCGTTTCCAGCGCCAGCGTCTGTCGGGCAGCGGCACTCATCACCAGGTGGGTTTCCACATCAGTGACGTCACGCAATACCTGCAACAGGCGCACGCCGTAAATTGCCCCGCTTGCACCAGAAATACCAATGATGAGTCGTTTCATGTGTAATCGCCCTTACTTGCTCAGGGCCGACTTTGCAGGAAATTACGGTGAGTTGCAAGCAAGGGCGCAGGTTGCGCCCTTGCTTGCGAGCAAACATTAACCTTCGTTGTGCATCTCAAGGTTTTCCGCTTCGTTCTGACGCAACACCGCTTTGGCATCGTCATTACGCAGGGAGTCGAGGAAATCGAGATATTGCTGGTCGACGTCTTTGGTAACGTACACACCGTTAAACACTGAACATTCAAACTGCTGAATATCCGGGTTCTCAGCACGGACAGCTTCAATCAGATCGTTCAGATCCTGGAAGATCAGACCATCTGCGCCGATTATCTGGCGAATCTCGTCCACTTCACGACCATGCGCAATCAGCTCCGTCGCCGTAGGCATATCGATGCCATAAACGTTCGGGAAGCGAATTTCCGGGGCGGCAGAGGCCAGATACACCTTCTTCGCTCCGGCTTCACGCGCCATCTCGATAATCTGTTCTGAGGTGGTGCCACGCACGATGGAGTCATCCACCAACAGCACGTTTTTATCACGGAATTCCGCACGGTTAGCGTTCAGCTTACGGCGCACAGATTTACGACGCAACTGCTGGCCCGGCATGATAAAGGTACGGCCCACATAGCGGTTTTTCACAAACCCCTGGCGGTACGGCTTACCGAGAATACGGGCAATTTCCAGCGCGATATCACAGGAGGTTTCCGGGATTGGGATTACTACGTCGATGTCCAGATCTTCCCACTCACGGGCAATTTTTTCGCCAAGCTTAGTCCCCATATTCACACGGGCGCTGTAGACGGAAATCTTGTCGATAAAGGAGTCAGGACGTGCGAAGTAAACGTATTCAAACAGACATGGATTGCTCACCGGGTTATCGGCACACTGACGGGTAAACAGCTGGCCTTTTTCGGTGATGTACACTGCTTCGCCAGGTGCTACGTCGCGCAGGAATTCAAAGCCCAGCGTATCCAGCGCTACGCTCTCAGACGCCACCATGTACTCGGTACGGCCATCGCCAATATCGCGTTTGCCCATCACCAGCGGACGGATACCGTTAGGGTCGCGGAAGGCAACCATACCGTGACCGATAATCATCGCCACGCAGGCATAGGCGCCGCGAATCTGGCGGTTGGTTGCCGCAATGGCCGCAAAAATATTGTCGGCTTCCAGCGGGTAATGGCGGAAGTTATCCAGCTCGCTGGCGAAAATATTCAGCAGAATTTCAGAATCTGAAGTGGTATTGATGTGGCGGCGCTTTTCTTCAAACAGCTTTTTACGCAACTCATGTGCATTGGTCAGGTTGCCATTGTGGGCAAGCGTAATGCCATACGGTGAGTTGACGTAAAAAGGTTGAGCTTCGGAGGCGCTGGAGCTGCCAGCCGTTGGGTAACGCACATGACCGATGCCCATATTGCCCTGCAAACGCTGCATATGGCGCGCTTCAAAAATATCGCTCACCATTCCGTTTGCTTTACGCAAGCGGAAGCAGTTGTTGGCATCAATGGTGATGATGCCCGCAGCATCCTGACCACGATGCTGGAGCACCGTTAACGCGTCATAAATCGACTGGTTTACCGGCATAACACCGGCGATACCGACAATACCGCACATACGTCTTTTCCTCGTTCAGCAACGACCCAAAGTTTATACTTTGGGCAAGAAACTTGACGAGCTTTGCAGATAGTCAAAGAACCATCTGATGATGAAACTGAACTGCGGGATCAGCTGTGACTTACCCCAGTCTTCACTTTTCGACAGACCGGTAAAGGTATCGAGAAAGAACAGTATGGCGGCGACGATCAACGCTCCACGCAAAGCACCGAAGCAAATCCCCAACACTCTGTCGGTACCCGACAGTCCTGTTTTCTCTACCAGTTGGCCTATCACAAAGTTAACGATAGCGCCGACGATAAGTGTCGCGATGAACAGTATCGCGATAGCAATCCCATTTCGAACCAGTTCGTCTTCAAAGCCCGTAAACCAGACAGACAGGTAAGTGTAGTAATGGCTGGCGACAAAGAAAGCACAACCCCAAGTCACCAACGATAATGCTTCACGAACAAAGCCACGGATCAGGCTAACCAGACAGGAAAAACCAATCACCGCGATAATGGCGTAATCAATCCAGACCATATGTGTCCCACGATTTTACGCCCTGTCGTCCTGTTCGGGGCGCATTCTAACAGAAAAAGAAAACGTTTGCGTAGGGATTTCCTTTCCACGCGTAAATAAAAATGGCGCTGAAAAAATCTTCAACGCCATACGATTTTATGCCTCTTCGGACACTGCCGGATGGCGGTGTAAACACCTTGTCCGGCCTACATCAGAGCAACGTAACGCAATCCCTTAGTTAGGGGTATACCCCATCACCACCCCGCTCAAACCAGAGATCTTCTGCAGCTCGCCCAGCGAGTTCTTCAGCTTATCTTTGGAGGCGTCAGGCCCTACGAGAATGCGGGTTATTTTACCCTGCACCGGCGTTGACGGGGAAGTATATACCCGGAAGCCCGCGCCACGAAGTTTACCCACGATCTCATTGACCTTATCCGCGTTTTTCAATGCACCGAGCTGTACAACATACGCTTTGCCGGTTGGGGCTGGCGCTTCCTCAGCGGCCGGTTTCGGCGCTGGAGTCGGTGCCGGCGTCGGGGCGACGGCAACAGGCTGCGGTTTCGGTTTAGGTTTCGGTGGTTCCACAGGCGCAGGGACAGGATCTAACTCCGCGCTGTTTGCCGTCGTCAAACGTGATGGATCCAACGATGGCGCGGCAGCATCACCCGCACGCACCTCTTCTGCCGCCCCTTCCGGCGGCTGAGTCGGCAGCGCCTGCGTTGCTGCTGGCATCATGTCTGGTTCATCGCGATCGCCGGGTTTAGGCACCAGTGGGATCGCTGCAAATTCATCCTGATAATGCTTTTTCTGGCCGTCAAGCAGCCCGGGAAGCACAATTACCCCGAGCGCGACCAGCACAATTGTGCCGACTAATCGGTTCTGAAACTTACTCGCCACCGCTTCTCCCCACGTCTATTACTTCCATGACATGTGCGACAGTGTGAAACGATCCACACACCAACACGGTATCTTCTGGCTTCGCCTCAGCAAGTGCCGCAGCCCATGCCTGCGCCACGCTGTCATAAGCGTTGCCTTTGCCCAGGTGCTCCAGCAGCTGTTCTGCCGTTGCACCACGCGGCCCTTCCAGGGGCGCACAGTACCAGTCGTCAACCACACTTTTCAGCCAGGCCAACGTACCGGCAATATCTTTATCATGTAGCATACCGATAACCGCAAGTACACGCCCGCTTTTCACTAACTTTTTCAGACGTCCGGTCAGATACTCCGCCGCATGCGGGTTATGGGCAACATCAAAAATCACCCGCGGCGACTCGCTCACAATCTGGAAGCGTCCCGGTAAAATCGCTTGTTCGATACCGTCACGAATGGCCTGCTCGCTGACGTTAAGGCCGCTTGCGCGCAGTGCGGCCAGTGCGGTTGCAGCATTAGGTTGTGGCACCTGCGGCAACGGCAGGTGCGCCAGCGTTCCATGAGCATCAGTAAACGACCAGTAGTTCTCCGTGACCGCATAGCGCCAGTCCACACCGCAACGTTGCAAAATCGCCCCGCTCTCCTGAGCGACATCCGCGATGGTGTAAGGCATTTCCGGTTCGCCGACGATGGCCGGTTTCTCTGCGCGGAAAATCCCTGCCTTCTCTCGACCAATACTTTCGCGATCCGGGCCCAGCCAGTCAGTATGGTCAAGCGCAATACTGGTGACTACTGCGACATCGGCATCGACGATATTGGTGGCGTCAAGGCGGCCGCCTAACCCCACTTCCAGAATAACAACATCCAGTTGGGCCTGTTTAAACAGCCAGAGTGCCGATAACGTACCGTATTCAAAGTAAGTCAGGGAAATGTCACCACGTGCGTCTTCAATCTCAGCAAACGAGGCGGTATGAGCTGATTCCGGCAGTTCACGCCCCTGCACGCGCACGCGTTCCGTGTAGCGCACCAGATGAGGCGAACTGTACACCCCAACTTTATAGCCTGCCGCAGTCAGCACAGATTCCAGCGTACGACAGGTTGTGCCTTTCCCATTGGTTCCTGCCACCGTAAAAACAAATGGCGCAGGTTTCAACACACCCAGTTTACGCGCCACCTGGCTGACGCGTTCAAGGCCCAGATCGATGGTTTTACTGTGCAGGTTTTCAAGATAAGAAAGCCACGACGCCAGGGGCGACGCGGCTTGAGGGATACGTTTATTGTCCATGATGCCTGTAGATTCTTTACGTTGAGAAAAGCAAAAGGGCAGCGCCAACCGGCCTGCCCTTTTTTACACGTCGTTTTCCACGTTGCAGATGTGTTGGCTGTACTCGCTCTCCCGAATCACTTAACGGTGTAAGTTCATCGGGATTAACACTCTTGTCGCCTGCCTGCAACCCGAAACCCATAGCGTAAACTATCAGGCCTCTGGTTCCTGATCGGGAACCGGAGGTACCACTTCGCCTTCACGCGGCTCATCCGGATTCGGCGCAGGAAGATTCATCAGCTTCGCCAGGATGCTTGCCAGTTTCAGGCGCATTTCCGGACGGCGAACGATCATATCGATAGCGCCTTTTTCAATCAGGAACTCGCTGCGCTGGAATCCCGGCGGCAGTTTCTCACGTACGGTTTGCTCGATAACACGTGGACCAGCGAAGCCGATCAGTGCTTTCGGTTCTGCAATGTTGAGATCGCCCAGCATCGCGAAGCTTGCGGAAACACCACCCATTGTTGGGTCGGTCAGTACAGAAATATACGGTAAACCGCGTTCCTGCATTTTCGCTAGCGCAGCAGAGGTTTTCGCCATCTGCATCAAAGACATCAGCGCTTCCTGCATACGCGCCCCGCCAGAAGCGGAGAAGCAGATCAGCGGACAGTTGTCTTCCAGCGCCTGCTCAACGGCACGGACAAAACGCGCGCCGACCACAGAGCCCATGGAGCCGCCCATAAACGCGAACTCGAATGCCGCAGCAACGACCGGCATACCGTGAAGTGTGCCTTTCATCACCACCAGCGCATCTTTCTCGCCAGTTTCTTTCTGCGCAGAAGCCAGTCTGTCTTTGTATTTTTTGGAGTCACGAAACTTCAGCACGTCTTTCGGCTCAAGCTCGCTACCCAGTTCCACAAGAGAACCTTCATCTAACAGGCTATGCAGGCGATTGCGCGCCGACATGCGCATATGATGGTCACACTTCGGACAGACCTCAAGATTACGTTCCAGCTCAGCACGGTATAAAACCTGACCGCAGCTATCACACTTGGTCCACACCCCTTCAGGAATGCTTGCCTTGCGGGTGGGAGTAATGTTGCTTTTAATTCGTTCAATCCAGCTCATTGGTGACCTTTCTGCCTGAACCCTAGTCAGCTTTGTTATAAGGGGCGCATAATGCCATTTTTGCCCCTAACAGACCATGAATGTTGCACATTAAAACATAACAGCCCGAAACTTTGGATAAAAAAGTGGTCGAACCGCTGAGTTACTTTCTATTTTGCAGCCCGTGACGCAGCACGCTTATGGCGAATTACTTCAATCACCCCCGGCAATACGGAAAGGACGATAATCGCCACAATCAATAATTTCAGGTTTTCCTGGACGATCGGCAGATCGCCGAACAGGTAGCCTGCGTAGGTGAACAACAATACCCACAGCAATGCGCCTACGACGTTATACATCGCAAAGTGACGGTAGGACATATGTCCCATACCGGCAACAAACGGCGCAAATGTACGCACGATTGGCACGAAACGCGCCAGGATAATCGTCTTACCGCCATGACGCTCGTAGAACGCATGGGTTTTATCCAGGTAGCTGCGGCGGAAAATTTTGGAGTTCGGGTTACTGAAAAGTTTTTCCCCGAACAATCGGCCAATCGTGTAGTTCACCGCATCGCCCACAATCGCCGCCACAATCATCAGTGCCACCATCAGATGAACATTAAGATCGTTGGTTGGCAGCGCAGAAAGCGCACCCGCAACAAACAGCAGCGAATCCCCTGGCAGGAATGGTGTCACCACCAGCCCGGTTTCACAGAACAGGATCAGAAACAGAATGGCGTATACCCAGATACCGTATTCCGCAACCAGCTCCGCCAGGTGCACATCAATGTGCAGGATAAAATCGATAAGAAAGTAAATCAGGTCCATAGTTTTGCCTTTATACGACTCAAATTAGTCCGCCAGAAATAGCGGGCCCATAGGCGGTTTTGGCAGGTCGAACCGGTCCGGGTAATCTACCGCAACCAGATACAGTCCTTCCGCTTTCGCCGTTGCCGCTGCCAGCGTTCTGTCCTTTGCCGCTAACAGTTCTGCTATCCAGCTCTCCGGCTGGTTGTTGGCGCCAACTTCCATCAGGCTGCCGACAATATTCCTGACCATATGATGTACAAAGGCATTCGCTTTAATATCCACCACCACATATGCACCGAAACGTTCGACGTTAATGTGCATCACGTTTCGCCACGGCGTGCGCGACTGACACTGCACCGCTCGAAACGAGGTAAAATCATTTTCGCCAATCAGACACTGGGCCGCACGATGCATACGCTCAGCGTCCAGCGGTTCATAGTAATGGGTTACCCCTTTACCCAAAACAGCAGGGCGCAACCGATGATTGTAGATGATGTAGCGATAACGGCGAGCCGTGGCGCTAAATCGGGCATGAAAATCATCGGGTACAGCTTTAACCCAGCGCACGGCGATGTCACCAGGTAAATTCGCATTTACCCCCAGTGTCCAGGCCGCATCTTTACGCTGGGCAGTGGTTTCAAAATGCACGACCTGCCCAGTGCCATGAACGCCCGCATCCGTGCGTCCTGCACAAAAAACATTGATGCGTTCATTCGCCACCTGAGAGAGCGCTTTTTCCAGTTTTTCCTGAACGCTACGCACTTCGTTCTGGCGCTGCCAGCCATAATATTTGCTGCCGTCATACTCAATGCCCAGCGCAATTTTATGGGTTGACGGCTGTTGCTGGTCAGACATTAGTACAGGTACTCCTGCACCAGTTTTTCCGCTATTTTCACCGCCATTAACGCGCCGCCAAAGCGTACGTTGTCCGCCACAGACCAGAACTGAACCTGCTCTGGCATACCGTAATCATTATGCACGCAGCCAATAGAAAGGTGCGGCGTGCCCGATGCATCGCCAACCTGGGTCGGGAAATCGGTCTCTTCCGACAACACCACGTCTTCACCGCGTGAAAACGCATCGCGCGCTTCTTCCGCCGCCAACGGGCGCAGGGCCTCAAAATTCACCATCTGCGCGTGGCCATAAAATACCGGGGACTGCACGATGCTGGCAGAGATGAGCAGACCGTCATCCTGCATAATTTTGCGCACTTCATCAACGATACGACGTTCTTCACGCACGCTACCTTCACGATCGGGCAGCAGCGGCAGCATGTTGAATGCCAACTGACGGCCAAAGAAATCATCTTCGTCAATCGGGATACCGTTAAGCAGTTTTGCACTCTGTCCGGCCAGCGCATCCACCGCTTTTTTGCCATGAGCGGAAGCTGAGATAATATTGGTCACCGTAATACGCGAAAGCCCACCGTCATCAATCAACGGTTTCAGTGCAGACAGCAGTTGGCTGGTCAGACTGTTAGGCACCGCAATCACATTGCGGTTACGGTAATCCGCCAGCACGAACGGGTTAACGTCCGGAACCACCAGCGGAACGTCTGGCTCAAGCGCGAACAGACCGCTGCTGTCGATCACCAGGCAACCCGCATTAGTGGCTTCTTCTACCCAGGCGGCGGTGGCTTCAGCGCCCGCAACAAAAAATGCCAACTGTGCCTGCGTCCAGTCAAAGTCTGCAACGTCCTGCACTATGACCGATTTACCGTTAAAACGCAGATGTTCACCGGCGCTTTCATTACGCGCCAGCGCATAAATTTCACCGACCGGGAACTGGCGTTCAGCCAGCGTATCGAGCAGGGCTTCGCCTACGGCGCCCGTTGCGCCCAGAATGGCAATATTCCAGCCTTCAGACATGGTGATTTACTCCAAGAAATACGTAAGCGTCCCTGTCGCATTATTCGACAGGGAGCATTAAGAAGACATTAATGTGCCGGATGATGAACAGCGTTAAAACCCAGCTTACACAATAAGGCAGCAGCCGTTGCGTCGTCACACATCACATATAAAGACGACCATTCACGACGCTCAAGGTAATTTTTACGCAGTTTATCAAACTCACCCGGAATTCCAGCGACTTTGCGCAGCGGCGCATCATCGCGGCGCACATCATACACTAAATGCACCAGCCTTTTCAGCGTTGGCTGATCTAACGGGCCATGTAGGGTGATACGACCAAATTCCGGCGCGGGTAACAGGGTACTGAGCGCAACGTGCTGCTCGTGACCAATAAACTTACTATAGGCCTCAAAGACCTGCGTGGTGCCACGCGCTTTTCCTTCGAGGGTATACCCGGCAATGTGCGCCGTGCCGATATCGGCTTTCTCCAGCAACGCCACATTGAGATCCGGCTCTCCTTCCCAGACATCCAGCACAACGCTCAGCGACTGACCGGCATTCAATCGGTTCAGCAATGCCGTATTGTCGATGACCGCCCCACGGCAGGCGTTGATCAGAATGGTGCCCGGCTTCAACCGGCTAATCAGCGCGTCATCCGCCATGTGCAGCGTTTTGTACGGCCCGTCTTTAAACAGCGGGGTATGGAAAGTCAGCACATCGGCTTGCTCAACCAGTTCATCCAGCGAGCAGAAATTGCCTTCGTCACCGCGATCGGCTCGCGGTGGATCGCACAACAGCGTGCGGATCCCCAGCGCTTCCAGACGCGCCTGCAAACGCCCGCCCACATTGCCCACACCCACAATGCCTACGGTGCGATCGCGTAACGCAAACCCGTCGCGCTCCGCCAGCATCAGCAACGCTGAAAAAACATATTCTACGACCGCTATTGCGTTACAACCGGGCGCGGCGGAAAAACCGATCCCCGCCTGCGCAAGCCAGGCGTCATCCACATGGTCTGTGCCAGCGGTTGCCGTACCGACAAATTTAACCGGTTTTCCGCCAAGCAGTGATTCATTTACTTTCGTCACCGAGCGCACCATTAAAGCATCCGCATCATCCAGTTCAGCAACGGGAATCGGACGACCGGGAACCGCTTTGACCTCCCCCAAACGACTGAACAGTTCGCGGGCATAGGGCATATTTTCATCAACGAGGATTTTCACGTCTTTCGCACCTGTTTGAGAACGAGAGTTAACCGGGCAAGTGTGCCATAATCTCGCCGCCAGGCATACTGCGAGACCTGGTCAGCACAGATTTAAGGAACAGAGATGATGCAGCCCATTTCAGGTACGCCCGCACGCCCTCCCGGCGAAGGCCAAAATGCCCCTTCCGCTGCGGGTGAACAACCGCTATCCACGCAACAACGTACTGTGCTGGAACGGCTAATTACCCGTTTGATTTCACTCACCCAGCAGCAAAGCGCTGAGGTGTGGGCCGGAATGAAGCACGATCTGGGCGTCAAAAGTGATACGCCGCTGCAATCACGTCACTTTCCTGCCGCTGAGCAAAACCTTAACCAACGACTGGGGGTTGCTCAGCAAAATCATGTTAATCGTCAGGTGCTTTCGCAGCTCACTGAATTACTGAGCCAGGGAAATAATCGCCAGGCGGTGAGTGATTTTATCCGTCAGCAGTATGGGCAAACGGCGCTCAGCCAGCTCACGCCTGAGCAGTTGAAGAACGTGCTCACGCTGCTGCAACAAGGACAGCTGTCGATACCGCAGCCGCAGCAGCGCCCGGCTACCGATCGCCCTTTGCTCCCCGCAGAGCACAATACGCTGAACCAGTTAGTTACCAAACTGGCGGCGGCCACGGGAGAATCCGGGAAGATGATCTGGCAGTCGATGCTGGAGTTGTCTGGCGTAAAAAGCGGTGAGCTGATCCCTGCCAAACAGTTTACGCACCTGGTCACCTGGCTGCAGGCGCGCCAGACGCTCAGCCTGCAAAGCGCACCGACGCTACAAACGCTCCAGGCGGCGCTGAAGCTGCCATTAGAGCCGAATGAGCTGACAGCGATAAAAGAATACGCACAGCAAACGTATCAGATCCAACCACAATCGATTCTGACCACGGTGCAGGTGCAGGACTTGCTCAATCAAATTTTCCTGCGTCGCGTGGAACGAGAACGTGAGCTCAGCGAGCCGCGTCATCTGCAGCCCATTTACAGCCCGTTCGCGCCGATGATTGAAACGGTTAAATCTCTGTCGGCACGACCGGGACTGCTGTTTGTTGCGTTGATAATTGCGTTAGCCATTTTCTGGCTGGTCGCTTAACCTTTACGCAGCGTAAGCAACGTTACAATAATCCCCACCACGGCGGATATCGCCCCGGCAAGGAACACTGAGGGATAACCGTACGCGGTGGCCAGCACCCCGGCGACCGGACCGCTTATACCGTAGGAGATATCCTGAAACGCGGCGTAACCGCCCAGCGCCGTACCGCGAACCTGCGCGGGCACTCGCTTCACCACTTCGACGCCCAATGCCGGGAAGATAAGCGAACACCCGGCCCCGGTTAATGCCGCCCCGAGCAGCGCAATCCAGGCCGATGGGGCCTGCCACAGCAAAATCAGCCCCGCTGTTTCCACCAGCAAAGAGACAACGGCAACCTTCACGCCGCCGAAACGGTCCGGCATCCAGCCAAACAGAATGCGCATCAGCACAAACGCCCCACCAAACGCAGTCAGGGTGAACCCCGCCATCGTCCAGCCGTTGCTGACAAAATAGAGTGAAATAAATGTACCGATCACCGCAAAGCCAACGCCCTGCAGCGCCAGGCCCAGGCCCGGTTTCCATATAAGCCCGACTACGCTCCATAAAGAAGGACGTTCTCCTGCATGCGCAGGCACTTTGCGCACGGTGCCGTTGAATGCCCATGCCAGCAATGGTAATACCATCGTCGTTCCCGCCAGCGCCGCGAAGCCAAAGTGGCTGTGGATCAACAGGCCCAACGGTGCACCGGCGGCCAGCGCGCCGTAAATTGCCATTCCGTTCCACGACATCACCTTACCGGAGCGTGTTGGACCGACCAGCCCCAACCCCCAGGTCAGCGTACCGGTGAGCAGTTGGCTTTCGCCAAAACCGAGGATCAAACGCCCGACGATTAACAACGCAAATTTTACAGGGACAGAAACAGGTAATAGCGCGGCTAAAAGCCACGCCGCGCCCGCCAGCCCACAGGCAAACATCCCCTGTAGCGCCGAGCGTTTAGCACCATATTGATCGGCTAAGCGCCCGGCGTAGCCGCGCGTTAATACCGTTGCCAGAAACTGTACGCCTACGGCGATACCGACCATGGTATTGCCATAGCCCAGTTCCTGATGCACAAACAGAGGAATCACGGGCAAAGGGAGACCGACCGTCATATAGGTCAGGAAAACTGCAAAAGCGATACGAAACAGCGAAAAGTTCGCCGAAGGTGTTTTTTCTTGTTGGGTTACAGCTGTCATGCGTTACTCCAAAATGCAGAGTAAGGCGAGGAATGTCCACGCCCCCTCTACCTGACTATCAGGATTAAGGTGCGTTGGATAACGTTAAACGCTTACGCATTATCAAGAGGATAATGTTGAAGCTGGAGTCTGCCTGTAAACCCGATCGATTGTCAACGATATAAAAAAGGGAGCCTGACGGCTCCCTTTACTGTACAGCATGAGCCGGATATAAGATCCGGCACACTGTCTTATGCTTTCAGCTTACGCATAACCAGCGTAGCGTTAGTGCCGCCAAAGCCGAAGCTGTTGGACATCACAGTAGTCAGCGCCTGCTCGGTCGGTTTAGTCACGATGTTCAGACCTGCCGCCTGCTCATCCAACTCTTCAATGTTGATGCTCGGCGCGATAAAGCCGTGTTCCAGCATCAGCAGAGAGTAGATAGCTTCCTGTACGCCAGCTGCGCCCAGGGAGTGGCCGGTCATGGCTTTAGTCGCAGAGATTGCCGGGCTGTTGTCGCCAAACACTTCACGAATTGCCCCCAGCTCTTTCACGTCGCCTACCGGGGTAGAGGTACCGTGAGAGTTCAGGTAGTCGATCGGGGTGTCTACACCGTGCATCGCCATTTGCATGCAACGTACTGCGCCTTCACCAGACGGAGCAACCATGTCTGCGCCATCGGACGTTGCGCCATAACCGACGATTTCCGCGTAGATATGCGCGCCACGTGCCAGCGCGTGTTCCAGCTCTTCAACCACGACCATACCGCCGCCGCCTGCAATAACGAAACCGTCACGGTTTGCGTCATAGGTACGGGAAGCTTTTTCCGGCGCATCGTTGTATTTGGTAGACAGCGCGCCCATGGCGTCGAATTCACACGCCATTTCCCAGCACAGCTCTTCGCCGCCGCCAGCAAAAACGATGTCCTGTTTGCCCAGCTGAATTTGTTCTACCGCGTTACCGATACAGTGCGCAGATGTCGCACAGGCAGAGCTGATAGAGTAGTTTACGCCGTGGATTTTGAACGGCGTTGCGAGGCAGGCAGAAACGCCGGACGCCATCGCTTTGGTGACCACATACGGGCCAACCGCTTTCAGACCACGCGGGCTACGCATTGCGTCAGCACCGAACACCTGAAAACGCGGGGAACCGCCGCCGGAACCTGCAATCAGGCCAACGCGCGGGTTGTTCTGGTAATCTTCTGCTGCAAGGCCGGCATCAGCCACTGCCTGTTCCATAGAAAGGAATGCATAGATGGATGCGTCGCTCATAAAGCGCACTACTTTGCGGTCAATGAGGCCAGTGGTATCCAGTTTTACGTTGCCCCAAACGTGGCTACGCATGCCGGAGTCCTTCAGCTCCTGAGAGAAAGTGATCCCTGAACGTCCTTCACGCAGAGATGCCAGGACTTCCTGCTGGTTATTACCGATGCTGGAAACGATGCCCAAGCCAGTAATCACTGCACGTTTCATTCAATACCTCTGTAAGTCGCACTATTTTAAAGTTTCGAGTGGCACAATAGCGTACACTTGTACGCCGAACAAGTCCGATCAGCCATTTAATGTGGAAATTTGCGCAGCCAGGCACTCATCGCTAAGATCGGGGCACAGCCTGCCAGACGAGTAACTTACGTGAAACAATACGCTATACAACCTGCAAACCTTGAATTCAACGCTGAGGGTACACCTGTTTCCCGAGATTTTGACGATGTCTATTTTTCTAATGATAACGGGCTTGAAGAGACACGTTATGTCTTTCTCGGCGGGAATCATCTCGCCCAGCGCTTCCCTGCGCATTCACGCCCCCTCTTCGTGGTGGCAGAAAGCGGGTTTGGCACCGGACTTAACTTCCTGACGCTCTGGCAGGCATTTGCCGATTTTCGCGATACCCATCCTGAAGCTACCCTGGAAAGATTACATTTCATCAGTTTTGAAAAATATCCGCTAACGCGCGAAGATCTCACCTTAGCCCATCAGCACTGGCCAGAACTTGCCCCGTGGGCCACGGCGCTGCAAGAGCAATGGCCGCTGCCGCTGGCGGGATGCCATCGCCTGCTCCTTGATGAAGGACTCGTCACGCTGGATCTGTGGTTTGGCGATATTAACGAACTGACCAGTAAGCTCGATGACTCCCTGAATCAAAAAGTGGACGCCTGGTTTCTGGACGGTTTCGCGCCGGCAAAAAACCCGGATATGTGGACGCCAACGCTGTTTAACGCAATGGCCCGTCTGGCTCGTCCGGGCGGTACGCTGGCGACCTTCACCTCAGCGGGCTTTGTGCGTCGGGGATTGCAGGAAGCCGGGTTTACGATGCAAAAATGCAAAGGCTTTGGTCGCAAACGCGAAATGCTCTGTGGCGTAATGGAACAGACGCTGGCGCGCCCCTCCTCGGCTCCCTGGTTTGCACGTTCCGGAACAGATAAACGTGAGGCCGCCATTATTGGTGGGGGGATTGCCAGCGCATTGCTGTCGTTGGCGTTACTGCGTCGCGGCTGGCAGGTCACACTCTATTGCACCGACGATAATCCAGCCGGGGGGGCATCCGGCAATCGCCAGGGCGCGCTTTATCCGCTACTCAGCAAGCATGACGCGGCCATTAATCTCTTTTTCCCCACCGCGTTTACCTTCGCTCGTCGACTGTATGACGCCCTCCCCGTTGAGTTCGCGCATGACTGGTGCGGTGTGACACAACTGGCGTGGGATGAAAAAAGCCAGCAAAAAATCGACCAAATGCTGTCCCTTGAATTGCCTGATGCGCTCGCCGTCAGCGTTAACGCAGAGCAGGTTTTACAAACGACCGGCGTAGAAACCGGATGCGGCGGGATTCAGTACCCTGCCGGAGGATGGCTGTGTCCGGCACAATTAACCGCCGCCGTATTCGACTACGCCGCAACGCTGGGATTACGCACCCGGTATCAACATACGCTGGCCTCGCTGTCTCGGCAGACAGAACACTGGCAATTGACGTTTGCCAGTGGCGAAACCGCCACTCACGCTGCGGTGGTTCTGGCTAACGGGCATCGCATTAATGGCGTTGAGCAAACGCAGTCGCTACCGGTGTACTCCGTAGGCGGTCAGGTGAGTCACATTCCTACCACGCCTTCGCTTTCAGCGCTGCGTCAGGTGCTGTGCTATGACGGCTACCTCACGCCGCATAACCCGCAAAACCAGCAGCACTGCATTGGCGCCAGCTATCATCGCGGAAGTGAAGAAACGCTGTATCGCGCGGACGATCAGCAGCAAAACCGTCAGCGCTTAATAGATTGTTTCCCGAATGCCTCGTGGGCAAAAGAAGTAGACGTTAGTGGCAATGCCGCCCGTTGTGGAGTGCGCTGCGCCACGCGCGATCACATGCCAATGGTCGGCAACGTCGCGGATTATGACGCCACGCTCAGCCAGTATGCCACTCTTGCCGAAGACAAAGAGCACGCCGTAAACGCCCCGGTGTATTCCGATTTATTTATGTTAGGTGCACTGGGCTCGCGCGGGCTGTGTACTGCCCCGCTGTGTGCAGAAATTCTGGCATCGCAAATGAGCAATGAACCCATACCAATGGATGCCAACACGCTGGCAGCGCTGAATCCGAATCGTCTATGGGTGAGGAAGTTATTGAAGGGTAAAGCGGTGAAATAAGATACCATCTCGCCATTGCCTGATGGCGCTACGCTTATCTGGCCTACAACCCCCGTCCGCGTAGGCCGGATAAGACGCCTTCGCGTCGCCATCCGGCACAATCCACTGCAATTATTATTGCGTTGCCTTCTGGAACAGTGTGTCCCACATCTCTTTCACTAACGCCTGGTCACGCGGCGAGAGTTCGCCTGCGCTGATGGCTTTTTCCAGGCTGCTGGTCACATTGGCGTACAATGCCTCAGCGGAATGGTCCTCGCCAGCATCCAGCTCAGCCACAGCCAGCGTCAGGTGCCCACGCAAATAGCCACTGGCAAACAACTCATCATCGCTGGCGTGCTCTACCATATCGTCGATTAATGCCAGAATGCGTGATTCAAACTCCGCGATCATCTTATTTCCTCATTGTAAACGTGGCAGCGGCTTCAGTTGAGCGCTTCGGGCCACGGGAATTGTTCCGCCGTAAGTTCAGGCGTGTGATAATAATTCTGTAACGCGTTAATGAAACGCGCCGGACGTTCAGGGATCCCCTTTTCCAGGTACTCCATCACCTGAGCATGAACACGGCGCTGGAATACCACGCGATCCGGTTCAAAGTCCCCTTCCAGATTGTCGCAACTGACGTTAAACGGGTAGCCCGCCGCCATGCAAAACAACCAGTCAAACGCCTGCGGCTTCACTTCCACATCTTCAAACTGGCATTGTGTCTTCGCGTCGCGTCCGTCCGGGCAGTACCAGTAACCGAAATCGACCAGTTCACGACGGGCTTTACCCGCGATACACCAGTGTGAAATTTCGTGTAACGCACTGGCGTAATAACCATGCGCAAAAACGATACGGTGATACGGTAATTCCGCATCCGCTGGAAGATAGATCGGTTCGTCGTCGCCTTTAATCAGACGGGTATTAAATTCATCGGCAAAGCAGCCGTTAAAAATCTCAATTAACTGTTCGTAGTGATGCGTATTATTCATTAGTTCATCCCCAGCCAGTGGAGAATCTCCTGTCCATGATTATCATAAAGTAGCTTTGCGCTCATCACGGCGGAGACAATAACGATCATTGGCCGAATGAGTTTTTGTCCTTTGCTGAGTACCAGTCGAGAGCCCATCCGTGCGCCAATAAACTGGCCAATGAGCATCACAAAACCTGTCGCCCAAATCACTTTGCCGCCGAGAGCAAACAGCAACAACCCACCGATATTCGATGTGGCATTTAATACTTTGGCGTGGGCCGTCGATTTCGCCAGGTTGTATCCGCACAGCATGACAAAGGCCAGCGCGTAGAATGACCCTGCCGCCGGACCAAAAAAGCCATCGTAAAAGCCGACGCAGCCCCCGGCCACCAGCGCGAAAGGCAAACCGTGCAGTCGGCGCTGTCGGTCCTCTTCCCCGATTTTCGGCATCAACAGAAAGTAAAGGCCAATACAGATAACCAATACTGGCAGGATCTGGCGCAGAACATCTGACTGCACGTGCTGAACCAACAGCGCGCCACTCATTGAGCCGATAAAGGTCATGAAGATGTTGAGCTTCTGATCCGCCAGATTAACCACACCCCGACGAATAAAATAGAGGGAGGAAGAGATAGATCCCCCGCAGGCTTGCAGCTTATTGGTTGCCAGCGCTTGCGCAGGTGGCATCCCGGCCGCCATCAATGCCGGGATGGTGAGTAGACCACCACCTCCGGCCAGAGAATCAATAAAACCTGCCAGCATCGCCACAAAAAAAAGCACACCTAACAGCAGTGGCGACACCATAAACAGAGAGGCAAAATGATCCATTAGAGTACATGCTCGTCCAGTAGCGCCTGGCAGGAAGGCGGCAACGGCGGCGGTGTCTTCTTCTCAGGCTTGGTGGTTCCAGGTTTTGGAGGTTCGAACCAGCTTTGCAGCTCTGCGCCACAGCCGTCACCCGGTGGCGGTAACGGTTGATCTTCGCACTCAAGGCTGTCGGCAGGACAACGTAACCGCACGTGCATATGCGCACGATGCTGGAACCACGGCCGCACTTTACGCAACCAGTCCCTGTCGGTCCCTGCATCCAGACAAAGTTGTTGCTTAATCGCCGGATTCACGAAAATACGCGTTACTTCATTATCTTTTGCTGCCAGCCTGATCAGGCTGAAAATCTCCGGTTTCCACAGTGACGGCACAACACGTTTGCCATCCTGTGAGACCAGATCTAACGCCTGCGGCCGCAGCAGTTGCGACTGGGTCCAGCGCGTTTTCGGCAGTTGCAGGAAAATATCTACATCCAGTCCCGTCTGGTGGCTGGCGTGACCGCCATTGAATCGCCCACCGGCCGGCATACCCATATCGCCGATTAACACCGTGCCCAGCCCCTGGCTATTGGCTTGATAACTCAGACGCTGGATAAACCTCACCAGATCCGGATGGCCAAAGTAACGACGCTGATCGGTACGCATCACCTGATAATGTTCTGACTGTACAGGCAGCGTATCTGCACCAACAATACAGCCATTGGAAAACGCGCCGATAGACTGCGCGCTGCCCGCAACCGGATGGGTAATTTTCTGCCAGGGCGTCGCCGCCAGACAGGCGGTACTGGCAAACAGAGCCAGCGCCGCAAGTGCCGTTTTTTTCATCTCTTACCAGCGTGGAATATCGGTCTTCACGTCCGCATTTTGCGCCCGCTGACGCAGCAGGTGATCCATCAATACGATCGCCAGCATCGCCTCGGCGATCGGTACGGCGCGGATCCCAACGCACGGATCGTGGCGACCTTTAGTGATCATTTCGACTTCTTCACCAAAGCGGTTAATAGTGCGCCCAGGAACGGTAATGCTGGACGTCGGTTTCAGCGCCATATGAGCAATGATTTGTTGCCCGCTGCTGATCCCGCCCAGAATGCCGCCCGCATGGTTACTCTGGAAACCTTCTTTGGTGATTTCGTCACGGTTCTGGCTGCCGCGCAGCGCAACAACGTCAAATCCATCACCAATCTCAACGCCCTTAACGGCGTTAATACTCATCAGCGCATGGGCGATGTCGGCATCCAGGCGGTCGAATACAGGTTCGCCGAGACCCGCAGGTACACCGCGTGCAACAACGGTCACCTTCGCTCCGATGGAGTCACCTTCTTTCTTCAGCCCGCGCATCAGTTCGTCCAGCGCTTCGAGTTTATCCGGGTCCGGACAAAAGAACGGGTTAAGTTCCACCTGGGACCAGTCTTTGATCTCCAGCGGAATATCACCCATCTGCGTCAGGCAGCCGCGGATCTCAACGCCGAATTTTTCCGCCAGATATTTTTTGGCTATAGCTCCGGCCGCCACGCGCATCGCCGTTTCACGTGCGGATGAACGTCCGCCGCCACGGTAGTCGCGCAGGCCATATTTTTGCTCATAGGTATAGTCGGCGTGTCCCGGACGAAAAACGTCCTTAATCGCGCCGTAATCCTGTGAACGCTGATCGGTATTTTCGATCAGCAGGCCAATGCTGGTGCCTGTGGTAACGCCCTCGAACACCCCGGAGAGGATTTTCACCTGATCCGGCTCACGACGCTGCGTAGTGTAGCGCGATGTGCCCGGACGGCGTCTGTCGAGATCGTGCTGCAGGTCAGCTTCTGTCAGAGAAATGCCCGGCGGAACACCATCGACAATACAACCGAGCGCCAGCCCGTGTGATTCGCCGAAAGTGGTTACGCGAAAGAGTTGCCCAATTGTGTTTCCTGCCATCACGGCTCCGTTATGCGTGTTGTGTATGTGCGCGTGTAATTAGTCTTTATAAATGCTGAAGTGCTCGCGAGCAGCAACTAACTGCTCTTTGGTCAGCATGAATACGCCGTCACCGCCGTTGTCGAACTCCAGCCAGGTGAACGGTACATCCGGGTATTGCTCTATCAGATGTACCATGCTGTTTCCGACTTCACAAATCAGAATACCGTTATCTGACAGGTAGTCCGGGGCGTTCCCCAGAATGCGGCGGGTAAGTTTCAGCCCATCGCTGCCGGACGCCAGACCCAGCTCAGGTTCGTGACGATATTCGTTTGGCAGATCGGACATATCTTCCGCATCGACATACGGCGGGTTGGTCACAATCAGGTCATACTGGACTTTCAGCAGATCGCGGAACAGATCGGAACGGATCGGCGTGACGTGATGGATCAGACCGTGTTCTTCAATATTGTGTTCGGTCACCGCCAGCGCGTCAGTGGAAATATCCACCGCATCGACTTCGGCTTCCGGGAAGGCATACGCGCAGGCAATGGCAATACAGCCGCTGCCAGTACACATATCGAGGATATGCTGCGGTTGCTCATTAATAAGGCCCGCAAAGCGGTTATTGATAAGCTCGCCAATCGGTGAACGTGGAACCAGCACGCGTTCATCAACATAAAATTCATGCCCGCAGAACCAGGCTTTGTTGGTCAGATAAGCAACCGGAATGCGCTCGTTGACGCGGCGAATCACGCGTTCAACAATACGATGACGCTCGCTGGAGGTCAGACGCGCGGTACGCATATCTTCTGGAATATCCAACGGCAAATAAAGTGACGGCAGCACCAGTTGTACGGCCTCGTCCCATGGGTTATCCGTGCCATGGCCATACCAGATGTTCGCCGCGCTAAAACGGCTGACCGCCCAACGCAACATGTCCTGAATGGTATGCAGTTCACTCACTGCTTCATCGACGAAAATTTTATCCACGTATTCCTCCAGGGCATGCTCGTATTAATTTCGGCGGCTAGTTTGCCACGAAGACGGCGATAAATCAGCATTCACACGGGGCCTGAACGCGAAAATTGCGTTTTAAGCGATCGGATGCCCGCCGAGTCGGGTTAAACTAACGGAAAATAAAAGTTGAGACTCTCGAATGAAAAAGAAAACATCGCTCAGCGAGGAGGATCAGACGCTGTTTCGCCAGCTGATGACCGGTACGCGTAAAATTAAACAGGACACCATTGTTCACCGCCCCCCACGTAAAAAAATTGCCGAGGTTCCGGTTAAAAGGCTGCTACAAGAGCAGGCTGATGCCAGCCACTATTTCTCGGACGAGTTTCAGCCGCTGCTGAATACGGACGGCCCGGTAAGATACCTGCGTGCCGACGTGAGCCATTTCGAACTGAAAAAAATGCGCCGTGGCGATTACTCCCCGGAGCTGTTTCTCGATCTGCACGGACTGACCCAGCAGCAGGCCAAACAGGAGTTAGGCGCGCTGATTGCCGCCTGTCGTCGCGAACATGTGTTTTGTGCCTGCGTGATGCATGGCCACGGAAAGCATATTCTTAAGCAGCAAACGCCGCTCTGGCTGGCGCAGCATCCGCACGTAATGGCCTTTCATCAGGCACCGAAAGAGTACGGTGGCGACGCCGCGCTGCTGGTGCTGATTGAAGTGGAAGAGTGGCTACCGCCCGAACTTCCGTGATGCAAAAAAACAAAAAGAGCCGCATTTGCGGCTCTTTGATTTTCCGGGTGGCGGCTGCGCCTTATCCGGCCTGTTTAAATCGCTTTTGCCATTTTCAGGTTACACGGGCTCATCTGCCAGTTAAAAGTACCCTTCCCGCTCTCATCAAGCGTAACGCTGGCAATCGCTGATGTGGTAAACATCGGCGGTGTTTCGCCCGGGCAAAGCTCAGACACCAGATATCCCACTAAAGGCAAGTGAGAGATAACCAGTGCCGTGGCGATACCTTCATTGGCCAGAGCCTGTAAATAGGCGCTGACCAGACCGACATCGCCGCAGGGAGTCAGCTCCGGCAAAACATCAACACCGGTTGGCAGGTTCATACACTCCCCCACCACATCCAGCGTTTGTTCGGCTCGTAGGAACGGGCTCACCAGAACACGTTCGATATCCACTTTTTGACCTTTCAGCCAGTTCGCCATCAGGCGAGATTCGTCACAACCACAGGAGGTTAAGGGACGAACCGAATCACTGGCGGCATCGAGGGCCGCGTCGCCGTGACGCATGATAAAAACTTGCATATTGCACCGCTTTTGTTAACCAGAATCACCACTACCTTTATTCACAGCCCCTATTGGCTGTGGTAACGATATGGTGGCCGGCATTGTGCCTTATCCATTCACCGAATGAAACGCTGTTTTTTACCTCAACGGCGTAAGTATAGTCAATCTCTGTTTACATTTTGAGCGCGACCCATACATTCAGTGCGGATTCATCCTACCTTTGACCTCATGAATTCAGGTCAGTTTCCCCAATATTCCAGAATCTTTCACTGCGTTCCGCCATCTGCAATAACTGCTCACACGGTGTAAACCGCGAGCCGTACTGCGTGGTCAGCCGTTGCAGAACCGCAACCACTTCACCCGCGCCGAGAGAATCCATATACCGGAACGGGCCGCCGAGGAATGGCGGAAAACCAATACCAAATACAGCGCCGATGTCGCCATCACGTGCGCTGCGGACTATCTTCTCGTCGAAACAACGGGCTGCTTCATTGAGCATTAACATAACGCACCGCTCTGCTATCTGCGCAGCGGTAAGTCGGCCCTGACCCTGGACGCCAATAAGCGTATAAATTGCAGGGTCGACCTGTTTTTTGCTTTTACGCCCTTTCGCACCATAAAGATAGAAACCCCGACCATTTTTTCTACCTTTGCGATCGTCATTCAAAATTGAAGCAACAACATTTGCAGGCGCGCTAAAACGTTCTCCATATGCAGCCTCAAGCACTGGTATAATTTTAGTGCCCGTATCAATTCCGACCTCATCCAAAAGTTGGATTGGCCCAACTGGAAAACCAAACTTAACCAGCGCGGCGTCTATGGTTTCGACCCGCTCGCCTTCGGTCAACATACGAATCGCTTCGTTAATATAAGGCGCTAAAATGCGGTTAACGTAAAAGCCGGCCTTATCTCTCACCACTATCGGCGTTTTGCCCTGTTTTTTCGCTAACTTAACGGTAGTTGCAATTGTCTGCTCAGAGGTCGTGGCATGCGGGATCACTTCGACCAACGGCATTTTTTCCACCGGACTAAAAAAGTGTAAACCAATCACTTGTTCGGGCCTTGCAGCGTTCGCAGCAATATCGCCAATGGGCAAAGATGAGGTGTTAGAAGCAAAAATGGTATGAGGTGCGCAATTTTGCTCAACTTCTGCCACCATCCGTTGTTTTAGCGACAGATCTTCAAACACGGCTTCAATAATTAGATCGCGATGCGCAAAGCCACGGTAGTCGATTGATCCCGAAATCAGCGCCAGCTGTTTATCGCGTTCGCTGGCTTTGATATGACGGCGGCGAACCTTCGTTTCAAGCTGATCCCAGCTGTACTTCAGCGCGTGGTTGATTCCCTTAGCGTTTATATCTTTGATGCGCACAGGCAAGCCGCCTTTACAGGCCGTCACGTAGGCAATACCGCCGCCCATCAGACCGCCGCCCAAAATACCTACGCTGTTTAGCGGGCCAGGTTTCGCATCACTTCCGGGATCTTTTTTCACATCGGTGTTGGCAAAAAAGATGTGCCGTAGCGCCTGAGACTGGGATGTCATCACCAGTTCACCAAACGCGCGGGCCTCAGCGTCGTAACCGCTACTGCTGCCTTGCGCTAGCCCGGTTTCGATGACCTCAAGGATACGTTCTGTTGCAGGGTAGTTACCTTGCGTTTTTTGCGCCGTCTTTTTACTGGCCATGCGGAACAACAGCGCCCGCCCCAGCGGCCCCGCCAGCACTCGCTCTCTCACGGGCAGTGTTCGATGCGCAGAACTGTCCTTTTTAGCCAGTTCAACGGCTGCTTCCAGCAAAATGGAATGCGGTACAACTTCATCCACTAAACCAACTTTCAGCGCCTGTTTTGCGCGTAATTGTTTTCCGGTGAGGATCATATCCAGTGCGGTACTTACGCCAATCAAGCGCGGCAGCCGCTGCGTACCACCGGAGCCGGGCAACAAGCCAAGTTGTACTTCCGGTAAACCCAGTACGGTTTTAACATCATCGGTACAAATACGGTTGTGGCACGCCAGCGCCATCTCCAGGCCACCGCCGAGGCATGCGCCATGAATCGCGGCGATAACCGGGATCGGCAAGGCATTGATTTCAGCCATCATCTGCTGCCCCTGACGGGCCAACGTTTCGGCTTCCTGCGCGCTGCGACAGCTACCAATCATGTTGATATCCGCCCCGGCAATGAAGTTATCGGGTTTAGCCGAAATAAACACCACGCCGCGCAATGCTCTGTTATCGCGAATTTGTTTCAGAATGGCCCGTACCTGAGAAGCAAACTCCGCTTTCAGGGTGTTCATTTTCTCTCCGGGCACATCAATGGTGACAACAGCAACGTTATCCAGGCGTACGTTTAGTGTAAAAGCCGATGCCATTTCCATTATTCCGCCTCCAGAACCATGGCTGCACCCAAACCACCAGCTGCACAGGCGGTCACTAAACCAAAACCACCGCCACGACGTCGTAACTCATGGAGGGTTTGGGTAATCATGCGCGCACCAGTGGCGGCGAAGGGGTGTCCATAGGCAATCGATCCACCCAGCACGTTAAATTTACTGTCATCAACTTCGCCAGTGGCATGTGCTCTGCCCAGCACGTCGCGGGCAAAACGTTCGCTACCCAGCAACTGAATATTCGCCAGCGTTTGAGCGGCAAAGGCTTCATGCATATCGATTAGGGTTAAATCTGCCATGGTCAGACCCGCTCTCTCCAGGGCAAGCGGCGTTGACCACGCAGGTCCCAGCAGCATGTCCTGCCAGACATCGATGGCGGTAAAAGCAAAACTACGCAGGTATCCCAGCGGCACCAGCCCCAACTCTTTCGCACGCGACTCCGTCATCATGATCACGGCGGCTGCACCGTCCGTCAGTGGGGTACTGTTTGCTGCGGTGACAGTGCCGTGCTTGCGGTCAAACGCCGGACGTAGTTTGGCGTAATCGGCCAGCGTAGAGTTACCGCGAATATTGTTATCTTCTGAAAAAGGATCTTTAAACGGTGGCGCGTAGGTAGTCATTACCTCATCTGCCAGCTTTCCCTCAGCCCACGCCTGAGCGGCACGCTGATGAGAGCGGTGCGCCAGAGCGTCCTGCTGTTCTCGGGTAATACCATAGGTTTTGGCCATTTGCTCAGCCGTATCCCCCATACGCAAACCGGTGGAATACTCAGCGACGGCTGGCGGCACAGGCATCAGATCACGTAAACGCAGTCGGGAAAAGAGTTTAAGGCGTTGACCGGTAGTCCGGGCCTTATTGACATCCACCAGCACCCGCGCCAGCTTTTTACTAACGCCAATAGGCAAGACTGACGAGGAGTCCGCACCACCCGCAATTCCCGCACGAATAGACCCCGCCATCAGGCTTTCCGCGACATTCGCCACTGCCTGAAAACTGGTCGCGCAGGCTCGGCTTACGCTATAGGCATCCGTATGCACATTCATGCCGGTTCCCAGCACGATTTCACGAGCAATATTTGGCGCTTCAGGCATTTGCACCACCTGACCAAAAACCAGTTGCTCAATCACATCAGCAGGTATTTCGCTGCGCGCCAGCAGCTCACCGACGACCATTTTTCCTAAATCAACGGCGGGAATGCCATGAAACGCGGTAGCCTGACGAGCAAATGGCGTACGCAACCCACTTACAATGGCAATACGGTCGCCCTGGCGGGTAACCAGCGGTAAAGCCTGACTCATAACACTCCCCTGTAAAAAAATAAAATAAGTGGTCTGACCTGATCATAGTCTTAACCAATTTTTTACATTTAGCCAAGCGGAGAGAAAAGAAAGTGGGAGCTAAGACACAGTGAATAATCACTGACAGTTACGAAAAAGCCCTTGCTATCAGATAGCAAGGGCTTTTGCAGAGGGGGATTAACGCAGGCCCAGCTGGAAGATCAGCGTTTCAGCTTCACAGGCAAAAACAAAGTCGATATCCAGACGCACACCTTCTGACTCTTCAGTAAAGGTCGAGGTGATTTGGCAAGGCTCAGATTCCACGCCACGCGCCTTTTCGGTCAGAGCAGCCAGCGTTTCTTCTGCCTCTGCGCGGTTCGCGAACACACGGCTGTAGGACGCGGTGCAATCGGAGTTGTCCATGATGGTGCCAACATCCATACAGCAGCAAACCGGGGTTTCATCAGCACTGCATTTACTCATTGTAGATTTCCTCTGTATTCGCACCTGAGGTGCCAGATAAACGATAGGGATATTTTACGCTCCCATTATTCGCCTCTCCAGTCGTTAATTGTATGAAATGCGATAAGTGACCGAAATCACACTTAAAAATGATCTAAAACAAAAATCGCCCAAACAGGTGAGTGCGCACCCCCGCAATTTTGCCAGCTGGATCGCGTTTCTCTGATCAAATTTGAAAATATTTATAAACATACTTGCAACATTCCAGCTGGTCCGACCTATACTCACGCCACTGGTCTGATTTCTAAGTCGTACCTCAGACCCTACACTTCGCGCTCCTGTTACGGCATGTAACATTGTTTGTATAAAAATAAATCTATGAGGTTATGGTCATGAGCCAGAAAACCCTGTTTACAAAGTCTGCTCTCGCAGTCGCAGTGGCAATTATCTCCACACAGGCCTGGTCTGCAGGCTTTCAGTTAAACGAATTTTCTTCCTCTGGCCTTGGCCGGGCATATTCGGGTGAAGGCGCAATTGCAGATGATGCAGGTAACGCCAGTCGTAACCCGGCACTGATTATGATGTTCGATCGCCCTACTTTCTCAGCAGGTGCAATTTTCGTTGACCCGGATGTAGATATTTCCGGTCGCTCGCGTATTGGCAATGACGCCAGCCAGGATAATATCGCCCCAACAGCCTGGATACCGAACGTGCATTTTGTTGCTCCGATTAACGATCAGTTTGGTTGGGGGGCCTCAGTCACCTCTAACTACGGCCTGGCTACGGAGTTTAACAATAATTACACAGCAGGCTCGATGGGCGGAAAAACCGATCTGGAAACGCTCAATCTAAACCTGAGCGGTGCTTATCGCCTGAACAATCATTTTAGCTTCGGTCTCGGTTTAAACGCCGTCTATGCAAAAGCGAAGCTTGAACGCTATGCTGGCGATTTACCACAGCAGATCGTTGCAGGCTCCGGGGGCAGAATTCCTCCATCACTGGCCGCGCAATATCCGGCAGATACACAGATTGCGCGCCTGAAAGGTGACGAGTGGGGCTTCGGTTGGAATGCTGGCCTTCTTTATGAAGTAGATAAAGATAACCGCTACGGTTTCACCTACCGTTCTGAAGTAAAAATTGACTTCAACGGTGATTACCGCAGCAATCTGCCATCAATGGACCGTATTCCTGCGCAGTTGCGTCCGGTGTTCGCCAGCCTGCCAGCAGGAACCAACGGCAGTACGATCGATGGTTCACTTGATCTGAACCTGCCAGAAATGTGGGAGTTTTCAGGCTATAACCGCGTTGCACCACAGTGGGCGGTTCACTACAGCATGGCTTATACCAGCTGGAGTCAGTTCCAGGAGCTGAAAGCAAAAGGCAACAACGGCCAAACCTTGTTCTATAAAGAAGAAGGCTTCAAAGACTCCTATCGCATCGCGCTCGGTACTACCTATTACTATGATGATACCTGGACGTTCCGTACCGGTATCGCCTTTGATGATAGCCCGGTTCCGGCAAACCGTCGTTCCATCTCTATTCCGGATCAGGACCGCTTCTGGCTGAGCGCGGGTACAACCTACGCCTTTAATAAGGATGCATCGTTGGATGTTGGCATCTCTTATATGCACGGTCAGAAAGTGAAATTCGAAGAAGGCCCATACTCCTTTGAATCTGAAGGGAAAGCCTGGTTGTACGGTATGAACTTGAACTACGCATTCTGATTTTCTTCAGACGTAAAAAAGGTGAGCTTTTTAGCTCACCTTTTTATTTGCCCAATTCCTTACTCAGAATCGATCTCTTTTAAATCATCCTGAATATCTTTCGCGTTCGGGTTTTCTTCTGGTTTGAGTTTCCCGCCGTTCGCAATAAAGTCATGACGCTGGAAGTAAGCTTCACGCACCATGATGTAAGGATCGGAAGACTGACGCAGCAGACCGTCAGAGTCGAGCAGTTGCGCGCGAGTTTCAATCCCTTCAACCGTCCATTTGCCTATCGACAACGGCCAGGTCAGCCAGGACAGTACCGGATACAGCGTATCGACCATATCACCACCGTCATCACGCAGCGTGAAACTACCGTAGAACGGAAGCTGCATATACGGCCCGTAACCAACATCATAGTGTCCTAACGTGCTGCCAAAGCGGTGTGGTTCAACGCGCTGCAACTTCGGATTAGCCATACCTGCCACATCGATAAAGCCGCCCATACCTAACAGGGTATTCAGGAAGAAACGGGTAAAGTGCACCATCCCCTGATAAGGATCGCCTTGCAGGAAATAGTTGACCATGACGGCCGGCTCTTCAAGGTTCCCCGTAAAGTTGCTTAAACCATTACGCGCCGGCTGCGGAACATAGTCACGCCAGGCAACAGCTACGGGTCTAACAACGTATGGATCTAAAACATTAAAGTTGAAGTTGTACATGGTGCGGTTGAACCCTTCAAATGGGTCCGAACGCCCCTGCTGTTCAGTACCGGAGCTCGCACACCCCACCAAAAGTGTGGTTCCCAGCGCAAGCGCCGACAGGCGAAGCTTCATAAGTGTCTCCCTGTGTTTTATGGCTATCGCTGATTGCCATCCATGACGGAACGATGACGTATCCGCCTGTTTAGATGTGAGCGATTGTAACAGCACGTCAAATGATGTCTATATACCCTGTCTTACTGATTTGATCATAGCCTGGTAATGCGCACTCCGCGGCGGTTCTATTCTAACTAACCCGATAAAAACAAACGTTACTATTTTTGCTATCTCAGACTTTCTCCCGCTGATTTTCAGACAAAAGCCGCTACGCTTTAGCAATACGTGCTTATTCAGGATTCGGCCATGAATGACATCAAGAAAGATAAGATTGATCGACACAGCGACGAACTCGAGGTGGAAAGCGATGAAAAGCTAACAGGAAAAAAGATAGAGCTTGATGAGGACAGACTCCCCTCCCGCGCCATGGCAATCCATGAACATATTCGCCAGGATGGGGAGAAAGAGATGGAGCGTGACGCGATGGCGCTACTGTGGTCAGCCATCGCAGCAGGACTGTCGATGGGAGCCTCGCTACTGGCAAAAGGGATTTTTCACGTACAGCTGGAAGGCGTGCCAGGGGGATTTTTACTCGAGAACCTCGGTTATACCTTCGGCTTTATTATTGTCATTATGGCCCGCCAGCAACTTTTTACCGAAAATACCGTCACCGCTGTACTGCCGGTGATGCAAAACCCTACCCTCGGCAATTTTGGCCTGTTGATGCGCCTGTGGAGCGTGGTGCTGCTGGGTAATATTATTGGCACCGGGGTTGCCGCATGGGCCTTTGAACATATGCCGATTTTTGATGAAGAGACCCGCGATGCCTTCGTGAAAATTGGTATGGATGTGATGAAAAATACGCCAACAGAGATGTTTTCCAACGCCATCATTTCTGGCTGGTTAATTGCCACGATGGTGTGGATGTTCCCCGCCGCCGGAGCGGCAAAAATTGTGGTCATTATTCTGATGACCTGGCTGATTGCGTTAGGTGATACCACGCATATCGTCGTCGGCTCGGTGGAAATTCTCTATTTGGTCTTTAATGGCACGCTGCACTGGAGTGATTTTTTCTGGCCCTTTGCGCTACCAACGCTCGCCGGGAATATCTGTGGCGGAACGTTTATTTTCGCGCTAATGAGCCATGCGCAGATCCGCAATGATATGAGCAACAAACGCAAGGAAGAAGCCAGGTTGCAAGCAAAGCGTGATGAGCAAACGCAGAAAAACCAGAAAAAACAGGCCTGAATGGTGACTGTTTGAGCAGTCGGGCGGCTTGAGACTTACCGTTGTGAGTAAAAAACGCTATACTCGTGCCGCTTCGTCCCCTTAGTGAATGGATACAATACTCAAGAAAATCAACCAATTGAAAATATACGGTTTATTTAAATTCAAATCAATAAAATGTACTCAAATATGTACACAAAATAATAAACATTGCCTATAACTCGTTAAGATTACTTCGTTCTGTTCGCTGAAGAATCATAACATGACATTCTAAGCATCCAGACCTATTGGCCAGTTAGTTTTATTATGCTCTAATTAACACTTTCAAACGGAACGTGAAGAGCAATTGCTAAATGAAAAAGTATACTTCCGAAACTGATAGCGTAACATTCAGGCACACAAAATAATTCAGATCCATGATAATATCAGATCTTCAATCAAGCGATTTTGTTATCATTTCAAACAGATCCTTGAAACTTTTTCCTTCACACCAAAATAAATCCATAGAATACTTATCAGACCACAGTGCCATACCAATGCAAGCTATTAACCATGATTGATCATTGTCATTTAATTCTAATTGTGTAAAAGCATTCAAAATACGTACATCTACATCAGGATGGATTTTTTGATGTAATTTCGCTCCAAAAAACACCTGCGAAATTATAGCCACACTAATTCCATAACTCACAGAAGGAGTATTTTGACCGGTCGTAAGTAATTCAATAGCTCTTTTATCCGCATTGATTTCTAATTCTTTCTTCTGTTCATCTGAAATGTCACCGTTTGTATTACAATGGCCACATTCAACATGCGAAAACTCATGACAAAGAATGAAATTGAAGGCCATCAGGAAAATCTCATTTACCTTTTCTATATCACCCCTGAACTCTTCCTCATACTCCTCTGGGTTTGGGATTATCGTTTTATCCCATTCTGAATATTTATTGATTAATGAGCAGGAATATTTGAACACTCTGTTAATTTCATTATTTTTTTCAGGACAAACATTCCCCTCTCTACTTATAATTTCATTGGCAAATGTATAAAGACAATAGCTAATCCCCCAAAGGTATGCTAAAAATGTTTCTTGTATCTGAATTGTTTTAGATTTCACATAAACACATGGAGGCGCAACTGTATACCCATTCTGAGCATCTTTATTTACAATATAGTTAATGCTTTTATTTAAACCTTCATTTGCAATTGCACTCGCAGATGCAGTTGTAAAAACACACACAACTTTTTCAAACTCATAAATTATATTATGTTGAAGAACCCTAACAGGAAGATAACCATCATGAGTAGGATTATAATTATTAAATTTCATGAAATCACCAAATCAAAATAAAATAATTAAAACAATAACACATCACCAAACCATTCTCAATATAACATTGAATTCCTTATCATTTAAAAATATCTAGTTCACCCTTAAAATATCTTTTATCCTAGTTGTATACCTTGGCGATAGCAGTTCACGTTTCATTGCCCACTGTTGCTGAATACCCTGACCAGCGAAATAAAGCGCCCCCCGTCCTTCCTTTGCATTCAGATGATCCAGAACTTCCATCAACTTCTCACTACCCCGGCGAGGCGCATTATCATCGAACAGATTCAACTGGGCGATCCCCTAACTGAAGAAGTCCCCCAGTATTACCCCTGCTTTCTGATATCTGTGCCCGTCTTTCCATATTGCATCCAGACTCCTCGTTGCTGCTGCAATGATATCCCGGCTGTCCGGGTTTGAGTCCCGGCAGCACAACTCACAACATGAAAGCGCACCCCTTCACTTACCAGTTATGGGTGACAGGTGTGAAACAGGCAGAATGCGCTTCCAATTGTGGTGGATTACGGGGCTGACCGTCAAACAGTTGAGAAAAGATAAGCAGGCGAAACGTTCTAAGCGAGCATACGGACTGATCGAACGCGGATGGAACGGGCGGTTACGATATTGAAACACCGAGCCACTGAGCTGGAGATCAGCGTCAGCCACCACACACCAAATCACGTAGCCAGCGTGGTTCAAGGAAGTAAGAAAGCTGTGTGGAGTCTTGGCGGTACCAGTACCAACCTTTGAAGTCCCTGGTACCGCCCTTTTTACTCAACTGAAAGCGCGTTCTGTCCCTTGTCATTAAGTGCCAGTTCGTTAAATCCAAAACCAGCGGAACGCGCTTTCAATTGAGTGGAGAAACTAACCGGCGATTGCAGTCGCCCGTTTCACTAAGTGCCTCTTGATGGAGCATTTACTGAAACGAAACCCAAACTTTTATTCGCCTTTTGGCGAGGGATTCGTGCAACCAAAATTCAGCGCTGTGCAGGGCACATATAACACGGAGAAACTAACCGAGAGAATTATGCGGGTTAACTCCATTAACCGATCAGGTTATTCGCGATATCCAGGCCACTGGTGTGGAAAAGTACGCAAAAGTCACTATTGCCATAGGGAAAGAAGAGCAAGAAGAAAGCATTGTTCACGCTGGTAATCAGGCTCTGTTATTCGCTAACCAACTTCGTGAAGGTACAGCGTAATGGCCGATGCAGTGAAGGTGATTGATAAGGCGATTGCATTGGTTGACGCGAAGCTAATTGCGTGGTGTTGTCGTTACCCACTATAAAGCTGCTCACGGCGGATACGAAACCTGTATTTATAACGATAATTATTGATGAAGTTATTATGACTAGCAATGATTTTATGGAAGAGAAAGAAGTATTTGAACTGTTGGGTAAGAAAAAAATTGCCGTCTGGAGATTACGTAAAGAGCGCGGTTTTCCTAAACCAGTTCTAACATATCCAACACGGTATAGTCGAAAGGCTGTTGAAACTTGGTTAGAAGCAGGTGGTATTAATCCTTCCGAATAATTAAAAATATACAGTAGACTTCAAACCATAAAACATTATTTATTTTACCCCATAGCCTTAGCAATAATATTTGTAATTATGGATGCAGAAGTCATCATGCAGTATATGAAAACATTGCAACCGGAATAACATTCATTAGTTAAGTGTATCAAATAAAATTACTCCGTCTCCCTAATCTTAACCACAAGAATTATAAAAAGAAAAAGTCACCATCAGATAAAACTTTTAATACTGATAACTTCTTGATGGCATTAGAGACACTCAAAGTGTCGCATAATTAGGCACAATCCAATGATCAGGCTGACAAATCTGCACAAAAAACCACCATCTGACATGTCATTACAGCACAAACCTTACTCTAAAATAGAAAACCTCATACACAGATCACAAATTCGCAACATTATGTTTATAATAGTATAAAGCTATGTTTATAAAATTCATAATTTAGTGTTTAATGCCCAACCGAATAGTCTAAATAGAAACATAGCTGGAGGTTATCATGTACGAGTTAGGTTGTTCCCGAAAAGAAGTATCTAGAGCGGGAGAACGTTTAGTGAACTGTTTTACGAAAAATCAAATATATGATGATAAAGATGTGCAAATACTCCATGACTGGCGTATGTGCCATGTATACCCATTAGAACAGCTTACTAAGTACTTAGATAGAGAAGCAAAAGCTCTGAATCCAAATGCAATTATATCTTCAAGGATAAAAAGACTCCCATCCATTGTTGAAAAGTTAGCTAGGTTTCCGAGTATGCAACTTGGTCGCATGCAAGATCTTGGAGGGTGTAGGGCTATAGTTGATAATATAGAACAAGCATATGCAATAAAAGAAGAAATATTATCACTTACTTTCAAACACCAATTACACAAGATTCACGATTATATTTCTGGAACAAAAGAATCTGGCTATAGAAGTTTGCATATTGTACATTCATTCCAAAATCAAAAGTATCCGGATTTAAACGGATTAAAAATTGAAATGCAAATAAGAACAGCAATCCAGCATAGTTGGGCAACTGCTGTTGAAATGGTTGGGATATTTAGAAGAGAATCATTAAAATCAAGTTTAGGTGATGCTAGGTGGTTACGCTTTTTTATATTAGTATCAGAGTTATTTTACAGAATTGAATCAAAAGATCCCACATTAAACAAAAGTCACAATGTAATTTCCGAAGAGTTGAAATTACTATCACAGGATCTGAATGTTAATAGTGTATTAAACGCGTTCAGTCAAATTGCCGAACACATAACTAAAAGTAAGTTATATAATAGTGGATACTGTGTCATAATAGTGGACACCAATGAAAAAAATATATCTGTTTCTGGTTTTTCAAACCAAATGATAAAAAAGGCTTCAGAATTTTATATGAATGCGGAAAAGAAATGCGCTGAAAATAAAAATCAGGTTGCCGCGATGGTTTCAGTAAACTCCATCAATGACCTAAAAGCTGCATACCCAGCATTTTTTTTAGACACAAAAACATTTTTAAACAACTTGCGTAGGTTTATCATTTAAAACATCGTGATAGCAATCATATTGAATGGGCGAGTAAAAAACCGCCCAACCGAACCAGTTATAAAATAAAACCAAAAAAACCATTTACTTAACAAACCAAGCTCTATGCAAGAATAATTACTAATCGTTTACCATGTTAGAGCAAAGTAATTAATATATGTTTTTGATATACCAAAAGACTTTATCTGCATAAAGTTCATAGGCATCTTTCTGCTCCACCAGCCAGTCGTGTTTGTTATACACAGCCATCACCCCCCCCAACTCATGACCCAACATCTTTTCGGTGACATGGGGCATAACCCCCTCCCCGGACAAATTCGTTACCAGAGAGCGCCTGAAGTCGTGCGTTCGCCATTCCGGTATATCAATCTTATCCCTTAACTTCTTCATATATAGATTTGCTGACGAACGATCAATTGCCTTGTCCAGTTCCTGTCCAGGGAAGAGTACACCATTACCAGCATTTAGTAGTCTTTCAACATAAGGCTTCACCTGATCAAATACAGGACGACGAATGATATTACCCATCTTGGAATGCTCTGCTGGCGTTGTCCAGATCAGATCATCCATATTAAATTCACTGGCGGTCGCAAGGCGAAGTTCTGACAACCTAGCCCCCCAAAGCAACAGAAGCTGGTGAAGCACCTTGTTAGGGGTAACGATCTTGTTGTTTTCCAGCGCTAACCATATTTTTGCCAACTCGGTATAGGTGAGAACCCTGCTACCAACATCAGGTTTCTTTCCTATGTTCTTAACGCTGAGCTTCAAAACTTCACATGAAGCGATTAACTGTCGGCTTATACACCAGTTCATAACTGATCTGAGCTGGAGAAGCAGCACCCTTGCCTTTTTACCGTTTTTCTTTTCCTGCTTGTCGAAGAACCTGACCCAAGCTGAAACAGGGATATTTACTACCGGTGCATCTGGAAATTCTGTGTACATGGTGTTGTACACAACCGACTTATAAAGCGTCTGTGTATTTGGTTTCAGCGTTTCAACATATTTGCTCCACCACTGGTCGAGACACTCTTTGAGCGTTAGCTCTCCATCTTCTTTAGCAAAATAATTTTTAGGGTTTAGCCCCTTGAGGTACAATTCACGCATCTCGCCAACGACTACACGAGCCTCTTTGAGAGACATGGCTGGATAGCGGCCAACAGAAAGGCGAACTGGCTTACCATTCCAACGGTAGCGAAACTGAAACGTAATCGTTCCGGTTGGGGTTATACGTACACTCAGGCCGTCACCATCTGTGACTTCGGGTGCGCCGCTGTAGGGCTTAGCATTGATGCTGCGAAGCTTGGTATCACTGAGGGCCACGACTCTGTATCCTGTACACACTGATTTTCATCATTCTGTACTCAATCTGTACGCAATGGCAAGTGAACGAAGTGATTTTCTAAGCGGATTGATAAGAAAGGATAAGAAATAAAAGGAATGAAATGCTTGATGATACGGGGAATGATAGGATAACATGCGACTCAAGCTGAACGCTTGAAAATCAGTTAGATATACGTCCCCTTAGTTAAATGGATATAACGAGCCCCTCCTAAGGGCTAGTTGCAGGTTCGATTCCTGCAGGGGACACCATGAATTCTTATGCTCCCCGTTATAATCCCTTCATTTACCAGTCAGTTCATCCCTGTGCCAGGCGGTAAAACGGCACATTCCTCACTGTTGCAGTAAGATTGTCGGACACCATTGTCTGCTTTGTCGCTATCCGCATCCCTGCTTTTCTCAGCCTCAACACATCAGCGGCAATACGCTGGCTGCCAAACCAGAAAAGCCCGTCCAGCGCAGTGACATCAAGGCCCGATTCCAGTGCCAGCTTCAGACGTTCACGCGGCGCTTTTACTGTTTTAGCAATCTGCTGATATGGCGCTTCGCTTGAACCTGCAGGACTAATGCGCCGGATACGATGTGACAAGCGGTACTGAAATTCATCCGGTATCCCACCGAGACTCGCTTTCAGGCTGTAAACACAACCAAAGCGTTTGCCGTTAAAGATGACGTTTTTCTGACTAAGCTGCAGCTCTTCACGCACGCTGGCAATCAGTTGTGGAGTACGGAGTAATAACAAGCGGAAAGGCAGCTCAAAGCTGGTCACGTAGTCCACATTCAATAAAGCAATACGCAGACGTTCTTGGGGCCCCGCCTTCATTTCCCGGCATTCAGCAATAACATCAGCCCACTGGCCGGTAAGACGGGAACACTCTGTCACCTCAGTAAAACTATATTTTTCAGCCTGATAATCAATACGCTCGGTCACACTGAATTCCCTTCTGGCCAGATCTCGGTATTGGTTGCTCACTTTACCAGCGACGACATCCCTGTGTCAGAAATCTTTTTCTAACCCACTGAAAGTGCCTGACCAATCTTCCCTCGTATCCTCACCATGAGGATACGACAACTAACCGACCCGGTATGTTTTCCGGGTCGGTTAAACTGCATCACGTCAGACAACAAAACGGTTAACCAGATCCTTCATGGTTGCCGACAGATTGTCCAGCCGCTGGCTGTCGCTCGCAGCCTGAGATACCAACGCCGCATTTTGCTGTGTAACCTGCTCCATCGGTCGCAATGCCAGGTTTATCTGGGTTACCCCTTGTGACTGCTCCGTCGCCACACGAGCGATATCTGCAATATATTGCTTCATACTGGTGGTATTATCCGCCGCGGCTTCCAGCGCGGTAGCAGATGCAGTAACCCGTTCAACGCCCTCACTAATTTTGACCATATTCTGCGCGACCAGCTCACGGATTTGGTTAGCCTCTTTGGCGCAACGCTGCGAAAGATTTCTCACTTCACTGGCTACGACAGCAAACCCCCTGCCCATCTCTCCAGCCCGTGCAGCTTCCACTGCCGCATTCAGCGCCAGTAAGTTAGTCTGAAACGAAATATCATCAATCGAGGTCACAATATTCGAGATTTTCTCACTGGAAGCGCGAATATCCCCCATGCTCTGGTTCGCCGCACTGGCAACGTTACTGGCCTGTCGGACCTCTTTTTCCAGTCTGATTGTCAGATGCTCAGCTTCGCGGGCATTATCCGCTGTTTGCGTAATCGCAGTTGATAACTGCTCCATACTGGCCACAGCTTCTACTATTGATGCAGCCTGTTCATCTGTACGTTGAGCCAGATCCTGATTTCCCGCCGTAATACTGCTACTGGCATCGGACAAAACCACGGAGCCTTGCTTAATCTCCTGTACAATATGCTGAATACTTTCCAGCATCGTGTTATAGGCACGATTAAGTGAGGAAAGCTCATCTTTGCCCGGGGTCGCCAGACGTTGAGTCAGATCGCCATTCATACCCGCAATCTTGCGTAGCGTGTCACTAAACTGACGGTGCATATTGATTGCGATGGCCCCAGCGAACGTCAATGATGCCAGGAGCGCTAACAGGCTAACAGCCATATATATTTGCCAGTTTTTTCGTGCATCCTGCGCGAGTTTTTCTGCATTCGCCAACAGACGATTCGCCGTCACATTTTCTATCTGCCGCATCACTTCAATACGCTGGGTTTGTACTTTAAACCAGGTAGTAGGATCGACACCAAATCCACCATTCTCGACATGGTTAAACGCGATCTCGCGAAATGCGAGGGCTTTTGACGCTTCTGCTGACTGTAAGCGGCTTTTCAACATGGCCGCCTGTTCCGGTGAACTCAGGCGTAACGATTCTGCCAACCAAACGTTCTGTTTACTGACGACATCACTGAGTTGATGTAACTGTCCGTCGGCGAAATGGCCGGAGGAAAAGATATTTGATAACAGCGCCCGTTCAATACCCGCTTGTTCTTTCAAATTCAGCAGGTTGTAGTAGGCGGCAAATGCGTTTGCCATCTCGCCAGAATCCGTCAACTGCCCCAATCTACCCACAAAATTCAGCACATCAGCAATGACGTTGGTATAAAACTTAACGACATCTGAAGCCGGAAGCCCTAATTGCGTGACGTTCTCCCGTATAGTGGAGAGAGAAAGAATGTTTTTCTTAAACGTAGCGACAGAGGTGGCGACATCCCCTTCCGGTAATGCAGTATCGGACAGTGACCGCACAAATACCTCGATCTCGCGATCGGTCAAAGCCCGCTGTGCGTTTAACTCATCTTTGAACGTCTTCCCTTCAGCCCCCAGAAACCCGACACTCATGCCGCGTTCTTTTTGCAATTCATGCACTACATTTCCGGCACTGCGTGCGAGCGCTGTCAGTTGGGCAATATTCTCCATCTGCCGTTCTGTCTCAATGCGCGTTAATATTCCTGAACCAGCAAACCAACATAACGCCAGTAATAATGGTTGTAGCGCAATTATTAACTTCATTTTCATCGGCATTCGATAAACCCACCACATGCCACTTCCCTCCATTATCCATATCTTCATTATGGTTATCGGCGTAAAGAAGCGGCTCTTTAAATTTGAACAATGGGCAACCGTTTGTTTTTTAGATTAAATTTTTGCCAGAATAACTCTATTTAATTACTTCAATCAGAATAAAACCCTGACTAATACGGATTTGTAAACCTATAGTCCATTTTATTAACTTATTTGGCATATTATTTTTTATTAAAAAATCAGGTAATCATTAACTGATTCAAAAGAGAGAGAAGCACAGGACAGTGACAGCAGCCCGAGATAACAGCCATGGCGCGGCCATCATTCTGGCGTCCCGTCGAACGTTAAGGTTATAATCCTTACAACGATTTTTTGGATTAGAAGCGACAATGACAAAACTTACCCTACAAGAACAGATGCTTAAAGCGGGTCTGGTCAGCAGCAAAAAAATGGCGAAAGTGCAGAGAACGGCGAAAAAATCGCGCGTTCAGGCTCGTGAAGCCAGAGAAGCGGTTGAAGAAAATAAAAAAGCACAGGTCGAGCGTGATAAGCAGCTCAGCGAACAGCAGAAGCAGGCCGCATTGTCTAAAGAATACAAAGCGCAGATCAAGCAACTGATTGAAATGAACAAAATCACCATTTCCCGTGGCGATATTGGTTACAACTTTACCGACAATAACCTGATCAAAAAAGTTTATGTTGATAAAGTAACCCAGTCTCAGTTGATCAAGGGCCGTCTGGCCATTGCCCGCCTGACGGCTGAAAGCAGCAGCGAGAGCGAATACGCCATTATCCCGGCTGTTGTCGCCGACAAGATTGCCCAGCGCGATGCAAGCTATATTGTTCTCAATTGCGAACTGAGCCAGGAAGCGAAGGACGAAGACGATCCGTATGCTGATTTTGTCATTCCTGACGATTTGATGTGGTAAGAAAAACACCCCGATAATCACCCAGAGTTCCGTCGCGTATTTCGGTGAACGCTAGCGCCGCCACCGAAATACCGTCAACCGCTCTTCTTCCCCACACGCCATCTGCTAAAACTTATAGTGTTCCTTGCTCAGTCCGTATTTTCTCATGCGCAAATACAGTTTCTTACGCGGAATTTGTAAATACTCCGCCACTTCATTAATACGTCCCTGATGAATATTAAGCGCTTCGGTAATGATCTGTCGCTCGTACTCATCGACCCGACGATCGAGCGGTGTCGGTTCGGGCAAATGTAGCTGTGGATTCGAGGTTTCAGCCAGTGGCAATAACCCAACGGCAAAAAGCTCGGCGGCATTGGCCAGCTCTCGAACATTGCTTAACCACACGCGACGCCGCATTCCTTTTAGTAATTCCCCGTCAACCTCGGGCACGGGATGATTCAGGCGCAGACAGGCTTTCTGCAGATAATGGCGAAACAGCGGCTCAATATCATCCGGGCGCTGAGACAGCGGCTGGCAACCAATTTGCGTCATCGCAAAACAGTAATAGAGTTCGGCCACAATCTGATTAGTTGCCGCCAGTTCCACCAACGAAGTGGCGCCAATGCCAATTAAGCGAAACGGACGCCGCTCCTGGCTTTGCAAATGCACCAGCTGGTGCTGCTGTTCGCGCGTAAGGCACTCAATATGGCTCAGGACCAGCGTTCCCCCTTGCGCCTGGGCAATAAGGTCATTGAGTTGCCCCGCATTCTCTAACGTCAATTCCCCGCGGATAAACGGTCCTTCAGCGCTGCGCCCAAGCTGATGCAAATAACGGGCTCCGGTCATACGCCCCGTTCCCGGCTCGCCATAAAACCAGACGGCAATATCCGTTTCAGCCAGTTGCCGTAAGCGCTGGCGGTACTGATTAACCCAGTCACTGTAGCCGACCAGTTCAACCTGGAGCTTTTGCTGGCAATAGTGACGACGTGCAATCACAGATTTTCTCTGACGCAACGCATCCTCTACCAACACCAGCAGTTTGCCTGGATCAACCGGTTTTTGCAGAAAATCCCACGCACCTTTCTTCACCGCGTCCACCGCCATCGGGACATCGCCATGTCCGGTGATCAACAGGATCGGAAGCTGATTGTCATCCTGATGAAACAACGTCATCAGGTCAATTCCATTACAGCCAGGCATACACACGTCGCTCAGGACAATCCCTGGCCAGTCGGCCTGCAGCCAATTTCGGGCATCAAAAGGGTTACTGCATGCGAATACATGATATCCCTCCTGTTCAAGCAACAAGGTGTAAGCGTCAAGAACATCGGCATCATCATCAATAAGCAGAACAGAATATTCATCACTCAACATCGTTTACATCCGTCAGATTAAATTGCAGAACGACGCAGGCATTGCGCCCCGGGGTCGACGCCAGGCGCAGTTCGCCGTTCATTTGCATCATTAACGATACACAAATCGATAAGCCAATACCGAGGCCAACATCCTTACTGGTGGTAAACGGTTTTAACAGTGATGGTAATAATGCTCCAGGCCAACCGGGGCCGTTATCGCTGATAAATACGCACAACCGGCTGCCTTCGGTCTGCCAGTGAACCTCTATTTTCGCCGCAACCGGACAGGCATCCAGCGCATTTGCCAGGACGTTTACCAGCACCTGCTGGATACGCACTTCATCACCAGCCACCCACACGCCCCGGTCTGGGAGCGTCAGCGTACCCTGCTGTGGCTTGTGTCGCATGGCCAACAGCTCCCAGGCAGCGTTGAACGTTTGTCGGAGATCGACCGGATGCAGAGGCGTGCCAGGTTCGGCCCGGCGAGCAAACTGACGCAGTGAACGGATAATGGCATCGATGCGAGTAATCAGCCCTTCCGCTTTGGTTAATGTGCTTCTGGCCTGAGCGGGTTGCCCCTGTTCGATTGCCCTCCCTGCCGTAAACAGGTACATCGACAGCGCATTCAGCGGTTGATTAATCTCGTGCGCCAGCGTGGTCATAGTCTGGCCGACCACCGCCAGTTTTGCCGTCTGGATCAGCTCATCTTGCGTTGCACGAAGATCGGATTCAATCTCCTTGCGCTCGGTCACTTCCTGCTCCAGCTGATTTTTTTGCGCACTCAACTGGCCCAGGGTATGACGCAGCAAGCCTGCAATACGCCCCAGTTCATCGCGTCCATATACCGGGATAGAGGCATCCGTTCTGCCAAGACCAATTTGCACCACGGCCTGGTTGAGCGCAGTAAAACGCTTAACCAGACGCGAGCGAATGAAGTAGTGGTTAAGCCCCCAGGCGAGAAGTAGCGCCAGCAGCGTCGCCAGCAGGATAAGTCCACCGCTGACGCGAACAATTTGTTCCAGCCGCTGGTTAAACGTCTGCATTTGCTGATGGCTACTCCCCAGTTGCGCTTCCAGCAGTGTTCGAAAGCGCCCAAGCGTGGCCTCTCTGGCATGGCTGGCATCAACCAGCGCTTTTTGCGCTGCGACATAATCGCGCATCGTATCGGGCATTTTATTTTTCATCATCCCGATTTCCAGCAGCTCATCGATAGTTTGTCGCAGTGTGATAGTACTGGGCCAGTCATCGAGGGTGCGGATATTTTCATCCGCCGTTTTCTTCAGATTTTCCAGGTAGCGGATGTGATTCTCCACCAGCATGCCATCGTCGCTACCCGATTTCAGTTCATTGAGCCTGTCGCGTAAATCATCAACGATCTGGTTTTCAATTCTTGCCAGGGTGTAGACCTGCTGCTGCTCGTTTTGCACCTCTCGGGCACGTTTGAGATACAGCGCCGCATCACCATTTTTGGCCTCGATTTGATCCAGCAACGTCCCCTGCTGCCAGGTAAAGTCCTGCACCAGTGAATTCAGCTCAGTAGTAAAATCATCATGTAGCCAATCAATGCGCGCAGAAAGTTCGCTCACTTTTTCGCGGACAAGGAACATGTTGTAGAGCACCCGGTCCAGTTCCGCCATCAGCGCCCGGCTATCCTGCAAAATCACCGCCAGTTGCTGCTGTTCTGCTGGTTGCAACCCCCTGCTCAGCACTTCGATTTTATCCAGATGCGAGATTATCTGATTGCGCAGTTGCAGCCTTACTGTTGTATTGGGAGCCAGCAGGAATTCATTTAGCTGGTCCACAACCAGGTTAAGATTTCCTTCAATCAAGAAAGCGGAATGCACGCGCGGGAAGTAATCATCAAGCGAATAGCGTATCTGCGAGCTCTGCTCATGCCAGGAGTACAAACTGACGCAGCTTACGCTCAACGTCAGTAATGCGCCCGTTAGAAAGGCTCCCCGCAGGCTGCTGCTGATGCTGAGTTGGCGAAGGCGTTGCAGTATCGATCCACCTTTCATTTTAATTCTTCCAGTTTTGATATCGCCTGACGCTGGTTTTTAAGAAACCAGAGCTGCCACTCCATCATCTGCTGTTCGGCAACGCTTTTATTATCAAACTGCGCAAGCCAGGCTTCATCTTCACTACTTTTGGCATCTATCGGAACGCTGGTAAGTAAGGCTCTGATTTCGGGTAGCGGGCGTTTCAGGCGTGCTTCCGCACTGTATAGTGCCCGCCATGCATCCTTCAGTTGCGCAAGACGGAAACTGATGGCGGTATCAAACATCCGCTGCACTAACTGTTGTCGCTTAAGGATCAGCCGATAATTAAGCGGAGGCTGGTTCATTAAAATAACCTGCTGAGCAGCGCGGGGATTATCAGATGCGAGCTGCGTTACCGGATATTTCCCCGTATTCGCATCAGCAAGGATCCGCTGCCCCTCCGGGCTTAACAAATAGCGGATAAAACGACGCGCTTCATTGGGGTGCTGGCTGTTCTTGAGAACAGCAACATAGGTTGGCGATACCGCCGAGCGTGGAAAATAGGTAAAAGCCAGGTGAGGATCGTTAAGCAACAGGTTGGCATAATTATCAATGACCGGCCCCGCCACGCCCAGGCCACTCTTAATTTTGTCGGCTACGCCAAAACTGCGTGATGAAATCGTCACCAGATTTCCAGCACTCGCCAGCAGCGTCGCCCACCCCGCTTCCCACCCTTTTTGCTGTAGCAATGACTCAACCATCAGATGGTTGGTATCCGAACGCGATGGGCTACTCATCAACAGCGCGTTCTGATATTTGGGCAGCGTTAAATCCCCCCAGTCGGCAGGAGGCGACAGATGCCGTGCCACCAGCGCAGAACGATTAATCAACAGACCAAAACCAGATATCGCCACTGCCACGGAGGTCGAACGGATAGAGTCTGGCACCAGCCGCTGGCTTTCCGGCAACGCATTTTCGAAAGGCGCCAACTTCTGATGCTCCTGCAGATGCTGCAACAGCATAGGGGATGAGGTCAAAATCAGATCAACATTTTCCGCATTCGCGGTATCCAGCAGTTGCTCCAACGAACTGCTGGTCCGGTTTAACGTGCGAATCATCACCGACCCCGGTTCAGTCTGCCAACGCTGAATAATCCAGGCCGTTGCCCCAGGGGAAAAGGTTGTCGCCATTACCAGCTCTTTACCCTGCGCCAGGCAACTCACCGACAACGACATAAAACAGAGCGAGAACGCCCAACAACGCCCCCGGCCCAAAAGTCTGTTTGTGATCCCGTTCATAAATACCAACATACGCAAAAAATAATATTGAGACAAAACTTACCCGTTTATCACCGACTGGGGGAAGAATAAGGTTATTCGTAGAATAACCAAACGGAAAGTGACGACATCGGTAAAGAATACCCGAAAACGCAGTCTGAATTTGTTAATATCCGCACACGCCGATGATAAAAGCGTTCGTAAAAGAATAGAATTGAAAAGCCATTATTTAAAAAGAGTCAAAATCAGCCACGCAATCCACAAATTGTGTCAATAGTGACTCATTTCATCAACTTGAGTTTCTCTACCGTCTATTTCACTCTTCACTGCGAAAAATCCTGATATTCACATCAATATAAATTTAGGTGATGATATGTTATCCATATTTAAGGCAGGGCCAGCGGCAAATAAAGTCCCGGCGGAGAAAGTCCAGGAAACTTATGGCCGATACCGCATTCAGGCATTACTCAGCGTATTTCTTGGCTATCTTGCGTACTATATTGTGCGTAATAACTTCACGCTATCAACACCGTACCTGAAAGAACATCTGGATCTCAGTGCCACGCAAATTGGTCTACTCAGCAGCTGCATGCTTATTGCCTATGGGATCAGTAAAGGCATTATGAGTAGTCTGGCAGACAAGGCCAGCCCTAAGGTCTTTATGGCATGCGGCCTGGTTCTGTGCGCCATCGTAAACGTCGGTTTAGGATTCAGTACCGGATTCTGGATTTTTGCCGCTCTGGTCGTTTTCAACGGTTTGTTTCAGGGAATGGGCGTTGGTCCTTCATTTATTACCATCGCCAACTGGTTTCCGCGTAAAGAACGTGGACGCGTCGGCGCATTCTGGAATATTTCTCACAACGTTGGCGGTGGTATTGTCGCTCCGATTGTTGGTGCCGCCTTTGCCATTTTAGGGAGCGAGCACTGGCAAAGCGCCAGCTATATTGTCCCGGCCGGTGTTGCCGTACTGTTTGCTTTTATTGTGCTGATTCTGGGGAAAGGTTCACCGCGCCAGGAAGGCTTACCGGCTCTGGAACAAATGATGCCGGAAGAAAAAGTAGTATTAAATTCCCGACACACTGACCAGGCGCCAGAAAATATGAGCGCCTTCCAGATCTTCTGCACCTATGTGCTGCGTAATAAGAATGCCTGGTATGTTTCACTGGTAGATGTCTTCGTCTATATGGTGCGTTTTGGCATGATTAGCTGGTTGCCTATTTATCTGTTAACCGAAAAACATTTCTCGAAAGAGCAAATGAGCATCGCTTTTCTGTTTTTTGAATGGGCGGCAATCCCTTCCACATTACTGGCGGGCTGGCTTACCGATAAACTGTTTAAAGGCCGTCGCATGCCGCTGGCCATGATTTGTATGGCGCTGATTTTCGTCTGTTTGATCGGCTACTGGAAAAGTGAATCCCTGCTGATGGTCACTATTTTTGCCGCCATTGTGGGTTGCCTGATCTATGTTCCACAGTTCCTCGCTTCTGTTCAGACGATGGAAATCGTCCCCAGCTTCGCAGTAGGTTCTGCAGTAGGACTGCGCGGATTTATGAGCTACATTTTTGGCGCATCGCTGGGCACCAGTCTGTTTGGCGTAATGGTCGACAAAATGGGGTGGCACGGCGGCTTCTATCTGCTGATGGGGGGTATTGTTTGCTGCATCCTGTTCTGCTACCTCTCTCATCGCGGTGCGCTGGAACTTGAGCAACAGCGAAAAAATGCTCAGCAAGAGGAAGCATCACTCCAGTTGGCGGATGCCCGGTAATTCATTTCGGTCTCACAAAAAAGTGCCAGCGATGCTGGCACTTCGATAAACTCAGATAAATAATAAACAACTCAAAGTAATAATTTATTGCTAAACGTAACATTCCAAATTATTGCTTACCATCCGCGACCATAAAGCGAATGATCAAACCACATGTCGGAGCAAGAAACAGGAATAATCCAGTTACCATTTCGTTACCATTGGTCAGCCGCATAGTAAAAACGTAAATTAATGCCGTAAGGATGGCCATGCCGAGAAAAGCGCTAATTGACGCCGCAGCGCCTATAACCTGCCAGATATAGCAACTGACGCACAGAATGCTCAGTATGAGAAAGGTCCAGAAATAGAGCATAGCGATACCTCCTGTCTGCCGTAAACTTAACGTAAGTCCTTACACTCCCTTAACTTTATATTCTAAGACAATTCCTATCTGCATGCAATTTGAGCAACATTTTATTCACAAAAATCATTCGACCGCTTACTATTACACTGTTTCTCCGTCTTTTATTTAATCATCATAAAAACAACGAATTATATATAGGCGAAATTTTGCCCTTAATCGCCCTAAAAACATTTACGAATCTTGAGTAATTATTTCTGGCTGACATTAATTTTCGGGTGTACATTGTGCGTCCGATCATTCATGCCCCCTCGTGGTTTTGTCCTGACTCAGTTTTACACTCTTAACAGGAACCAATGTCGTTCATGGCGGCCTAACGATCAGTGCAGAGTGTAAAGCGACAGGCAAAGAATCTTCGCGATACATCTATTTCGTATCAACAACAGGTGCTTATGTTCCCCCAATGTAAATTTTCACGCGCGTTTTTGCATCCGCGCTACTGGCTCACATGGTTTGGTGTTGGTGTGCTCTGGTTACTGGTACAGCTTCCCTATCCCGTATTGTGTTTTCTTGGTACCCGTACAGGAACGCTGGCTCGTCCATTTTTAAAACGCCGTGAATCTATTGCACGTAAAAATCTCGAACTCTGTTTCCCAAATCTGTCACAGGAAGAAAGAGACAAACTGGTCGATGAGAATTTCCGTTCGCTCGGCATGGGGCTGCTTGAAACAGGTATGGCCTGGTTCTGGCCGGACCGTCGGGTGCGTAAATGGTTTGATGTAGAAGGGCTGGACAACCTGAAGCGTGCTCAGATGCAAAACCGTGGCGTGATGGTCGTTGGCGTACACTTTATGTCGCTCGAGTTGGGTGGTCGCGTAATGGGGCTTTGCCAGCCAATGATGGCAACCTATCGTCCGCACAATAATAAGTTGATGGAGTGGATCCAAACCCGCGGTCGTATGCGCTCCAACAAGGCGATGATCGGCAGAAATAATCTGCGTGGTATTGTCGGCGCCCTGAAAAAAGGCGAGGCAGTGTGGTTTGCCCCCGATCAGGACTATGGTCGTAAAGGGAGTTCTTTTGCCCCCTTCTTCGCAGTCAAAGACGTGGCGACCACCAACGGTACCTACGTGCTGTCACGATTATCGGGCGCAGCAATGCTGACCGTAACCATGGTGAGAAAAGCAGATAACACCGGTTACCGCCTGTTCATCACCCCAGAAATGGAAGGTTACCCGGCAGATGAAAGCCAGGCTGCGGCGTATATGAACAAAATTATCGAAAAAGAGATCATGCGTGCACCCGAGCAGTATCTCTGGATCCACCGTCGCTTCAAAACTCGCCCGATGGGTGAAGCTTCGTTGTATATCTAAAAAGAAAGGCCGTAAGGCCTTTCTTTTTTTCTACGGTTGAATTACTTAACGCCCCATTTGCTGTGCAGCTCAGCCATTCGCTCGTTGTAGTTGCGGGCGATGCAGGCTGATTTATCCTGTTCCTTCCAGCACTCGTTACGCCCTTTCACCCAACCGCGCTGCTCTGCTTTCAGCGTCGGGTTATTGCTCGATTTAACCAGCGCCTGCTTGTAGGCCCCGTTTAACGCTAAATCCATTTCTGAGAGCGAAGGACTGTGGCAGATAATCTCCTCGATACTGCCCTTTGCAACCGCAGCGCAGGAAAAAGAGGGTCCAGTGCTGGTCGATTTTTTGGCCCCAGAAAAGTCAATATTATCTTCAGGCAGGCATACCCCGTGCTTTCGATTCGGCCCACTCCAGGAAACGTCCGGATTTCCGTCATCTTTACGAGAAATAGAAACCGTATTGTTCCCGCTTTTGGCTTCCCAGTAATTTTCATTGAAGGCCTTCACCGTCGCCTTCGAGCCATCAATCCAAACATTGCCTTTGCCATCACTATTCACACCACCAATACTTGCGCAGCTGAAATTAAACGCCAACGGTGAGGCCGCCATCGACGTCAGTGGCGTAAAAACGAGTGCTAACATCATTAATCTGGTCATTTTTAACCTTTTCATTATCTCATTCCGCGAAAAATTAACCGCATTAACATCATGGCGATATGAGAATTCTCCGAGTAACCATTCCGTCGCTCAATAGCAATTTATTACCGGCAGAAATTAAACTGTCGCCGAATCACGACAGTTGTAAGTTATTAAAATTAAATAAAAAAATGCCTCTTGTCTCTCCTCATTTTTAGGCGTACATTAGCGCCGTCTGGAGCATTAAAGCTCAGAATTCTGAGATGATGCAGCCAAGCAAATGAGGGGTATTCTCCCTTTCGTTCGCGAGTGCATCAGCTCTCTGTCAGGTAAGCATATGTTCATTTAGACGTACCTCAGGTACGCGGAGAGATGAAAAGTGAAATATTTCTTTATGGGCATTTCTTTTATGGTCATCGTTTGGGCCGGTACTTTCGCCCTGATGATCTAAATTAAAAAACGCAGCAAAAAAACAGGAGCCATCAGGCTCCTGTTTTGCATTTTGGGGGAACATTCTGTCAGTCGGTACTTTCAGAAGTCGATTTTGCACTGGTCGGTAACAGGCCATCTGCGCGAAACATCGCCTTGATGCCGCGAATAGCCTGGCGGGTACGGTCACGGTTTTCAATCAACGCAAATCGCACATGCGTATCACCATAATCACCAAACCCAATCCCTGGCGAAACGCATACCTTCGCTTCGTTCAGCAGCTTCTTGGCAAACTCAAGTGATCCCATCCCGGCGTATTGCTCTGGAATTTTCGCCCAAACGTACATTGAGGCCTTTGGCATCTCGACCATCCAGCCTGCTTCATGCAGTCCTTTGACCAGCACATCGCGACGACGTTTATATTGCTCAGCGATATCCCGCACACATTGCTGATCGCCTTCCAGCGCGGCAATTGCCGCAACCTGCAGTGGCGTAAAGGTCCCGTAATCGTGATAGCTCTTGATTCGCGCCAGCGCGTTCACCAGCGTTTTGTTGCCCACCATAAACCCGATACGCCATCCCGCCATGTTGTAGCTTTTCGACAGGGTAAAAAATTCAACAGCGACGTCGCGAGCGCCGGGTACCTGCATAATCGATGGTGCCTTCCAGCCGTCATAAACAATATCAGCGTAGGCCAGGTCGTGAACCACCAGCACGTCATAGCGTTTAGCCAGGGCCACCACTTTCTCAAAGAATTCCAGCTCGACGCACTGCGCGGTCGGGTTGGATGGGAAACCTAAGATCATCATCTTCGGCTTCGGGTAACTTTCGCGTATTGCGCGTTCCAGCTCATTAAAGAAGTCGACACCCTCAACCAGCGGCACTGAACGCACCTGCGCGCCGGCAATCACCGCGCCATAGATATGGATGGGATAACTTGGGTTGGGCACGAGGACCGTATCACCATGATCGAGCGTTGCCAGCATCAGGTGCGCCAGCCCCTCTTTGGAACCGATGGTCACAATGGCTTCAGATTCAGGATCGATCTCAACGTCATAGCGTTCCTGGTACCAGCGGGAAATCGCCCGACGCAAACGCGGAATGCCGCGTGAGGTGGAGTAACCGTGAGTATCCGGGCGCTGAGCCACGGTACACAGTTTTTCGACAATGTGAGGAGGCGTGGCCCCATCCGGGTTCCCCATACTGAAATCGATAATATCTTCGCCGCGCCGACGCGCAGCCATCTTCAGTTCAGCGGTGATGTTAAAAACGTACGGGGGAAGGCGATCAATACGCGTAAAGCGACGTTCAGGGCGGGAGTCAGCCATAATATCCTCAGATTAACGTTAGCGCCCGGACCGTCCGAGCGACGCTGCCACGATGGTGGCACGTTTAGAAAATAGCCTGAATAATTTCCTTCTGTCGAGAGGCAAAACAAAATATTTTTTCCTGACGAAAAAGAGGAACAGCTGAGTAAAATGAGGAAATATTCATTTTCACAACTCGCTTAAAATTACCATCATTTAACATTTTGTTGTTAAATACATTACCTTGAACGCAGCACTCACAGGACAGGTATTGTAAATACAACAATCATGCAACAATCCCCTTTTAATATTATGGTTTTTCCCCATTAGCTCTGAACTGCGGGGGTGCTGGTCATCCTGCCTCAGGTTACCTATCATAGTGGTTTAACCCTTGCGCAAGAGTCACCCGTGCACGAAATATTCAATATGCTGCTGGCGGTATTTGACCGGGCAGCACTGATGCTGTTCTGTCTGTTTTTCCTGATTCGTATCCGCCTGTTTCGCGAACTGTTGCACAAGTCAGCCCACTCCCCAAAAGAGCTGCTCGCCGTTACCGCGATTTTCTCCATGTTTGCCCTGTTCAGTACCTGGTCAGGCGTACCGGTAGAAGGTTCTCTGGTCAATGTGCGTATTATCGCGGTCATGTCAGGAGGGATCCTGTTCGGTCCATGGGTTGGCATTATTACGGGACTGATCGCAGGCACCCACCGTTACCTGATCGATATTGGCGGCGTAACTGCCCTACCCTGCTTTATTACCAGCATTCTGGCTGGCTGCATTGCCGGGTGGATCAACCGTAAGATCCCCAAAGCGCAGCACTGGCGCGCGGGTATTTTAGGCGGAATGCTGTGCGAATCACTGACCATGATACTGGTCGTCGCCTGGGCACCCACCACCGAACTGGGGCTGGATATTGTCTCAAAAATAGGTATCCCGATGATCCTCGGCAGCGTCTGTATTGGTTTTATCGTGATGCTGGTACAAAGCGTTGAAGGTGAGAAAGAAGCCAGCGCTGCAAAACAGGCCAAGCTGGCGCTGGATATCGCCAACAAAACGCTGCCGCTCTTTCGCCAGGTCAACAGCGAGTCGTTACGTCAGGTGTGCGAAATTATTCGCCACGATATCCACGCAGACGCGGTTGCCATCACCAATACTCAGCACGTTCTGGCCTATGTTGGCGTTGGAGAGATTAACTACCGCGATAACGATGACTTCGTCAGCCCCACCACGCAGGAGGCCATAAATCACGGTAAAATCATCATAAAAAACAATGATGAAGCACATCGCACCCCGGAAATTCACTCTATGCTGGTGATCCCGCTTTGGGAGAAAGGCGTCGTGACCGGCACGCTGAAGATCTACTACTGTCACGCTCATCAAATCACTTCCTCGTTACAGGAAATGGCGATCGGTCTGTCGCAAATCATCTCCACCCAGCTTGAAGTCTCCCGCGCAGAGCAACTACGAGAAATGGCAAATAAGGCAGAGCTACGCGCGCTGCAAAGCAAAATAAATCCCCATTTTCTGTTTAATGCCCTGAACGCGATTTCATCGTCGGTACGCCTTAACCCGGACACCGCACGTCAGCTCATTTTTAATTTGTCGCGCTATCTTCGCTATAATATTGAATTAAAAGACGATGAGCAGATCGACATCAAGAAAGAGCTGTATCAAATCAAGGATTACATCACCATCGAACAGGCCCGCTTTGGCGACAAGCTGACCGTTATTTATGATATCGATGAAGAGGTAAGCTGTTTTATTCCCAGCCTGCTGATTCAGCCGTTGGTCGAGAACGCTATCGTCCATGGGATTCAGCCCTGCAAAGGGAAAGGTGTGGTCACTATCAGCGTTGCGGAGTGCGGCAACCGGGTACGGATTGCCGTACGAGACACGGGTCATGGTATCGACCCAAAAGTGATTGAACGGGTCGAGTCCAATGAAATGCCGGGCAATAAAATTGGTCTGTTGAATGTGCACCATCGCGTTAAGCTGCTCTACGGTGAGGGATTACATATCCGCCGTCTGGAGCCAGGCACAGAGATTGCCTTTTATGTACCTAATGTGCACTCGCCCGTAGCCGCGCCAACTACATTATTGCTTTAACCAGGAGTGAAGTCGTGAAAGTCATCATTGTTGAAGATGAATTCCTGGCCCAACAGGAACTGAGCTGGCTGATAAAAGAGCACAGCCAGATGGAGATTGTCGGCACGTTTGACGATGGTCTGGACGTGCTGAAATATCTCCAGCACAACCGCGTTGACGCCATTTTTCTGGATATTAATATTCCCTCGCTGGACGGCGTATTGCTGGCACAAAATATCAGCCAGTTCGCACATAAACCCTTTATTGTGTTTATTACCGCGTGGAAAGAGCATGCTGTTGAAGCCTTCGAACTGGAAGCTTTTGACTACATTCTGAAGCCGTACCAGGAATCACGCATTGTCAGCATGCTGCAAAAGCTGGAAGCCGCCTGGCAGCAACAGCAAACGGGAACGTCCCCTGTAAGTCCGGTGGCCCGCGAAAACGATACGATCAACCTGATCAAAGATGAGCGGATCATCGTGACCCCAATCAACGACATCTACTACGCTGAAGCGCATGAAAAGATGACGTTCGTCTATACGCGACGAGAATCATACGTCATGCCGATGAACATCAGCGAATTTTGCAGCAAACTGCCGGCTTCGCATTTCTTCCGCTGCCACCGCTCGTTCTGCGTAAATCTGAATAAAATCCGCGAGATCGAACCCTGGTTTAACAACACTTATATTCTGCGTTTAAAGGATCTGGAATTTGAAATCCCGGTTAGTCGGAGCAAAGTGAAAGAATTCAGACAATTAATGCATTTATAGTGCTGAAAAAGCGTGACGAATGGAGAGTACAGCGCACGCTTTCAGTCGTTTCCGCGACGAACGGGATAGCGGAACTAAGTTTGTAGTATATTGGTCGTCACTCTATTTTTTACAGGTGATGTCATGGCGAAGCTGAGCGAAAAATATCAACGTACATATCTACGCGAATACGCAAAAGAAGCGGAAAAAAATGCCCTGATATGGATAAGTACGGACGATTATTTAGCTGAGTGCCTGGATATTCATGAACAATGCCATCTGGATTATTCACTGCAACAACAGCTGAGTTCATGGCTTTTTATGCTGCGCATGAAGCGCAGCCCGGAGTTATTAGGATATAAAACCGCGATACAGTCAAATGATATGGAATCTCTACACTTATCCCTGCGACAGTCTGCGATGATTAAACATGTGACGCAGGGTGTGGACTCAGGCTGCGATCACAGTATTAATGTATGGACGACACTAGAGATTCTTGCCGCGGGTTTATTTAACCGAGTACCGCTCTTATTGCCTGAAAAATTGGGCATGAGTGATAACGGTCACCCTGTTAACCTGGCCATGACGAATTTAATGATGGCGGTGTGGTACAAACGTGCAGACTTTGCAGTGGATGCCAGAAAAAGAGCGCAAAAGGTGCTGACCACGAAGCAAACAGTAAGCGATATGTTCATCCTCAGCTATCTGATGGCGCTCCTGGATGAGGATGTGACAGAAGCAGGCACGCAACTCGATTTATATTGTAAAAGCGTGTCTGCATTGAGAGAACCAGGGCTCACTAAGCTCCATAAAATGTTCTGGCCATACGCGCACGGGTTATACAACCTGGCTTATATTGTGTTGGGCAAATATAAAGCCAGCGCGATGCCGAAACCAACCGCAGAGTGTTTTATGGACGATCTGGCGGAATGGCAAAATAAACATAACTATCGCCATGGCCCGCTATTTATAGAATACCCTAAACCAATTGACCTTATTAACACCCTGATCTCATGCACGCCGCCAGAATGTTGTTTGCATCAACCCTATCTGGATACCGATAAAAAATATAAAAACACAAGATACCTGCATGCCGATTTATTTGAACAACAGATGATCAAGATAATTTTAAAAAATATGAACAGCCAGAACGACAAGGCCGGAGAAGCGCTGAGCGCCATCCGGCCCTGACCTTACAAAATATGGCCCAGCGTCTGACGTAAATGCGCACCAGCGCCAAGTAGTCCAGGATTATCGTGCACGATCAGATACACCGGAATATCCTGCACGTAGGCTTTAAAACGGCCTTTATCTTCAAAACCACCGCGAAAGCCCGACGCTTTAAAGAAGTCGAGGAAGCGCGGCACAATACCGCCGGCGATGTACACACCGCCAAATGTGCCCAGCGTTAACGCCAGATCGCCACCAAAACGTCCCATGATGACGCAGAACAGCGACAGCGCACGACGACAGTCAATGCAGGAATCTTCCAGCGCCCGTGCGGTGATATCCTTCGGCTGCAGATTTTCCGGCAGGCGTCCGTCAGATTTGACGATCGCGCGATACAGATTCACCAGTCCCGGACCAGACAGCACGCGTTCTGCGGACACGTGACCTATTTCCGCGCGCAGAACCTCAAGGATAATTCCCTCTTCCTCGCTGTTAGGCGCAAAATCCACGTGGCCGCCTTCACCAGGGAGGCTTACCCAGCGTTTATCCACGTGGACCAGATGCGCCACGCCGAGCCCGGTTCCTGCGCCATAAACAGCAATAGGTTTACCTTCAACAGGTTCCGCGCCACCAAACTGGATTAAATGCTCTTTTTTCAGCATCGGGATCGCCATCGACACAGCGGTGAAATCATTGATGATTTCCAGATGGCTGAAGCCCAGGTTTTTTTTCATCTCAGCAATAGAGAACGCCCAGGTATGGTTGGTCATTGCCACCCAGTCGCCGGTGATCGGACAGGCAATGGCAATACAACCATCTTCAACGCTAACGCTATGCTCATCCAGGTACACGCGCACCACCGCCTCCAGACTTGGATAATCCAACCCGGAATAGGTTTTTGCCTGCGAAATCTCGCCGCTGGCAATATCGCACAGAGCAAGACGCGCGTTGGTGCCGCCAACATCCCCTACTAAAGCATATTTTGTCATTCTTCCACTGCTCCGCTAAAGTCAGAATAAATCTTTGCCACACTGTAAATTCATGGGGACATAACAACAACGGTCTGAAGGCTGATGCCCGTGGAAAATCGATCCAGATCACACAATTACTTTATCGTTTCAGCACCATTTGCAGCGATGTCGTCAGACAGGCTGTGCAAACTATGTCTATGACTCTGTTTTAAGGAATAGAAAATGCTCCATCCGCGAGCCAGAACGATGCTCTTGCTATCAACCCCAGCGCTAATCATTGGCATAGCGTCCAGCCTGGTGTTGATCGTTGTGATGAAAGTGGCTTCCGTTTTACAGCAGTTTTTGTGGGAACGTCTGCCTGTTAGCATCGGTATAGCCCAGGACTCTCCGGTCTGGATTATCGGTATGCTGACACTCACGGGGATCATGGTCGGGTTAGTAATCCGTTACAGCCATGGCCACGCAGGCCCGGATCCGGCCTGTGAACCGTTAATTGGTATGCCGGTGCCAACGTCAGCAATACCGGGCCTGCTGGCAGCACTAATCCTCGGCCTCGCGGGTGGCGTCAGTCTGGGTCCGGAACACCCCATCATGACCGTAAATATCGCTCTGGCAGTGGCACTTGGTAGCCGCATGTTTCCGCGCATTGCAAAGCTGGACTGGACCATTCTCGCCTCTGCCGGTACCATCGGCGCGCTATTTGGTACCCCCGTTGCCGCCGCGCTGATATTTTCGCAAACGCTGAATAGCTCAAACGATGTGCCCTTGTGGGATCGCCTGTTTGCACCGTTAATGGCCGCCGCCGCAGGTTCGCTAACCACCAGCCTGTTTTTTCACCCCCATTTTTCACTGCCCATCGCGCACTACACGCAGATGCACTTGATCGATATCCTCAGCGGCGCGGTTGTTGCTGCCATCGCCATTGCCGCTGGGATGGTTGCCGTCTGGTGTCTGCCGCGTTTGCACCATTTAATGCATCGATTAAAACACCCGGTGCTGATCCTCGGGGCAGGCGGTTTTATCCTTGGCATTTTGGGTGTTATCGGCGGGCCGCTTACCTTGTTTAAGGGACTGGACGAAATGCAGCAGATGGCGTTTAGCCAAACGCTGGGGACATCAGATTATTTCATGCTCGCCGTGATCAAACTAACGGCATTAGTGGTTGCAGCGGCGAGTGGTTTTCGCGGCGGACGAATCTTCCCGGCGGTATTCGTTGGCGTCGCGCTTGGCCTGATGCTGCACGCCCATGTTGAAGCGGTGCCGGCTGCCATCACGGTTTCTTGCTCTATTCTCGGGCTGGTGCTGGTCGTCACCCGTGACGCCTGGCTGAGCCTGTTTATGGCAGCAGTGGTGGTGCCAGATTCCACCCTGCTGCCACTGCTGTGCATCGTCATGCTGCCCGCCTGGCTGCTGCTGGCAGGCAAACCGATGATGGTCGCTGAGCGCCCTGATAAATAGCTATCCGCCGTTGCGAGATTCCAGCGCACGGGTCACCGTGCGCAATAATTCAGGAAGATCGGCTTTCGGTAGCACCACCTCAATTAACGACAGTCGTTGCGGATGGGACAACCGGGCCAGCACCTCTTCCAGCTGTACCGCCTGCTTCACCCGCCAACATTCGGCCTGACATTCACGACTAAACGCCTGCGGCACCGACGTCCAGCTCCAGGCGGCGATGTCGTTATAGCGCTGATTTGCCCCGTGTATGGCCCGCTCCACGGTATAACCGTCATTGTTGAGCAATAAAATAACCGGCGATTGCCCGTCTCTGAGCATGGAGCCCAGCTCCTGAATGGTGAGCTGCGCCGCGCCATCGCCAATAATCAGGATCACCCGACGGTCCGGACAGGCCGTTTGCGCGCCGAATGCCGCCGGGAGCGCGTAGCCGATAGATCCCCACAACGGTTGAACCAGTACTTCCGCCCCGCAAGGTAGTGAGAGCGCAGCCGCGCCAAAGGCGGCGGTTCCCTGATCGACGAGGATAATGTCATCAGGCTTCAGAAACTGCTGCACCGTGTGCCAGAAGTTTTCCTGCGTCAGTGGGCCCTTCTCAACCTGAACATGCCTAATTGGCGGACGTTCTGGCGGTAGAGAAAACGACATTTCCAGGCACAGCTCACGTAATGTGGTGACCGCCTGCTCCATCGGGATGTTAAACCAGTGGGATCCAATTCGTGACGCATGGGGCTGAACGTCAATGGTGCGATCCAGCGGTAGCTGTTGTGTAAACCCAGCAGTCAGGGTGTCGACAAATTGTGTGCCGACACACATTATCGTATCGGCATCTTCTATCGCCTGACGTACATAATCGCTGCTGGCTCCAGCGCTGTACGTGCCAACAAACGCCGGGTGACGCTCATCAAACAGTCCTTTGCCCATCAACAACGTGGCATGAGCCATCGGCGTTTCCGCCATCCAGCGCTGTAAAACCGGCTGCAGGCCAAAACGCAGCGCGAGGAAGTCGGCCAGCAACGCTACGCGTGGGCTGTCCAGCAATCGTTCACGGGCATGGTAGCGAAACGCCTCTATCACGCTGCTTTCCGGCTCGCTCAGAGGAACAATCATAATATCATTCGGTGGCGTAGCAGGCTGTTTAGCCACATCAGCAGGTAGCATCAGATAGCCCGGCCTGCGCTCGCTGAGCATCATTCGCAACACACGGTCAATCTCATAGCAGGCATTTTGTTCATCCAGTATCGCGCTGGCCGTCGTTACCGCCTGCTGCATGCGGTAAAAATGCTGAAAGTCACCGTCACCCAAAGTGTGATGCATCAACTCTCCGCGACGCTGCGCGCCGCGACAGGGTGCGCCGACAATATGCAAAACAGGAACATATTCCGCGAAGCTACCCGCGATACCGTTAATTGCGCTTAACTCCCCCACACCAAACGTGGTGAGCAGCGCCCCAACCCCGGATACCCGGGCATAGCCATCTGCCGCATAAGCCGCATTCAATTCATTCGCACACCCGACCCAACATACGTTGGGATGTTCAATCACGTGGTCAAGAAACTGCAAATTATAATCGCCCGGCACACCAAAGAGATGGCCAACGCCACAGCCTGCCAGCCTGTCCAGCAGATAATCAGCAACGGAATACGGGGTTTGCATGACAGCTATCCTTCTGACGGTAACCTCATGTTGAGTATCGAAGAACTGTGATGACTGTCCAGGAAAGTCGCTGTGAAGGGGTGGAAAGCAAGATTTACAGTTCTGGCGGTAAAAATTCATTGAAGAATCGACGGTGTAACCGTATACACTGAAAGGCACACGCATTGTGGAAGGGGGGTGACATGGTTTATCACGCAGATGAAAATCGTTATCAGACAATGGAGTACCGCCGCTGCGGTCAGAGCGGCCTTAAGCTCCCGATTGTCTCTCTGGGTTTGTGGCACAATTTTGGCGATACCACACAGGTCGAGAACAGTCGCGCATTGTTACAGCGCGCATTCGATCTGGGAATCAACCATTTTGATCTGGCAAATAACTATGGTCCACCACCGGGTTCGGCAGAACGTAATTTTGGTCGGATCCTGCAGGAAGATTTTTTACCGTGGCGAGATGAGCTTATTATCTCCACAAAAGCGGGCTACACCATGTGGGAAGGTCCCTACGGTGACTGGGGTTCACGCAAATATCTGATTGCCAGTCTCGATCAAAGCCTGAAGCGTCTGGGGCTGGAGTATGTCGATATCTTCTACCACCATCGCCCCGACCCTGAAACACCGCTCAGAGAAACCATGCGCGCGCTGGATCACATCGTCCGTCAGGGCAAAGCGCTGTACGTCGGGTTGTCTAACTATCCGGCAGATCTTGCCAGGCAGGCGATTGAAATACTCGACGATTTAGGTACGCCATGCCTTATTCACCAGCCCAAATATTCCATGTTTGAACGTTGGGTCGAAGGTGGCTTGCTGTCACTATTACAGGAAAAAGGTGTCGGCAGTATCGCCTTCTCACCGCTGGCTGGCGGACAGTTAACCGACCGCTATCTGAACGGCATTCCTGCGGATTCTCGTGCGGCAAGCACCAGTCGCTTTCTGAATCCGGACCAGATCACTCCACAAAAGCTGGAAAAAGTGCGGGCGCTGAATGTGCTGGCAGAACAACGCGGGCAAAAGCTTTCCCAAATGGCGCTGGCATGGGTGTTACGGGATGACAAAGTCACGTCCGTGCTGATTGGCGCGAGTAAAACGGCGCAGATTGAAGACGCTGTCGGTATGCTGGCAAACCGTCACTTTACGTCTGAAGAGTGCGCGGAGATTGATGCTATCCTGAGTTGATTGAAATAAAGACACATTTATTAACAAAAAGTGCTCTCACTTGCGATTTAAGAGTTAAGGCGATGAAACGGGGCTTTACTGCCCCGTAATATTACGTTAACAGGCCGGCTACGGCTCGATCGTGAAGGAGAGAAAACATGTTCAGGTCACTGATTCTGGCGGCAGTCTTATTGGCTTTTACACCGCTGGCCGCGAACGCTGGCGAAATCACCCTGCTGCCATCAATAAAATTACAAATTGGCGATCGCGATAACTACGGTAACTACTGGGATGGCGGCCGCTGGCGCGACCGGGATTACTGGCACCATAACTATGAGTGGCGCAAAAATCGCTGGTGGCGTCATGACAACGGCTACCATCGTGGCTGGGACAAACGCAAAGCTTATGAGCGTGGTTATCGTGAAGGCTGGAACGATCGTGACGACCACCGCGGTCGCGGGCGTGGCCACAAACATCATCATTAATGTAACAAAAGGGCCAACGGGCCCTTTTGTTTTTACAAACCGAGTGCGGTTCCTACCAACAGCCAGATATTAAGCGCCACCACCAGTACAACAATCACCCAGCCTACCTGTTTTACCCAACGGGTATTCACCAAATCGCCCATCAGCTTACCGTCACTGGTAAAGATCAGTAGCGGCACCAGCGCCAGTGCAATACCAAAACTGAGCAATACCTGGCTCATCACCAGAATACGCGTCGGATCCAGTCCCATCAAAATCACAATAAATGATGGCATCATGGTGACGGTACGGCGTACCCAAAGCGGAATGTGAAAGCGGATAAACCCTTGCATCACCACCTGCCCGGCCAACGTACCGACCACGGTAGAAGAAAGTCCCGCAGCCACCAGGCTTAAACCGAATACCGTCGCCGCAGCGTGACTCAACAGCGGTTCAAGTGTCAGATACGCTTGATCGAGATCGGCAATACCGGTATGCCCGCTAAAGTGAAATGCAGCGGCAGCCGTCGCCATCATCGCCAGATTGACAAATCCAGCAATCGTCATGGCGATTGCCACATCCCATTTCGTGGCCGCATAGCGCTGTTGACGTGTTCCGCCGTGCAGATGCTGAGTTAAGGAAGAGTGCAGATAAATGACGTGTGGCATGATAGTCGCGCCGAGCACGCCAGCCGCCAGGAACACCGCTTCGGAATTAGGCAGGCTCGGGATAACCATTCCCTTGCTAAGTTGCGCGAAGTTCGGCTGGGAAAAGATCAGTTCCACAATGTAAGCCGCAGCCACAAACAGCAGCAAGCCGCCAATCACTTTTTCCAGCGGTTTTTGCCCACGGCGCTGCAACATCAGAATCAAAAAAGTCGCGATACCGGTGAGCACGGCCCCCTGCAATAACGACACGCCGAGGATCAATTTGAAACCAATCGCGGCACCAATGAATTCAGCAAGGTCTGTCGCCATGGCGATAATTTCGGCCTGCACCCAATAGAACCACACCACCGGACGAGGATAGTGATCGCGAATTTGCTCCGCCAGGTTTTTACCCGTGGCAATACCCAGCTTTGCCGACAGCACCTGAATCAGCATCGCCATCAGATTTGCCCAGACCACCACCCACAACAGTTTATAGCCAAAGCTGGCCCCTGCCTGGATGTTGGTGGCGAAGTTGCCCGGATCGATGTAGCCGATCGCCGCGATGAACGCAGGTCCCATTAATGCGAGCTTCAACTTGCGCGCTGCCCGTCCACTGCTACTCTCAACGCGATCGTTAGTCATTTTAGTGCCTCAGAAACATAGCCTTTGCTATGTTTCAAGCTACGCCTATTGAGAATGATTATCAAATTCATTTTAATGGGTGAAGTTGATTTCTCTGATAGCGTTTGTCTATGGATCGATAAGGATTCTGGAAATACCGGTGAGATGTTTAATTATTGTTATGAGATTAGCACAATGACATAACTTTTCACTTCCATACTAAACATAACAGAAGTGTATCACCGATCACTAATTTTGAATCTCGTCACAGGTCCTTATTATAGTGTGTGTTTGATCTCGTTTTCTTTATGGTTGTTACATAGAATGTGCACGAAAACTAAACCTGCCTCATATTTGGAGCAAATATGGACCGCGTTCTTCATTTCGTCCTGGCCCTTGCCGTGGTTGCGGTACTCGCACTGCTGGTAAGCAGTGACCGTAAAAAAATCCGCATTCGTTATGTTATTCAATTGCTTGTTATTGAAGTGTTACTGGCATGGTTCTTCCTGAACTCTGATGTCGGTCTGGGCTTCGTGAGAGGCTTCTCCGAGATGTTTGAAAAACTCCTCGGATTCGCTAATGAAGGGACAAACTTTGTCTTCGGCAGCATGAACGACAAAGGCCTGGCATTCTTCTTCCTGAAAGTGCTGTGCCCAATCGTCTTCATTTCCGCTCTTATCGGTATTTTGCAGCATATCCGCGTTCTGCCGGTTATCATCCGCGCGATTGGTTTCCTGTTATCCAAAGTGAACGGTATGGGCAAGCTGGAATCCTTCAACGCCGTCAGCTCCCTGATCCTGGGTCAGTCCGAGAACTTTATCGCCTATAAAGATATTCTCGGCAAAATGTCTCGCAACCGTATGTACACCATGGCTGCAACGGCGATGTCGACCGTTTCCATGTCTATCGTCGGCGCGTACATGACCATGCTGGAACCGAAGTACGTGGTTGCGGCGCTGGTTCTGAACATGTTTAGCACCTTTATCGTGCTGTCGCTGATAAACCCGTACACCGTTGATGCCAGCGAAGAAAACATTCAGATGTCTAACCTGCACGAAGGCCAGAGCTTCTTCGAAATGCTGGGTGAATACATCCTGGCAGGTTTCAAAGTGGCAATTATCGTTGCAGCGATGCTGATTGGTTTCATCGCGCTGATTGCAGCCCTGAACGCCCTGTTCGCCACCGTGACCGGCTGGTTTGGTTACAGCATCTCCTTCCAGGGCATCCTGGGCTACATCTTCTACCCGGTTGCATGGGTAATGGGTGTGCCGTCCAGCGAAGCGCTGCAGGTGGGCAGTATCATGGCAACCAAACTGGTTTCCAACGAATTCGTTGCGATGATGGATCTGCAGAAAATTGCCGCCACGCTCTCTCCGCGCGCAGAAGGTATCCTGTCCGTGTTCCTGGTCTCCTTCGCTAACTTCTCTTCCATCGGTATTATCGCCGGTGCGATTAAAGGTCTGAACGAAGAGCAAGGTAACGTGGTTTCCCGCTTCGGTCTGAAGCTGGTGTACGGCTCTACGCTGGTGAGCGTACTGTCTGCATCTATCGCCGCACTGGTGCTGTAAGCGTAAGACAACGTCGTATTGATAAGACCGGGGAGATTCTTCTCCCCGGTTTTTTTATGCCTGCTATTCAGCAAACCGAAGAGATACAGGGTAAGAACAGGTAGGATACAGAAACAAAAAACCCCCGCTTTTCAGCGAGGGTTTAAATTTTGGTGGAGCTAAGCGGGATCGAACCGCTGACCTCTTGCATGCCATGCAAGCGCTCTCCCAGCTGAGCTATAGCCCCACGATGCTATTACGTACGTACCAAATTTATTGGGATTAAATTTGGTGGAGCTAAGCGGGATCGAACCGCTGACCTCTTGCATGCCATGCAAGCGCTCTCCCAGCTGAGCTATAGCCCCATTACGTAAAGCTTGTCGAGTTGACGGGCGGCATCATATGAATTCCCTTCGCGTGTGTCAACGGCAAAATTAACTCATAGAATTCAATCGCTGAAAAAGCAGTCAAATGAAGAACATTGCGTAACAACTCGCATTCAGTAGTTAAACGCGTCACGGTTTCTACTAAAATGGTGCTATAAAATGAGCCACTAATTAACCCCACGACTATTCAGGGAATCGTTATGTTCAAGGAACGGATGACGCCAGAAGAACTTGCTAATCTGACCGGATACAGCCGACAGACCATCAATAAATGGGTGCGCAAGGAGGGTTGGGCTACATCACCAAAACCAGGCGTACAGGGCGGTAAAGCGCGTCTGGTTCACGTCACCGAACAAGTTCGTGAATACATTCGCAGTGCTGAGCGTTCAGCCGAAGGTTTATCAGATAATTTATCGTTATCCGGCGATGCCTCTATCGAAGCTCTACTGATTAGGCTCGCCAAAGAGATGACTCCGTCAGAACAAAAAATGTTTACGTCACTGATCCTGCGTGAAGGCATTACGGGTTTGTTACAACGCTTAGGGATCCGCGACAACAAATAATATGAAAAAATTACGCAGCAAAATGACGACCGAAGAACTGGCGGAATGTCTCGGGGTTGCCAAACAAACCGTCAATCGTTGGATCAGAGAACAAAACTGGACCACCGAAAAGTTTCCCGGCGTTAAAGGGGGTCGTGCAAGACTGATCCATATCGACTCCAGCGTCCGTACGTTTCTGCTCAATATTCCGGCTTTTCGCAAAGTCCCTGAAATTTATCAGGCTGAGGAACCGCTGGCAGAATATACCCACGTGGTGCGTAGCCACGCCTGTCGCCAGATAATTAGCGCACTGGACAACATGTCCCCAACGGAACAAGAAAAGCTGGCAATGTATATTTCGCGCGAAGGTATTCGCACTTTCCTTACCCGTCTGGGTATTGATGAGTCTGAATAACAGGCAAAAAAAACGGCAGGATACGCTCCTGCCGTTGTTTCATAGCTCAACCGGTCTTACTGCTGGCTTTCACGCTCAGCAATAAACGCCAGCGCTTTATTAATACGCTCAATGCAGCGGGATTTACCAATCGCATGCACCGTGACGTCTAACGCCGGAGACTGACCCGCGCCGGTTACGGCTACGCGCAGCGGCATCCCAACTTTACCCATACCCACTTCCAGCTCATCAGCGGTTGCCTGAATCGCGTGGTGCACGTTTTCTGCCGTCCACTCGCTGATAGCAGCCAGCTTATCGCGAACCACTTCCAGCGGCTGACGCGCTACCGGACGCAGGTGTTTCTTAGCTGCATCCGCGTCGAACTCAGCAAAGTCTTCGTAGAAGTAGCGGCAGCTCTGCGCCATCTCTTTCAGCGTTTTGCAGCGCTCACCCAGCAGTTTAACCAGCTCAGACAGCTGCGGGCCGACGCGAGTATCGATATTTTCCTGCTCAATGTGCCATTGCAGATGCGTTGCCACATATTCAGGTGCCAGCGAATTAATGTAGTGATGGTTCAGCCACTGCAGTTTTTCGGTGTTGAACGCACTGGCAGACTTGCTCACCGCACCAAGGGAGAACAGTTTGATCATCTCTTCACGGGTGAAGATTTCCTGATCGCCGCTGGACCAGCCCAGACGCACCAGATAGTTCAGCAGCGCTTCCGGCAGGTAACCGTCGTCGCGATACTGCATAACGCTGACCGCACCGTGACGTTTAGAGAGTTTTTTACCGTCGTCGCCGTTGATCATCGACACGTGTGCATAAACCGGCACCGGCGCATTCAGCGCTTTCAGGATGTTAATCTGACGCGGAGTGTTGTTGATATGGTCTTCTCCACGAATAACGTGAGTGATTTCCATATCCCAGTCGTCGACCACAACACAGAAGTTGTAGGTCGGGGAACCGTCAGTACGGCGGATGATCAGATCGTCCAGCTCCTGGTTGCTGAATTCGATCGGCCCACGGATCTGGTCGTCAAAAATAACGGATCCATCCTGCGGGTTGGCAAAACGCACCACGCATGGTTCATCAGCAGCATGATGTTCATGCCCGTGGCGGCAGCGACCGTCGTAACGTGGCTTCTCACCGTTTGCCATCTGCTCTTCGCGCAGTGCGTCCAGACGCTCTTTGGAGCAGTAGCATTTATACGCGGTACCGGCTTCCAGCATCTCATCAATCACGGCGTTGTAGCGATCAAAACGTTTGGTCTGGAAGTACGGGCCTTCATCCCATTCCAGATTCAGCCAGTTCATGCCATCCATAATGGCTTCAATAGCTTCCGGAGTGGAGCGTTCGAGATCGGTGTCTTCAATACGCAGCACAAACTCACCGTCATGGTTACGTGCAAAAAGCCAGGAATATAGAGCAGTACGCGCACCACCGACGTGCAGGTAACCTGTCGGGCTTGGCGCGAAGCGAGTTTTGATTTTCATGAAATGGCCTTACGTTTATAAAGATGCCGACAACCGGCAAATCCTGGAAAGATTATCAGGCTCGTATTCTATCACTGTGGTCTGATTCCTCAATGTTGTTCAGGTTGGAACATCACGCTTTGCCATTTTCGTATACAAATCATGCTGCATGGATTGATTTGCGATCGTTTTGTTTAAATTTACGACGAACGAACAAATTCTTTAGAAAATGCGTTGACTCATTTTCAACTCTCCCTATAATGCGACTCCACACAGCGGGGGTGATTAGCTCAGCTGGGAGAGCACCTCCCTTACAAGGAGGGGGTCGGCGGTTCGAACCCGTCATCACCCACCAACTACTTTATGTAGTCTCCGCCGTGTAGAGTAAGAAATTGAGAAGTGGGTGATTAGCTCAGCTGGGAGAGCACCTCCCTTACAAGGAGGGGGTCGGCGGTTCGATCCCGTCATCACCCACCACTTTCTCGCCAGCTGGATTTCTTACAATAAAATTGAAGTACCGAAGTGGGTGATTAGCTCAGCTGGGAGAGCACCTCCCTTACAAGGAGGGGGTCGGCGGTTCGATCCCGTCATCACCCACCACTTCGGGTCGTTAGCTCAGTTGGTAGAGCAGTTGACTTTTAATCAATTGGTCGCAGGTTCGAATCCTGCACGACCCACCAATGTAAAAAGGCGCCCTAAAGGCGCCTTTTTGCTATCTGCGATTTATAAGATTCGAACCTGCATCGCCTGATGCGCTACGCTTATCAGGCCTACAGACAATACCCCACACGTAGGCCGGATAAGACGTCAGTCGCCATCCGGCACAGACATCACATCGTCAATGCCGCTACCAGTTTCTCCAGCGCGGGTGTCGCCTGCTGTTGGTCATACACAATATACAAATCTGCGGGAATACGTTCCTCTAACGGTCGAAATACCACGCCAGGCCAATTCATCTGCGCATAGCTGTCAGCAATTAACGTAATACCAATCCCCATGCTGATCATCGCCAGCACCGTTTGCGGCTCCCTCACCTCACGAATAATCATCGGGGAAAATCCAGCACTCAGGCAAACTCGCTGCAAAAATGCCCAGTCAGTATGAATGGAAGGCATTGTGACAAAATATTCATTTCTCAACGCCTCCAGCGGTATGGACTCACAGGCAGTAAGAGGATGTTCTTCCGGCATGGCAACCAGAAAAGAGGACTCATGCAAACGCAAACTGGTAAACCCGGGAGGAAGCTCAGTGGCCATCCGCCAAATTCCCGCATCCAGTTCACGCCGTTCCAGCATCGTCATCTGCATCGCGGGCATGTTCTCGCGAAACAGCACCTCAACATTGGGATTATCCTTCATAAAACGCCGCATCACCGGACGCATTTTTCCCCACATCGCTGTACCGATAACGCCAAGCTCAATTCGCCCTGCCTCACCACGACCAATTTGCTCCACTCTCGCCAGCGCCTGATTAGCACTGGATAACAGTCGGCGCGACTCTTCCATCAATATCTTTCCCGCGTGAGTTAACGCCACGCTGCGGGAATGACGGATAAATAGCAAAGTGCCGAGCTGTTGCTCCAGCTCTTTAATATGGGTACTGAGCGGCGGTTGCGACATATTCAGGCGAGCAGCAGCACGTCCAAAATGCAGTTCTTCTGCGACAGCAAGAAAATAACGCAGTAACTTCAGATCGATGCGGTGCGTGCGTTCCATGGATAATGCGCTCCTGAAATAAGGATAATGCGCAAAGTTACCACATTGCCTCGCAGAAAATGAAACGGCGGGTATCAGAACCCGCCGCCAATGGAGTGTCAATGTGCCGGTGATTTCTGTGCCAGTCGTTCAGGCTCATGCTTGTACTTAAAGAACAATGCAAAGATAACCGCCAGAGCCAGCGCATACGCGGCAAACACCAGCCAGATAGTTTGCCAATCCTTGACGCCATCGACAGAAAAATAGTCCACCGCCATACCACTCAGAATTGATCCCACCCACGCGCCAACGCCGTTTACCATCGTCATAAACAGCCCCTGCGCGCTGGCGCGAATGTTAGAGCTAACCTCCTGCTCGACAAATACCGATCCCGAGATATTGAAGAAATCAAACGCACAGCCGTAGACGATCATCGACATCAGCAGCAGCACAAAACCAAACGGCGACGGATCGCCAAAGGCAAAGAAGCCAAAGCGCAGCGTCCATGCCAGCATGCTCATCAGCATCACCGTTTTAATGCCAAAGCGTTTAAGGAAGTACGGAATAGTGAGAATAAAGCCCACCTCCGCCATCTGTGAAACGGAAAGCAATATGGAGGGGTACTTCACCACAAAGCTGTCGGCAAATTCCGGGTTACGGGCAAAATCATGCAGGAACGGATTGCCAAAGACGTTGGTGATTTGCAACACCGCCCCCAGCATCATCGCAAACAAAAAGAAGATTGCCATCTGCGGTTTTTTAAACAGGACAAAGGCGTCCAGACCGAGCTTGCTGGCAAGCGTGGTGTTTGCTTTCTTCTCAGCAACCGGAATTTTCGGCAACGTAAGCGCATACAGAGCCAGCAGCAGCGATGCGCCTGAAGCGATATACAACTGCGCGCTGCTCAGTTCCAGTCCCATCAAGCTGACAGTCCACATCGCCACAATAAACCCAATGGTGCCAAATACACGAATTGGCGGGAACGCGGTGACCGGATCCTGACCTGATTGCGCCAGGCACGAGTATGAGACGCTATTCGATAACGCAATCGTCGGCATATACGCCATTGCGTTAACCAGCATCACCCAAAACATGGTCTGCGGATCGGTAACGGTTGTGGCATATAGCAACACGCCCGCACACACCAGATGACAAAGCATATAGGCGCGCTCGGCGCGTAGCCATTTATCGGCAATGATGCCCATAATGCCCGGCATGATAATCGCCGCCAGCCCTTTCGAACTGTAAATCATACCGACGTTCGCGCCGGTAAAATCCAGGGTATTAATCATGTAGGAACCCAGGGTTACCAACCAGCTTCCCCAGATGAAATATTGCAAAAACGACATGAGCTTTAAGCGAGATGCGATACCCATTTTTCCGTTCCTTGCCATAAAGTAAGACCCCGCAAGCGGGGTCATTTTTTAGTTATTCAGGCCAGTTTGCGCAAGAATCCGCAGATCAAATTGATGAAATTCTGCCGGGAGAGTTCCGCCGCTGCCAGCGTCTGCGCGTGAGATAATTTAACATCACCCAGACCTTCCGCCAGGTTGGTGATGGCCGCCACCGCAACCACTTTCAAACCGCAGTGGCGCGCAGAGATAACTTCAGGCACCACCGACATCCCCACCACGTCACCACCGATAATTTGCATCATGCGGATTTCTGCCGCGGTTTCAAAGTTCGGCCCCGGATAAGAGACAAAAACCCCTTCACTCAGCGGGAATCCTTCCTCAGCGGCAACAGTTTGCAGGATCGCGCGGTAGTCAGCATCATAGGCATTCGCCAGTGAAAAGAATCGCTCGCCAAAACGCTCATCGTTTGGCCCTACCATCGGCGTACCCGGCATCGTATTGATGTGATCGCTAAGCGCAACGAGGCTACCCGGTCCGACTTCGGGACGCAAAGAGCCTGCAGCATTGGTGCAAAACAGCAGCTCACAGCCCAGCAGCTTCAGCGTACGAATGGCATCCGTCATCACCGTCATACCGCGACCTTCATAGAAATGTCCACGTCCTTTCATACAGGCCACCGGAATTCCCGCCAGATTTCCCAACACCAGTTCACCAGCATGACCGTGTACGGTACTCACCGGGAACCCTGGTAGTTTCTCGTAAGAGATGGCAACCGCATCCTCAATTTGATCCGCCAACGCCCCCAGGCCTGAGCCGAGGATAAAGGCTACGCGCGGCGTAAAATCCGGTTTGTAACCACGAATGATATCAGCGCTATACCAGGGATTTTGCGAGAAAAGAGAGTGGCTCATGAGATGTCCTTAATACTGAGTAATCGAAATAACGTAGCGTACCGCATTGTTATAGCGAGACTACGCAATCGATTACCAATACCGTTTATCCCGATAACCGATAGTAAATCGGTATAGATGGCATGTGCTAAATCGGCCTGAACTCACATTTTTTTTCTGCCAGAAATGGCAAGGAGTACCAACACATCAGGAATTCGTTAGACGAGTGGGCTGACAAAACCCGCCCTGAGAATGACTGACAAACATTTGTTGATTATTAATAAGCGAAAGCAGGTACAACAACGCACTTTCGCTAATCAATAATTAAAACGGGGGAAACAGCTGTTTACTTCTTATAGAGTTCGCTGGTCACTACAGCCTGAGAACCATTGCCTATAGAAGAGAAGTTCTTAATAACAAAGAAATCAGCACCTTCTTTATCTGCCATTTTCGAAATTTTGTGCATACATTGATTCACCGTATTTTCCGTTACGGTGATTGACTTGACATGTTTTAAACTATTGGCTTCTTGTTGCGAGATTTCTGTAGCAGCAAAGGCAGACAGACTGAGAAAACACAAAGAAGCGGCCAATGATGTGACTAATGTCTTTTTCATAACTATCCTCATAACTTACATATTAATATTTGAGCGCCAAGATATACTCTTCACATAATATTGCAAACAAAAAATCTTCTATTTATAAAATAGACGAATTGACAAACATTGAAGATCAATGAACATCATATGTATTATTCAATAGGTTTATTATAGCGAGTTAAATACTTGCATAATAAACGCAGAAAAATAACACTAAATATCCACGAGGCATTTAGTGTTATTTGCAATTAATTACCGGCCACTTCGTTAAGAAGGGTTGTCAGGATGTTAACTGGAGCAACAACGTTATGTGCAACACCATAATCAAACTCCAGAACAGTACTTGCATCCTGATAATCTATATGGGTATCACCATTATCATCCTGCCAAATAACCACCCGTAGGGGTAGCTCTATTGCCGCATGAGGATTTGCTTGCATGGCAGGAGTACCACCCTTTGGGTTACCAAACAGAAATAACATCGTCGGTCGCAGAGCAAGACCTACATCCGTTGCCGCTTGCTGTTGATCAACCTGCACAAAAATACGAATATTTTTAGCATTCAATACGCTGACGAGTCTGTTTACAGTATCATCAAAATTGAACTTACTAGGCAGCGTTTTTGTCCGCTCCGGCTTTCTCATCTGTCGTTCCTTTATTTATAGAATATTCATGAAAATACCCGCCAGCGAATGACGGGTATTGATAAATGCTAGCACAGTTATTTAGGCGTCACTTCGACAGAGCCCCAGCTGATACCATTTGGGTTGTTGTCTACCGGGAGCGTGTTCACTACCTTACGCTCATTAATGTCAATCATCGAAACAGAGTTTGCAAATGAGTTAGTTACGTAAGCATACTTGCCATTTTTATCGACAACCACGCCATGGGCCCCATCGCCAGTGGTGATGGTTTTCGCTACCGTAAGGCTTGCGATATCAATCATGTTTATTGTGTTACCCGGCTTGCTCTTCGAGCCCTGATTGGTTACCAGCATGCTTTTACCATCCGGAGTGCCAAACAGCTGGATTGGTACGGTACCAACATTAATTTTCTTCACAACTTTACGCGTTGCTGTATCAATCACCGCTACAGCGTCTTCACCAGACAGGGAAACAAACACCCGTTTTCCGTCCGGTGAGAAACCTACCTGGGCTGGCATTTTACCTAATGGGATCTGCGCGACTTCTTTATTACTGGCTGTATCGACAACGGATACCGAGCCCCCTTTCATATTCGCGATATAAACTTCTTTACCGTCAGGACTCACTCTGAGGCCATGAGGGAATTTACCTACATTAATTGTCGTTAAATTTTTCAAATGTTCTGCATCAATCACGCTGATAGTGTTATCTGCACTATTTGAGATATACGCCATTTTCCCATCAGGGGTGACGGCAACATGCGCAGGGTGTGCGCCAACCGGAAGTTTTGCAATAACCGTATCATTTTCGGCATTAATAACCCAAACTTCGCCATGTTCCTTTTTGCCTGCATGAGAATCTTTGCCCATATCCATTTTCTCAGAATGGGCATCTTTACTCATATCCATATGTTCAGAGCCTGATGAATGTGTCCCGTTAGCACCAAGGTTGGTTACCCAAACTGTTTTATTGTCTGGTGACACCTGAACGTTATGCGGCATTTTACCAACATGTACTTTATCTACAGTCTTTAAAGACGCAGCATCAAGTACATTAACTGAATCTGCACCTTCATTTGCTACATACACTCTGTCTGCTGCAAACGTATAACCAGACCATGCCAGCATACTAATTTGCATTGCAATTAAAATATTATTTTTTCTTATCATCGCCGCCAATACCCCATTAGTTAAATATATTTACCGGATTAGTTTCAGCAACCAGCTATTGTAGGATTATTTAACATGTCACTAATATTACTCCATCGGGATCGTGTTAATTCTACCTATAACGAGTTACTGTATAAATTGCTTAGTCATTTCATTAATCAATTGCTATACATCATTGTATTAGATACTGCTATCCGTACTTGCGTATAAAGAGTATCAACCTTCCAGCAAGTGGAAGGTCAAGAAAAAAAGTAATAATTTAAAATAGCCTTACAAATCCGCAAGCTAAGCAATTGCCTAAGAATATCGCAGGAGAATTTATAAATATAAAGAGGTAGTCCGGTGCCGGGTAAAAATATAAAAGTTAACGATCAGTTCATCGATACTGAAAGCCAAACTTAACGACATGACTAACACCAGCCATATCGTTAAAGCTGGTACAAAGGATCCCGTGCCCGACCGGCGGTTAATTCACTGGCCTGCATCCGTACTACGTCCCACAGCGCCTGGGCCGCAGTCGATAAAGAACGATTTTTACGTCGTGCCAGCATCAATTGTCGTTCCACAACCGGCGTCAGGCGTTTAACCTGCAAATGGCTGCCCTGTGGCAGAGGAAGCGCCAGCGCAGGCAGCACGCTGATACCAATCCCCGCCTCAACCATCGGGAAAAGCGTGGCAGGGTGACCTATCTCCTGAACGATATTGGCCTCAATGGAAAAGTGAGCCAGTGCCGCATCGATCAACGGTCGACTGCCGGAAGCGTAATCCTGTAATACCAGGCGCTCATGATATAAATCCTGCCAATTTACCCATTCGCGTTGGGCTAGCGGATGATCCTCTCGACACAACAGCAGGAACGGTTCGGATAACACTGCTTCACACTGTAGATCGGTCACAGCACCTGGATCTATCACAATGCCAAAATCCACCTCGCCCTGACGAATACTCTCCAGCACCCACTGTTGCGGACGATCGTGCAGCACAAAATCGATTGCTGGATAAAGCTGATTACTCTGGGCAATACACTGTGGAATAAGGTGAGCAGATATTGTCTGGCTGGCGGCAACGCGCACCGTTCCGGTTAACTGCGTTCCCACCTGGCCTGCTTCACGCAGCGTGCTGTGCAGTTCATCCAGAATACGTTCCAGCCGCGCCGCCAACTGGTGCCCTGCTTCCGTCAGCACTACTTCCCGCGTTGTTCTATCTAACAACCGCACACCCGTCTGCCCTTCCAGCTCTTTAACGCTGTGGCTGACCGCAGACTGGCTTAAGCCAATGATATCCCCCGCCCGGCTAAAGCTTTTGGCCTGAGCGACGGTAACAAAGATACGGAGCTGACGCAGAGAGTAATTCATCTATTCGATTCATATATGGATGCAATAAATCAATTTTATTTCTCAAACAGAAAAACGCAAAATGTTCCTACCGAATTTCAGGAGCTTTTATGAAACTTTTTCGTATCCTTGATCCGTTCACGATAACGTTGATTACGGTCGTTTTACTGGCGTCCTTTTTCCCGGCCGAAGGTGGCTTTGTACCTTTCTTTGAAGGCTTAACCACCGCTGCCATTGCCCTACTGTTTTTTATGCACGGGGCGAAGCTTTCGCGTGAAGCCATTATTGCCGGCGGTAGTCACTGGCGTTTACATCTGTGGGTGATGTGCAGCACGTTTGTTGTTTTCCCGGTGCTGGGCGTTCTGTTCGCCTGGTGGGCACCGGTAAATGTTGACCCGATGCTGTACACCGGTTTCCTGTACCTGTGTATTTTGCCGGCCACGGTGCAGTCGGCAATCGCTTTTACGTCGCTGGCGGGGGGTAACGTTGCTGCCGCCGTGTGTTCCGCTTCGGCCTCCAGCCTGCTGGGTATTTTTCTCTCGCCGTTACTGGTTGGCCTGGTAATGAATATGCATGGCGCAGAAGGCAGTCTGGAGCAGGTGGGGAAAATCATGCTGCAACTGTTGCTGCCGTTCGTACTGGGACATCTTTCACGTCCGTGGATTGGTAACTGGGTGTCCCGACATAAAAAATGGATCGCCAAAACGGACCAATCCTCCATCTTGCTGGTGGTGTACTCCGCCTTCAGTGAAGCCGTGGTTAACGGGATCTGGCACAAAGTGGGGATTGGCTCACTGCTGTTTATCGTGGTGGTCAGCATCGTATTGCTGGCAATCGTGATTGGCATCAACGTCTTTGTTGCGCGGAAATGCGGCTTCAACAAAGCCGATGAGATCACCATTGTCTTTTGTGGATCGAAAAAGAGCCTGGCGAATGGGATCCCAATGGCAAATATTCTGTTCCCGACGTCAGTGATAGGAATGATGGTGCTGCCGTTGATGATCTTCCATCAAATTCAGCTGATGGTGTGTGCCGTGCTGGCACGTCGCTACAAGCAACAAACAGACGCATTGCAGGCGCAGCAGAAAAGCCGCGCCGCAAAGGCTTAGAACGGGCGTTTCAGGGGCTGCACCAGTTGCGTCAGCCCTTCAGTTTTAATCAGCAGCGTGATTTGCATCAGCTCGCCGAGCTTGCCCGGCGGGAATTCATCTTTACGGGCAAACCACAGCAGATACTCTTCCGGTACATCAATCAGCCGACGCCCTTTATATTTGCCAAAGGGCATCACGGTATTGGCGATTTCAACGAGCTGCTCTTTTTCCATCTCAGGCACCCAGTAAGCGGATCATTTCAGCTTCATCGATCACGGCAATACCCAGTTCCTGCGCTTTTGCCAGCTTCGAACCCGCCGCTTCACCGGCAATCACCAGGTCGGTTTTCTTCGATACGCTGCCGGCCACTTTTGCACCCAACTCAGTCAGTCGCGCTTTGGCGTCATCGCGTGACATCAGGCTCAGGCTCCCGGTCAGCACTACCGTTTTACCCGCGAAGGGGCTGTCGATTTCTTCAGCGTTGATGACCACCGGCGCCGGCCAGTGAATCCCCTGCGCCAGCAGTTGGACGATCACCTCGCGGTTACTCTCTTCAGCAAAGAAATTAAACACGTGGGTCGCTACCACAATGCCGACATCCGGCACTTTTTGCAGCTCTTCAATGGAAGCCGCTTCCAGCGCCTCAAGGGTGCCAAAATGCGCCGCCAGACCAGCCGCCGTGGCTTCACCGACTTCGCGAATACCCAGCGCGTAGAGAAAACGGGCAAACGTCGTTTCTTTCGCTTTTTCCAGCGCATTCACCACATTTTGTGCCGATTTCGGTCCCATACGATCAAGACCGGTCAGCTTACCTGCGGTCAGTGTGAAGAGATCCGCTGGCGTGTGGACATACTCTTTCTCGACCAGTTGATCGATAATTTTATCGCCCATGCCGTCAACGTCCAGCGCGCGGCGGGAAACGAAGTGTTTCAGCGATTCCTTACGCTGCGCCCCGCAGATTAAACCACCGGTACAGCGAGTGACCGCTTCGCCTTCCACACGCTCAACGTCAGAGTTGCATACCGGACAGTGGGTGGGAAACTCAATTTCACGCGTATCGTCCGGGCGCTCGGAAAGCACGACATTCACTACCTGCGGGATGACATCGCCCGCACGGCGAATGACGACTTTATCGCCAATACGCAAACCAAGACGCTCAATTTCATCCGCATTGTGCAAGGTGGCGTTACTGACCAACACCCCGGCAACCTGAACTGGCTCAAGGCGGGCGACAGGCGTAATCGCCCCGGTACGACCAACCTGAAACTCAACATCACGTACGAAGGTCATCTGCTCTTGCGCCGGGAACTTAAAGGCCACAGCCCAGCGCGGCGCGCGGGCAACAAAACCCAGTTGTTCCTGCAACACCATGGAGTTGACTTTGATCACCACACCGTCGATATCGAATCCCAGCGTCGGTCGGTCTTCTTCAACCTTGTGATAGTAAGCAAGTACTTCCTCCGGAGAGTCGCAAAGCGTAACTCTGTCGCTCACCGGCAATCCCCACTCTTTAAATTGCAGCAGACGGCCCAGGTGGGTATCAGGCAACACACCACCTTCCAGCACACCTACGCCATAGCAGAAGAAAGTAAGCGGTCGCTTCGCTGTAATACGCGGATCGAGCTGGCGCAATGACCCGGCCGCTGCGTTACGCGGGTTAGCAAACACTTTGTTGCCAGTGCGGCGGGCCTCTTCGTTAATTTTTTCAAATCCGGCCTGCGGCAGGAACACTTCACCGCGCACTTCCAGACGCGTCGGAATGTTATCGCCACGCAGTTTTAACGGGATCGCACGGATGGTGCGCACGTTCGAGGTAATATCCTCACCCGTAGTACCATCACCACGCGTTGCGGCACTGACCAGCACACCGTTTTCATACAGGATACTGACCGCCAGCCCGTCCAGCTTCAGTTCGCAGCACCAGGTTAGTTTATCCGTACTCTTCAGTCTGTCCTGCACGCGCTTGTTGAAGGCGAGAAAACTCTCTTCATCAAACACGTTATCCAGCGACAGCATTGGCACTTCATGGCGAATCTGGCTGAACGCTGCTAACGGGGCGGCGCCAACACGCTGGGTTGGCGAGTCGGGGGTGATAAGTTCCGGATGCTGCGCTTCCAGCTCGCGCAGTTCACGCATCAGGCGATCGTATTCCGCATCGGGAATTTCCGGCGCATCCATCACATGGTAGAGATACTCATGATGGCGAAGCGTGGTTCGCAGTTCTGTCAGTTGTTGTTCGATTGATTCCATATCGCACCATCAATGATAAAAAACCCCCGACAGGCGGGGGTTTAGCAAGGAGATGTCACGCCAGAGGAAAATCAGGCGTGAGATTCTTTAACTTCGCGGATGCGGTCCTGATACTCGCGCAGTTTCTGCGGCGTCATCATGCGACGTTGATCGTCGAGCACCACACCACCCACTTCATCGGCAATGTGCTGTGCGGACTGCAGCATCAGCTTAAAGTTTTGCAGCTCGTCACCGTAGGACGGAACCTGCATAAAAATAGTCACGCCAGGGGTGCTGAAATCACCCGTCATTTCGGGGTCAAACGTTCCTGGGTTAACCATATTGGCAAGGCTGAACAGCGAAGGACCGCTGCCATCCGGGCTCAAATGACGATGGAAAATATTCATATCGCCAAATTTAAAACCGGCTTGCTGAATGCTGTTGAGTAGCACTTCACCGTTGAGCTCACTACCGTGATGCGCCGCAACGTTCATAATAATGACCGCTTCTTTACGCTGTGGTTTTTCAGCAACAGGCGCTTCTTCAACTACCGGCTCAGGCTGCGGTTGATGTTCAACGGTAGGCTCTGCGGGCTGGAAAGCCTGCGGTGCAGGTTGCGGTGCTTGCTGCACGGGCTGCTGAACCTGCGGAGCAACGGGCTGATGCTGCATCGGCTGCTGCACAGGTTGTTGCTGAACAGGCTGATGTTGCACCGGCTGCTGCGGTTGCACGGGCTGCGGCTGAGCATGCGGCGGCGGTACCGGCGCTTGTGCAGGCTGCGGCGCGGATTGACGCGGCTGAGCAGACGCATAAGGCGGCTGGTACTGGTGTTGCGGCGACTGAGGAGGAACACCATGTTCCTGCGCGTTACCGGGAGCATGATTCACACGATGAACGCGAACTTCGCCCACGCCTTCGTCTTCCTCGACGTTGTCGTCGAACGAATCCTCGTCTTCACGTTTAGACTTCATGCGTTTCAGTGGGCGATCGCGGAATATAGAAGACCGCTCTTTACGGCTAGTCCAAAAACCATGTACCAGTAAAGCGATTATGGCGATCGCGCCAACAATGATTAATATCAGACGCAAATCCTGCATCATTATATTCTCTGTTGTTCTAACACCTTGCCACCACGGCAAACATTTACTCACTAAGAGTATTTGTCGATTACGCCAAGTGCAAGTGCACTCTTGGCTTTCACGGCATAAAGATGAACAAAATTGTGCTTTTTGCTGTTTTTTCGAACATTTCTGAACAGCTTAACGCTCAACAACCCGGTAAGATACGCAAAGTTTACCAGAGCTTATATAACAAGGAGTATGTCCTGACCATGGTTTCATCATCTGCAGTCGTACCTCGCAGCGGCCTTTATTACTTTTCACAGGGATGGAAGCTCATCACCCAACCGGGCATTCGTCGCTTTGTCATCCTGCCTTTGCTGGTGAATATCCTGCTGATGGGCGGCGCATTCTGGTGGCTATTCACACAACTCGATAGCTGGATCCCTGCGCTGATGAGTCACGTCCCTGACTGGCTTCAGTGGCTCAGCTACTTGCTGTGGCCGATTGTCACTATCTCCGTACTACTGGTGTTCGGCTACCTGTTTTCCACCATAGCCAACTGGATTGCCGCGCCGTTTAACGGTCTGCTGGCAGAACAGCTGGAAGCACGCTTAACGGGCGCAACACCGCCTGACACCGGCGTTCTCGGCATCATGAAAGATGTTCCCCGTATTATGAAACGTGAATGGCAAAAGCTGGCGTGGTATCTCCCGCGCGCCGTCGTGTTGCTGATCCTCTATTTCATTCCGGGTATTGGGCAGACCGTCGCCCCGGTGCTGTGGTTCCTGTTCAGCGCGTGGATGCTGGCCATTCAGTACTGCGATTATCCGTTTGATAACCATAAGGTGCCTTTTAAGGAGATGCGCGTCGCGCTGCGCACACGCAAGGTCACCAATATGCAATTTGGCGCATTGACCAGCCTGTTCACCATGATTCCGGTGCTCAATCTGTTCATCATGCCGGTCGCGGTTTGTGGTGCCACGGCGATGTGGGTAGACTGCTATCGTGCTAAGCACGCGTTATGGAAGTAATGCAAAAATGTGTAAAAGCGGGCTGGCTTATGCCCGCTCTTATTCCATACTGCAACGCATTATTTCCTGGTGGCATATAGATATACGAATTCCTTACTTCCCCATACTTTCTCAACAGGTATGCTGAAGCGGTATCCCAATTTCATACAGTTAAGGACAGGCCATGAGTAAGATTTTTGAAGACAACTCGCTGACTATCGGTCATACGCCGCTGGTTCGACTGAACCGTATCGGTAACGGACGCATTCTGGCGAAGGTGGAATCACGCAACCCAAGCTTTAGCGTCAAATGCCGTATCGGTGCCAACATGATTTGGGATGCCGAAAAACGTGGTGTACTGAAACCGGGTGTAGAGCTGGTCGAACCAACCAGCGGCAACACAGGGATTGCGCTGGCCTACGTTGCCGCAGCTCGCGGCTACAAACTGACTCTGACCATGCCTGAAACCATGAGCATTGAGCGCCGCAAGCTCTTAAAAGCGCTGGGAGCGAACCTGGTGCTGACCGAAGGCGCAAAAGGTATGAAGGGCGCGATTCAGAAAGCGGAAGAAATTGTGGCCAGCGATCCGGAAAAATTCCTGCTGCTGCAGCAGTTCAGCAACCCGGCAAACCCGGAAATCCACGAAAAAACCACCGGCCCGGAAATCTGGGAAGATACCGATGGCCAGGTTGATGTCTTTATTTCCGGCGTCGGTACCGGCGGTACGTTGACTGGTGTGACCCGTTACATTAAAGGCACTAAAGGCAAAACCGATCTGATCACCGTCGCGGTTGAACCTACCGACTCCCCGGTTATCGCCCAGGCGCTGGCTGGTGAAGAACTCAAACCAGGCCCGCATAAAATTCAGGGTATTGGCGCAGGCTTCATTCCGGGTAACCTTGATCTGAAGCTTATCGATAAAGTCGTTGCCATCACTAATGATGAAGCTATTTCTACTGCGCGTCGTCTGATGGAAGAAGAAGGTATTCTGGCTGGGATCTCTTCCGGTGCTGCGGTTGCTGCCGCGCTTAAGCTCCAGGAAGATGAAACCTTTACCAATAAGAATATAGTGGTTATTCTACCGTCATCGGGTGAGCGTTATCTGAGCACTGCACTGTTTGCCGATCTCTTTACAGAGAAAGAACTGCAACAGTAGTGCCAGCATGTTAAAAACGCGTAAAAAAGCACCCTTTGGGGTGCTTTTTTGTGGCCTGCTTCAAAGTTTCAACTCGCCTGGCATTGATTCAGCCCGCCGGAACTGGTATTTAACCAAACTAATTATTTTGATGCGCGAAATTAATCGTTACAGGAAAAGCGCTAGCTGAATCGATTTTATGATTTGGTTCAACTCTTCCTTTCGCGGCATAATGTTTAATGACGAACGAAACGTCAGCGGCAAGAAGTTGCCAGCAACGGATTGCACCGAACTCCTTTTGTGTCGCGTCCAGTTTACGCCGATGCTAACAATACAGGCTAAAGTTGAGCCGCCAGGCTAGACTTTAGTTCCACAACACTAAACCTATAAGTTGGGGAAATATAATGTTCCAGCAAGAAGTTACCATTACCGCTCCGAACGGTCTGCATACTCGCCCTGCTGCTCAGTTTGTTAAAGAAGCAAAAGGCTTTACTTCTGAAATTACTGTGACTTCCAACGGCAAAAGCGCTAGCGCCAAAAGCCTGTTTAAACTGCAGACTCTGGGCCTGACTCAGGGTACCGTTGTCACCCTGTCCGCAGAAGGTGAAGACGAGCAGAAAGCAGTTGAGCATCTGGTTAAACTGATGGCTGAACTCGAGTAAGTTCAACGAGTTCTTTTAAATATCAGTCACAAGTAAGGTAGGGTTATGATTTCAGGCATTTTAGCATCCCCGGGTATCGCTTTCGGTAAAGCATTGCTGCTGAAAGAAGACGAGATCGTCATTGACCGGAAAAAAATTTCTGCCGACAAGGTTGATCAGGAAGTTGAACGTTTTCTGAGCGGTCGTGCCAAGGCATCTGCGCAACTGGAAGCGATCAAAACCAAAGCTGGTGAAACGTTCGGTGAAGAAAAAGAAGCCATCTTTGAAGGGCATATCATGCTGCTCGAAGATGAGGAGCTGGAGCAGGAAATCATAGCCCTGATTAAAGATAAGCACATGACGGCTGATGCAGCTGCGCATGAAGTTATCGAAGGTCAGGCCACAGCCCTGGAAGAGCTGGATGATGAATACCTGAAAGAACGTGCGGCTGACGTACGTGACATCGGTAAACGCCTGCTGCGTAACATTCTGGGTCTGGCAATTATTGATCTGAGCGCTATCCAGGACGAAGTTATCCTGGTTGCCGCAGACCTGACCCCGTCAGAAACCGCACAGCTGAACCTGAACAAGGTGCTGGGTTTCATCACTGATGCGGGCGGACGTACCTCTCATACCTCTATCATGGCGCGTTCTCTGGAACTGCCTGCCATCGTAGGTACGGGTAGCGTCACCTCTCAGGTGAAAAACGACGACTATCTGATTCTGGATGCCGTAAACAATCAGGTTTACGTCAATCCGACCAACGACGTTATTGAGCAACTGCGTGCCGTTCAGGAGCAGGTTGCAACCGAGAAAGCGGAACTCGCTAAGCTGAAAGATCTGCCGGCTATCACGCTGGACGGTCACCAGGTTGAAGTTTGCGCCAACATCGGTACCGTTCGTGACGTTGAAGGCGCCGAGCGTAACGGCGCTGAAGGTGTGGGTCTGTACCGCACCGAATTCCTGTTCATGGACCGTGAGTCGCTGCCAACTGAAGAAGAACAGTTTGCTGCGTATAAAGCCGTTGCTGAAGCCTGTGGCTCTCAGGCGGTCATCGTCCGTACCATGGACATCGGCGGCGATAAAGAACTGCCGTACATGAACTTCCCGAAAGAAGAGAACCCGTTCCTGGGCTGGCGTGCCGTGCGTATCGCCATGGATCGTAAAGAGATCCTGCGTGACCAGGTTCGCGCTATCCTGCGCGCCTCTGCTTTCGGCAAACTGCGTATCATGTTCCCAATGATCATCTCTGTTGAAGAAGTGCGTGCACTGCGCAAAGAGATCGAAATCTACAAACAGGAACTGCGCGACGAAGGTAAAGCATTTGACGAGAGCATTGAGATTGGCGTGATGGTGGAAACACCAGCTGCGGCAACAATTGCGCGTCATTTAGCCAAAGAAGTTGATTTCTTTAGTATCGGCACCAATGATTTAACGCAGTACACCCTGGCAGTTGACCGTGGTAATGATATGATTTCACACCTTTACCAACCGATGTCGCCATCTGTGCTGACGCTGATCAAGCAAGTTATTGATGCTTCTCATGCTGAAGGCAAATGGACTGGCATGTGTGGTGAGCTTGCAGGCGACGAACGTGCTACACTTCTGTTGCTGGGGATGGGTCTGGACGAATTCTCTATGAGCGCCATTTCTATCCCGCGCATTAAGAAGATTATCCGTAACACGAACTTCGAAGATGCGAAGGTGTTAGCAGAGCAGGCTCTTGCTCAACCGACAACGGACGAGTTAATGACGCTGGTTAACAAGTTCATTGAAGAAAAAACAATCTGCTAATCCACGAGATGCGGCCCAATTTACTGCTTAGGAGAAGATCATGGGTTTGTTCGATAAACTGAAATCTCTGGTTTCTGATGATAAGAAAGACACCGGAACTATTGAGATCGTTGCTCCGCTCTCTGGCGAGATCGTCAACATCGAAGACGTGCCGGATGTAGTTTTTGCTGAAAAAATCGTTGGTGATGGCATTGCTATCAAACCAACCGGTAACAAAATGGTTGCTCCTGTTGATGGCACCATCGGCAAAATCTTTGAAACCAACCACGCTTTCTCTATCGAATCCGACAGCGGCATTGAGCTGTTTGTTCACTTCGGTATTGATACCGTTGAACTGAAAGGCGAAGGCTTCAAACGCATCGCTGAAGAAGGTCAGCGCGTGAAAGTGGGCGACCCGGTTATTGAATTCGATCTGCCGCTGCTGGAAGAAAAAGCCAAGTCTACCCTGACTCCGGTTGTTATCTCCAACATGGACGAAATCAAAGAGCTGATCAAACTGTCCGGTAGCGTGACAGTGGGTGAGACTCCGGTTATCCGCATCAAGAAGTAATTCTTTTTGCAGAGAAAGATGGCGCCATCAGGCGCCATTTTTTTTATCTGATGGATATCAAAACCCTGCCGGATGGCGCTACGCTTATCCGGCCTACAGCAAACTCCGTAACGTAGGCCGGATAAGACGTTCTCGTCGCCATCCGGCATTAAATCTGTGAGGTGACCGGTCGGTAACACGCCTCGCGCATCAGAATCTTCATCCCTTCCGGCCCGCTTTCCAGCATCCGTCGCTCCGAGTCTGCCACTAACAATTCACAGTCGTAGCCACCCGCAATACCAAACATGGCCCGCGCTACACAGATATCTTCCAGCGCTGCTGCCCCGTTGGTGTCAAAATGTCCAACCATACGCCCATTCTGGCGAACTACCAGCCGGTAACTCTTCATCGCGCCTCCCCTGCCGGTGGCAGAATTAATTCATCACAACCGCACTGGTGCGTCCACGTCATCACGTCCAGCACCCGCTGCGCGGCGTCGTGCGTCGCGGTCGTCAGCGCTTTCCCCAGTACAAGGCCGCTCACCAGCTCTGCACAAAACAGATCGCCAGTCCCCTTCAGATCCGTTTTCACTCGCGGATGGGCTAACACCTCAACCGTTTCAGCCGTCACCACCGCAACGTTAATAATCTCTTCGGTATCCCCCGGCGCGCTGGTTATTACCACCCATTTCAGGGTGTCAGTGAGCAGTGATTGTGCCGCCGTAATGGCTTCATCAAGCGTACGACACGGCTTTCCGCTTAGCATTTGCAGCTCGAACACATTCGGCGTCAGCCCCTGTGCCAACGGCAGCAGGTGCTGACGATAAGCTTCCGGGATTTCGGCTTTCACATACATGCCGCTATCCGTATCGCCAATCACGGGGTCGACCAAAATGCATAGGTCCGGATGCGTGGCCCGAACGGTTTCCAGCCACTGTGCCAGCAAGGCGATTTGCTCCGCGCTGCCCATGTATCCTGTTGTCACCGCCTTTAGCTCACGCAAGGCATCACGCTCGCTTAAGGCGCGGAGATAGCCGCTAAACCAGTCAGACGGAATAACGCCGCCATAAAAGGTTTCATAATGCGGGGTGTTACTGAACAGTACCGTGGGTACTGCCGTCACGCGTAATCCCTGCGCTTTAATAGCCGGAACAGCGATACTGTTGCCTACGCTGCCATATACCACCTGTGACTGGACGGCGACGATATCGGTCTGTAACGCCCGATTCGTGTCGTCAAAGAGCACTGACTGGATATCACTCTCCTGCTCCATAAATTTCTCCTCTCGCTGGACAGCGGGCCTACGCCTCACTATTATCGTCATATGCTAAAATTCATTTTGTCATAGGTCAATAATGATCGACGGAAAAACCGCTAACGAAATTTTTGACAGTATCCGTCAACATGTCACTACAGGCACGCTGGCAGCGGGAGAAACGTTGCCACCAGTGCGGGAACTGGCAACGGAATTAAACGTGAACCGCAATACTGTCGCGGCGGCTTACAAACGCCTGGTCACCTCCGGGTTGGCGCAGAGCCTGGGACGCAACGGCACGGTGATTAAGGGGATTACTGCCCCCGTTGCGCTGGAAGGTGGTAATCCGGATACCCCGCTTATCGATCTTTCCGGCGGTAATCCAGCGCCCTCGCGTCTTCCTGACCTGAGTAGTTATTTCGCAAAGATAAATAAGAATCCGCGTTTGTACGGCGATGCCGCTGTGTCACCAGGGCTTAAGGTATGGGCATCACAATGGATGCAAAATGCAATGCCCGGCAAAGGGGAAATTGATATCACCAGCGGCGCTATTGATGCTATCGAACGGCTACTGTGCGCCCATTTACTGCCTGGTGATAGCGTTGTCGTAGAAGATCCATGCTTTTTGAGCAGCATCAACATGCTGCGTTATGCTGGTTTCTCCGCCAGTCCGGCCAATGTTGACCACGAAGGCATGCTGCCGGACCAACTGGAACTCGCGCTACAGAAAGGTGCGCGGGCAGTAATTCTGACACCGCGCGCGCATAACCCCACAGGATGCAGCCTGAGCGCCTCACGGGCGGCGCAATTGCAGGAAATCCTGGCCCGCTATCCGCAGACGCTGGTGATCGTCGACGACCACTTTGCGCTGCTATCTGCTTGCCACTGGTATCCGGTGATTGCGAAGGAAACCACGCACTGGGCGATTGTCCGTTCGATGTCAAAAACGTTAGGTCCGGATTTACGCCTGGCCATCGTAGCCAGCGATCCCGTCACATCCGGGAAACTGCGTTTACGGCTCAACTCCGGTAGTCAGTGGGTCAGCCACCTGTTGCAGGATTTGGCCTGCGCCTGCCTGAGTGACGAGACTTATCAACACACGCTGGCGCAAACTCAGCAGTTTTACGCCGCCCAGCAGCAAACGTTGGCGGCAGCACTGCGGCGACATGGCATTGAGTTGCCCGTTGGTGACGGTCTGAATATGTGGCTACCGCTGGAAGATAACAGCCAGGCGATCGCTTTTGCGCTGGCAAAGTCCGGCTGGCTGGTGCGGGAAGGCGAAGTGTTTGGCGTCAACACGCCTGCCCACGGCCTGCGTATTACGCTGTCAACCTTAACTGACAGCGACATTGATAAGCTGGCGGCTGATATTCATCAGGCGCTAAAACGCTAACAGGAGAGAAAAAGTGCGAGTTCATTTTGTTATTCATGAGTCTTTCGAATCTGCTGGCGCGTATCTGCCGTGGGCCGAATCACGCGGCTATAGCGTCAGTTGGTCGCGCGTTTATGCCGGAGAAGCGGTCCCTGCGAACGCCGATGATTTCGATATGTTGGTGGTGTTTGGCGGTCCGCAGTCACCACGAACCACGCTGGCAGAGTGCCCGTACTTTGATTCTCAGGCCGAGCAGCATCTGATCAACCAGGCGATTGCGGCACGTAAAATTGTGGTAGGGATCTGCCTGGGTTCACAGTTAATCGGCGAAGCGCTGGGTGCGAAGGTGTGCCAGAGTCCGGAAAAAGAGATTGGTCACTACCCCATCGTTCTGACCGAAGCCGGTCAACAGCACCCGCTGTTCAGCCATTTCGGCTCACCGCTTACCGTCGGTCACTGGCACAACGACATGCCAGGATTAACCGACCAGGCGACCATTCTTGCTGCCAGCGAGGGCTGCCCACGACAAATCGTGCAATACGGTAATTTTGTTTATGGTTTTCAGTGCCATATGGAGTTTACGGCTGATGCTATAGAAGGGCTTATTCAACACTCCGAACAAGAACTGGCGGAAGCTAAAGGCAAGCGTTTCATCCGTTCCATTGAAGAGATGCGAGCATGGGATTATCAGCAGATGAATGAGAAACTGTGGCAATTCCTTGATAAGCTTGTGGAAAAACGTAACGATTGATTATGGCAGGCCGGATAAGACGCTTTACGTCGTCATCCGGCGCTCGTGCCGTACGTTTGCCTGATAGTGCTATGATTATCAGGCCTGAAAACTAAATCCCTAATCCCTGGTTAAAGTGCTCTTCGCCAAACACGCCGGTTGAAAGGTAGCGATCGCCGCGATCGCAGATAATAGCCACCACCACCGCTCCCGGGGTCGCGCGCGCCACACGTAACGCCCCCGCTACCGCGCCACCAGAACTGACACCACAGAAAATCCCTTCGCGAACGGCCAGTTCACGCATGGTGTTTTCCGCATCGTTCTGATGAATATCCAGCACCTCATCCACCAGCGAGGCGTTAAAAATGCCCGGCATATATTCCGCAGGCCAGCGGCGAATTCCCGGAATACTACTGCCCTCTTCCGGCTGCAGGCCAACGATAGTGACCGCTTTTTCTTGCTCACGCAGAAAACGCGACACACCGGTAATGGTGCCTGTCGTTCCCATACTGGAGACAAAGTGGGTAATACGACCTGACGTCTGCTGCCAGATTTCCGGTCCGGTGGTAGTGTAATGCGCGTACGGGTTATCCGGATTATTAAACTGATCCAGCAGCTTGCCTTCTCCACGCTGCGCCATCTCAAGGGCTAAATCGCGCGCGCCTTCCATCCCCTGCTCTTTGGTGACCAGAATCAGCTCGGCACCATAGGCGCGCATCGCCGCACGGCGCTCCTGGCTCATGTTGTCTGGCATCAGCAGCTTCATGCGGTAGCCCTTCAGCGCGGCGATCATTGCCAGCGCAATACCAGTATTACCGCTGGTCGCCTCAATCAGCACGTCGCCTGGCTTAATTTCTCCGCGCTTTTCCGCTTCGACGATCATCGACAACGCGGCGCGATCTTTCACCGAACCTGCGGGATTATTGCCTTCCAGCTTGACCCAAATTTCACTACCGTTATCCGGCGCCAGACGTTGTAATTTCACCAGAGGCGTATTGCCAATTGTTTGTTCTAATGTGTTCACGTTTTCAGCTCAATAAAAATGCCGGGTGGCGCTGTACTTACCCGGCCTACAGGTCATGCTGCACCTGGTAAGCCCGGTAAGCGCAGCGCCACCGGATGATAACTATACGAATTAACCTATCAGGCGCTTTGCGCCAGGGCAAGTTCCTCTTCCCGAGTTTCAATACGCTGGTCGCCGTTATACAGGCGCGCATTTTGCAACCCGACAAACAGACGTTCGCCGCGGCTAGGGGAATCATCGCCCTGCATGACTACCGTCAACGGTTCGTTATACCACCCCAGGGGTTGCACAACTAATTGGGTGTAGTGTCCTTTCGGGCTGGCTTCCAGCACTTGTACCGGCAACGGCGAATCCAGGCTGGTACGACGGCTCACGTCCACTTCCCACGGGCGCAGGAACAGATCCACCGGTCCCTGATAGCCAGGCGTATAACCCAGCGGCCAGCGGTGTGCGCCCACATGGAATTGGCCGCCACGAATCGTCCCCTGCAGGCGGTTAACCTCACCCATAAATTCCAGGACGAAACGAGTAGCCGGTTCGCGCCATACCTGATCCGGCGCATCAGCCTGTTCGATATGACCCTGACTCATCACCACCACGCGGTCTGCGACTTCCGTTGCTTCTTCCTGATCGTGGGTAACAAACACGCTGGTAAATTTCAGCTCTTCATGCAGCTGGCGCAGCCAGCGACGCAGCTCTTTGCGCACCTGCGCATCAAGCGCGCCAAACGGTTCGTCGAGCAGCAGGATCTGTGGCTCTACCGCCAGCGCACGCGCCAACGCCACGCGCTGTTTTTGGCCGCCGGAGAGCTGTGCCGGAAAACGGTCCGCCAGATGAGCCAGTTGAACCATTTCCAGCAGTTTGGTCACTTTTGCTTTGATGGCCGCCGCATTCGGGCGCTCACGCCGTGGCAGGACCGTCAGACCAAACGCGATATTGTCGAAAACGGTCATATGACGAAACAGCGCATAGTGCTGGAACACGAACCCCACCTTACGGTCGCGGGCGTGCAATCGGCTGACGTCGGTACCGTGAAAACGGATATGCCCGCTGGACTGATGCTCCAGCCCGGCAATAATGCGCAGCAGCGTGGTTTTGCCCGAGCCGGATGGCCCCAGCAGCGCGACCATCTGACCTGAAGGAATATCCAGCGAGATATCGTTCAGCACCTGGGTGCGACCAAAAGACTTCTTAATATTGGCAATCTCAATGCTCATGATTTTCCTCCTGCTGCGCGCGTTTTTCCTGGTTCTCCAGACGCCATTGCAACATGCTCTTCAAAAACAGGGTAATAATCGCCATCAGCGTTAATAGCGCCGCGGCGGTAAAGGAGCCGACCGTGTTGTAGTCCTGCTCCAGTAATTCAATCTGTAGCGGCAGCGATAAGGTTTCGCCGCGAATCGAGCCGGAAACCACTGACACCGCGCCAAACTCACCAATCGCACGGGCGTTGGTCAACACCACACCGTACAGCAATGCCCAACGGATATTCGGCAGCGTAACGCGGCGGAACATCTGCCAGCCGGACGCGCCCAACAGAACCGCGGCTTCATCTTCATTGCTGCCCTGGCTTAACATCACCGGCACCAGCTCACGCACCACAAACGGACAGGTCACGAATACTGTCACCAGCACCATCCCCGGCCAGGCAAACATAATTTGCAGGTTATGCTCATCCAGCCACCCACCAAGCGGGCCGTTAGAGCCGTAAAACAGCAGATAGACCAGACCGGCGACCACCGGCGAGACAGCAAATGGAATATCCAGTAACGTTAGTAGTAGTTGGCGTCCGGGGAAGTTAAAACGGGTCACCAGCCAGGCCAGCAACACACCAAACACCAGGTTCACCGGGACCGCAATCAGCGCAATCAGCACCGTCAGCCAGATGGCATGCAGCATGTCCGGATCCGCCAGGTTCTGTAATACCGGCATTAATCCCTTGCTGAACGCCTGCACGAAGATGTAAATCATCGGCACCAGCAAAATAAACGCGGATACCAGCATGCCCGTGCCGATCAGAAACCATTTCCCCCAGTTGATGCGGGGTACGCCATAGCGTTTCAATTGGGTAATGTCTGGCATCAGTGACCTACCACACGTCGACCAAAGCGACTTTGCAGAGTGTTAATTGAAAACAGCAGCAACAACGAAGCCCCGAGGATCACAGAAGCAATCGCGCTGGCGGCCGGGTAGTCAAACTCCTGCAAGCGAACAAAAATCATCAGCGAGGTCACTTCCGTTTTCCATGCGATGTTTCCGGCGATAAAAATAACCGCGCCAAACTCACCGAGGCTGCGGGTAAACGACAGCGCAACGCCCGCCACCAGCGCAGGAGACAGCTCCGGCAGCACTACTTTACGGAAACTTTGCCAGCGCGTAGCACCGAGCGTTTCAGCTGCTTCTTCATATTCCGGGCCTAACTCTTCCAGTACCGGTTGCACGGTACGCACCACAAACGGAATGCTGGTAAAGGCCATCGCTACCGCGATACCGAGCCAGGTGTAGGTCACCTTGATATCCAGCTTCGCCAGCCACTCGCCGTAGAAGCCATTAACCGAAAACAGTGACGCCAGCGTCAGACCTGCCACCGCCGTAGGCAGTGCGAACGGCAGGTCCATCAGCGCATCCAGCAGCGTACGGCCCGGAAAGCGATAGCGTGTTAAGATCCACGCCATCAGCAAACCGAACACGCCGTTAAAAATCGACGCCACAAACGCCGACAGCAGCGTCACTTTATAAGCCGCCACCACCTGCGGATTGGTAATCACATCCCAGTATTGCGCCCAGCTCATTTGCGCCAGTTGCATCACCAGCGCGCTCAGCGGCAGCAGCAATATCAGGCAGACAAACAGTAAGCTGGTGCCCAGGCTCAAAGTGAAGCCGGGCAGCACACGTCGGGAAGAAACAGCAAACATTTACTTACGCCCCGCCGCCAGCAGTTTGTCCAGCTCACCGCCGCTGACAAAGTGCGTTTTCATCACTTCAGGCCACGAGCCAAACTTATCTTCCACACGAAACAATTCGGTCTGCGGGAATTTATCTTTCAGCTTGTCCATTACCTGCGGGTTATTCACGCGGTAGTAGAAATCGGTAATGATGGTTTGCGCCTGCGGGCTGTACAGCCAGTTCAGGTAAGCTTTCGCCGCTTTTTCAGTACCGTTGGCCTGCACATTTTTATCTACCCAGGCCACCGGGAACTCCGCCAGAATGTTGACCTTCGGCACCACCACTTCGAAGCCCTGGTCTTCGTACTGTTTACGGATATTGTTCACTTCCGATTCAAAGGTAATCAGTACGTCGCCCAGACCGCGCTCCACGAAGGTGGTAGTTGCACCACGACCGCCGGTATCAAATACTTCCACGTTTTTCAGAAACTGGGTCATGAACTGTTCGGTTTTGGCTTTATCCCCACCGTCCGCTTTATCTGCCGCGCCCCACGCTGCCAGATAGGTATAGCGTGCGTTACCGGAGGTTTTCGGGTTCGGGAAAATCAGCTTCACGTCCGGGCGAACCAGATCGTTCCATTCGTGGATATTCTTCGGGTTGCCCTTACGCACCAAAAACGCCATGGTGGAATAGAATGGCGAACTGTTATTCGGCAGGCGGCTTTGCCAGTCGGCAGGGATCAGCTTGCCTTTGTCATGCAGGATCTGCACGTCGGTCACCTGGTTATAGGTCACGACGTCAGCTTTCAGCCCCTGCAAAATCGCCAACGCCTGTTTTGATGACCCGGCATGAGATTGTTTAATCGTCAGTTTGTCGCCGCCGTTATCCTTCGCCCATTGCTGTTCAAACGGCGGATTAAGGGCGGCAAACAGCTCGCGGGAAACATCGTATGAACTGTTCAGCAGTTCCGTTGCCTGCGCCTGCCCCACCAGCAACAGCATGGCTGCCAGCGTCAGTGTTCTTTTTTTCAGTAAGTTAACGGCCATTGCGCACCCTTATAAATTAAATGACTTTCTTATGGTCATCATATTTATAACCAGTGCTAAAGGAGTAACGGTTTTATATACCGTTTGATGATTTGAAAGTTGAAAAGAGAATAAGGGGTACCTCCTCCCCAGCACATGGGGAGGAGACCGGCATCAATCAGACGCCGACGCTTACGCTTTCAGGCAAAGTGCTGCCGCCATCAATCACGTTTTGCGTGCCAGTTAAATAACTGGACTCATCCGATGCCAGGAACGCCGCCAGTTCACCGACCTCAAGCGGGCAGGCCAGACGACGCATCGGGATCGCTTTCGCCATTTCGACTAAAACGGATTCAGGATCTTCCGGGTTAGACTGACGCGCAATGCTTTCCGCCATCGGCGTACGAACGTAGCCAGGGCAAATGGCATTCACGCGAATGCCGGACTGCGCATATTCTACCGCCAGGGATTTGGTCAAACCGATGATCGCGGCTTTCGACAGCGCGTAGGCCGTTTCGCCCGGGTCAGCAACCATATCGCCGGTCACCGATGACATCATCACGATGCGCCCATCTTTGCGCGCAATCATCTCCGGCAGAACGGCTTTCGTCACGTTCCAGACGCCTTTAATGTTGATATCAATGTGGAAATCGCGATCTTCATCGCTCATATCAAGGAAGTTGCCGAGGCGGCATACGCCGGCATTGTTCACCAGAATATCGATTTTGCCTTCAATCTGCTTCGCGCGCGTCACCGCTTCCTTGACCGACGCAAAATCTCTGACGTCAGCGTGAACAGCTGTGCAACGGTGCCCTCGCCCAGCCAACTCATCCGCCAGTTTTTCAATCTCATCGGAGATATCCAGCAGGATTAAGTTCGCACCATGGCGGGCAAACGTTCTGGCGATACCCTCGCCAATACCCTGAGATGCGCCCGTAATCAATGCTGTTTTGCCCGTGAGTTTTCCCATTTCAATATTCTCCTTTTGAATATGAAGCCTTCACTTCATTCACGCAGAAGATACAGCAATAACAAATTAGTGCTGAGGAATAGCTCACTAAATCAGGTTAATCTCAGGTAAAAAAAATCCCCGACGATGCGGGGATGTCTATTTCGTGGCCGATAACAGGCTCAGCTCACCATTACAGCGCCATTAAACGGTCCAGCGACGGAGCAAAGTAATAACCGCCAGTTACCGGTTTGGTGAAGCGCAGCATCGCATCACGCTTACCGTCGGTGTCACCAAACATGCTCAGCAATTGTTGTTCAATGTTGTGCAGACGAGCGCAGTAGGCGCAGAAATAGAGACCATGCGTGCCGCTGGCAGTACCGTATGGCAGGCTCTGGCGCACAATTTTCAGCCCTTTACCGTCTTCTTTTAGGTCAACACGGCTCAGGTGAGAGGTGACCGGACGGTCATCACCGTCGATCTCTTCGTTGGCTTCCTTGGTACGACCAATCATCATTTCCTGGTCATGGATGCTCATGCGATTAAGCTGCTTCAGGTTATGTTCCCAACGCTGCACAAACACATAGCTGCCACCGGCATCCACACCATCTTTAATAACGGCAACTTCACGGCGCGTTTCTTCGCCTGCCGGGTTTTCCGTACCGTCAACAAAGCCGCTGAGATCGCGCTCTTCGACCCAACGGAAACCATGGATTTCTTCTTTAACTTCAATACAGTCGCCAAATGCTTCCATTGCCGCCTGCGCAACAGAGAAATTCACGTCATGACGCAAAGAGAGAATGTGGATCAACACGTCATATTGGGTTGCTGGTGCCAGACCTTTACCGTAAGGGATAAAGTCTTTTAACTCTTCAGCACCGACGCCGCCGCTCAATGCACGCCAGGTGTTGTTGCCAAAAGCGACAACCGCGCCCAGATGCGCATCCGGGAACTTAGCTTCAAAGGTCGCCAGCTTATCGGCGAAGTTTTTGCTGGCCGCACGCAGGGCATCAACGTCGCCTTTAACATTGGCTTCAATCCAAATCGCCGCACGGCAATGTTCTGGCAAAATGCCACTCTGAACCTGAGACATTGTTCCTCCTGAAAAAAAGATGCCACGACATCGTGGCATTGATGGGCGCTATTCTACCTGTTTTTTTAACAAGCCGATTTGTTCAGACGCAAATTAACGCCGCCAGATAATTTTGCTTACTTTCCACGCTTTCAGCGTGTCGTCAGACGGCATTATATCCTCAGGCCCACTCCATTCGCCGGAAAAAATATAGCTAATATGTTGACTTCCCTCAGCTTTACACTCAACGCCCGCGCTGTCATCGCCGGTTGCTTTTTGGCAATTACCGAAAGCTTTAGTGTAAAGGTCGCTAAACGGTGTACCGATTTCGACACCCGCGGCTGACGAAATATCGTGATCTAATACATCAATACGACTGATGGTTCCCTGGCTGCCGTTGATGACTATCGCCAGCTTGTCGTCTTTCATCGCTTCATAGAAGCGCACCACATTACCGTTATCGGTCTTCATTCCGCTACGCAGGCGGTAATCACCGTCCAGCGCATCAGCAATGGCTTTTTCATCCAGCGGCGTAGCGCCCGTTAACGCTCCGACGCCCTGCTCTGTGACCTGCGTTGAAGAACCAAACCAGTTCCACGGATTGGCGGCAGACCAGTTCACCGAGGACAACGTTGAACACCCGGCCAGTAGCAGCGGCATCGCGCATAAAGTCAAACGCAGTGATTTCATTTCACTTCCTTCCTTATTTATCAACGGTGCTTGGAGTCCGGTTTCCCCAAAAAGTGCCGTTATTCTTTCTCAAGGGAAAAACAGGCACGCAGACGTTGATTGGTTAACAGCCAGATCAGCGCGACGATATCCGCCACCAGCAGCGCCAGCCCGACGCCATTGAGCGGATCGCCTGCCAGCCACATCACCGGCTGCCAGCACAGCAGCACCAGTTGAGCGAGAATCAATAATCCGCGCAGCCAGCGCCAGAGCACCGGAAACGCAAAGCGTCGCCCGCTGAGTAAAAACGCCAACACGGCGGGAACGCCGGGAAGCAACCCCAGCCAGAATGCGTCATGATCGGGATAAAACAGATTCAGTAAGGTGTTGCCCTGCTCACGGGAAGAACCGGCAATCACAAACAAAACCCAGGTGCGTGCCTGCAACAGCAGTACGCACCAGAAGAGAAAAGGCAGGCGCAGACGCCCATGACCGTCATAGTCGGCCGGATGAAACTCAGTACTCTTCATCTTCGATCAAACGCTTGCCCAGATTGAGTACATCCGCATGTTCATAGCCCAAACGTTCATACATGCCCTGTACGACGTCGTTATCGTCACGCACCATGATTTGAATCTTCGGACAACCGCGGGCAATGAGCTTTTTCTCCAGCCGGTTGAGCAGCGCATTGGCGATGCCGCGACCGCGAAACTCAGGATGCACGCCCAGGTAATAGGCGGAACCGCGATGCCCGTCGTATCCGCCCATCACCGTGCCGACCACCTCGCCGTTCACTTCAGCAACGAGGAACAAGCTGACGTCATGATTGACTTTACGTTCGATGTCCATTTCAGGGTCGTTCCATGGACGCAGCAAATCACAACGCTCCCAGAGGGTGATCACCTCTTCGAAATCTTCCTGGCGAAAAACGCGTATTTCCATGGTATTGGGTACCTTTTCAGGACGTTAAAAAGCGATTATGGCGCGAACGGCTGATTTAGCCAATATCTGACGCGAAGCGGCGGAAAAAATGGCATAATACGGAATTGTCACGTATTGAAATGAAAAGTAAAACAATTCTTATCTCGATCCGTCGCAACGGACTACGCGATACGATATAACGTTTAGAACCTTTTTTTTACAACTCAGGCCGTATGAGCACTTTTAAACCACTAAAAACACTCACATCGCGCCGCCAGGTGCTGAAAGCCGGGCTGGCCGCCCTGACGCTGTCAGGCATGTCACAAGCCATCGCTAAAGAAGAAGCGCTAAAGACCAGCAATGGACACAGCAAACCGAAAGCGAAAAAATCCGGTGCTAAGCGTGTTGTTGTCCTTGATCCGGGGCACGGAGGGATTGATACCGGCGCAATTGGTCGCAACGGCTCGAAAGAAAAGCACGTTGTGTTGGCTATTGCCAAAAACGTGCGCTCGATCCTACGTAACCAAGGGATTGATGCACGCCTGACCCGCTCCGGCGATACGTTTATTCCGCTCTACGATCGCGTCGAGATCGCCCACAAACATGGTGCCGATCTGTTCATGTCGATCCACGCCGACGGTTTTACCAATCCGAGCGCTGCGGGTGCTTCGGTCTTTGCCTTATCCAATCGCGGTGCCAGTAGCGCCATGGCGAAATATCTGTCCGATCGTGAAAACCGGGCCGATGAAGTCGCCGGAAAGAAGGCCACTGACAAAGATCATTTGTTGCAGCAGGTGCTGTTCGATCTGGTGCAAACTGACACCATAAAAAACAGCCTGACGTTAGGCTCGCATATTCTTAAGAAGATCAAGCCGGTACACCGTCTGCACAGTCGCAGCACGGAACAGGCCGCCTTCGTGGTGCTAAAATCACCTTCGATTCCGTCGGTCCTGGTCGAAACCTCGTTCATCACCAACCCGGAAGAAGAACGATTGCTGGGTACGGCGGCGTTTCGTCAGAAAATCGCCACCGCTATCGCCAATGGCATCATCAGCTATTTCCACTGGTTTGATAACCAGAAAGCACACTCGAAGAAACGTTAACCATGAAGCCCGATGCACAGCGCGTAAAACAGTTCCTGCTCAGCCTGCAGGATGAAATTTGTCAGCAGTTATCCACCGTAGACGGCAGCGAATTTGTTGAGGATAACTGGCAACGCGAAGCGGGCGGCGGCGGGCGCAGTAGGGTGTTGCGTAACGGCGGTATTTTCGAGCAAGCAGGCGTCAACTTCTCCCACGTCCACGGCGATGCAATGCCGGCCTCGGCTACCGCGCATCGCCCGGAGCTTGCCGGGCGCAGCTTTGAAGCGATGGGCGTCTCGTTGGTGGTGCACCCGCAGAATCCCTACATTCCAACCAGTCATGCCAACGTACGGTTTTTTATCGCGGAAAAACCGGGGGCCGATCCCGTGTGGTGGTTTGGCGGCGGCTTTGACTTAACGCCCTACTACGGATTTGATGAGGATGCGGTTCACTGGCATCGCACGGCGCGGGATCTGTGCCAGCCGTTTGGCGATGACGTTTATCCACGTTACAAAAAGTGGTGCGATGACTACTTCTTCCTCAAGCACCGCAACGAGCAGCGCGGCATTGGCGGGCTGTTTTTCGATGATTTGAATACCCCTGATTTCGACCACTGCTTCGCTTTTATGCAGGCGGTAGGTCAAGGATACACCGAGGCGTATCTGCCCATCGTCGAACGCCGCAAAATGATGAGCTGGGGCGAGCGCGAGCGTAATTTCCAGCTTTATCGTCGTGGGCGCTATGTGGAATTTAATCTGGTGTGGGATCGCGGCACGTTGTTCGGTTTGCAAACCGGCGGGCGCACGGAGTCGATTCTGATGTCGATGCCACCGCTGGTACGCTGGGAGTATGACTGGCAGCCGGAAGCGAACAGCCCGGAAGCTGCCCTTAGCGAGTTTATTCAGGTCCGCGACTGGGTGTAATTGCCTGATGGCGCTACGCTTATCAGGCCTACAACAACGGCAAACCCGTAGGCCGGATAAGACGCGTTAGCGTCGCATCCGGCACAATAATCTCATCATGCCCACTGGCGCATACGCTGATGCAGCGTCAACGACGGTTTCTCCGCAAACAGCTGCTGGTAGTCGGTGGCAAACTGCCCTAAATGCCAGAATCCCCACTGCATGGCGGCGTCTTTCACAGTCGCACTCTGCGACCATGGGCTTATCAACTCACGGCGCACGGCGTTCAGGCGAATACGTTTCAGCCAGGCATTCGGTCCAATACCGAGGATCGCGTGAAAGGCGTTTTGCAACGTCCGGCGGCTAACGTGCAGCTGATTGCATAAGTCGAGCACGGTCAGCGGCTCTGACATATTTTCCAGCACATATTCGCGCGCACGTGACAGCAAGCGACGATAGCTCTGATGGCTGATGCTCTCCGCAGTCATAATCGGCTGCGCTTCTTCCAGCATGGTGCCCATCGCCAGCAGCAGGTTATCCCCTAACACTTTACGCACCGCGGGTTGGTGAAGGTTTTCAGGATTCTCACTAAACGTCGCCAGCGCCTGCTGCACAAAGCCCCATAGCGCGGCTTTGTGTTGTTCTTTAACTTCCAGCGCCGACTGATTGCGCAGCATATGTAGCACCCTTTCCGGGTTATGCAGGAAGTTAGCCTGACGAGCAATGGCCTCTTCCGAAATGACGACACCCAAAATGGTGTAATCATCCGGCGTACTCAGTTCAAACTCCGTCCCGCCTGGGCGGGTGGCAATTTCAGCGCTACCCAAACACTGGGTACCAATAAATCCCTGCTCGCCGCGCGTGGCCGGAATGCCAAACCAAAATGAGTTTGGCCAGACAAGGCACGACTGACGCAGCGCCAGTCCGGTGTATTCACGGAACACCTGAATATCATCGAGCAGGATTTCCGTGAACTCGCCATGAAATTTTCCCGGATGCAGCTGGTCGTAGATCTGCTGCCAGGCGGTAATCGTCAGCGCGTGCTCATACACATCCGTTGTTCGCCGTTGGTGAACGTTGTCCACTTCCACTTTCGGCGTCAGTTTAACGTCTTCGGGTAATACTTCATGATAAAGATGGTGCAAGTTTGCAGTACGGTTCTTTTTCATGATCTTTTAAGCCGGAAGCTTCAACGAAGCCCCCGGCCCTCCGACAGGTTAATTTTTTAAGCGGTAGCGACTACTGCGTTTACGCAACGCTCCATCAGAAAAGAGCTGTTCCAGCGCATTTCTGGCTTCATCAAGTGACCAGCCAAAGTGGGCCGCCACTTCCCCTGCCGTCATTCCTTGACGGATCGATGCTAACAGCGTCAGAAGTTGTGCAGAGGATTCAGACGTCACTGGGGCGTCCTGTGTCTTCTCTGGTTTCGCTTCTGTTTTCGCTTCTGGCTTCTGTTCAGGTTTCTTCGGCTGGCGTTTAAAACCGCCGATCAGCCACTGGGTGTCATCGTCCGGCCGGCCTATTTCCTTACGGCTGATAACACGGCCCGTACGCGCTGCGGCTGCACTGCCAGCATCCAGCGCTGCGCGGCATGCCGCCAGATCGCCTTCCACCACCAGCGTCAGCCGACCAGGATCGAGCACTTCGTGGCTAAGCAGACGCACGTTCGCGGCTTTCAGCATGGCATCGGCCGCGTCCACGGCAGCCACCATGCCATCCACTTCCAGTAATCCCAGTGCATTGATCATCACTACCTCTCTTACGCGCGCTGGATTGGATTACGGGCAATATCCAGAACGGCATCGGCAAAGGCGTTACATGCGGCTTTACAAGCGGCCTGGCTACCGGTCAAAAACGCGGCTGAATAGTTAGTTTCTGACGGCGGTGGTACATAGGTCACCAGTTGTACATCGGCAGATTTCAGCGCGGCATCAATACCAAATGTCGCTTCCAGCGGCGGTGCTACCAGATACGCCATCGGATCGCCCAGTCGGCATCCCGCGGTTGCGGAGAGATACGAACCGGTACGCGAAACCACATGCGCCAGGAAGGCGGTATCTTCTGCGTCATTCGCCCACTGGAATGCCGCCCCGCTTTCAATATTGGCCACCATCGCGTCCAGACCCGCGCGAACTTCGGCCGGGTTTGGTCCACCGAGCATAATCAGCACTTCGCCCGATGTTGGAGAGGGACTGTGCGCCGCACCGGCATACAGCGAGCGGCCATAAACCACTTCGACCATTGCCTGTTTTGTCGCTTCGTCTGCGGCAATATACGCCACGTCATCAGAATCTGCTGTGATGAGTCCGAGGCTACGTATATGTGGCGGTAATTTAAGTTCGCGGGCAAAACCGTCATTTACCGAGGCAATCACACGCATTGCGGTGACTGAAGGTCTAATTAAATCTAATGCTGGCATGATGCCTCCTTAACGGGTCATATTGATGCCGGATGCTTTTTGCTCCAGCATGCGCTTGGCCAAATCCACAATCACCGCCGCCGCTTCAACCGGTGGCGTACCGCCCTGGTGAATGTTCGAGATACAGGTACGATCAGCCTCAACGGTGGTCGCCACACGCGGCGAATAGACGGCATAGCAAGAAAGACTTTCCGACTGGCCGAGGCCCGGACGTTCACCAACCAGCAGGATCATCGCTTTTGCACCCAGCAGTTCGCCGATCTGATCTTCGATTTTCACGCGCCCATAGCGAACAAAGAACGGCGTCCCGACCTTCAATCCGGCCTGTTTTAAGCCCGACAACAGCGGCGGCAGGATCTCTTCATAGTTAGCGGTAATCGCGTCGGTAGACAGGCCATCAGAAATAATCACCTGCACATCCGGATTCATTACACACTGTGATTTCAGTGCTTCAATGGCTTCCGCACTCAGACGACGCCCCATATCCGGACGCGTCAGATACAGGTTTTTGTCGCTGATTTCCGAGCGCACTTCCAGCAGCCCCTGGGCTTTTACCCACTCTTCCGGCACTTCTTTCAATACCGTATCTTTCGAACGCGAGTGGTCAGCCAGGAAACGCAGCAGCGCCTGGGTACGCGGACGAGGACCGGCACGACCGGTACATACACGCGCAGCGGTGCTACGGCGAAGTTCAGTCAACACCTCTGCACGGTGCGGATTCTCAACGCCAATCCACGCTTTGGCTTCGGCTGAGCCTAAGTCCATCGCGCAGCTTTCACCGGTCGGCGCGGCGCACTGCGTGGTGCTGCATTTTGCTGGTGCTGACGGTTCTTGAGCCTGCGGTTGAGACTCACCCATTGACGCCATTACGCTGCGTACAATTTCTTCAATCTGTTTTTGATCCATCGTGTGTCATCCCCGCGTCATCAGAAGAACAGTGACGGATCGCCCGCCCGTTTGGTCAGGCGACCGTTTGCCATAATGCCCATGGTTTCCAGCCAGCGTTCAAACTCCGGCGACGGACGCAGGTTCAGCAGCTGACGCACGGTCGCGGTGTCATGGAAGGCGGTGGTCTGATAGTTGAGCATGATGTCGTCACCGAGCGGCATGCCCATGATGTAGTTGCAGCCAGCGGTGGCGAGCAGAATCATCAGGTTTTCGTTAAGGTTCTGGTCAGCATCAGCATGGTTGGTGTAGCAGCAGTCGCAGCCCATTGAGATGCCGCTCAGCTTGCCCATAAAGTGATCTTCCAGACCCGCGCGAATAATCTGACGGTCGTTGTAGAGATACTCCGGCCCGATAAAGCCCACCACGGTGTTCACCAGGAACGGATCATAGTGGCGTGCCAGCCCGTAGTTACGCGCTTCCATCGTCACCTGATCGGCGCCAAAGTTGGCCCCCGCAGAGAGCGCAGACCCTTGCCCGGTTTCGAAGTACAGGCAGTTTTCCCCGGCGATACGGTTGAACTCAGCGCCCACTGCGCGCGCTTCATCCAGCATGGCCAGCTCAACGCCAAACTCTTTTAAGCCTTTTTCGCTACCGCAGATACTCTGGAAAATCAGCCCGCCCGGCGCGCCGCGACGAATCGCTTCGATCTGGGTAGTCACGTGTGCCAGTACGCAGCCCTGGGTCGGGATGTTGAATTTGTCGATAACGCCGTACACGGTATCCAGTACGCGGCTTAAGTTTTCCACGTCATCCGTTACCGGGTTTACGCCGATCACCGCATCGCCCGCCCCGAAGGACAGCCCTTCGTAGATTTGTGCGGCAATACTCTGCACGTCATCACGGGTGTCGTTCGGCTGCAAACGGCAGCTGAAGGTGCCCGGCAGACCGATGGTGGTATTGGCCTTTTTGATCACCGGCATTTTCTTACCGCCGTAGATCAGGTCCGCGTTAGAGCAGATTTTTGCTACCGCAGCGACCACTTCCGACGTTAACCCTTTGCGCGTAAACGCAATGTCATCAACGGAGGTTTCATCGCTCAGCACGTACTCGCGCAGCTCGCTGATACTCCAGTTTTTGATACGGTTATAGGCCGTCTCGTTGACGTCATCCTGAATCAGACGAGTAACACAGTCCTCTTCATAGGAAATCACCGGGTTATTGCGGATATCCGCCACCGTCATTTCCGACAGTACCTGCTTGGCCGCCACGCGCTCCTGCGAACTGGTTGCGGCCACTCCTGCCAGCACATCCCCCGAACGCAGTTCGTTGGCTTTTGCCAGCACCTCTTTAACATCCTTAAACTGATAAACATTGCCGAACAATGTGGTCTTTAGTTTCATAAGTCGTTCCCTCAGGAAGGAAATGCGAGTGATTTCACCGTCACCGGCACAACCGATCCGCCAAAAAGAGGCGTACCAATGTCGATATAGTCCCCCGCCCGGACAACCACCTCATCGATGACTGCCAGCGGGTGTTGCTGTAACTGTGGGCGTAACAGCATGCCCAGGGCCTTACCAAAATCCTGCTCGGCTACCACCAGCAGGGGATGCGGATTCGGATAGCGCGCGACAAAGGCCAGCAGCGCATCAATCACCTTTAACAGCGCGGCATAGCGCACCGGCAGCGAACCGGGCAGCGCCAGCACGTAGGCGTCCGTTTGCGGGTCCAGATCGAGCTGCATTAGCGCCTGTTGCCAGGCGGCCACCAAATCAGCCTCATTAACCGGAATCGCCACCGGCAGATTGCGCAGCGGAAGCGCCACACCTTCCAGCCAGATGGTGCTGCCCGAAAGCGACAGCGTATGCGCACCGGCGCCAATCACCGTGGCGCGCACGGTTTGCGCCGGGAACTGCACGTTCATCTCACGCAGGCGCGGATGTTCATGCAGTGCCGTTGCTAACAGAGGGCCAATGTCGGAAAAACAGAACGGATCGGCTGGTTGGTTGCGGTAGCACTCGCCCACCCCGCCGGACAACGTAATCACTTCCGGTTTCACACCCGCCGGTAACAGGCCGGTTTGCATCAGCGCCTGCGCCAGCGGTGATAACGTGCCGTCAATCACCTCCACAATCAGCGCCGCCATCCGTCGGGCTACCTGAACAAGCTGCGCCGCATTGAGGGTTCGGGCGTCGGTGCCCGGACCAAATACGTCATCAACAATCATCTGCCCCGGCTGATGCGCATGTACTACTCGCCCCTGGCCGTCCGTTTCCAGCAGTCGTCCGCCGACGTTGAGGCAAGCCGAACCGCTGACCTTTCCAGCATCAAACAGAACGTAGTTCGACGTACCGCCACCAATGTCGATATTCAGTACGCGGCACAACTTCTGCTCGGACAGGGTTTGTGCCCCCGCACCGTGACCGGCAATCACCGATTCCAGATGCGGTCCGGCGCTGGCCACCACAAAATCCCCCAGCGACTGAGAGAGCGCCATCACCGCCGGGCGCGCATTACGGGTTTTGGCACTTTCTCCGGTGATGATGATCGCGCCGGAATCGACAGTCTCAGGTGCAATACCCGCCGCCTGATACTGGGCGAGGATCAGCGCCTTAAGTTCGGCCTCTTTCAACCCGCCCTGCTTATCAACGGGGGTAAAGAACACCGGGCTTTGCCAGCTAATTTCGCGTTTGATGAATTCGTAGCGCGGCACCTGCGACACTGCCGCACGGTTGACTAACTCAAGGCGCGAGAAAATCACCTGAGTGGTAGTGGTGCCGATATCGATACCGACGCTCAGTAGCTGGCGAGTATTCACGATTGCGCCTCCGGGTTGGTTTCTACTTCTGCTGGCACATCTTCATCTTTCGGTACCAACAGCATAGCCACACCAATCGCCGTCACGCCGCCAATCAACTTGCCGACAATCATCGGGAAGATCATCGCGTTCATGTTGGCAGCGGCGAAGCCTAAGTGGTCACCCAGTGCAAAGGCCGCGGAGACCGCGAAGGCGCAGTTGATCACTTTGCCGCGGGTATCCATATTCTTCATCATGCCGAACATTGGGATGTTGTTCGCCAGCGTCGCAACCATACCGGCAGCCGCAATATTATTGATTTTTAACAGGTTACCGACGCTCATCAGCGGTTTTTCAAACCAGCGGGTCAGCAGCAGTACCATTGGGTACGCACCGAGCAGTACGCAGGAAATAGAACCGATAACTTCGATGGCACGCATCACTTCACCTGGCTTGTCGCCCGGAGCCATGAAGATAGGATCAAGACCTGGGATTAGCTCCCAGCCGAGCAGGAATTTGACCACTGCTGCTGCCAGGCCGATGGTGATCAGCGCCACCAGGAATTTCGCGAAGATCTGGAAGCCGTTGATCATTTTTTCCGGGATGAATTTCAGTCCCAGCGCCACCAGCACAGCCACGATCAGCACGGGGATCATATTCATCAGGATCAGCGCGAAGGTGAACTCCACCGGCTGTCCGTTGATTTCGACGCCGGAGTACATCGCAATCAAACCGCCCGCAATACAACCAATCGGAATGGTGACAATACCCGCCAGCACGCCCAGCGCCAGATAACGACGGTCAGACGGTTCAATAATCCCCAGCGCAACCGGAATGGAGAAGACCAGCGTCGGCCCCATCATCGCCCCGAGGATCAGGCCAGAGTACAGCCACGCCGCAACGTCGCCGCCCGCCAGTTCTTTCGCCAGGAAGAAGCCGCCCATATCGCACGCCAGCAGCGTTCCGGCGAACATCGACGGATTCGCGCCCAGCATTTCATACAGCGGAATAATCACCGGCCCGAGCACATGCGCCAGAACCGGTGCCAGCGCGGTCATACCAACCATCGCCAGACCCAACGCGCCCATCGCCATAAAACCTTCTTCAAACTGGCCGCCCGATCCCTCAATACTCTTACCGAACTTACCGAGGAAGCGTGCCGAACCGCCGAACTGCGACAGGATCCTGTCCACGGCGGCAATCAGCATAAAGAACATCATGATGTACATGATGATTTCGTTAATTCCCATAGCCCCTACTCCCTGTCATTTGTGATTTGTAGGCCGGATAAGACGTTTACGTCGCCTCCGGCATTAACGCCGTGTTATTGCCGGATGGTGGTGCGAGCACCTTATCCGGCCTACAGGCATTACCCGGCAGCCGCGTACAGGTCGATGATCTGTGCCTGCGTGGCGATGCGTGGGTTACTGCGAATACAAATATCCTCCAGCGCGGCGTGAGCCCATGCGCTGTACTGCTCGGGCTTTGCCCCAACGTCAGAGAGTCGTTTGGTCTGGCCCACTTCGCTAATCAACTCGCTGACCGCGTTGATAGCATCACGATCGTCCGATTTCTTGTTGGTTAACGCGCGTCCGATATGGCTAAAGCGCTCACGACACACCATGCGGTTGAACCCCATTACCGTGGGAAGCAGCATGGCGTTAGCCTGTCCGTGTGGAATGTGCAACGTCGCCCCCGGCTGGTGCGCCATCGCATGGCACAGGCCAAGCCCAGCGCTGGAAAACGCCATCCCGGCCATACAGGAAGCCAGCAGCATGCTTTCGCGCGCAGCCAGATCCTGACCGTAGCCGACGGCCTTCGGCAGCGATTTACCGATCATCGCTATCGCACCAATCGCCAGGCTGTCGGTAAACGGCGTCGCGTTCAGTGCGCTATACGCTTCAACGGCGTGCGTCAGTGCATCAATCCCGGTCATCGCCGTTACGTGTGCAGGCACGCCTTCCGTCAATGCGGCGTCAAGGATCGCCACATCCGGCATCAGGGTTGCGTGGGCCAGCACTTTTTTGAGTCCGGTCGCGGCGTCGATAATCACCGTGACGTTCGTGGTTTCTGAGCCCGTTCCGGCGGTAGTCGGTACGGCAATCAGCGGCAGACGCGGGCGTAACACGCTGCGCTCGTCCATGTCAGCCAGCGTCTGAGTAGGATTGGTCACCAGCAACGCCACTGCCTTGGCGGCATCCAGCACGGAACCGCCACCGAAAGCCACGACGCCGTCGCACTTTGATTCACGCAGTTGCGCGACTGCCGCGCAGACGTCCGTAATGCACGGTTCACCTACCGGACATGGCCACAGCGTCATTGCCACACCTTTCATCGCCAGGCTGCGCTCCAGTGCCGCGGTCATCCCCGCCTGATGCAGAAAGCTGTCAACCATGACGAACATATGCGTCAGTCCGCGCGTTTGTGCTTCCTGTCCGCAGGTACTAAGCGCTCCCAGTCCACATAACGTAACCGGGGGAACGCTAAACGTTTTTACGCGTTGCAGATTCAGGGTATCGAATGCCTGAAAGAGCGCGGTCTGCAATTCAGCTTGCATAGATTCCTTCCGCTTTTTCTTTTCCGCTGTTTGCAATCGCCAGCGGAGTCATAAACAGGCTGTGCTGGGGTAAATGCACCTGCAGTTCCGGGAAACGCTTACGGAACAGTTCATCAACACCTGGCTGCATACAGGAGCCACCCGCCAGCCACAAATCAGCGACATCCTGTCCGGCAATATGGTGCGCCACGATTTCCGCCATCTTTTCGTAGACAGGCTTCACCACCGGCCAGATTTCTTTGCCATTGCTGCGCTTGTACTGCTCGGCTTCTTCCAACTGGATACGACGGTTCCCGGCCAGCGTCAGAGAGATATGGTGCCCGCCGGTCGCTTCATCAGCGGAGTAAGTCACTTTGCCCTGTTTAACAATCGCAATCCCGGTAGTGCCACCACCAATATCCACCACGCCGGCGTTATCAAGCTGCAACAGATCCGCCACCGCGGTTGGTTCGTCGAGGACATGGCTCACTTCAAGCCCGGCAGACTCCAGCACGTTAATAGAGATGCGTGGGTCAGTTCCCGGTGGAAACGAGGTTGCCGCATGGGTAAAACGGCAACCCAGTTGTTGTTCGAGCGTATCGAGATGGCGACGAACGATGGTCACCGCACCAAAGAAATCCCAAACGATGCCATCGCGCACGACATCGGCCCAGTCCAGGCAAACCGCGACCGGCTGTCCGTCACTGTCCACAACCATCGACACCACATCACACGTTCCCAAATCAATGCCCAACCACAGCGGTGAATCGCTCTTTGCGGGCGTCTGGTTACATAGCGTTGCCGCTTTTAGCAGTCTGGGTGTCAACCAACGTTGTTCGTCGTGCGCCATCTCATTTACTCCTTATACAATTCTGAAGGCGTCTACCAACACACAGCGACGCAGACGCACAAACGTACGCGCACTGGTCACCCCTTCCCCGGTTGGTGTGGTAATAGTCATCGTGGTCCAGCCTTCACCGCCCAGTCCAAGACCGGCAATGCACGGTCCGTTCTTAACGAAGATGCTGGTATCAATGGCGTTTGCCATACGGTTCATATTTTCGATATTGCGTGAGTGCATCGCCGCCGTATGGTGGCAGCCGCCTTCCAGCTTGACCGCCAGTTCAATGGCTTCATCGACGTTGGCAACCCGCACGACCGGCAGCACCGGCATCATCAGTTCGGTAACGGCAAACGGATGCGTCGCGGAGGTTTCGACGAATAACAGACGGGTTTGCTCCGGTACGTTCAGACCAATCGCCGCAGCGATTTTTCCGGCATCGCGCCCGACCCAGTCACGACTGACTGTGCCTTTACCGCGCTCATCGATATTTTTCAGCAGCACCGGCTGCAGCTGTTCGGCCTGAGCCGCGGTCAGTTTCACCGCATGCTGGCTTTCCATCAGACGCATCAGTTCATCAGCGACGCTATCGACCACGATCAGCACTTTTTCGTCGGCGCAGATGATGTTGTTATCAAACGATGCACCTTTGACTATCGACTGCGCCGCACGTACCAGGTCAGCCGTTTCATCAACCACCACTGGCGGATTACCCGCACCAGCGGCAATCAGACGTTTGTTGGTGTGCTTACGCGCGGCGTCTACTACGGCTTCACCACCGGTCACTACCAGCAGGCCGATACCTGGGTACTTGAACAGACGCTGGGCAGTCTCGATATCCGGGTTGGCAACGGTGACCAACAGGTTTGCCGGACCGCCTGCGGCAACCACCGCCTGGTTAAGCAGAGTGATAGCGCGCTGAGAGACTTTTTTCGCCGCCGGATGCGGTGCGAAGACCACGCTGTTACCAGCGGCAATCAGGCTGATGGCGTTGTTAATGACGGTCGCGGCCGGGTTGGTGGATGGGGTTACCGAGGCCACCACGCCCCACGGTGCGTTTTCAATCAGCGTCAGACCGTTATCGCCGGTCAGAACCTGTGGAGACAGGCATTCCACACCCGGCGTGCCGCGCGCCTGCGCCACGTTTTTGGCAAATTTATCTTCGACGCGTCCCATGCCGGTTTCAGTGACGGCAAGTTCCGCTAATTCTCTGGCGTGCTTTTCGCCCGCCTCACGTAGAGCCGTGATAGCCAGTTGGCGCATGGCGACGCTTTTCAACCCCTGCTGGGCCAGTTTTGCTGCCGCCACTGCGTCATCCAGGGAGGCAAAAACGCCCATTTCTTGAACGGCACTGACGGGTTGGCTGCTGTCTTTCATTTTCAGCAGTACCGCTTTCACGACCTGTTCAATATCCTGTTGATTCATGATTTTCTGCCTTATTTATGGAAGATCACCTGACCACCTGCCACCACTTCATCGACAATGCCAATCACGCACAGATCGACAGGCGATGATTCATTCCGGTGCGCCTGACGGGCGGAGCTTCCGCTGACCAGCAGCACCCACTCTCCGGTTCCCGCCCCGATGCTGTCGATAGCAACAGCACATTGCCCGTCGGGATTTCCCTGGGCGTCAATCATTTCCACCATCAGCAACTTGTCGTGCGCGAGCCCCTGATGGCGTACGGTACAAACAATTTGTCCTGTAACGATTGCCAGTTTCATACGCGCCTCCGTGGCATATTTCAGGTAAAACCTCCCCCTACCCTCCGCAGAAGGTAATGTGAAAAGGAGAGAGGGTGACGCCAGCAATGAAGTCTGTGGCGTCACATGGACGACTTACATGTCGTTGCTGTCGCCTTTAAAGCTGATCGGGAACACTTCTTCCAGATCGCCGTGCGGACGTGGGATCACGTGTACTGAAACCAGCTCGCCAATACGCTGTGCAGCCGCAGCACCTGCGTCCGTTGCGGCTTTACATGCCGCTACGTCGCCACGGACCATGGCAGTGACCAGACCGCCACCGATCTGCTTCACGCCAACCAGTTTCACGCGTGCCGCTTTAACCATTGCGTCAGAAGCCTCAATCAGTGCAACCAGGCCCCGGGTTTCAATCATTCCTAATGCTTCCATTGTGTTTTCCTCTCATTAAGGGGTCCAGAACGGGACCTAAACAACCAGTGTTTGTGAGGCGTTTTCACGACTCACGTCAGTCTGGCGCGGCACTGCTGCCACCAACGCCAGTTCGATAATTTCCTGTACGCTACAGCCACGAGAGAGATCATGAAGCGGTGCGGCAAGCCCTTGAATCAACGGACCTACTGCGCGATACCCTCCCAAACGCTGAGCGATTTTGTAGCCAATATTGCCTGCCTCCAGCGATGGGAAGACCATCACATTGGCATTGCCCTTTAACGGACTGGCGGGCGCTTTTTGCGCTGCGACATCCGGAACAAAGGCGGCATCAAATTGCAGTTCTCCGTCCACGGTAAGCTGCGGGGCACGCTCACGAACGATCTCGGTCGCCTGCTGCACGTTAGCGACGTTAGGATGGCGAGCACTGCCATTACTTGAAAACGACAGCATAGCGACGCGCGGCTCTTCACCTGTGATCGCCTGCCATGTCTGCGCGCTGGCAATTGCAATATCCGCCAACTGTGCAGCGGTGGGCTGCGGCACGACGCTGCAATCGGCAAAACCTAATGACGGACCAAGGTACTGCGGCAGCATCAGGAAAATTGACGACAGCGTTTTACAGCCAGGCTGTAGCCCGATAATGCGTAATCCGGCACGCAGCACGTTCGCTGTTGATGAGAGATTGCCCGCAATACAGACGTCAGCTTTACCCGCGCTAACCATTGCAGCGGCGAACATCAGCGGATCGTTGAGTTTTTCCAGCGCATCCGCAGGCGTTTTATCTCCCGCGCGGGCCAGCCAGCGCATCGCAAACTCTTCGCGCATTGGCTGATTGCTTTGCGGATCGATAACCTGAATGCCATCCATTGCCACCCGGTGGCTGAGGGCAAACTGGCGCAGCGCAAACGGACTGGCGACGAGAATGGGATGTGCCAGACCGTGCTGATGCAGGTAATTCGCCGCCTTCAGCACCCGGACATCCAGCGCATCCGGGAACACCACCCGTGCCGGTGAGCGTTGGGCGAGTTGACGAGCACGTTCAATGATCATTGCTTCTCCCCCAGTCGCTGTTGAATTTGGTTAACCGTCAGCGGATGCTTCGCAACGCTCAGAATCATCATCACGTAGACCGTACTGGAAAGGCGGTTGAGCGCCTGCATAATGTCCGGTCGCATAACCTCAAAACTGCGAGTGATGAACACCTGGGCCGCCACCGTCTCCGTTTCACGGACTTTGGTACGCAGCAGATTAAGCAGCGCGCAATCACGTCCGTGGCTGGCTTCAGGCACCAGATGGTCGTGGTCCAGATAGCGCAGCGGTTGATGCGAAAGACGGTGTAAATCTTCGTCACTTAAACCCACGACAGCTTGTGCTGCCAGCGGCTCATCCATGGCGTCAGCGCGCATAATATTGCCCAGGCGCGAGCGGATATCCGCCAGCCACGGCTGCCACGGTTCTGCCATCTCAATCTGCAACCACACAGCCAGGGCGATGGTGCTGTCGAGCGCGGCGCGAAATCCCAGGCGCGGATCGCTTTTGGCGACCATCTTGTCCGCCGTCAGATGCGTCAGGGTGTCCGGTTTCTTCGCCACCGGTTGATGGCACAGTTCGCAGCTGGCCTGTGGATGCGTATCGCTGCTGGTTAACCCATGCACCGGCTGCGGCTGCTGTTCTTCGTCATCAATAAACAGGCTGCCCTGCTCGTCGATAAACTTAATACGCAGATGTCGGCTTTCCAGTAATTCCCGGGCAGACGGCGTCAGGCGAGCGTCAGCGGGGAGATGAATTTCAGCCCCTTCGCTGAGCGTATGATTCGCTCTGAGCCATGCTTCGGTAATGAAATCCTTCATACATCCGCCTTAGCAGGACTGCCAGTTCGCAGGCCAGGCCACATACAGAAACTTCACCGTCGATGGCGTACCAAATTCGATGCTGGAACCTTTCGGGATAAACATGACGTCCCCGGCTTTTGCAATCATGGTTTCGCCTTCGTGGCGAACGTGCAGCTCGCCTTCCAGAATCATGTCGATTTCGTCGTAGTTCAGCGTCCATGGGAAAAAAGCGTTATCCCACTGCATGAACCCGGCGGCCATGCTGCTACCGTCCTGGTCGGTCACCAGATCGGTTAAGCCCACGCAGTGCGGCTGCGCGCCGTCAAAACGACCAAACTTCACGCTGCTGCCGTCAATGACTTTGACGCCGCCTTTGCCGGTTACCGAGTTAAAACTCGGCTGCATTCCGCCCTGCTCCAGCGACTGCTTCTCCTTCATAACTTTGTCCATCAGCTGGGCGACCAGGCTTTCGGTAAACTGCCCTTCCGGTAACTGCGCAATGATGGTTTCGCGAATGCGCTGGCTTTCCGTTTTGCCATCATCAACCGCCGCCGGTACAGCAGCAGTTGGCGCGGATTCATCGCATTCACTGATGGTAACGCCCAGCAGCTCCGCAACTTCGCGCGCCTCCGGGGTAATGATGCTGGCGCGCAGAACAACCGACATTTCCTGTTCGCCGCGTGCGTGGGCCGCACGAATATCGTTAGCTGTGATGAGTTTTTTCACCTGCCCTTTCCTCCTTTTGGCTGAGCTCAGTCAGATAATCCACCAGGTGCTGCACGCTGCGCGGGTCATGGCTATTGAGCTCAAAAATCGGCTCCTGAAACCCCATCCCGCGAAGTAGTTGTCGCGTTGCGGCGACGTCGGCATCCGGCATGTCCGTTTTACTGATAACGGCGATTTGTCGTTTACTGGCGCCGATATCCAACAGCCCGGCAGGTAAGCGACTTTCTTTATCATTTGCCGCGTGTATATAAATCAACGTATCGACATCCTGCAGCGTGGTAATTAAGGCGTGATACCAACGCGGATGGCTAAAATATTCCCCTGGCGTATCGATATCGCCATTTTCATTAAACTCCACGGCCTGTGTTTTTCTGGCGAGGGAATAATTCCCCTGTAGCGCATTAAAGAGCGTTGTTTTCCCCGCCCCCACCGTACCGACAAATGCAATACGTTTCATCGCCGCCTCTGATTAACTTTTTGTCAGGTTGCACAAAGTGAAATTTAATAATCGACCCAGACCGCTTACCGTCTGTAATAACGCTTCTTCTACTGCGCCTACCGAACCGTAGATCACCAGTGCGCCGCTGAATCTATCGAGAAAACCGATATGTACATCCGCCGCCTTCATGGCTAAGTCACCGGCAATCATCGCGGTTTCGCCTGGCGTCAGCGTCATGATGCCGATAGCGCCCGCTTCGGGTACGCCGATCTTTTTCGCTAATTCCTCGCCGGGGTGCGCAATGAGATGCGCCAGCGTGACCTGTTTCCCCGGCACAAATTCCTGAATAATGCGTTCTTTTTCCATTGCTCACCGCCTCCGCTAAAACTGCCCTCATCGTGGCAATTTTTTGTCAGAGTAAATAACAAAATTCGGCAACCAGGTTTAAAAGGTGAAGTAGATCACTAAGAAAGGGAAAATAAAAAGACGCGGGAGAAACCCGCGCCGGAAATAAATTAAAGTGAAATTACAGCGGCTGCGTTTGGGCTTCTACAACCGCCAGCGCCACCATATTAACGATACGACGAACAGAGGCGATCGGCGTTAATACGTGAACCGGTTTCGCAACCCCCATCAGCACCGGGCCAACCGTTACGCCTTCAGAACTGGAAACGCGTAGTAAGTTGTAACTAATACGGGCAGCTTCCATATTTGGCATCACCAGAATATTCGCTGAGCCTTTCAACGGACTGTCCGGCATGCGGTCATTACGGATGCTTTCCACCAGCGCGGCGTCGCCGTGCATTTCGCCGTCAATCATCAACTCTGGCGCGCGCGCCTTAATCAGCTCCAGCGCGTCGCGCATTTTGCTGGCCGACGGACAGTTAGAGGAACCAAAGTTGGAGTGCGACAGCAACGCCACCTTCGGTTCGATACCAAAGCGACGCACGGTCTCTGCCGCCATCACGGCGATTTCCGCCAGTTGCTCAGGCGTAGGATCGTCGTTGACGTAGGTATCGGCGATAAAGGTGTTACCGCTTGGCAGCAGCAAGGCGTTCATCGCCCCGGCAGTATGCACGCCGTCGCGATGACCAAATACCTCTTTCACCACGCTGAAGTGCTCATGGTAGTCGCCAATCGTACCGCAGATCATCGCATCCGCTTCGCCGCGCTGTACCATGATTGCGCCGATCACCGTAGTGTTGGCGATCACCGCACGCTGCGCCTGCTCCTGGGTAATCCCACGACGCTTCATAATCTGGTAGTACTCGCTCCAGTACTCTTTAAAGCGCGGATCGGACTCATTGTTGACGATTTCAAAATCGACGCCCGCTTTGATCTGCAGACCCAGTTTCTGGATGCGCATCTCGATCACGCTCGGACGACCGATCAGGATCGGTTTTGCCAGCCCTAACGTGATCAGCTCCTGGGTAGCGTGCAGTACGCGCGCTTCTTCCCCTTCGGTCAGCACCACGCGCTTCGGCGCTTTGCGTGCCAGGGAGAAAATCGGCTTCATGAACAGGTTGGTTTTGTAGACGAATTCAGTCAGCTTATCGATGTAAGCGTCAAAGTCGGCAATCGGACGCGTTGCCACGCCGGAGTCCATCGCCGCTTTCGCCACAGCAGGGGCGATTTTGACGATCAGACGCGGGTCGAACGGTTTCGGAATGATGTATTCCGGGCCGAAGCTCAGGTCCTGATCGCCATAAGCAGAGGCCACCACTTCACTCTGCTCGGCATGCGCCAGCTCAGCAATGGCGTGCACCGCCGCCAGTTTCATCTCTTCGTTGATGGCGGTAGCACCAACATCCAGCGCACCGCGGAAGATGAACGGGAAGCACAGGACGTTGTTAACCTGGTTCGGGTAGTCTGAGCGACCGGTGCAGATGATGGCGTCGGAACGCACCTCTTTTGCCAGCGGCGGCAGGATTTCCGGCTCCGGGTTGGCGAGTGCCAGAATCATTGGCGCACGCGCCATCTTCTTAACCATTTCCTGCGTCAGCACTTTCGGACCCGAGCAACCGAGGAAAATATCTGCGCCGTCAATAACATCATCCAGCGTACGCTTACCGTCATCCACCACCGCGTAAGCCGCTTTGGTTTCCGCCATGTTCGGTTCGCGGTCTTTGTAAATCACACCTTTGGAGTCACAGACCACAATATTGTGTTTCTGCATACCCAGCGCTACCAGCAGGTTCATACAGGCAATCGCCGCCGCACCTGCACCAGACACCACCATGCGCACGTCAGAGATATTTTTCTCAACCACCCGCAGACCGTTCAGAATAGCGGCAGTACTGATGATTGCCGTACCGTGCTGATCATCGTGGAAGACCGGAATATTCATGCGCTCGCGCAGTTTTTGCTCAATGTAGAAGCACTCTGGCGCTTTAATATCTTCGAGGTTGATACCGCCAAACGTGGGCTCCAGGGCCGCAACCACATTGATAAACTTATCCGGATCGAGTTCATCGACTTCAATGTCGAACACGTCGATCCCGGCGAATTTCTTAAACAGAACGCCTTTACCTTCCATCACCGGTTTGCCGGCCAACGCGCCAATGTTGCCAAGGCCCAGCACCGCTGTGCCGTTGGAAATAACCGCAACCAGGTTGCCGCGCGCGGTGTATTTGTAGGCTGCCAGCGGATCCTTTTCAATTTCAAGACACGGTGCAGCCACGCCCGGCGAGTAGGCCAGCGCCAGGTCGCGCTGCGTTGCCAGAGGCTTGGTCGGAGAAACCTGGATTTTACCGGGTACCGGAAATTCGTGGAAATCGAGGGCGCTTTGTTTTAACTGGTCATCCATCTTGTTGTTCCTTTCACGTATCTATCAAAAAAGTGGCGCGGGTAACCATTCTACTGAGCCGCACATTATCACCTCAGTCAACGGTACAAACTTTGAAGGTCCCCAAACTCTCACCATTCAAAGAAAGAATTTGTTATCAATTTATAACAACCATGTTACCTGCTTAATCCAGCAATACCATGCCTGTCTGCTATGCTTTTTGCTGACAACGCCCGCAATTTTCCCAAAAGTGTGAATCACAACACGCATCTAACACTTTACTTTTCAAGGAGTATTTCCTATGACCCGTAAAGAGCTTGCCAATGCCATTCGTGCGCTAAGTATGGATGCCGTCCAAAAAGCTAACTCCGGCCACCCTGGAGCACCAATGGGGATGGCCGATATCGCCGAAGTTCTGTGGAACGATTTTCTACGCCATAACCCGACCGATCCCACCTGGTACGATCGTGACCGGTTTATTCTGTCCAACGGCCACGCTTCAATGCTGCTTTACAGCCTGTTGCATCTTTCCGGTTACGACCTGCCAATCGAAGAATTAAAGAACTTCCGTCAGCTCCATTCGAAGACGCCAGGGCACCCGGAAATTGGCTACACGCCGGGCGTGGAAACCACGACAGGACCGCTGGGTCAGGGTTTAGCCAACGCCGTCGGCATGGCCATTGCCGAGCGTACGCTGGCAGCGCAGTTTAACCAGCCGGACCATGAGATTGTTAACCACTTTACCTGGGTCTTTATGGGCGACGGCTGTCTGATGGAGGGTATTTCACACGAGGCTTGTTCGCTGGCGGGCACGCTGGGGCTTGGCAAACTCATTGGCTTCTACGATCACAACGGCATCTCGATTGATGGTGAAACCGACGGCTGGTTTACCGACGATACTGCAAAACGCTTTGAGGCTTATCACTGGCATGTGGTACACGACATTGACGGTCATGACCCAGAGGCGGTGAAAAAAGCCATTCAGGAAGCGCAGGCTGTTACCGATAAACCATCGCTGATTATCTGCCGCACGGTGATTGGTTTTGGCTCACCAAATAAAGCAGGGAAAGAGGAAGCGCACGGCGCTGCGCTGGGCGAAGAAGAGGTGGCACTGACCCGGCAGAAGCTGGGGTGGCATCATCCTGCTTTTGAGATCCCCAAAGAGATTTACCGGGCGTGGGACGCACGCGAGAAAGGCGAAAAAGCGCAACAGGGCTGGAAGGAGAAATTCGCAGCTTACCAACAAGCCTACCCGGAACTGGCGGCAGAGTTTTCTCGCCGGATGAGCGGTGGGCTGCCGAAAGAGTGGGAGGCAACAACCCAGAAATATATTACCGAGCTGCAGGCCAATCCGGCCAAAATCGCCACCCGTAAGGCCTCGCAAAATACCCTTAACGCCTACGGGCCTATACTGCCAGAGCTGCTTGGCGGATCGGCGGATTTGGCCCCCAGCAACCTGACCATCTGGAAAGGCTCCTCCTCTCTTAAAGAGGATCATGCAGGAAACTACATCCACTACGGCGTGCGTGAATTTGGTATGACGGCGATTGCCAACGGTATCGCCCATCACGGGGGCTTCGTACCGTACACCGCCACGTTCCTGATGTTTGTCGAATATGCCCGAAATGCCGCGCGTATGGCGGCGCTGATGAAGGCCCGACAAATCATGGTTTATACCCACGACTCAATTGGTCTGGGGGAAGATGGTCCTACGCACCAGGCCGTTGAACAGCTCGCCAGCCTGCGCCTGACGCCTAATTTCAGTACCTGGCGACCGTGCGATCAGGTTGAAGCGGCAGTAGGCTGGAAGCTGGCAGTCGAACGTCATGACGGGCCAACTGCGCTGATCCTCTCGCGGCAGAATCTGGCACAGGTTGAGCGCACGCCAGAGCAGGTGCAGCAAATTGCCCGCGGCGGCTATGTGCTGAAGGATGGCGGCGGTAAGCCGGATGTTATTTTGATTGCTACCGGTTCAGAAATGGAAATCACGCTGCTGGCAGCGGAAAAACTGACCGGCGAAGGTCGTAACGTGCGAGTGGTTTCTCTGCCCTCAACCGATATCTTTGACGCCCAGGATGAGGCGTACCGGGAATCGGTCCTGCCAGCAAACGTCAGCGCTCGCGTGGCGGTAGAAGCAGGAATTGCTGACTACTGGTACAAATATGTCGGGCTGAAAGGGGCAATTGTTGGGATGACGGGTTATGGAGAGTCGGCTCCAGCGGACAAACTGTTCCCGTTCTTCGGCTTTACGGTAGATAACATCGTCGACAAAGCGCACAAGGTGCTTAACGCGTGATCCACAGTGTGGGCCAGGCATCTGGCCCATGCCAGTTATCGCAGCTTGGCTCCTGGGCATAGCGCACCAGGCGAAAACGTTGACCGTCGTAGCGCCAGCGGGTCTGGATACCGCAATCTGCCAACCCTCGTCCTTTAGCGAGGGTGACCAGCTCCCGCGACTTCTCGTCAAACGTAGCGTTGGTCAGCTCCATATCGCGACTTTCTGCATCCGTTTTAAACGGCAGGCTTAACCGTACCGCGCGTGAAGTCAACGGAGTCGTACGTGAAACCACCCACGCCAGATCGATGGTGTTATACGCCCCGGCCTCACAGCCAATCATCAGCAGCGCTTTATCATCTGTTAGGGCCGTGACGCGCATCTCGCGACGCAGCGGATCGATAGAGCAACGAATACCGTTGATCCGCCAGTTACCATAGTCCAGCAGTTCACCGCGCTCCTGCTGTGAGAGAGGCGTTGGCGTTGGATTAATGACCGCTACACCTTTCAGCGCGGGGGCCGGAGGTACGCTGAGCGGAGGCTCGTCACCTTTTTCAATCCATGCGGTTTCGCTCCCCACCCGTTTTTGCTGGGCGTCGATAAACAACAATGCGGCTTTTAGCCCGACCAGCGAAAGGTTTTGCGCACCTTTTTGCAGGGTAATCGCCTTCGCGTCCTGTACGGTTTGTAAAAATGCGCTGATGGTGGCGGGATCATCGGTCGTCAGCTGCCAGGGAGTTATGCGCCAGTGCTCGCCGCTCAGCGAGAGTGGCGCACCATCCAACAGCAGGCGCGGCGCAATATCGCTCTCTTTGACGCTGGACGATTCCAGCCCGCCCAGCTCAATACGCAACACGGCGTCGGTATGTGCCCCGGCGCTGCGGCTCAAGGTCATGACCAGGCCGTGGTGCTCTCCGGTATTGCGCGCCACGCAAAAATTTTGGTTATTACACGTCACCTGCCAGTCAGAAAACGCCTGTTGCGCGGGCGCAGCCCACAGCAATCGGGCGGGTAGCAACCCGAGCAGGAAAAGGAGAATAACGCGATAGCGCATGGACGGTACAACCCCGAAGTCAAAACACACAGCCTAAGCGGTATCTTCCTTGCGCGACTGATGTGGCTCAATAAGAATCGTCGGATTGGCCGTAAATTTGTAAAGAAATATAAATCCCGCGCATTAGTCCATGAGATGCGATGACTGCAAATAGTTCAGCAATAGCACCGTTTTACCGTCACGGATCTCACCCGTTTTGATCATTTCCAGCGCCTGTGTGAACGGCAGTTCCAGAACTTCAATATCTTCATCTTCCACGCCGCCACCCGCGTTTGTCCGCTGACTGTCACGGTATTGCGCGATGAAGAAGTGGATTATTTCCGTCACACCGCCCGGCGACATGTATAGCTCAAACAGTTTACGTACTTCACCCACTTCAAAGCCGGTCTCTTCAATCGCCTCTTTTCGAATACATGCTTCCGGTTCGTCGTTATCCAGCAGCCCGGCGCAGGTTTCAATCAGTTGACCGTCTTCGTTACCGTTGACCCATGTCGCAACGCGAAACTGGCGGATGAGCACCACCGTTTTCTTCTCCGGGTTATACAGCAGAATTGTGGCGCCGTTGCCACGATCGTAAACCTCACGTTTGTGACGGATCACCTCTCCATTCTTACGGGTCAGGTCATAAGTGATATTGCGCAGGACGAAGTAGTTATCGGAAAGGACTTTATCTTTGATGAGGGTAATTTTTTGCGACATACCGGCTCCACAGCAAGAAGTGAGAAATAATACTACGCCGTGAAACCGGGTTTGTCTTGGAACAATGTAGGCCTGATAAGCAAAGCGCCATCAGGCATTCATGCGGCACATTGCCGGATGGCAACGCTAACGCGTTTTATCCGGCCTACTCGCCGATTAATGAGATTTGACTGATTTTACGCCCAGCCAGTCGACGATCCCCTGGGCGGCGTGCCGCCCTTCCGCCATAGCCGTCACCACCAGGTCTGCACCGCGTACCGCGTCACCACCGGCAAAGATTTTCGGGTTACTGGTTTGATAACGGTATGCACTTTCAACATCGGCGGCAATGCGCCCCCAGTTATCGACCTTAACGCCATGCGACTCCAGCCACGGCATGCCATGTGGGTGAAAACCAAACGCCATAATCACCGCATCTGCGGGCATCACAAACTCACTCCCGGCAATGGGAACCGGGCGACGACGGCCCTGTGCATCAGGTTCACCAAGTTGGGTACGTAAGAAACGCACACCGCTGACTCGCCCATCGGCATGCAACACCAGCTCAACCGGCTGAACATTAAACTCGAAATTTGCCCCCTCTTCCCGGGCGTTCTTCACCTCTTTTTTCGAGCCGGGCATGTTGGCTTCATCACGACGATAGGCGCAGGTCACCTGGCTTGCGCCATGACGCAGGGCGGTTCGCACACAGTCCATTGCCGTATCGCCTCCGCCCAGCACAACCACGTTTAGTCCGGCGGTGTCGATAAACGGTTCTTCAGGCAGTTCCTCCAGCCCCATCACCTGCTTGGTGTTGGCAATCAGGAACGGCAGCGCATCATATACGCCTGGCGCGTCTTCATTTGGCAGGTCCGCCTTCATGGAACGATAGGTTCCTACGCCCACGAACACGGCATCGTAATCCTCCAGCAGCTTTTCAAGCGCGACATCCTTACCCACTTCACAGTTAAGTTCAAAATGAATGCCCATGGCGCTGAAGATTTCACGGCGACGCGCCAGCAGCGATTTGTCCAGCTTGAAGGCCGGAATACCGAACGTCAGCAAACCGCCAATTTCAGGATGGCGATCGTAAACGGTAGCGCTGACGCCGCTGCGCGCAAGCACATCCGCACAGGCCAGACCCGCCGGACCCGCACCGATGATGGCAACACGCTTGTCCACTTTCTGCACATGGCTTAAGTCCGGTCGCCATCCTTTACTCAGCGCCCGATCGGAGATGTAACGCTCAATATTACCGATGGTAACTGCGCCATGCTCGCTACGCACCGTACATGCCCCTTCGCAGAGTCGATCCTGCGGGCATACGCGTCCGGTCACCTCCGGCAGGCAGTTGGTCTGGTGAGAAAGCTCAACCGCCGCGTCGATATTCCCGGCTTTGACCAGTTCAATCCACTGCGGAATGTGGTTATGCAGTGGACAGGTCCATTCGCAAATACTGTGGTCGCCGCATTTCAGGCAGCGAGAGGCTTCGCGCTCCGCCTGCGCCGTACGAAACGGCAGATAGATCTCTTCAAAGCTGGTTTTCCGGGCCTCAATCGCCAGTTTATCCGGCTCCCCGCGCGCAGGCGTCGCCTGCATTTGCTCACGTTTAGTGATGACATGTGGAACAAAATCGGTAGTGCTGGCATGCCATGGCTGGCTTTCCAGACTTGCGGTACGCAGCCTGCGCGCTTTTGACAGACCGGTAAGCGAATTTTCCGTCACCAGCTGTAACGCCTGCGCCGGACAGTTCTCTACGCAGGCGGGTCCCTGTTCACGCCCCTGGCACAGATCGCATTTGTGCGCGGTAGCTTTCACCTTCCCTTTGGCGACGGGAGTGAGTACGATCTGCATCGTGCCGAAAGGGCAGGCTACAACGCACGATTTACAGCCAATACACTTTTGCGGGTTCACCTGAACGCTGTCGTTATCATGGCTAATTGCCCCGTTTGGGCAACTTCTGGCGCAGGGTGCATCTTCGCAGTGGTGGCAGGTCACCGCGCTGCGCTGCTGCTGATGCTTAATGACGGTAATTCGGGGCTGAAAATGCCGTTGGCTCAGGACATGCTGTTCGCCATTGTGAGCCATGACGCAGGCGACCTCACAGGCATGGCATCCCAGGCACTGCTGGCTATTGACCATAATAAAACGATTCATGGCTTCCTTCTTTTTTGGTTGCAAAAACCTTATTCTTTATAAGAGTGTTATTAACCGACACGGAAGGAAGCGGCAATGTTCATTTGCCCAGGAAGCACAACTATTTATCCAGAACCTGTGGCAGATCAATTTATTTCATCGCATATGAAATTGTGTTTCAGTTACCATCCAGTTTCATGGCGTTTTATTAACATTTATCAAATACACCGCATCGTTCACGCTGTTTTCAGGCGCGACGTGTATTGTGTGAGGATGCACAAGTGACGGTAAAGCGTCCGGTCTCGGCCAGTCTGGCTAAAGCTTTTTTCTACATAGTGATGCTGTCGATTCTCTCAACGGGTATTGCGCTGCTCACGCTGACCAGCAGCTTGCGAGATGCCGAAGCCATCAACGTTGCTGGCTCATTGCGCATGCAAAGCTACCGTCTGGGTTACGATCTACAAAGCCAGAGCCCGCAGCTTAATGCCCACCGCCAGCTTTTCCAGCAGGCGCTAAACTCGCCAGCATTACAGAATCTGAACGCGTGGTATGTGCCACAAGCGGTAAAAAGCCGCTATGGACGTCTGCATGCTAACTGGCTGGAAATGAACGCCCGCCTGATCGACGGCGATTTAAAATGGTACCAGGCCAACATCAACAACTACGTCGATCAGATCGATCTCTTCGTGCTGGCGTTGCAGCATTATGCCGAACGTAAAGTAATGCTGGTATTTGGCATCTCGCTGGCGGGCGGGATCGGCATATTCACCCTCGTCTTCTTTACCCTGCGGCGCATTCGCCAGCAGGTGGTGCGTCCGCTGAATAAACTGGTGATGGCCAGTCAGCAAATTGAACACGGTCAATTTGATATCCCACCGCTGGATACCGGTTTGCCTAATGAACTGGGGTTGCTGGGCAAAACATTTAGCCAGATGTCGAGTGAATTACACAAACTGTATCGCTCGCTGGAAGCGTCTGTGGCCGAGAAAACTCACGATCTGCACGAAGCCAATCGCCGTCTGGAGGTGTTGTATCAGTGCTCGCAGGCGTTAAATACCAGCCAGATTGATGTGCACTGCTTCCGCCATATTTTACAGATCGTCCGCGAACATGACGCCGCGTATTTCCTTGAACTCACTGTCGGTGATAACTGGCGGATTAGCGAAGGGACTAAAAGCCTCGAGCTACCGATGCAGATCCTGCCTGTCACCATGCAGGAAACCGTCTACGGCGAACTGCACTGGCAAAGTCCAAACGTCAATGCTTCTACTCCGCTGCTCAACAGCGTCTCCTCGATGCTGGGACGCGGGTTGTACTTCAACCAGGCGCAAAAACATTTTCAGCAGCTGTTGTTAATGGAGGAGCGAGCGACGATTGCACGCGAGCTGCACGACTCGCTGGCGCAGGTGCTCTCTTATTTACGCATTCAGCTCACGTTGCTTAAACGTTCAATCCCGGAGGATAACGCCCCGGCGCAAAGCATTATGGCGGATTTCTCCCAGGCGCTGAACGATGCCTACCGTCAGCTACGCGAACTGCTCACCACCTTCCGTCTGACCTTACAGCAGGCAGACTTACCCTCCGCCCTGCATGAAATGCTGGAAACGCTGCAAAATCAAACCTCAGCTAAACTCACACTCGACTGTCGGTTACCCACGCTGGCGTTGGATGCGCAAATGCAGGTGCACCTGTTGCAGATCATCCGCGAAGCGGTGCTGAACGCCATTAAGCATGCCAGTGCGAGCGAAATTGCCGTCAGCTGCGTAACGGCTCCGGACGGCAACCACACGGTTTATATCCGCGATAACGGCATCGGCATTGGCGAGCCGCATGAGCCTGCAGGGCACTATGGACTCAATATTATGCGTGAGCGGGCGGAAAGACTAAGCGGCACGTTGACCTTCTCTCAACCTTCCGGAGGGGGTACGTTGGTGAGCATCAGTTTCCGTTCGGCTGAATCAGACAGTGAGCTAACGTAAAGAACCGCAAAGCGCCGTCGGGTCTGGATCCAGGCCTGACGGCGTTGGCACGAAAGGTATGCTGTAAACGGGCATGATAATTTACATTATCTTCTTTTTTTCTCCACGTTTGACCCGTACCTTGCCGCTAAAGTGAAGCAAGCCATACCCATAACGATACGCAGAAACACGAGGTCCTCTTTTAATGGCGAATTTTTTCATCGATCGCCCCATTTTTGCCTGGGTGTTAGCTATCCTGTTGTGCCTGACAGGAGCCCTGGCTATTTTTTCACTGCCCGTTGAGCAATATCCCGATCTGGCACCGCCAAACGTGCGTGTCACCGCCAACTATCCTGGCGCTTCGGCTCAGACTCTGGAAAACACCGTCACCCAGGTTATCGAGCAGAACATGACCGGTCTCGATAACCTGATGTACATGTCATCGCAGAGCAGCGGGACAGGTCAGGCTACGGTTACGTTGAGCTTCGTTGCCGGAACCGATCCTGACGAGGCCGTCCAGCAGGTGCAAAACCAGCTGCAATCGGCAATGCGTAAACTGCCGCAGGCGGTACAGGATCAGGGGGTCACGGTGCGTAAGACCGGGGACACCAATATTCTGACTATCGCCTTTGTCTCCACCGATGGCTCAATGGATAAGCAGGACATCGCCGACTACGTCGCCAGTAACATTCAGGATCCACTCAGCCGTATTAACGGCGTAGGAGATATTGACGCTTACGGCTCACAGTACTCCATGCGTATCTGGCTTGACCCGGCCAAACTGAACAGTTTCCAGATGACCGCTAAAGATGTGACCGACGCTATCGAGTCACAGAATGCGCAGATTGCCGTCGGGCAACTTGGCGGTACGCCTTCGGTGGACAAGCAGGCGCTGAACGCGACGATCAACGCCCAGTCGCTACTGCAGACTCCGGATGAATTCCGCGCCATTACGCTACGCGTCAACCAGGATGGTTCAGAAGTTAAACTGGGCGATGTGGCGACGGTCGAAATGGGTGCTGAAAAGTATGATTACCTCAGCCGCTTTAATGGAAATCCTGCCTCCGGCCTGGGCGTGAAGCTGGCTTCAGGCGCCAATGAAATGGCGACAGCAACGCTGGTCATTAACCGTCTGAACGAGCTGTCACAATATTTTCCGCATGGGCTGGAATATAAGGTGGCTTATGAAACCACCTCCTTTGTCAAAGCCTCAATCATCGACGTGGTAAAAACCCTGCTGGAAGCTATTGCACTGGTATTCCTCGTGATGTACCTGTTCCTGCAAAACTTCCGCGCCACGCTGATTCCCACCATCGCCGTTCCCGTCGTCCTGATGGGTACCTTCTCCGTGCTTTACGCCTTTGGCTATAGCGTAAACACCTTGACGATGTTTGCGATGGTGCTGGCGATCGGTCTGCTGGTCGATGACGCCATTGTGGTGGTGGAAAACGTCGAGCGTATTATGAGTGAGGAAGGACTCTCACCGCGGGAAGCGACACGGAAATCGATGGGACAAATCCAGGGTGCGCTGGTCGGTATCGCCATGGTGCTGTCAGCGGTGTTTATCCCGATGGCCTTCTTCGGCGGCACTACCGGGGCCATTTACCGCCAGTTCTCGATTACTATCGTCTCCGCCATGGTGCTGTCTGTTCTGGTGGCGATGATCCTGACCCCCGCTCTGTGCGCCACCCTGCTCAAACCACTGCATAAGGGCGAGCATCACGGACAAACCGGTTTCTTCGGCTGGTTTAACCGGATGTTTAATCGCAACGCCGAGCGCTACGAAAAAGGCGTTGCCAGAATTCTGCACCGCAGCCTGCGCTGGATACTGATCTACGGCCTGCTGCTCGGTGGAATGGTTTTCCTGTTCCTGCGCCTGCCAACCTCCTTCCTGCCGCTGGAAGACCGCGGCATGTTTACCACCTCGGTACAGCTGCCCAGCGGCTCCACACAGCAGCAAACATTGAAAGTGGTTGAGGAAGTGGAGAAGTATTACTTCACCCATGAGAAAGACAACATTATGTCAGTCTTTTCCACGGTCGGTTCTGGCCCTGGCGGGAACGGTCAAAACGTGGCGCGTATGTTTGTCCGCTTAAAAGACTGGGATGAGCGCGACACCACTACCGGAACCTCTTTCGCCATCATCGAACGTGCGACCAAAGCCTTTAATAAGATTAAAGAAGCCCGCGTCTTCGCCAGCAGCCCTCCGGCTATCAGCGGCCTCGGAAGCTCTGCCGGTTTCGATATGGAGCTGCAGGATCACGCCGGTGCGGGCCATGATGCGTTAATGGCCGCGCGCGACAAACTCATTGAGCTGGCCGGGAAAGACACGTCCCTGACCCGCGTTCGTCATAACGGTCTGGACGACAGCCCGCAGTTGCAAATTGATATCGATCAGCGCAAAGCCCAGGCGCTGGGCGTTTCCATCGACGACATCAACGACACATTGCAAACGGCCTGGGGTTCCAGCTACGTCAATGACTTTATGGACCGGGGCCGCGTGAAGAAGGTTTACGTGCAGGCGGCAGCAAAATATCGCATGCTCCCGGACGACATTAACTTGTGGTACGTCCGCAACAACAGCGGTGGCATGGTGCCTTTTTCGGCCTTTGCGACTTCACGCTGGGAAACGGGTTCTCCACGTCTGGAACGCTATAACGGCTACTCCGCGGTCGAGATTGTCGGCGAAGCTGCGCCTGGCGTCAGTACCGGTACGGCAATGGACGTGATGGAATCGCTGGTGCGCCAGTTACCGACAGGGTTTGGCCTCGAATGGACTGCGATGTCTTATCAGGAACGGCTATCGGGCTCTCAGGCCCCTGCCCTGTACGCCATTTCTTTGCTGGTCGTGTTCCTGTGTCTGGCGGCACTGTACGAAAGCTGGTCGGTACCCTTCTCCGTCATGCTGGTCGTGCCATTGGGGGTTATTGGCGCGCTACTGGCGACCTGGATGCGCGGCCTGGAAAACGATGTTTATTTCCAGGTCGGGTTACTTACCGTGATCGGGCTATCGGCGAAGAACGCAATATTGATTGTTGAATTCGCCAATGAGATGAACGAGAAAGGACACGATCTGCTCGACGCCACGCTCCATGCTTGTCACCAACGTTTACGCCCAATTCTGATGACGTCACTGGCGTTTATCTTCGGGGTGCTGCCGATGACCATCAGCAGTGGCGCTGGTTCTGGCGGTCAACATGCGGTGGGGACAGGCGTAATGGGCGGGATGATTTCAGCCACTATCCTGGCGATTTACTTCGTTCCCCTGTTCTTTGTGCTGGTGCGCAGACGCTTCCCATTGAAGCCACGCCCAGAATAATCGGACACAAAAAAGGCGACTTACGTTGAGTCGCCTTTTTTTATCCTTTACAGGATATGAATTTCTTCCAGAAAATTATTTACGAAGCATCACTTCGATAAAGTCTTTCCAGTTCCCCAGTTCACGTTCAATCATAACAACCTCTCTTATTATTATGGGCATTCTACGAAATCATCATCATTAAAAGAAGGCAATTTAACCGATGGTTGCGATTGATTCCTCCAGTGTTTGGGGTTTATGTGATCACTATGCGCTATACCCATAAATTTTATGTGACTTACTGCAATATTTTGAAATATTCATACATCATCTACTACTTTTGCAATTCTGATGGAAAAACAGTCTGATGCAAACAGGCAGATTCTGATTTTTAGTTATACGGTATTTTTTGGAGCTTTCAGGAATCATTATTCACTGTTGTTCAACAATGTTATATTTTTCTATAACGATTGAATGACAATATGTATTATTCATTGCCACAGAATAAAAGAATAAATATTCAAGTTACGTCAATAAGGATTCAAATGATCACCCTTTACGGCATTAAGAATTGCGACACGATTAAAAAAGCCAGACGCTGGTTGGAGGCTCAAGGTATTGACTACCGCTTTCATGATTATCGCGTCGACGGTCTGGACAACACGCTATTACAGTCCTTTATCAGCGAATTAGGTTGGGAGGCGCTGCTCAATACGCGTGGAACCACCTGGCGTAAACTCGATGAATCCACGCGCAGTCAAATCACCGATGCGGCTTCCGCCGCCGCGTTGATGATTGAAATGCCAGCAATTATCAAACGCCCATTGCTCTGCGCGCCGGGTAAGCCTATGCTGCTTGGTTTCAGTGAATCCAGTTATACTCTGTTTTTTAATGAGGTGTAGTCTATGTCGTGCCCGGTCATTGAGCTGACACAGCAGCTTATTCGCCGTCCTTCCCTGAGCCCGGATGATGCCGGGTGCCAGGCGTTAATGATTGAACGCCTGCGTGCGGTAGGTTTTACCGTTGAGCGAATGGACTTTGGTGACACACAGAATTTTTGGGCATGGCGCGGTAAAGGTGAGACCCTGGCATTTGCCGGTCACACCGACGTAGTGCCTGCCGGCGATGTCGATCGCTGGATCAATCCACCGTTCGAACCGACCATTCGCGATGGCATGTTGTTCGGGCGTGGCGCTGCCGATATGAAGGGTTCACTGGCGGCGATGGTCGTGGCCGCAGAACGTTTTGTCGCCCAGCATCCAAACCATCAGGGTCGTCTGGCCTTTTTGATAACGTCTGACGAAGAAGCCAGCGCCAAAAACGGCACCGTGAAGGTGGTTGAAGCGCTGATGGCGCGTAATGAACGACTGGATTATTGCCTGGTGGGTGAGCCATCCAGCACGGAAATCGTTGGCGACGTGGTGAAAAATGGACGTCGTGGTTCACTGACCTGCAACCTGACCATTCACGGCGTGCAGGGCCACGTAGCCTATCCGCATCTGGCCGATAACCCGGTACACCGCGCGGCCCCCATGCTCAACGAACTGGTGGCGATCGAGTGGGATCAGGGTAACGAATTCTTCCCGGCGACCAGCATGCAGATTGCCAATATTCAGGCTGGAACCGGAAGCAACAACGTTATCCCTGGAGAACTGTTTATCCAGTTCAACTTCCGTTTCAGCACTGAGCTGACCGATGAGATGATTAAAGCACGGGTTCACGCGCTGCTGGAGAAACATCAGCTGCGTTATACCGTCGACTGGTGGCTTTCCGGTCAGCCGTTCCTGACCGAACGCGGTAAACTGGTGGATGCAGTGGTGAACGCCATTGAGCACTATAATGAGATTAAACCGCAGTTACTGACTACAGGCGGGACGTCCGACGGGCGTTTTATTGCCCGCATGGGGGCGCAGGTAGTAGAACTTGGGCCGGTCAACGCCACTATTCATAAAATTAATGAATGTGTTAATGCCGCCGACCTGCAGCTGCTTGCCCGTATGTATCAACGTATCATGGAGCAACTCGTCGCCTGATGAGTGTTCCTGTAAGAGGAAATGAGCATGGACTGGCTGGCAAAATATTGGTGGATTCTGGTGTTGGTGTTTCTGGTAGGCGTGCTGCTGAACGTGATTAAAGATCTCAAGCGCGTCGATCACAAGAAATTTCTTGCCAACAAGCCGGAGCTTCCCCCGCATCGTGACTTTAACGATAAATGGGATGACGACGACGATTGGCCGAATAAGGACCAACCGAAGAAATAATTAGTAGGCAGATAATTCCCGTAGGCCCGGTAAGCGTTAGCGCCACCGGGCATTACGTGCCGGATGGCAACGCTTCGCGTTTTATCCGGCCTACGGTGATCAATCAGATCATGGCAATCACATCATCATCGTGAGGCTTACCGCCGCTCAGCGCTTCATCAAAGTAGTGCTTCGGTACGGTAAAACGCAGATGATCGAGCGCAAACTGCATGCTGCGTTCATCAATGGCGTGCCCCAGATTTTCGACGATATCCAGCGTCACATCCCCACCGGCACGAATTAACGCTTCCTGCGCGGCAACGGCATGAGATAACTCAATTACCCGGTCTTCGCCACCGTGAATCAAATGCACCGTCGTCGCGGTGGTTGCAGCCTCTGGCAAGGTGGCATAGCGGCCATTGAAGGCGATAACCCGCGACGCCAGCCCCGGCTCAGCTTTGATGCTCTCAAGTGACATAATCGACCCTTGAGAAAAACCAATCAGCGCGGTTGCCTGCGGCGAAACGCCGCTTTGCTTCTGCCAGTAGCGCACGGTTTCGATAAACACCGGCATAATGGCGTCAACACGTTCCTGACGATTCTCTTCTGTTACGCCCTGCACCGAAAACCACTGACGTCCGGACGTCGTTCCGTAAGGCTCTGCTCCACCAATGCTAACGATTAGCGCATCCGGAAACAGCGGCGCAAACCAGGAGCCGATTTCGCCCATGGCAACCGGGTTATCGCCGACGCCATGAAACAGCAGCAGTAGCTGTTGAGCGGGTTTATCGGGACTTTGAACAACAAAATGGTCATGTTTCATGGCGATCTCCTTAACTGATGAGAATCATTCTACGCCGCTTAACCGCAATGACCATGCCAGGAAATTGAAGAAGTTAGTGAAAAAATTGCCATTGCATAATGCGATTATGTAGCCGCTGTTCACGCTCTGCATCCAGCTGATTTAATGCCTGTGCCGCTTCGGCGCGCTGAATGACCAGCAACGCTTTACGACCAGAAATCTTGAGCTGTTGGCACAATTCGGCGTCGCTACGTTTAGCCTGGATGCGTCCGCGCAAGGCCGGAAGAGGTAACTCACTGTGCTCAAGCAGACGACTCAGACAGCCTAGCGACGTCAATAATGGCCGATGCGCGAAGGCAAACCCAGCCAGCTCAGCCCAGTCATCCTCATTAAGCGTAGTCTCTTTCAGCGGGACCAGCGGAATGCTCTCACCGTTCCATCGCGCAAGGATTTCCGCATCACGGCGCAAATGCAGGAGCTCCCGCTCGGCAAGGCGTTTCCCCGCTTCGCTAATGGGAAGTAACGCCATGGCGGTATAACAGCCGCTGCTGGCTTCCCGATGATTTCCCATTCGCACCAGCACAAAACCGCAACGTTGCCAGAAACGCCATAGTTCAGCCGTATACCCAAAACTGACCGACAGATAGTCACACGATGTGGAATAGCGGTAGGCCAGCATAATCAGCTGTTGCCCAATACCTTCTCTTTGGCGCGCAGGATGAACCGCAATTCGACTGACCCGTCTCCCGACGAGCGTCGCCGCCAACGGGTCACCACCGTGCGCCGCCAGCGACTGCGCAACCAGATTCCCTCTCGGTCGACGATATCCGGCCCAGACGGCCTGGCTTAATTCCGCGGATAGTCCCCCTTCATCGACCAACCAGACGGCTCCCGCTACGGAGTCAGCGGTTGATGCCTGAAGAAAATGCTGTCCAGGCGCGTCCATCATTCGCCGCAGGTCCAATGGCGAGGTGCGATAATGCGCTCCAGAAAGCAGCTGGTATACCGCTAACGGCAGCGCCGGATTAGCATGCCAGGACTGTTGCTCAAATGCCGAGAAGTGAAGCTCCCCCAATGGGGCATGCGTGAACGTTTCATCATCAAACACCAGCGCATCGCTGACGATTTGCTCCAGAGGACATCCCTGCGCCCAGCGTACCGGTTGCTGCAACTCATAGCGTTGAAGATTGGGGAAGCGGGCACAGAATTTCAGCAAGAAGCCTCTCCCCGTTCCCTCGTAGCCTTGTACTGTAGTGGTTAACAGCGTACGAGGAAAACGCGCCACCAGTTGGTGCAGCAGCGGCGCGGGGATCGCGGCGGCTTCATCCACAATCAGCCAGTCTGCGATTGCAGAACTGCTTAACAGCGCATCCGGGGCCATAAAACGGTAACGCTCTCCGGCAAATTGCGCCAGCACATCCGTTGCCGCTTTGGCAGGCGCTGTCACAATCGCAGTGCCGTTAATCCGCGCTATGAGTTGCCCTGCCAGAGCGGACTTGCCCCGACCCCGTGCGGCCGTCACCGCAACCACACCGGGAGGCATAGCCAGTAATTGATTTAATACCATCGCCTGTTCTGGCTGGGGTTCGCCGGTTGCCGCGTGCCAGGCTGCGCGAGCAGGAAAGTGCGGACAGGAAACCGGCTGATGCTGCTGCCAGTGCAGAGCCTGTCTATCGCGGGAAATCACCCGTTTGACGTGTTCAATAAAGTGCGGTGTAGGGATAGGTTCAGCACAATCGCTCCAGCGTAGTGAATCCGCGTCCGGATGCGTGTGCCAGGAATGCCAGGGTGGGGTCAGCAAAACCAGCCAACTGCCAGCAAGCAGTGTGCCGCTTAAGGCGGCAAACGCCGCAGCGTCAAAAACCTGCCCTGCGTCAAAAACCGCATGACGAAACTCGCGCCCTAATAATGTTTTTAGCGCCTGCGGCGTACAGCACGGCTCGGTAGGGGCTTGCTCCCCTACCCACAGCCAGTCGCCGGGTAACGTGCTACGTAGCGCTAATGCCTGTTCCTGACACCAGTTATCCTCGCCGCTGATAATCAGCAGACGACGGATCCCTTCGTGGGTCATTTGTTCGGTTAACGCGCTCAGCGCCGTGTTATCGGACATCCCTGCCTCAGTATCTTAAATACCTTTACCAAAGGTATTACATTGCCCCGGATCGCCGCTATCAAAACCGCGTTTGAACCAGGTAAAACGCTGTTCAGAGGTTCCGTGAGTAAAGCTGTCCGGCACGACACGTCCTTGTCCCTGCTGTTGCAGACGATCGTCACCAATGGCCTGTGCGGCGTTCAGTGCCTCTTCCAGGTCACCAGACTCCAGTACGCCCTGCTGCTGCATGCTGTGACCCCAGACACCGGCAAAGCAGTCTGCCTGCAGTTCCATTCGAACGGAAAGACGGTTCACTTCTGCCTGTGAGGCATTCTGCTGCATCTGACGAACTTTCGGTTCAATGCCCAGCAGTTTCTGCACGTGGTGACCCACTTCATGGGCGATAACATAGCCCTGAGCAAAATCACCATCAGCGCCCAGCTTGTTTTTCATATCGTCATAGAATGAAAGGTCGATGTAAACCGTACCATCTGCCGGGCAATAAAACGGTCCCATCACGGACTGACCCGCACCGCAGCCGGTACGCGTCGCGCCCCGGTACATCACCAGCTTCGGCTGTTGGTAGGTGCGACCCATTTTTTCAAACTGCTGTCCCCAGGTGTCTTCTGTTGTAGCCAGAATCACCGAGGTAAATTTTGCCGCTTCATCATCGTTTGGGCTGATGGAGCGTGATGATTGCTGTTGGGAGACCGGCTGGCCAGTCATTAGCCCGGTGAGATCCACGCCATAGTAACCCGCCACCAGCACCACAATCAGCAGGATGATGCCGCCTTTACCACTGGGCAGACGAAAACCAGGCCCACCCATAGAGGGGCCGCCAGAGCTGTTTCGTCTGTCTTCCACGTTGTCACTTTCACGACGCCCTTGCCAGCGCATAATCACCTCAACTTTTTATTCATTATGATGATGATCGTAGGCGGTTCGGAACAGGATTACCATAAGAAATAGTAATCAAATCAGGTGGGGTTAATGAGCCGGAGAGCGATCGCCGGCTCAGGGGAAGATTAGTCTAACTTCACACCCAGGCGATGCGCGACGGCTTCATAGGCTTCGATCAGGCCGCCCAGACTCTGGCGGAAGCGATCTTTGTCCATTTTATCCAGCGTTTCTTTGTCCCACAGGCGGCTACCGTCCGGTGAGAATTCATCACCCAGGACCACTTCACCTTTATACAAACCAAACTCAAGTTTGAAGTCGACCAGAATCAGACCAGCATCATCAAACATCTTTTTCAGCACGTCGTTAGCTTTGTAGGTCAGCTCTTTCATACGTGCCAGATTCTCTTTGCTCACCCAACCAAAAGTTTCGCAATAGGAATCGTTAATCATTGGATCGTGCATAGCATCGTTTTTCAGGAACAGATCAAACAGCGGCGGATTCAGTTCAATACCTTCCTCAACGCCTAAACGCTTAACCAGAGAGCCTGCCGCGCGGTTACGTACCACACATTCAACCGGTACCATCTCCAGTTTTTTCACCAGACATTCGGTATCAGAAAGCAGTCGCTCCATCTGGGTAGGAATACCCGCTTCTTGCAGTTTAGTCATAATGAAATGGTTGAATTTGTTGTTCACCATGCCTTTACGGTCAAACTGTTCAATGCGCGCGCCATCCCCTGCTGACGTATCATTGCGGAATTCGAGCACCAACAGGTCCGGGTTTTCCGTGCTGTATACGGTCTTCGCTTTACCACGATACAACTCAGCTTGCTTTTGCATCTTTATTACTCCTGGGTGTGAATTAACGATAAATATTGCGTTTTTCTGCCGACGCACACGTTTGCGTATCATATCAGAAAAAAAGGGCTGGAGTTATCCAGCCCTTTATTTTTACTTACTGAACGCTGCCTGGAAGACGGCGACCAGCGCGTCGTTCTGGCTTTGCGTCAGGGTATGCCCCTTCGGATCGATAAACTGCAAGCTGCTGCGGTTGTCTAAATCACCGACCTGCAGTTTATAGTCGCCGGATACCAGACCCGGATCGCTTGCGCCCAACTCCTGCCAGTTGCTATCGGACAGTGGTTTGTAGGTCACCGCGATGCTGCCCTGAGAACGGGTGCTGTCGGTTACCTTCATCCCCACTTTCTCAAGCGCTGCCGGCAGACGCTGCCACACCACGTTGAACGGCCCACGTACCACCAGCATTGGTAAACCGGTGTCATCGGCGGCGCTCTGAACATCCATGGTGGCTGCAGAGCGGTTCTGCGCGGCATTCGCGGCGTCGGTGGCGTTTTTATCCAGACCAGCAGAGATAACGTTCATCATCTCAGCGCTGTAGCGCTGCATTGATGCCGCATCGGCTACGGGTTTACCCGTCTGCTCGAGGTTAACCAGTTTCACCGTTACCGCTTGCTGATAGCCCTGCGGTTTAACCGAGATTTGATAACGTCCACGGTACTGCTCGTCTTCATCCAGACGGTTCCAGTCAACCCAGTCGGTGGTCAACGTCTGGCTGGCATCATCACGTTTGGTGATCGTGTAGTTTTTAGACTGAATGACGCTAACGACCTGCGGCCACAGTGTGTTGCCACGACCGTTTTCCACCAGTAATGTCGACGTATCACCCGCGATCTGTGTGCGAGCACCGGTGACTAATGCTAACGGCTGAGCCGGTGGACGAATATCCAGCGCTTTACCCACGGCACCACTGCCGTTGGTTACCGGGATATTATAGTCGCCCGACATAACCGGCAAAATCATCCCAGCTGGAGCATGAAGCTCAGCAAGCGGTGCGGCCTCCAGATAGGATTCATCACCGCTCACCTGGCGCTTATAGCGCGAGTCAGAGCTACAGGCCGCGAGCAACATAACAAGCGAAACACCCGCAACCTTGGCCAGGCGCGACTTTTGTACTGAGTAAGCCATCAAATCTCCCTAAACTTTACAGCAAACCGGCATGCTTAAGCGCCGCTTTGACGATTTCACGAGCATTGTCCGTGATTGGCGTCATCGGCAGACGTAGCGTATCGGTCGCCACAAGTCCCAACTCCTTACACGCCCATTTCACGGGGATAGGATTGGGTTCGACAAATAGTTTGTTGTGTAACGGCATCAGACGCTGGTTAATCACCCGCGCCTCGGCAAATTGCCCGGCTGCCGCCAGTTTGCACATTTCAGCCATATCACGTGCCGCAACGTTAGACGTTACGGAAATCACGCCATGACCACCGAGCTGCATAAAATCCAGTCCGGTCGCGTCATCACCGCTGAGCAGAATAAAGTCGTCCGAAACCAGCTCTTTGATCTGGTGAACGCGACTTAAGTTCCCCGTGGCCTCTTTAATAGCGATAATATTTTTAACTTTCGCCAGACGACCCACGGTTTCCGGCAGCATATCGCAGCCAGTACGGGACGGCACATTATACAGAATTTGCGGCAGGTCAGTATGCTCAGCGATGGCTTTGAAATGCTGGAACAAACCTTCCTGGGTTGGGCGGTTGTAGTAAGGCGTCACCGTCAGGCAGCCGACAACACCGCTGTCGTTGAAACGCTGCGTCAGACTAATGGCTTCCGCGGTCGCATTGGCGCCGGTTCCGGCAATCACCGGAATACGCCCGTCAGCCAGTTCCAGCGTCATCATCACCACATCGCCATGTTCATCATGACTCAGGGTGGCGGACTCACCGGTGGTGCCAACAGAAACGATCGCCGAGGTGCCGCTGGCGACATGATAATCAATCAGTTTTTTCAGGCTCGACCGGCAGACTTTACCTTTCTCATCCATCGGCGTAACAAGCGCGACAATACTTCCCGTGAACATGGGCCATCCTCTGTGCAAACAAGTGTCTCAATGGTACGTTTGGTACGACAATAAAAGCAAGCGACCAGAGCCGTTCTGATTGTTGTATGCATGTTTTTTTTATGCTTTCCTTATGATTACCTCACCGCTCAAAGGAAGAACAGGTTTGACATCGTCATCGCAACACTATCTGGTCATTACTGCGCTGGGTGCCGATCGCCCAGGAATTGTGAACACCATCACGCGTCATGTCAGCAGTTGCGGCTGTAATATCGAAGACAGCCGACTGGCCATGCTGGGTGATGAGTTCACGTTTATCATGTTGCTGTCGGGCACCTGGAATGCCATCACCCTGATTGAATCAACCCTGCCATTAAAAGGCGCAGAGCTGGATTTACTCATTGTGATGAAGCGCACGACCGCGCGCCCCCGTCCGGCAATGCCTGCTACGGTATGGGTGCAGGTCGATGTCCCTGATTCTCCCCATTTGATTGAACGCTTCACCGCTCTGTTTGACAGCCACCAAATGAATATTGCGGAACTGGTTTCACGCACGCAACCGGCTGAGAATGGAAAGGCGGCGCAGTTGTTTATTCAAATTACCGCACATAGTCCTGCGTCACATGATTCGGCAAATATTGAGGATGCGTTTAAAGCACTCTGTACAGAACTCAATGCGCAAGGCAGTATTAACGTCGTCAATTACTCACAGCATGATGAACAGGATGGAGTTAAGTAATGAACCCACTGAAAGCCGGTGATATCGCACCGAAATTTAGCTTGCCGGATCAAGACGGAGAACAAGTAAATTTAACCGACTTCCAGGGACAGCGTGTTCTGGTTTATTTTTACCCGAAAGCCATGACACCCGGCTGTACCGTACAGGCCTGCGGCCTGCGCGATAACATGGATGAGTTAAAAAAAGCGGGTGTTGAAGTGCTGGGGATCAGCACTGACAAACCAGAGAAGCTTTCCCGATTCGCGGAGAAAGAAGTCCTGAATTTCACGCTCCTGTCCGATGAAGATCATCAGGTTTGCGAGCAGTTCGGCGTCTGGGGTGAGAAGTCATTTATGGGCAAAACCTACGATGGCATCCACCGCATCAGCTTCCTGATTGATGCCGAAGGGAAAATTGAGCATGTGTTTGATGACTTCAAAACCAGCAACCACCACGACGTGGTAATGAATTGGCTGAAAGAGAACGCCTGACCGTGAAATGCCGGATGGCGGCATGAACGCCTTATCCGGCCTACAAATGCACGCACGTAGGCCGGATAAGACGCGTTAGCGTCGACATCCGGCAGATGACCGCCCGGTTACTCAAACGTCCCTTTCACACACGCTTTCTGCTCCCTGACTACGGCTTTTCCCTTCGCCCACAGGTGATGAACTTCCAGCGCGTCGTTGAGCACCAGAATGTCCGCATCGCATCCCACCGCCAGACGCCCTTTATGCTCCAGTGCCAAAAATTCTGCGACCGTACGCGTCAGCGGACACAGCGCCTGTTCCAGCGGTATGGCATGAATCTTCACCAACTGGCGCACCGTCTCAGCCAGTGATTCAAACCCCGCGACACCGATGCCGGTGAGATTGCCAAGCTCATCAAATTCCGGCTGGCTGCCGTTGCCATCCGAGCTCAGGGTAATGCGCGACAGCGGCACGTTCTGGCGCAGCGCCGTGGCGATAGCCGTGGCCGGGTCGACGGGCTCATCTATGCTGCTGGTAATGTCGATATAACCGCCTTTACGGGCATACTCCAGCGCCGCCTGGAACAACGGTTCCGCACGGTTAACGTGTGTCGGCAACAGTTTAGTAATCGGCACATCGCAACAGTCAAGGATCTGGTACAACGGTTCCAGCATGCGCGGGCTGTCGCCCATATGGAAAACGCTGATCCCTGGTTTGCGCCCCAACAACCCGCCGACGCGCGACTGCGCCGCCATATTTGCCAGCGCCGAGGTATCCGGGGCTGAAGAACGATGGTCCGAAACCGCACATTTCACACCAATAACTTTATCAATCAGCGCCACATCGCGATCGATGCTGCCGGTGATAGTCGGGGAAGGCAGAGAGTACGCCCCGGTCAGCATCCAGGCGCTGATACCTTCAAACTCCAGCGCGCGGGTTTTTGCCAGCAGCGATTCAGGGTGACGGGTAATGCCATCGGTACCCAGCAAACCCACCACCGACGTGACACCAGCTTCAACCAGCCGTGACAAGCGCACTTCCGGCGTGCGGGTATGCGGCCCCGCTTCCCCACCGCCGCCAATAAGATGGACGTGTTGATCGATAAATCCTGGGCATACAATCGCGCCGTCAAGATTGATACACTCGCAACCGGGAAAGTCTTCAGGAGAAATTGACGGGGCGATGGCAACAATTTTGCTGCCGGAGACCAGTATATCCTGTCGCCCTAAATCTTCCGGCGCATACACGTGTCCCTGCTGGAACAACGTCAAATCAAGAATTGAACAGTTCATAACCTTCCTTGTCAGGCAATAACCTGCATAACCCAAATAGAGAGCAGCGCATTAATGACGCATACCGCAATAATTAGCGGGTAATAACGAGGATGAACCCCCGCGGTCCCCAGACAACGGCCCACATTTTGCACCGGATTTCCCATCAGGTAGATAGCCGGTAACAACACCGTGGCATCATGTCCCGAAAGCGTACCGGCGACAACCAGGCTGGCGCACACGCCGACGCCGCCTCCCATACTCATCACCGCTGCCAGCAGCACAGTGGCAGATTCCCCCGGCAGCCCCCACAGAGCCATTACCGGCTCGCATACCCGCCCGACAACCTCGAGCAGCCCTGTCACCTTCAGCGCCTGAATAATCACAAACGCCATCACCACGTTAGGCAACAGACTGGTTGTTGCAATGGTAAACCCGCGCCGTGCGCCATCGATAAACATATCCATGACGTTTTTACGTACCTGCGTTGTCATCTCACGCCTCCTGCGGCATACGGCGATTTTCCAGCTGCGCGATCCACACACGCAACAGGTTTGCGCCCACAAATTTGAAGACAAGGATCACCGCCAGCGGCGTAATCACCGGAACGGTCACCATCGTAAACAGCGCTGCGCCAGAAGAAAAATAGTTGGTAATGCATGCGCTGCCGCTGGTTTGCCAGCAGGCAAAAATAGCGCGTTCCTGCTCTGTGATAATGCCCTCTTCCGCCATTTCTTTGGTCATCCCGGCCGCGGCATCGGTATTTTGCAAATTCGCAATCAACGCCAGCGAACAAATACCCAGAATGCCCAGTAACGGACGCAGGACCGGCGTCATCAGCTGTTGTGCCGCGCGCAACCCACCCAGCCCTTCGGTGACAGAAATAATCCCGAGCGAAAGAATGACGGAAGGCGCCAGCTCAAGCGCGAATAAGAAGCCGTCTTTTGCCCCCATCCCCCCTGTGCCACGAAAAGAGACCGCCGTGTCGCCCGCAGCATTAATCTGCCCAAACGCACCGTTGAGGACGGTGAAGTCAAAGACCCGCCACCATTCGGTACTTTTCGCAAACATGCCGGAAAAAAGAATAATCGTAATAAAAAAAGCGAGATAACCACCCTATCCCACCTTTTGCTGCGTGTGTGTGCTGTGACCCATTTTGTTCTCCTGTTGGCCTTAATCCTTGTGTGACTAAAAGACATCACGATGGTCAAGTTAAAGACAAACGCGGAGAAAAACGACAGCAGAAGAGATTATTCAGAAAGTGTGGATAGAGGTCAGACAAGTTCAGATCCGGCGACATGATATCGCCGGATCTTGCAGATTAGGGTTCGTCAACGACCTGACCATCCGGCCAGGCATGCATTACCGCTTTGATTAACGTCGCCAGAGGAATCGCAAAGAATACGCCCCAGAATCCCCACAAACCGCCGAAAATCACCACGGAGAGAATAATCACCAGTGGATGCAGATTGACCGCCTCGGAGAACAGCACGGGAACCAGCAAATTGCCGTCCAGTGCCTGGATTATCAGGTACACAGCAAAACAACTCCAGAACTCGGTGCCAAGCCCGAACTGGAACAGCGCCACGCCAACCACCGGAATCGTCACCACAAAAGCGCCGATATACGGGATCAGCACCGAGAACCCGACCAGCACAGCCAGCAGCAGCGAATAGTTGAGACCAAACAGCAGGAAGCCGAGCCAGGTCGCTACGCCGACCACTACCATTTCCAGCACCTTCCCGCGGATATAGTTGGTGATTTGCTGATTCATCTCTTTCCATACCTGCCCTGCCAGCCCGCGGTTACGCGGCAGCACCCGGCGCACGGCGTTCAGCATCTGTCCTTTATCTTTGATCAGAAAGAACACCATCAATGGGACGAGAACCAGGTAAACCGCCAGCGTCAGCAAACCGACCAGTGAGGCCAGCGAATATTTCACCACCGAATCGCCCATGGTGAGCATTCGCGAGCGCATATTTTCCGCCATCGCATCAATGATGCCCGCATCCATCAGCGCCGGGTAACGTCGTGGCAAGGTGGCGGCAAAATCAGACAATTTATTGAGCATGCCGGGCATGTCGCGGATCAGGTAAATTCCCTGCTGCCACGCAACGGGCATCACCACAAAAGCCATCAGCAGTAAAATACCGACAAACACCACCAGCACAATCGATGTCGCCCAACGCCGTGAACACCCAATATGTTCCAGCCGCACTGTCGGCCATTCAAGCAGGTACGCCAGCACAATGGCGACCAGCAGCGGCGCCAAAAGACCGCTAAAGAAAAACAGGATGCCAAAACCGGCAACAAGAATAATCAGCAGGGCGATGGCTTCGGGGTCGCTAAAGCGGCGACGATACCATTGCATCAACATTTCGAGCATAAAACCCTTCCATGAACCCAATAGCGGGATTGCGATCCCGAATTGTATCGAAATGTCACAAAAAAGACTTCGCTTTTTATAGCTGATTACGCAAAGTGAAAAGACATTTTTCCTGGGTGTTCATCGTCAGGTTTCGCAGTTACACTCCGTAAGCTTGCGGAGTGTGAACGATACTTCACAGCATCGGTCAAATGGCTATCTCAAAAAAGAATACAGGACAGAGGTTATGTTCAGGCAGTTGAAAAAAAACCTGGTTGCTACCCTCATTGCCGCACTGACTATCGGTCAGGTTGCGCCCGCATTTGCTGATACTGCGGACACCCTGCCTGATATGGGAACGTCGGCAGGCAGTACGCTTTCCATAGGACAGGAAATGCAGATGGGCGATTATTACGTACGCCAACTGCGCGGCAGTGCGCCATTAATTAACGATCCATTGCTCACCCAATACATTAATGCGCTGGGGATGCGTCTGGTCTCGCACGCCGACTCGGTAAAAACGCCCTTCACCTTCTTTTTGATTAACAACGATGAAATCAACGCCTTTGCTTTCTTTGGCGGCAACGTTGTCCTGCACTCCGCACTATTCCGCTATTCCGACAACGAAAGCCAGCTGGCATCGGTTATGGCGCACGAAATTTCCCACGTCACGCAACGCCACCTGGCGCGTGCCATGGAAGACCAGAAACGTAGCGCACCGCTAACGTGGGTTGGCGCATTAGGTTCAATTTTATTAGCAATGGCCAGCCCGCAGGCGGGTATGGCGGCGCTGACCGGTACACTGGCGGGTACACGTCAGGGGATGATTAGCTTTACGCAGCAAAACGAACAGGAAGCAGATCGCATTGGTATTCAGGTACTGCAACGCTCGGGATTCGATCCCCAGGCCATGCCAACGTTCCTGGAAAAACTGCTCGACCAGGCTCGTTACTCTTCGCGTCCGCCGGAAATTTTGCTGACTCACCCCCTGCCGGAAAGCCGTCTGTCTGATGCCCGTAACCGCGCCAACCAGATGCGCCCGGTGGTCGTCCAGTCGTCAGAAGATTTTTATCTGGCTAAGGCACGAACCTTAGGCATGTACAACTCTGGTCGTAACCAGTTGACCGATGACCTGCTGAGTAGCTGGTCGAAAGGCAACGTACGTGAGCAACGTGCGGCGCAGTATGGCCGGGCATTGCAGGCGATGGAAGCCAGTAAATACGACGAGGCGCGTAAAGCGCTGCAACCGCTGCTGGCGGCGGATCCTAACAATGCCTGGTATCTCGACCTGGCAACAGATATCGATCTCGGCCAGAAGAAAACCAGTGATGCCATTAACCGCCTGAAAAACGCCCGCGACCTGCGCACTAACCCGGTTCTGCAGCTCAACCTGGCGAATGCCTATTTACAGGGTGGACAAGCCAAAGAGGCGGCGACCATCCTGAATCGCTATACGTTTAACCATAAAGATGACCCTAACGGCTGGGATCTGTTAGCGCAAACAGAAGCCAACCTGAGCAACCGCGATCAGGAGCTGGCGGCGCGCGCGGAGGGGTATGCCCTCGCGGGACGTCTGGATCAGGCTATTTCGATGCTCAGCAGCGCAAGCTCTCAGGTGAAACTGGGTAGCCAGCAGCAGGCCAGATACGATGCCCGTATTGACCAGCTACGCCAGCTGCAAGAACGCTTTAAACCGTACACGAAAATGTAATTATCGAACCCTTGCCGGATGGCGACGCTGTAGCGTCTTATCGGCCTACGTCAGACGCAAAATGTAGGCCGGATAAGGTCTTTTGGCCGCCATCCGGCAGTATTGTTATGCAAGGAGAAGTCATGTCAGACGCGATTAAAATCTACCATAACCCACGCTGCTCCAAGAGCCGTGAAACGCTGGAATTACTGAAGTCCAACGGCGTGGACCCGGAAGTGGTGTTGTATCTGGAAACGCCGGCTGACGCAGCAACCCTGCGCGAACTGCTGCAAATGCTCGGTATGTCCAGCGCGCGTGAACTGATGCGCCAGAAAGAGGATCTCTATAAATCGCTTAACCTGGCGGACAAAAATCTGAGTGAAGATGCGCTGATTCAGGCAATGGTGGAAAACCCGAAACTGATGGAGCGCCCGATTGTGGTTGCCAAAGGTCAGGCTCGAATTGGACGCCCGCCTGAGCAGGTACTGGAAATCGTCGGTTAACCTGCAACCTGCCGCAGTCTTCTCGGCTGCGGCGCTTACAGCTTCAGAATTTCTTTTACGAACGGAATGGTCAGCTTACGCTGGGCGGTGATCGACGCATGATCTAACTGATCCAACGTCATAAACAGCGTTCGCATTTCACGATCCAGACGCTTTAGCAGAAAACGTCCCACATCTTCCGGCAGTTCAAATCCACGAAGTCTGGCGCGTAATTGCAACGCCTGCAGCTTATCTTCATCGGAAAGCGGTTGTAGCTTGTAGATTTGCCCCCAGTCCAGGCGTGAGGCGAGATCCGGCAACCCCAGATTCAGCTGTCTTGGCGGACGATCGCCGGTGATCAGCAAACGCGTTTTCCCCGACTCCAGGATACGGTTGTAGAGATCAAAGATCGCCATTTCCCACAGCGAATCACCGGCCACACATTCGATGTTATCAATGCAAACCAGCGATAAATGCTCCATCCCGTCGAGCACCTCGGGGACGAACCAGGTGCGTTTGTCGAGCGGCACGTAGCCTACCGCATCGCCGCGCGCGGACAGTTCCGCACAGGCTGCATGCAGCAAATGACTACGGCCAGCGCCTTCACGCGACCAGAGATAAATATACCCGCTATGTTCCTGACGCAGCACGTTTTGCAGTGCAGCCAGTAAAGAGGAGTTATCCCCCGGCCAGAAACTTGCGAAAGTTTCGTCGTCAGGAAGATAAAGTGGCAAAGAGAGCTGTGCCGGTGTGTTCAGAGATACCTCAACCCAGGATTTCATAAAATCGCGTTGAGTTTAACACAGAAATACGTCGCGATAGAACCGGGCAGCGCTGCCGCCCGGTCAGAGATTTACTGTTGCGGACTGTCTGCATCTTTCGCGTCAAGCACGACTTCTTCCGGACGCAGCAGGCTGATAACTTTGAAAATCAGGCTCAGACAGACACCAACGATGGTCGCCAGCGCCATGCCTTTCAGCTCTGCGGCACCGATGTGAACTTTCGCGCCACTTACGCCGATGATCAAAATAACCGAGGTCAGGATCAGGTTCTGCGCCTTGTTATAGTCAACCTTCGACTCGATCAGTACGCGAATACCAGAAGCACCAATCACACCGTACAGCAGCAGTGATACGCCGCCCATAACCGGCAGTGGAATGATTTGGATCGCCGCCGCCAGTTTACCCACGCAGGAGAGCAGAATGGCGAAAATTGCCGCACCGCCGATAACCCAGGTACTGTAAACGCGGGTAATCGCCATTACGCCGATGTTTTCGCCGTACGTGGTGTTCGGCGTAGAGCCGAAGAAACCAGAGATTACCGTAGACAGACCGTTGGCAAACATAGAACGATGCAAGCCAGGATCGCGAATCAAATCTTTTTTCACGATATTCGCCGTCACCACCAGATGCCCGACGTGTTCAGCGATGACCACCAGCGCCGCTGGCAGGATGGTCAGAATGGCAACCCACTCAAAACGCGGCGTGTAGAACGTCGGCAGCGCGAACCAGTGGGCCTGCGCAATCGGCGTAGTGTCCACAACGCCCATCACGAAGGAGAGCGCATAACCGGCCAGCACCCCGATCAGAATCGGGATAATCGCCATAAAACCGCGGAACAATACGGAACCAAAGACCGTTACCGCCAGCGTTACCATAGAAATGATGATGGTTTTTGAATCCGGTAATTGCCCTTCAGCAGGCAGTAACCCCGCCATGCCTGCAGCAACGCCAGCCAGCTCCAGACCGATGACGGCAACGATTGCGCCCATCGCCGCAGGCGGGAACATGACATCCAGCCAGCCGGTTCCTGCCTTCTTAACAATGAAAGAAACCAGGCAGAACAAGACGCCGCACATAATGAAACCGCCCAGCGCCACTTCATACCCTAACGGCAGCAGCAGCAGTACCGGGGAAATAAAGGCAAAGCTGGAACCCAGATATGCGGGAATTTTACCCTTACAAATAAAGAGATACAGCAACGTACCAATGCCGTTAAACAGCAGAACGGTAGCCGGGTTGATGTGGAACAGGACTGGCACCAGTACCGTTGCGCCAAACATGGCGAACAGGTGCTGCAAACTAAGCGGGATTGTCTGTAAAAGCGGCGGTCTTTCACTCACCCCGATAGCACGGCGCGTCATAGTGTTTTCCTCTGAGTGTTGTTTGTTATTAGCCATTGGGTTGTTTTATTCAAAAAAAAGCCGACTCTTAAAGTCGGCTTCTTTTCACTTATTCGTTTACTTAGTACCAAAAATCTTATCGCCGGCATCGCCGAGCCCCGGAATAATGTATCCGTGCTCGTTCAGTCCCTGATCGATGGAGGCGGTGTACAGCTCCACATCCGGGTGCGCTTTTTCCAGTGCCGCGATACCTTCCGGTGCCGCAACCAGGACCAGCACTTTAATGCTGGTGCAGCCTGCATTTTTCAGCAGATCGATAGTGGCGATAACAGAGCCGCCGGTTGCCAGCATTGGGTCAACGATCAGCGCCATACGCTCATCGATGTTAGAAACCAGCTTCTGGAAATACGGAACCGGCTCCAGCGTCTCTTCGTTACGGTACATACCAACAACGCTGATACGCGCGCTCGGAACGTTTTCCAGAACGCCTTCCATCATGCCCAGACCCGCACGCAGGATAGGCACAACGGTGATTTTTTTGCCTTTGATTTGGTCAACTTCAACTGGACCGTTCCAGCCTTCAATGGTCACCTTTTCGGTTTCCAGACCAGCGGTTGCTTCATAAGTCAGCAGACTGCCAACTTCCGAGGCGAGTTCACGAAAGCGTTTAGTGCTGATGTCGTTTTCACGCATCAGTCCCAGCTTGTGTTTGACGAGTGGGTGTTTGACTTCCACGATCTTCATACTCTTCTCCTTTCCTCAGACGAATGGCAACCACAAAAAAAATCGCCGGATTATACCGCTTTTCCTCTCTGGCGCAACACTGCATACGCTTGATATGGATCAACCAAAGTCATTTGCGTCTGAATGATGAGTATAAAACAAGCCCCGCACTGATGGCGGGGCTTGCTGTCAAAGCTATGAATTTCAAAGATATTCAGCATTGGTCTGGATGACTTTTTGATACCATGAAAAAGATTTTTTAGGTGAGCGCGTTAATGTCCCGCTACCGTCATTATTTTTATCGACATAGATAAACCCGTAGCGTTTTTTCATCTCCCCTGTCCCGGCAGAGACTAAATCAATGCAGCCCCACGGGGTATATCCCATCAGATCCACGCCATCTTCCACCACCGCTTTTTTCATCTCACGTATGTGGGCGGCAAGGTAGTCGATACGGTACTGGTCGTTAACTGTACCATCGTCCTCGCGCACATCAATGGCGCCAAACCCATTCTCCACAATAAATAGTGGCAGCTGATAATGATCCCAGAACCAGTTCAGTGAATAACGAAGGCCAACCGGATCAATCTGCCAGCCCCAGTCAGATTTCTGCACGTACGGGTTGGAAACCAGGCTTTTCGACTCGTCGTAATCCAGCTGTGGGTTGTCCGCCGTTGCCTGGGTTGCGAAAGACATATAATAGCTAAAGCCGATGTAATCAACGCAGCCCTCGGTCAGCGCCTGACGGTCTTCCTCGGTGATATCCAGTTCAAAGCCACGGCGGGTAAAGTAGTTGAGAAGATGCCGCGGGTATTTGCCGCGAACATGGACGTCAGTAAACCAGTAACGCCGGTGCATGGCATTCATCGCCATCATCATATCGTCTGGCGCGCAGGTCAGCGGATAGATTGGACACATGGCAATCATGCACCCTATCTGTAATTCCGGGTTAATCTCACGCGCGACCTTTACCGCCAGCGCGCTTGCCACCAGCTCATAGTGCGCCGCCTGGTACATGACCGGCTCGCGGTCTTCGCCAGGCTGGTATTTCAGACCAGAGTTAGTAAAGGGCGCGAAATCTTCGTGATAATTTGCCTGGTTGTTAATCTCATTAAACGTCATCCAGTACTTCACTTTGTGCTGGTAACGAGTGAATACCACCCTGGCAAAACGGACAAAGAAATCGATAAGCTTGCGGTTGCGCCAGCCGCCGTACTCCGTCACCAGATGGTAAGGCATCTCAAAATGCGACAGCGTAATCACCGGCTCAATGCCGTATTTCAGGCATTCGTCAAACAGGTCATCATAGAACTGTAGGCCAGACTCATTGGGTTGTTCTTCATCGCCGAAGGGGAAAATACGTGTCCAGGCAATAGAGGTGCGAAAACATTTAAACCCCATTTCGGCAAACAGCTTTATGTCGTCTTTATAGCGATGATAAAAATCGATGGCCTCGTGGTTAGGGTAATTTTTACCGGCAATCACACCGTCGGTAATTTCACGCGCCACACCATGCGCTCCCGCGGTCATGACATCGGCAACGCTGACGCCTTTTCCGCCCTCCTGCCAGCCACCTTCCAGTTGATGAGCAGCGACAGCACCACCCCACATGAAATCTGCTTTAAATCCTGACATACCCTTCCCCTATCGTGATGACTCTGCGCAAAACGCTGTCGATGAGGTCCGCAACAGAAAACAGAAACCGGTTTCAGTACGATACTGTGCATTCGGCTAACAGGATTCAAGCACAAGACTGTACCCGGTTTCATTTTCGTGGCGCAGCTCAAACAAATAGATAAATGATTGTAAAATGCTGAAAAAACCAGCAGATAAAACTTGATGCAGAGCAGGCTCGCAAACGTTTGCTTTCCCTGTTAGAATTGCGCCGAATTTAACTTTTACTGCAAGTAAACATGTGGGGAAGCAGGCAGTGACCGATAAAACCTCTCTTAGCTACAAAGATGCCGGTGTTGATATTGATGCAGGTAATGCTCTGGTTGATCGAATCAAAGGCGTAGTAAAGAAAACTCGTCGTCCGGAAGTTATGGGTGGTCTGGGTGGCTTCGGTGCGCTGTGCGCATTGCCGCAAAAATATCGTGAACCGGTACTGGTTTCCGGCACTGATGGCGTTGGTACAAAACTGCGTCTGGCGATGGATCTGAAACGCCACGACACTATCGGCATTGACCTCGTCGCAATGTGCGTCAACGACCTCGTGGTTCAGGGCGCTGAGCCGCTGTTCTTCCTCGACTACTATGCAACCGGCAAACTGGATGTGGACACCGCAGCCAGCGTCATTAACGGGATTGCCGAAGGCTGCCTGCAGTCTGGCTGTGCGCTGGTCGGTGGGGAAACAGCTGAAATGCCGGGGATGTACCACGGCGAAGATTACGACGTGGCAGGTTTCTGCGTTGGCGTCGTCGAAAAATCAGAGATTATCGACGGTTCAAAAGTGGCTGACGGTGACGTACTGATTGCGCTCGGCTCCAGCGGCCCGCACTCCAACGGCTACTCTCTGGTGCGTAAAATTGTAGAAGTCAGCGGTTGTGACCCAGAAACCACCGAGCTTGAAGGCAAGCCGCTGGCCGATCACTTACTGGCCCCTACCCGCATTTACGTGAAATCCATTCTGGAACTGATCGAGAAGGTTGATGTGCACGCCATTGCCCACCTGACCGGCGGCGGCTTCTGGGAAAATATTCCACGCGTTCTGCCAGACAACACGCAGGCAGTGATCGACGAATCTTCATGGCAGTGGCCAGCCGTCTTCAACTGGCTGCAAACGGCGGGTAACGTCAGCCAGCATGAGATGTATCGCACCTTTAACTGCGGTGTAGGTATGGTTATCGCCCTGCCAGCTCCGGAAGTGGACAAAGCCCTTGCTTTGCTCAATGAGAAAGGTGAAAACGCATGGAAAATCGGTATCATCAAAGCTTCTGATTCCGAACAGCGTGTGGTCATTGAATGAAAAACATTGTGGTGCTCATTTCCGGCAACGGAAGCAATTTGCTGGCGATAATCGACGCCTGCGAACAGAAAAAAATCAATGGCACCATACGTGCAGTATTCAGTAACAAGGCCGATGCGTTCGGCCTTGAGCGCGCACGCGAAGCGAATATTCCGGCACACTCGCTGGAAGCCGCCCAGTTTGCCAGTCGCGAAGCATTCGACCGCCAACTGATACAAGAGATTGACGCCTATGCACCCGATGTCGTGGTGCTGGCCGGTTATATGCGTATCCTCAGCCCGGCGTTTGTCGCTCACTATGCTGAACGATTGCTGAATATCCACCCGTCTTTATTGCCGAAGTATCCCGGCCTGCATACGCACCGCCAGGTACTGGAAAACGGCGATGAAGAACATGGTACCTCAGTCCATTTCGTGACGGATGAGTTGGACGGCGGACCGGTCATTCTCCAGGCCAAAGTCCCAGTATTTGAAGGCGACAGCGAAGATGACGTCACGGCACGGGTTCAGGCTCAGGAACATACCATTTACCCGCTGGTGGTAAGCTGGTTTATCGACGGTCGCCTGAAGATGCGTGATAACGCTGCTTGGCTGGATGGCGTTCGTTTGCCGCCACAAGGCTACGCCGCCGACGAATAATAAAAAAACCAACCTGTAAGCCGAATGTCACCATCCGGCTTACAGGCATAACTACCTTTTCCGGTTAATACCACCGGTATTCATCTACGCTCCCCCTTTCTCTTTGCTATCAGACGGTTTATTGTCATATTTTTCTGGCACAGTTGGACATCTGAGAGCAATGCTCGCCATAATAAATCGGTAGTGTCCCGTGAATGAAACGGAGTAAAAGTGGTAATGGGTCAGGAAAAGCTATACATCGAGAAAGAACTCAGCTGGTTAGCGTTCAACGAACGTGTACTCCAGGAAGCTGCTGATAAGTCAAACCCGTTGATCGAACGGATGCGTTTCTTAGGTATCTATTCCAATAATCTCGACGAGTTTTATAAGGTTCGTTTTGCCGAACTGAAGCGCCGAATCATTATTAGCGAAGAACAGGGTTCAAACTCTCACTCCCGCCATTTGTTAGGCAAAATCCAGGCCCGCGTATTAAAAGCCGATCAGGAATTTGACGGCCTGTACAACGAGTTGCTGTTGGAAATGGCGCGCAATCAGATTTTCTTAATCAACGAACGCCAGTTGTCGGTCAATCAGCAAAGCTGGTTGCGTCATTACTTCAAGCAATATCTTCGCCAGCACATCACGCCGATCCTGATTAACCGCGAGACGGATTTAGTCCAGTTTTTGAAAGATGACTACACCTATCTGGCGGTAGAAATTATCCGTGGCGATACGATCCGCTACGCGCTGCTGGAAATTCCTTCCGACAAGGTTCCTCGTTTTGTGAATCTGCCGCCGGAAACCCCGCGCCGTCGCAAACCGATGATCCTGCTGGACAACATCTTACGTTACTGCCTTGACGACATTTTCAAAGGGTTCTTTGACTACGATGCACTGAACGCCTATTCGATGAAAATGACCCGTGACGCCGAATACGATTTGGTGCACGAGATGGAATCGAGCCTGATGGAGCTTATGTCATCCAGCCTGAAACAGCGTCTGACCGCAGAACCTGTACGTTTTGTCTATCAGCGTGACATGCCCAATGCACTGGTCGAAGTTCTGCGTGAAAAACTGACGATTTCTCGCTACGACTCGATTGTTCCCGGCGGGCGTTACCATAACTTCAAAGACTTTATTAACTTCCCTAACGTTGGCAAAGCTAACCTGGTGAACAAACCGCTGCCGCGTCTGCGCCATATCTGGTTCGACAACGAGAAGTTTCGTAACGGCTTTGACGCCGTTCGCGAACGCGACGTGCTGCTGTATTACCCCTATCACACCTTTGAGCACGTTCTTGAACTGCTGCGCCAGGCCTCTTTCGACCCGAGCGTGCTGGCTATAAAGATCAACATCTACCGTGTGGCAAAAGATTCACGCATCATAGATTCAATGATCCATGCCGCGCACAACGGTAAGAAAGTCACCGTGGTGGTGGAATTGCAGGCCCGCTTCGATGAAGAAGCCAACATCCATTGGGCCAAGCGTCTTACCGAAGCAGGCGTTCACGTCATCTTCTCCGCGCCAGGACTGAAAATTCACGCCAAACTGTTCCTTATCTCGCGTAAAGAAGGTGATGAAGTCGTGCGCTATGCGCATATCGGGACGGGGAACTTCAACGAAAAAACGGCACGCCTGTATACCGACTACTCGTTGCTGACCGCCGATTCGCGCATTACCAACGAAGTGCGTCGGGTGTTTAACTTCATCGAGAACCCGTATCGCCCGGTGACGTTCGATTATCTGCTGGTTTCCCCGCAGAACTCACGCCGTCTGCTGTACGCGATGATCGACAAAGAAATCGCCAACGCGCAGCAAGGACTGCCTTCCGGCATTACGCTAAAACTGAATAACCTGGTTGATAAAGGTCTGGTTGACCGCCTCTATGCGGCCTCAAGCTCAGGTGTGCCGGTCAATTTGTTGATTCGTGGTATGTGTTCTTTGATTCCGAATCTGGAAGGTATCAGCGACAATATTCGCGTTATCAGCATCGTTGATCGCTATCTTGAACATGATCGGGTCTATATCTTCGAGAACGGGGGTGACAAGCAGGTGTATCTCTCCTCCGCAGACTGGATGACCAGGAATATCGACTATCGTATCGAAGTCGCCACGCCGCTGCTGGACCCGCGTCTTAAGCAACGCGTGCTGGATATTATCGATATCCTGTTCAGCGACACGGTGAAAGCCCGCTTTATTGATAAAGAACTGAGTAATCGCTACGTACCGCGCGGAAACCGCCGTAAGGTTCAGTCACAATTGGCGATTTACGATTACATCAAATCACTCGAGCAACCTGACTAAAGATATGCCAATACAAGACAAGACTCCACGACCGCAGGAATTTGCTGCGGTCGACCTTGGTTCAAACAGTTTCCATATGGTCATTGCCCGCGTGGTTGATGGCGCAATGCAAATTATTGGGCGACTGAAACAACGCGTACATCTGGCGGATGGCCTCGGCGAAGATAACAAGCTGAGCGAAGAGGCCATGGAGCGCGGGCTAAGCTGTTTATCACTGTTCGCCGAACGTTTGCAGGGGTTTCCTCCATCAAGCGTATGTATCGTGGGAACCCATACTTTGCGTCAGGCACTGAATGCGACTGATTTTCTCAAGCGAGCGGAAAAAGTCATCCCCTACCCAATTGAGATTATTTCCGGCAACGAAGAAGCCCGATTGATCTTTATGGGCGTTGAACATACGCAGCCGGAAAAAGGTCGCAAGCTGGTTATCGATATCGGCGGCGGCTCAACAGAACTGGTGATCGGAGAAGATTTCGAGCCTAAACTGGTCGAAAGCCGCCGTATGGGTTGCGTCAGCTTTGCCCAGATGTATTTCCCGCGCGGTGTAATTAACCGCGAAAACTTCCAGCGTGCCCGCATGGCGGCTGCGCAAAAGCTCGAAACCTTAACCTGGCAGTTTCGCATTCAGGGCTGGAACGTTGCGCTGGGCGCATCGGGCACCATTAAAGCAGCCCATGAAGTGCTGCTGGAGATGGGTGAAAAAGACGGTTTTATCACCCCCGAACGTCTGGACAAGCTGACATCTGAAGTGTTGAAGCACGCGTCATTTGATGCGCTCAGCTTGCCTGGGTTGTCAGAAGAAAGAAAAGCAGTGTTTGTACCCGGACTCGCGATTCTGTGCGGCGTTTTTGACGCGTTAGCTATTCGCGAACTTCGCCTTTCTGATGGTGCGTTACGTGAAGGCGTGCTGTACGAGATGGAAGGCCGTTTTCGCCACCAGGATGTTCGTAGCCGTACCGCCAGCAGCCTGGCGAACCAGTACAACATTGACAGCGAACAGGCCCGGCGCGTACTAGAAACAACGATGCAAATGTACGACCAGTGGCATACGCAGCAGCCAAAGCTGGCCAATCCCCAACTGGAAGCGTTACTGCGTTGGGCAGCAATGCTGCATGAGGTTGGGCTGAACATCAACCACAGCGGTCTGCATCGCCACTCTGCGTATATCTTACAAAACAGCGATCTGCCTGGTTTCAATCAGGAACAACAGCTGATGATGGCAACATTAGTTCGTTATCATCGCAAAGCGATTAAGCTCGACGACTTGCCCCGCTTTACGCTGTTTAAGAAGAAACAGTTTCTGCCGTTAATTCAGCTGCTGCGCCTGGGCGTGCTGTTGAATAATCAGCGTCAGGCGACCACCACACCGCCGACTTTGACCCTGATAACCGACGACAGCCACTGGACCTTACGCTTCCCGCATGACTGGTTTAGCCAAAATGCGCTGGTGCTGCTCGATCTGGAGAAAGAGCAGCAATACTGGGAAGCCGTAACAGGCTGGCGACTCAAAATTGAAGAAGAGAGCTCACCCGATATCGCCGCATAAGATCTCAGCAGGTGTCAGTTCATCTGGCACCTGCTTTTCCAGAGTTTCATTCAACGGCAGTGGCTCACCAATCAGATACCCCTGCATGTAATCAATCCCCAGCGAAATCACCGCACTGCGTATTTCTTCGCTTTCGACGTACTCCGCAACCACCAGCATTCTTTTCATCCGCGCCAGATGGCAAATAGAGGCCACGATTTGGTAGTCGAGGCTGTTCGAAACAATATTGCGAATAAAGCTACCGTCAATTTTCAGGATATCGGCATTCACATTTTTCAGCCGCGCATAGCTGGCATACCCAGTACCAAAATCATCAATCGCAATCTGACAGCCCAGTGATTGCAGCTGCAGCAACGTTGCCTGTGCCTGTTCCGCATTGGTCAAGGCATTGCTTTCCGTCACTTCAAAGATAAGTTGCCATGCTTCAACCTTGTACTTATTCAGTAACTGATTGATGTCATTAGGAAGTCGCGCGCGACATACTGAGGTGGGTGATAAGTTGATAGCAAACCGGTGGGCGGGCATTTTTTCCCGATTCTGCGCCATAAATTTCAACGTATTTTCAATCACCCACAGATCGATACGGGAGGACAAACCAAACTCATGGGCTACCGGCAAGAAGTTATCAGGGGCAATAGTTTCACCGTCATCCCCCTCAAGCCGCAGGAGGATTTCGTGATAAACGTCGCCACGCACGCCAAAAATCGGCTGCGCCTCCAGGAAAAAGCGATTGTTCTCCAGTGCCTGCTGAATACGGTTCATCATCGCAACTTTATCTTTCAGGTCGCGTTGCAGGTGCATCACACCACGCCGCTGCAAATTCTCTGGTGAATTGGTTGCCAGCGATAATTCGGCAATGGTACTTAACTCTCCCAGCAACAAATAGATATGGTTAACAGGAGAACGGACATAGCAAAAGCTGATCCCAACCTGCGGTTGCAAAGGCATTCCGTCCCAAACAAAACGAAACTGCTTGATATGCCTGTCCAGTGCTTCAATGCGTTCCTGGTGTAGCTCAGTGTTAAAACGCAGGATTAAATCATTACCTGACAATTGATAGACATGCTCATCCTGTTCAAGCAACGGTGTTATCCACTGAGCCAGTTTTTGCTTGTACTGGATACGCAGCATAATGCCGTAATTTTTCACCAGCAGCTCCATGCCCGGAACACCCAAAAAGCAAAGCACTGACCATGGCGCGTTTTTCAAATCCCGGTTCAAAGCGCGCAAATTCGGAATATGCACCATAGGGTCAAAGAAGGCCAGGCGATGGTTGCGCCGGGTAACAAAACGTTGACGCGTTGCCAGGACAGCAATGAAATTCACGATGAAGGAAAAAACCAGATAACTTGATGAGGTAATGGCAAGCTGCGTATCGTAACCCGAATACCATGGCATATAGCGCTGATAATAATGAATTGCGGTAATAAGTACGACCGCCCATATCAACGAAATAAATCTATAACCGTAACGCATTGCCCCCCAAAGCATGACGGGAAGTAACAGTGACAAGGTATAATTCGTGCTAAATATTGAGCTTTGTTCATTGAGCGGCATACACAACATTGCCATTAGCACAGTCAATATAATCAACCAGACCGCAAACTCTGTTTTAGTCACTTTGGTATCAAACTGCTGCTTTAACTGAGAAAAATAGCCTCTCAGATGCAAGGGGTTGCGAATTGTTCGAATGATGAAATAACACAGTGGCACACCTACAAGATTCCCCGCGAGTATGGACTGATAGTTGATCAATGTGCCTGTATTGAAGGGCATAACGCCCACCATGCCGGATTTGCTTTCATAAACACCCACAAATGCAGCAAACTGGAAGAGTATCAGAAACAGCGTTGCCGGGCAGAAGACCTGCCAGAACATACGCTGAAACATCAGGTGAGAATCACCGTGGGAAACGTTGTTTCGTCGGGGAGAAAATACTTTATATCCTCCCCAGCTAAGCACGATTGTAACTATAAAGTGCGAAATTATTGAAAGTGTTTCAAATAACCCGACCTGCGGATATTTGTACCAGATAATGGAAATGATAATACCTGGCAATGCCGCCCAGCCAAAAAAAAGCATCAGGCTAATCATCAGCGCTAACGGCAGGTAGAAAAGAATTACGGTCCCCGTACTAATATGGGCATAGGTGGTGGCAGTGCTCAATATAGGCAACAACAAAGAAGGTAAGATGAGAGGTAATGCCCACCATCTATCTCTAATACCAATATAATTTTTATTGAGTTTCATAGATGCTCAGTAGAATCCCACACATCCTGTAGGGGGGTATTCAGACAGGCATCCCACCTGACTTTAAAACGATAAAGTAAAATACATCACAATGATTCATCGATTTTAGTTGTCAGCAAAGTGTGATGCTTGATACATATCAAAAAACATGCCCCTCATTCATCAATTATTACTCTTTTCATTATTTTTTATCGTTAATACATTATTCATGCAAATAATAATATTAATTTCCATAACATAAGAAGATAAAACAACTGAAGCAATTTTACATAAGGAAGAATTGACCATTCCCTCTCAGTATGCCTTAATGTGAGTATTGCCCTCAGTTGGGTACACTACAAGGAACCTTTTGTGAGCCAGGTTACCAGCCTACGCAAACGACACCGATTTAACAGTCGCATGATCCGGATCGTACTGCTTATCAGCTTTCTCTTCTTCTTCGGACGCTTCGTCTACTCCGCCATTGGTGCGTGGCATCACCACCAGGACAAAAAAGAATCTCAGCAGACCACTCAGCCGCAACAGACAGATCCTGCACAAACCGACGAACATTGATCGCTCGCGCCTGTGATACCCCCAGCATTAAGATTCCTTACCGGATGGCTAATCGCCTGACATTTAACCATCCGGTAAGGGATTTGAGTGACGAAACTTTACACACATCCCCCCTCTCCCGCTTAATTATCAGATAATCGGCCGTATTTTTCGCACAAATGCACAATCTTTTCATCCCACTTCACCGCACCATTCGCGCTGATTTTTACGTTCCGGTTTAGCGGACATAAAAAGACAAACAGTGCTCAAATAAACGCTAATTAATATCACCAGCAAATATCACTGACGCAAGCATTTATATTTCGCATGAAAATTAAATAGTTATTTGAATTGTTATCATTTTTAAATTCTACAGGGTAATACCATGAGTGGTTTTTTATTATTCCCGAAAATAAGAAGCGGCCTTGAGTGGATCGCCGGGCACAGCGATGCTGTCATTCAATTCGGCTGGAATATCGTTGCCGCCGTGATCTTATTGTTTATCGGTAAATTTATCGCTCGTCTGCTCTCTCGTGGGCTGGAAAAGTTACTGCTTAAACGTAAAGTCGACAGAACGATCATTCAGTTCTTCACCGCGCTGGTACGTTACATTACCCTCGCCTTTTCCGTCGTCGCCGCATTAGGTCGCATCGGTATTGAAACATCCTCCATTATTGCCGTCATCGGTGCCGCCGGACTAGCCATTGGCCTCGCGTTACAAAGCTCGCTTTCCAACTTTGCCGCTGGCGTGCTGTTGGTTTCCCTGCGGCCTTTTCGCGCCGGAGAAGTAGTGCAGATTGGTGCAGTCACCGGAACAGTAGAAAAGGTGCACATCTTCTCCACCACCCTGCTAACCGCGGACAGCAAAGAAGTTGTGATTCCAAACGGTAAGATCATCGCTGACAACATCATTAACTATTCCCGTCACCCTTTTCGTCGTATCGATCTGGTGATTGGTGTGGGTTATCAGAGTCGGATTGCAGAGGTTAAGCAAGTTATTAATCACATTATCGAGCAGGACAGCCGCATCGATAAGCAACGTGGGGTAACCGTTCGTCTGGGCGAACTGGGCGCTTCAGCGTTGAATTTTTACGTGCGCGTATGGGTGCCCAATATCGAATACTGGAATACCTATTACGATCTGCTGGAAAACATTAAAGAGGCGCTGGACGCCAACCACATCGACCTACCCTATCCACAGATGGATGTGCGTATTCAGCATGTCGCACCTCAGCAACAGTCTCAGCTGCAACTGGTCGATTAGCGTACTTTCCTGCAGAACATGCGCCTGAAGTATTTGCTGAAATGCGTGCAATAAAAAACCCTCTGTAAACAGAGGGTTTTCTGCATATTACCGGTTCAAAAACCGCTAACGGAAAGGGATATTATTCCCACTCAATGGTAGCTGGCGGCTTACCGCTGATGTCATACACCACGCGGGAAATACCGTTCACTTCGTTGATAATGCGGTTAGAGACGCGGCCTAAGAAGTCATACGGCAGGTGTGCCCAGTGCGCGGTCATAAAGTCGATGGTTTCTACCGCACGCAGGGAAACAACCCAGTCGTACTTGCGGCCATCGCCCATCACACCAACGGAACGAACCGGCAGGAACACGGTGAACGCCTGACTTACCTTGTTGTACAGGTCAGCTTTGTGCAGCTCTTCAATGAAGATAGCATCCGCGCGACGCAGCAGGTCGCAGTACTCTTTCTTCACTTCGCCAAGCACACGTACGCCCAGACCCGGTCCCGGGAACGGGTGACGGTACAGCATGTCGTACGGCAGGCCCAGCTCCAGACCAATCTTACGCACTTCGTCTTTGAACAGCTCACGCAGCGGCTCAACCAGACCCATCTTCATCTCTTTCGGCAAACCGCCCACGTTGTGGTGAGATTTGATAACGTGCGCTTTACCGGTGGCTGATGCCGCGGATTCGATCACGTCCGGGTAGATGGTGCCCTGCGCCAGCCACTTAACGTCTTCCAGCTTCAGCGCTTCTTCATCAAATACTTCCACGAATACGCGGCCAATGATTTTACGTTTAGCTTCTGGGTCGTTCTCGCCTTTCAGCGCGTCCAGGAAACGCTTTTCGCCTTCCACGTGAACGATGTTCAGGCCAAAGTGGTCGCCGAACATATCCATCACCTGCTGAGCTTCGTTGAGACGCAGCAGACCGTTGTCGACGAACACGCAGGTCAGGTTTTTGCCGATTGCACGGTGCAGCAGCATCGCGGTCACGGAGGAGTCAACGCCGCCGGACAGACCAAGGATAACTTTATCATTGCCAACCTGCTCACGAATGCGGGCAACGGCGTCATCGATAATTTTTGCCGGCGTCCACAGCGCTTCACACTGGCAGATGTCGCGCACAAAACGCTCCAGCATGCGCATGCCCTGACGGGTGTGGGTAACTTCCGGGTGGAACTGCACGCCGTAGAAGCGTTTTTCTTCGTGCGCCATGATAGCGAACGGGCAGCTGTCGGTGCTGGCAACGGTCACGAAACCTTCCGGAATGGCGGTCACTTTGTCGCCGTGGCTCATCCACACGTCCAGCAGCGGTTTGCCGTCTGAGGTCAGGGAGTCTTCAATACCGCGGACAAGCGCGCTGTCGGTCTGAACTTCAACCTGCGCATAGCCGAATTCACGTTCGTTAGAACCTTCAACATGGCCACCGAGTTGCATTGCCATGGTCTGCATGCCGTAGCACACGCCGAACACCGGCACGCCCGCATTGAAAACGTATTCCGGCGCACGCGGGCTGTTTTCTTCGGTGGTACTTTCCGGACCACCGGAAAGAATGATACCGCTTGGGTTGAATTCGCGAATTTGTGCTTCCGTAACATCCCATGCCCACAGTTCACAGTAGACGCCCAGTTCACGTACGCGACGTGCAACCAGCTGAGTGTACTGCGAGCCGAAATCGAGGATGAGAATGCGATGTTTATGAATATTGTCTGTCATTGACGCTAATTCCGAGGCAAGTGAAACAAATTCGCCCGGCATATAGCCGGGCGCGGAAACTTATCAGGAGCCCATGCGGTAGTTAGGGGACTCTTTGGTGATGGTCACATCGTGAACGTGACTTTCCTGAATACCCGCACCGCTGATGCGTACAAACTCTGCTTTCGTTCGCAGCGCGTCGATAGTACCACAGCCGGTCAGACCCATACAGGAGCGCAGGCCGCCCATCTGCTGGTGAATGATCTCTTTCAGGCGACCTTTATAGGCAACGCGACCTTCGATACCTTCCGGGACCAGTTTGTCAGCAGCGTTATCGCTCTGGAAGTAACGGTCAGAAGACCCTTTGGACATCGCGCCCAGAGAACCCATACCGCGGTAAGATTTGTAAGAACGGCCCTGGTACAGTTCGATTTCACCCGGGGATTCTTCAGTACCCGCCAGCATGGAGCCAACCATCACTGCGGCAGCACCAGCAGCAATCGCTTTAGCGATGTCGCCGGAGAAACGAATACCGCCGTCGGCGATAACCGGAATACCGGTGCCTTCCAGCGCTTCAACGGCATCAGAAACGGCAGTGATCTGCGGAACACCGACGCCGGTCACGATACGGGTAGTACAGATGGAGCCAGGGCCGATACCCACTTTAACTGCGCTGCAACCAGCTTCAGCAAGCGCGCGAGCACCTGCGCCCGTAGCAACGTTACCGCCGATGATCTGCAGGTCAGGATATTTAGCGCGAGTTTCACGGATACGCTGCAGAACGCCTTCAGAGTGGCCGTGAGAGGAGTCAATCAGCAGAACGTCTACGCCAGCGGCAACCAGCGCGTCTACACGCTCTTCGTTACCTGCGCCAGCACCTACCGCTGCACCAACGCGCAGACGACCATGCTCGTCTTTACAGGCGTTAGGTTTACGTTCTGCTTTCTGGAAATCTTTTACGGTGATCATACCGAGCAGGTGGAAGCTGTCATCAACAACCAGCGCTTTCTCAACGCGTTTTTCGTGCATTTTGGCAAAAACGACATCGCGCGCTTCGCCTTCACGAACGGTCACCAGACGCTCTTTTGGCGTCATATATACGCTAACCGGCTGGTTCAGGTCAGTCACAAAACGCACGTCACGGCCGGTGATGATGCCGACCAGTTCGTTATCTTCAGTCACCACCGGGTAGCCTGCAAAGCCGTTACGCTCGGTCAGTTCTTTCACTTCGCGCAGAGTAGTGGTTGGTAGTACGGTCTGTGGGTCAGTTACCACGCCAGATTCGTGTTTCTTCACGCGGCGAACTTCTTCAGCCTGGCGCTCGATGGACATGTTTTTGTGGATAAAACCGATGCCGCCTTCCTGGGCCAGGGCAATTGCCAGGCGCGCTTCCGTCACGGTGTCCATTGCTGCGGAGAGCATAGGAATGTTCAGGCGAATGGTTTTCGTCAACTGGGTGCTGAGGTCAGCAGTATTCGGCAGAACGGTAGAATGAGCGGGAACGAGGAGGACGTCGTCAAACGTCAGGGCTTCTTTTGCGATACGTAGCATGGGCAATATCTCACCTGGGAGGTTATTAAATATTGCCGCGGCATTATACAGAGCGTAACCGATTGCATCCACACTTTTTTGCAAAAAAACCTTGCGCTCCTCTGTGAGCATGTTACTTTCGACTGAATAACTTGCTGATTTAGAATTTGATCCCGCTCACATGTTATCCTCTCAGACCACCTCAATTTTTACCGTAAGCCGCCTAAATCAGACGGTTCGTTTGCTGCTTGAGCAGGAAATGGGACAAGTTTGGATCAGCGGTGAAATCTCGAATTTCACTCAGCCGTCCTCCGGTCACTGGTATTTCACGCTCAAAGATGACACAGCCCAGGTACGCTGCGCGATGTTTCGCAACAGCAATCGACGGGTAACGTTCCGCCCACAGCACGGTCAGCAGGTCCTGGTACGCGCTAACATTACGTTGTACGAACCGCGTGGCGACTACCAGATAATTGTTGAGAGCATGCAGCCAGCTGGCGAAGGCTTGTTGCAGCAAAAATATGAGCAACTCAAAGCCAAACTGCATGCTGAAGGGCTATTCGATCAGCAGTTCAAAAAATCACTACCCTCTCCGGCTCACTGCGTTGGGGTCATTACCTCGAAAACCGGGGCTGCGCTGCACGACATTCTCCACGTGCTGAAGCGTCGTGACCCATCCCTGCCCGTTATTATCTACCCGACCGCGGTCCAGGGCGACGATGCGCCAGGACAGATCGTTCGCGCCATTGAGCTGGCGAACGCGCGGGGCGAGTGTGATGTGCTTATCGTCGGGCGCGGCGGCGGTTCTCTGGAAGATTTGTGGAGTTTTAACGACGAACGCGTAGCACGGGCAATCTTTGCCAGCCGCATCCCGGTGGTAAGCGCCGTCGGCCACGAAACAGATGTCACTATTGCCGATTTTATTGCAGATTTACGGGCGCCTACGCCATCGGCAGCGGCGGAAATTGTCAGCCGCAATCAACTGGAACTACTGCGTCAAATTCAGCATGGCCAGCAGCGTCTGGAGATGGCGATGGACTACTACATCGCCAACCGTACTCGTCGCTTTACCCAGCTTCATCACCGTTTGCAACAGCAACATCCGCAACTGCGTCTGGCCCGTCAGCAGACCGTGCTGGAGCGGCTGCGTCAGCGGATGAATTTCGCTCTTGAGAATAAGATTAAGCAGGCCAATCAGCGCCAACAGCGCGTAAGTCAACGCCTGAGCCAGCAAAACCCACAGCCGCGCATTTATCGGGCGCAAACCCGTATTCAGCAACTGGAGTACCGTCTGGCAGAGAATATCCGCGCACGTTTAAGTGCACAGCGAGAACGCTTCGGTAATGTGGTGACGCATCTTGAAGCGGTGAGTCCTCTCTCGACGCTCGCTCGCGGCTATAGCGTCACTACCGCGACCGACGGCAAAGTGCTGAAGCAGACCAAACAGGTAAAAACCGGTGATGTGCTCACTACCCGCCTGTCAGACGGCTGGGTAGAGAGCGAAGTGAAAGGCGTAACGACGGCAAAGAAAACGCGTAAGAAAAAGCCAGATTAAACCGGCACAAACTCCACACGTTTCTTCGAAATCAGACCATGACCATTCTGACAGAAGTAATCCACCGCGCCGCAGGCTTGTAACACCTGGAGTGGCTGATGGCACTCCGGGCAGCGGGCTTCTAACGGAATATCTTTTTTACAGTTTTCACAGTGTGCCACACCGTTTTGTGGTTCCAGTTCTGCATGACAATCCGGGCAGGTCATCGACATGGTGACTCCTTTAAATGGCGTTCAATTCTGCGCTAATTTTACCATGATACGCTTAGTGTGAACCACGCAACTGTTGCTGTAGGATCAGTAATCGTTCTACCTCATCCAGCCTGCGCTGCGTCGTGCGGCTCACCTCCTGCGGGCTGCGTTCAAACAGACTTTGCGTCCCCAGAATATGTTCCGCCAGACAATGGGCATAAATCGTACCAGGCAGACACCAGCGTTGCACAACATCACCGTCAATCAATTCGAGCACATCGTCGGCACCCCGTCGGTCGTAGCTGATGATACGCCCATCACGCAGATAAAGGCGCAGACCTTTTTGTCCGCCAGCAGGCCCCGCGTATTTATTCAGCCAGATATCCAACGGTACACCGCTAATCAGTCCTTGCAGATGCGCCTCTCCTTCAGCCGTGGTCAGGTCACCCTGGATGATGTTACGTCCCAGACGGTCTTTAGCGCTCTTCACCTGCAGGGTCATGCTGTCATTACCGCCCAGGTAACGCACTGTTTCACGCAGCATGGCCAGTACGTGTGTGCCAATGTCCAGAATCACACCGTCCGGGTGGCGAAGCTCACGCGTATCTGGCTCACCAGTGGCAAAGTTGAGCGCGATCGGCTCTCCTGTAGCGTTATATCCGCTCGGCTCCTGCAAAAAACCGTCGATTTTAACAACGTCTGAAAAGTGAGAGACAAGTGCCTGTTGTGGGTTATCGCCCTGCCACTGCGCACCGAGTTTTCCCAATGCCAGCTGCATTGCGCCATTGCGCGCCATCCAGTGGTCGAGCGCCAGCACACGGTCGGCAGCGTCGGGTTGCTCCAGCAGCGTTTTCAGTTTTTCAATTTGGGAAAGCGTGGCAACAATCGGTTTTTCAACCACGATTCGTGCGATGGGAGCGGCCAGCGCCTGTTCAAGCACATCGAGATGATGCAGGGATGCGGTGGTGATAAACAGGGTATCAAGCGGTGTTGCAAGAAGTTCAGCGAGCGATGCACAGCGTGTCACACCAGCGGGCTGTTTTGCGGGTTGCACGTCAAATCCCACACAGCCCAGGGAATCACCGTAAAGTTTACGCAATGCGGGCAAGTATGCCGTTTCAACGACTGCGCCAAGCCCAACAAACCCTAACAGCATGTTCTCACCTCGTAAATGAATTGGCCGGGACATCACGTCTGCCCCGGCACAATCGAGGTGTTATCAGGCGCTAGTAGCCGGTTTAGTTTGCGTATTCTCCAGCATGCGACGGATCGGCACAATGAGGACGATCAGTACCGCGGCGCAGATAAGCAACGCAATCGAGCAGCGAGCGAAGAGATCCGGCAGCATATCCAGTTGGTCGGCCTTCACATGACCACCAATCAGACCTGCGGCCAGGTTACCCAGCGCACTGGCGCAGAACCACAGGCCCATCATCTGCCCGCGCATTCTTTCCGGAGCCAGCAGCGTCATGGTCGCCAGACCGATCGGGCTCAGGCACAACTCACCAAGCGTCAGCATCAGGATACTGCCCACCAGCCAGAATGGGGAGACGCCTGCGCCACCGTTACTGAGAACGTTTTGCGCTGCCAGCATCATCAGACCAAAGCCTGCAGCGGCACAGAGAATACCGATAACGAACTTGGTGATGCTGCTCGGGCGAATGTTCATGCTCGCCAGTTTCGGCCACGCCCAGCTGAATACCGGTGCCAGCAGAATGATAAACAGTGCGTTTATCGACTGGAACCAGACCGCCGGGATTTCAAAATCGCCGATCATACGGTTAGTGTAGTCGTTAGCGAACAGGTTGAACGAGGTTGGCTTCTGCTCAAACGCAGACCAGAAGAACGCGGCGGAAACCAGCAGGATAAAGCAGACCAGCAGTCTGGCGCGCTCTTTGCGATTCAGACCAGCAAACACAAACAGGTAGATAAAATAGAGCGCGACGGAGGCGGCAATCACATACACCAGCATACTGGCAACCGCGACCGGATTTATCACAATCACGCCCTGCGCAATCAGCGTAACGATAACGGCTACGCCGACGGCCAGCGCCAGCAGCCACGCGCCCACACCGTTACGTTTCACTACCGGGCTATTCCAGGTTGAGTCCAGACCCACTTCGCTGTCATAACGTTTCATCGATGGAACGGCAAACACGCGGAAGATGATCAACGCCACCAGCATCCCGATACCACCGATGCCAAAGCCCCAGTGCCAACCGTGGGATTTAATCAGCCAGCCGGAGATCAGCGGCGCGATAAACGACCCCATATTGATGCCCATATAGAACAGCGAGAAACCGCCGTCGCGACGCGCATCGCCTTTTTTATACAGCGTGCCAACCATCACTGAGATACAGGTCTTAAACAGACCGGAACCGAGCACGATAAACATCAGGCCGATAAAGAACAGGTTGTTCCCCATAATGGCCGAGAGCGCGATCGACAAGTGACCGAGCGCAATCAAAATGGAACCGTACCACACCGCTTTCTGTTGGCCGAGCCAGTTATCCGCCAGCCAGCCACCTGGCAGCGCGGCGAGATACATCGTACCGGCAAAGATACCCACAATCGCCGAGGCATTTTCACGCGCCAGCCCCATGCCGCCGTCATAAACGGTAGCAGCCATAAACAGGATCAGTAACGGGCGAATGCCGTAAAACGAGAAGCGCTCCCACATCTCTGTGAAGAACAGCGAGCCGAGCGGGTAAGGATGACCGAAGAAAGTTCGGCTTTCTTTTTGATTAACAGAGGATTGCATAATTCTCCCGAAAGTTATGTCGTCGTGCGTGTAAACACCGCGATGTACGCCAGCCAGTTACGTATCTGACCGATTTTTTACATGCGGCGAAAAGTTATTTAACCATTTGATAACCTAAGGCTAGTTTTGTCTAGTACCAGCCCCCGGACTTTAAGATGAAAACTCGACAAATGTCTACTTTCTTAGATTTAAACTTGGCAAAAAACGAATAGTGATTGACTTTACACAGGGGGAGATCAGCAATGGGCAGACGAAAAAAAACCCGCGACAAGCGCGGGTTTTTATCTGCATCAGCAACAGTTACTTGCTTTTTTTGATGTGCTTAATCAGACGCTTACGCTTACGCATCTGAGTCGGCGTTAATGTATTACGTTTGTTCGCAAACGGGTTCTCCCCTTCTTTGAACTGAATACGGATCGGCGTCCCCATTACGTCCAAAGACTTGCGGAAATAGTTCATCAGATAGCGCTTGTAGGAATCCGGCAGGTCTTTGACCTGGTTGCCGTGAATCACCACGATTGGCGGGTTATAACCACCGGCATGGGCATATTTCAGCTTCACACGACGACCACGCACCAGCGGCGGCTGATGATCTTCTACTGCCATGGTCATGATGCGCGTCAGCATCGCGGTGCTCACGCGACGTGTAGAGCTATCGTATGCTTCACGGACCGATTCAAACAGATTACCCACGCCGCTACCGTGCAGCGCAGAGATAAAGTGTACGCGCGCAAAATCAATAAAGCCCAGACGGAAGTCCAGCGTCTCTTTGACCTGCTCTTTTACTTCCTGCGTCAGGCCATCCCACTTGTTCACAACGATAACAAGTGAGCGCCCACTATTGAGGATAAAGCCCAGCAGCGACAGGTCCTGATCGGAAATCCCTTCACGCGCGTCAATCACCAGCATCACCACGTTGGCATCTTCAATTGCCTGCAGCGTTTTGATTACTGAGAATTTTTCTACCGCTTCGGTAATTTTGCCGCGCTTACGTACGCCCGCGGTATCGATGAGCACATATTCGCGTTCATCGCGCTGCATCGGAATATAAATACTGTCACGCGTGGTTCCCGGCATGTCGTAAACCACCACGCGGTCTTCGCCGAGAATACGGTTAGTAAGCGTGGACTTACCTACGTTCGGACGGCCGACGATTGCCAGTTTAATCGGCAAATCCTGCGGGTTGAAATCGTCCTCAGGCTCTTCTTCGCCGTTTTCTTTGGCTTCAAGCTGCGCCCAGTATTCTGCGTCTTCATCCACTTCTTCCTGAGGAGCAACGTCATCCATCCACGGCAGCAGAACATGCTCCAGCAGGCTGAGAACACCACGACCATGGGACGCCGCAATCGGATAAATTTCACCCAGACCCAATGAGTAGAAATCAACAACCGCCTGGTCAGGATCGAGTCCGTCAGTTTTGTTGGCGACCAGGAACGTCGGTTTCTGGCGCGAACGCAGGTGTTTAGCAATAGCTTCATCCGCTGGCATCAGGCCAGCACGCGCATCCACCATGAACAGCACAACGTCTGCTTCTTCGATAGCCAACAGCGACTGTTCCGCCATACGGGTTTCAACACCGTCTTCGGTGCCATCAATACCGCCGGTATCAATGCAGATAAACTCACGGCCTTCAATTTCCGCACGACCGTACTTACGGTCACGAGTCAGACCCGGGAAATCCGCAACCAGCGCATCTCGGGTGCGAGTTAGACGGTTAAATAACGTGGATTTGCCAACGTTAGGGCGCCCGACAAGCGCGACCACAGGTACCATGTTTAAAGCCTCATTTAAAAAATCATCAGACAACGGGCTCATTTTTTGCCCCGTTGTTAAAAACAGTAAAACGGCCCCTGCACCAGGAGCCGTTTTTCAAAGCGAGCGGCCGGGACGATTAACGCGTAATGGAGTACAGCGTACCGTCTTTCGCCTGGATCAGCAGTTTACCATCAGCAGAGACCGGCTCGGTCAGGAAACCTGAGCTGTCGACTTTCTGCTGGGCAACAAAACGACCATCGTCAACGTTAATCCAGTGCAGGTAGCCTTCGCTATCACCGACGACCAGATTGCCATTATACAATACCGGGGACGTCAGCAGACGGTGCAGCAGATCGCTTTGCGTCCACAGCGTCACGCCGCCATCGGTGGTCAGCGCCAGTACGCGGTCATTCTGGTCAACCAGGTAGATACGGTTACCGTCGACGATGAAATCATTCACCGAGCCCAGTTCGCGTTTCCACATAATCTGACCGCTGCGCAGATCCAGCGCCGTCAGGTTACCATTATAAGCCAGCGCGTAAACAACGCCATTGACGATAACCGGCGTGGTATCAACGTCGCTCAGACGATCGATTTCCGTTGGGCCTGTCGCCTGAGAGATACGCTGCTGCCAAATCATCTGGCCTTGCTGCATCAGCACGGCGCTCACGCGACCGTTATCACCGCCGACAATAGCTGCGCCAAAGGCGGTTGCCGGAGCGGATTCACCACGCAGAGACAGGGAAGGCATGTCGAGGTTAACGGTCCATTTGATGGCGCCATCAGCTTCGTTTAATGCCTGCAACTGGCCGTTGCTGGTGTGGATCAAAACTACGCCATCGCTCACAACAGGACGAGACAGCGCTTCACCGGCGACTTTCGTCTGCCATGCGGTGGTACCGTCGCTGGTATTCAACGCATAAACCTGTGCTTTTTCGCTGCCAATGTAAACATGTCCGCCAGACACGGTTACACCGCCAGAAAGCTGTGCAGATGCACGGGAGAACCAGCCGTCTTTCTCACCCAGATTCACAGACCAGACTTCTTTACCGTCGCCTGCGTTCAATGCTTTCACTACACCAGCGCGATCGGCTGCATAGACAACGTTATCCGCCAGCGCAGGGTGAAGATTGGAATAGAAATCACCAATACCGTTACCTACGGAGGTGCTCCATTCCGTAGACGGAGTAAACTGGTTTTCAACCACCGGTAATGGGGACATCTTAACGACATCTTCTTCGCCACTAAACAGTGAACAGCCGCTCAATAGGGTAACGGAAAGCAGCCCTGGCAGAAGTAATTTACGCAATTGCATCGGGTCCCTCTCAGATGGACAAATTATTGATTTTCATCTGCATCATTTCGCTCAGAGCAGGAGAGGCATCGCTTTTCACACCCGCTTCCCATGCGCTACGCGCACCTTGTTTGTCGCCTTTGCTCAGCAACGCTTCACCGCGCAGATCGGCAACAATGGCCGTCCACCCTTCACCTTTAATGGTGTCGAGTGTTTTCAGCGCGGTATCAGCCTGTTTAAGCTGAACCTGAACACGAGCCAGACGCAGGTTAATCACCGCTTTGAGATTTTCATCGCTGGTCGCAGCTAAGCCCTGTTGCAGCTGACTTGCGGCTTTCTCAAGTTCATTTTGGTCAACAAACTGCTGCGCAAGTTCCAGTGAAGCTAGCGCGCCGTAGGTATTTTTATTCTCTGCAGCAAATTTCTCAGCGGCAGGAATGCTGTCCGGTTTACCCGCGCTAACCGCAGTCACCGTATTTTGATATGCCAAAGAAGCAGAGCGTGCGGACTCCGTCTGATGGCTGGTCCAGTAACGCCAACCAACCAGCGCGCCAACCCCTAAAATGATCCCAACAGCCAGCGCCTTGCCGTTTTCAGCAAAGAAGCGTTTTACCGCATCAACCTGGTCGTGTTCGTTCTCGTAAATTTCCACGCTGTCCTTCTCCTTAGCCCAGTAAAGTGCGCAAATGCGCGGCAACGCTATCCTGCGCTACTGCCGTTTGCTCACCAGAGCGCAAATCCTTCACTACAACAGTACCGTCAGCCACTTCGGACTCGCCCAGTACCAGTGCAACGCGGGCGCCCCACTTATCGGCACGGGCAAACTGTTTCTTAAAGTTGCCGCCACCGTGGTTTGTCATCAGTTTCACACCAGGAACTTCATCGCGCAGACGTTCTGCAAGCGTCATTGCCGCCGACTGCGTGTCCGCCCCTGAAGCAACCAGGTATATATCGACAACAGGATCTGCGTTAAATTCCGGATTAACTGCCTGAACTAACAAAACAAGTCGTTCCAGCCCCATAGCAAAGCCCACGGCTGGCGTTGCACGACCGCCAAGTTGCTCTACCAGACCGTCGTAACGACCACCGGCACACACGGTGCCCTGAGAGCCCAGGCTGCTGGTAACCCACTCAAATACGGTGCGGTTGTAGTAATCAAGACCACGAACCAGACGCTGATTGACGGTGTAGGCAATGCCTGCGGATTCCAGCAGTTTGCACAAGCCCGCGAAGTGCTCGCGAGAGTCGTCATCAAGATAGTCGCCCAGTGCAGGCGCGTCGTTGAGCAGCGCCTGTACTTCCGGGTTTTTGGAGTCGAGAACGCGCAGCGGATTGGTGTACATACGACGCTTGCAGTCTTCGTCCAGTTTCTCTTTATGCAGTTCCAGGTAGGCGACCAACGCATCACGGTAGTTAGCGCGGGCTTCAAGCGAACCGATTGAGTTCAGCTCAAGGCTAACATGCTGAGAAATACCCAGCGCGCGCCACCAGCGAGCGGTCAGCATAATCAGCTCCGCATCGATGTCCGGGCCTTGTAGGCCAAATACTTCGACACCCAGCTGATGGAATTGACGATAGCGTCCTTTCTGCGGACGTTCGTGGCGGAACATCGGCCCGATATACCACAGACGCTGTTCCTGATTGTACAGGAGACCATGTTCGATGCCGGCGCGTACGCAGCCCGCAGTCCCTTCAGGACGCAACGTCAGGCTGTCGCCATTACGGTCCTCAAAGGTATACATCTCTTTTTCAACCACGTCGGTGACTTCACCGATCGCGCGTTTGAATAACGGGGTCTGCTCTACAATCGGCAAGCGGATTTCACTGTAACCGTAGCTACCGAGCACGTTTTTGAGAGTGCCTTCAATGCGCTGCCAGATGGCGGTTTCGCCAGGCAGATAATCGTTCATGCCGCGAATGGCTTGAATGTTTTTTGCCACGTTTATTCTCTTTATGAATATAAAAATGAACCCTCAGCGCTAACCCGAACAATGCGGGCGCCATGCGGGTTCAATCATACACGGGAAGCACGCCGCTTCCCATCACGTTGTTATTTTTCAAGCTGCTGCACGTCGATACGACGCGCTTCGTCCAGAATACTCGCTTTAGCGCGGATGCGGGCTTCAAGCTGCTTAATCATGTCGTCGTTATCGAGTCTGTCCTTACGCACGCCGTCTTCATACAGGCCGCTTTTCTTGTTACCGCCCGTCACGCCCAGCGTAGAAACCAGCGCTTCACCAGGACCGTTTACCACGCAGCCGATGATCGAAACGTCCATTGGCGTAATGATATCTTCCAGGCGTTGCTCCAGCGCGTTAACCGTACCAATAACGTCAAACTCCTGACGCGAACAGGTTGGGCAAGCGATGAAGTTGATCCCGCGCGCGCGAATGCGCAGCGATTTCAGGATATCGAAACCCACTTTGATCTCTTCCACCGGATCGGCTGCCAGAGAAACACGCAGCGTATCGCCGATCCCTTCAGATAACAGCAGGCCAAGGCCGATCGCGGACTTCACCGAACCACTACGCAGGCCACCGGCTTCGGTGATCCCCAGATGCAGCGGTTGATCGATCTGTTTCGCCAGCAGGCGATAGGATTCTACGGCGAGGAAAACGTCAGACGCTTTAACACTGACTTTGAATTGATCGAAGTTCAGACGATCGAGGTGATCCACATGGCGCATAGCGGATTCCAGCAGCGCCTGCGGCGTCGGTTCACCGTATTTTTCCTGCAGATCTTTTTCCAGCGATCCGGCGTTGACGCCGATACGGATAGGAATATTTTTATCACGAGCGCAATCCACCACCATGCGAATACGCTCTTCACTGCCGATATTACCTGGGTTAATACGCAGGCAATCAACACCGTATTCCGCTACCTTCAGCGCGATACGATAGTCGAAGTGAATATCGGCAACCAGCGGGACGTTAACCTGCTGTTTGATAAGCTTGAACGCTTCTGCGGCATCCATTGTCGGTACAGAGACACGAACAATGTCTGCGCCTACGCGTTCCAGCGCTTTAATCTGATTAACCGTCGCTTCCACATCCGTGGTACGCGTGTTAGTCATAGACTGTACGGCGATGGGCGCACCATCGCCGATCGGCACGTTCCCAACGTAAATGCGTGTCGATTTTCTACGTTGAATTGGAGCCTGGTTATGCATTAAAAAATCTCCCGCATTGCCGTCTGTTACTGAGCCGGTGATTGTTCGGCATTAACGGTCAGACGCGCAACCTGGTTAGTTCTGATAAAACGACTCAGATCGACAGGTTTACCCTGGAACTGAATCTGCACTGCCGCCGGGGCGCCAATTTTCAGTTTGTACGGCGCTTGACCGGTCAGGTTTAGATTGCCGTCTTTACGCTGCATCCCGCTGAACAGTTTTTTACCGGTCGCATCGGTTACTTCCAGCCAGCAATCGGCGGTAAAGTTCATCACCAGCGCGTTAGGATCGGCTGCAGGTGTAGTCACACCTGCCTGATCGGTCGGCAGAGGAGCCGCTGTAGCTGGCGCTGTTGGCGCTGCAGTTGCGGTATCGACGTTAGCCTGAGATGGGGCAACAACGGCGTTCTGTTGCGCATCAGCGGCGGGTGCCGGGGTCGCAGCAACGTCTGGCGTTGGCGCTGCGTCCGCTACCGCACCATCGTCAGGAGCCGGAGGGGTATCCTGCCCTGCTGCTGCGCTGGTATCTAACGGTACGTTCTGCGCACCCTCTTTACCGGCATTCAGCTCAGCAGAGGATTGATCGGCCATAGTGGTGATCTCTTCCTGCTGCGCTTTATGGTTCTGCCACCACCAGGCACCAGTCAGTCCGACAACGACAAACAGTACCAGCCAGGTAAAGGTCATTAACCAGCCGTCACGTTTCTTACGACGTTTGCCGAGCGAGAAGCTCTGCATCGGTGCGACTTTAGCTGGTCGAATCGGAGCCTGTTTTTCCAGCCCTGGCAACAGTTCTTCTTCAGGAATATGCACCAGACGCGCATAAGAACGGATATACCCGCGCAGGAATGTTGAAGCAAGATCGGCTGGCGCCTTATCTTCTTCAATATCGCGTACCGTGGAGACCTTCAGGCAAAGTCGCTCCGCGACTGCCTGCTGGCTGAATCCGAGTTGTTCACGGGCATTGCGCAGACGAACGCCGGTGGATAGTGTTTCATTTTTGTCGTGCGTGGCTTCAGTATTCATTCGCTACAGCTGCGTAAATTTGGGTTCTGATGCCGGCGAGCCACAATGCTCACCCACACCGCGAAACATCTGGTCAGTTAACCTTCGTCAGACAGTATAAAACGGTCAGACTATCAATGACAAAACGGCGTAAACCTGAGGGCTAAACACTTGTTACGCCGTTACATACTGCCTTAAAGTCGACAAAAACGCACCGTTATTATTGACCTGACGACGACAACAAAAAACCTCATATGGCTTACGTTGCACTACGGTACAGGAATTATACCGTAGTGCGCCAACATCAAACGGTCTTAATCTCGATAGTGTCGCCCTGCATACGCTTACGCAGAGTACGCTTGGTACGGTCGATAACGTCGCCCGCCAGCTGACCGCAGGCTGCATCGATGTCATCACCACGTGTTTTACGCACGATGGTAGTGAAACCATAGCTCATCAACACTTTGGAGAAACGATCGATACGGCTGTTAGAACTACGGCCATACGGCGCGCCCGGGAACGGGTTCCACGGGATCAGGTTGATCTTACACGGCGTATCTTTCAGCAGTTCTGCCAGCTGATGCGCGTGTTCAGTGCCATCATTGATGTGATCTAACATCACATACTCAATGGTTACACGACCCTGGTTAGCGTTGGACTTCTCCAGATAACGACGAACCGCGCCAAGGAATGTTTCGATATTGTACTTTTTGTTGATAGGTACAATTTCGTCACGAATTTCATCGTTCGGCGCATGCAGAGAAATCGCCAGCGCGACGTCAATCATATCACCCAGCTTATCCAGCGCAGGGACAACACCTGAGGTGGAGAGCGTGACGCGACGCTTGGACAGCCCAAAACCGAAGTCATCGAGCATGATTTCCATCGCCGGAACCACGTTGGTCAGGTTGAGCAGCGGCTCGCCCATCCCCATCATCACCACGTTGGTAATAGGACGCACGCCCGTAGCCTTCACCGCACCGACGATCTTCGCCGCGCGCCAGACCTGACCAATGATCTCCGATACCCGCAGGTTACGGTTAAAGCCCTGTTGCGCCGTAGAGCAGAATTTACACTCTAATGCGCACCCGACCTGTGAAGAAACACACAGGGTCGCACGATCGTCTTCCGGGATATACACCGTTTCAACGCGCTGATCGCCAACCGCGATAGCCCATTTGATCGTACCGTCAGAAGAACGCTGCTCTTCCACCACTTCCGGGGCGCGAATTTCAGCCACTTCTTTCAGCTTGTTACGCAGCACCTTGTTGATGTCAGTCATGTCATCAAAGTTGTCGCTGCAATAGTGGTACATCCACTTCATGACCTGATCGGCACGAAACGGTTTTTCGCCCATCTCTTTGAAGAATTCGCGCATTTGCTGACGGTTCAGATCCAGCAGGTTAATTTTTCCATTTTTATTTGGAACCGCAGGAATGACGACTTCAGAGGTGTTAACTAATTCAGACATAATTTTTTCCGGCCTCGTTGTTACACGTTGTGGCCCGTGGAGGGTTAAAAAGAAACGCCCCGGCAAGCGATCTGCTCTTCCGGGGCGTTGCATTGTACAAAGTCTGGCGCAGGGATGCCACGTTTGCACGAAGCATTAGCGAAAATAATATGTAAAGGAAGATCGTAGGCCTGATAAGACGCATCAGCGTCGCCATCAGGCAAAACAGTGCCGGATGCGCAAATGCTTATCCGGCCTACCCCACGAGCTTATCAGCGAGTGCGCGGGCAAACCTCACCTTCACCAAAGAAATAGGCGATTTCGCGCGCCGCTGACTCAACGGAGTCGGAACCGTGAGTACCGTTCTCGGTGAAGCTGTCAGCATAGTCTGCACGCAGAGTACCGGCCAGCGCATTCGCCGGGTTGGTTGCGCCCAGCAGATCGCGATGACGCTGTACGGCATTTTCGCTTTCCAGAACAGAAACAACGATCGGACCGGAAGTCATGAATTCAACCAGACCGTCAAAGAACGGTTTGCCATCGTGCTCAGCATAGAAGCCACGTGCCTGCTCAACGGTCAGGTGCAGCATTTTAGTGCCGACAATTTTGAACCCTGCTGCTTCAAAGCGCGCAAAGATGCTCCCAATAACGTTTTTTGCCACCGCGTTTGGTTTGATGATGGAAAAAGTACGTTCAATAGCCATGATAACCTCTGTAATGTGTTCTGTTGTTGTCTATATAGATGTACGACCTGGCGCGGATTATAAAGAGCATCCCGGCAATTGACTATTGATGAAGGTAACATTTCTTTAAAATAAGATGAATTTTAGCAACAAACAGTCACCAACTGGTCTACTGCATCGAAAATCTCACCGTCGCTACCTGACCAGCGTCATCCATCACCAGCAGTTGATAATCCCCTTTAGTCGCCAGCCGTAGCGTAAGACGACGTCCACGTTCTTCCAGCCTTTCACCGTTAAGAAACCACCAGCGTTCAGCGCTCCCACCACTGGTTTGCACCGGCAATGAGGCTTGAGCAGAACCGGGTAAACGCTTCACAATCGCGCCATCACGAATGCCTGTCAACTGCAATGGCTGCGAAGCGTCTTGTCCCAGCGGCGGACACGTGGCAGAAACTGGCGGTAATCTCGCCCCACGGCGTTCTGATTCAGGTAGCCATGGCTCCAGCGGCAACGGCCAGACGATTAACGTTTGCTCGTGCGCCTGCGGGCAATCCGCCGCCACACGTTTGCCTTCATCATCCAGCCAGACAGGAAAACGAATGCCATTAACCCCTTCCTGCTCGGGCAATAATAACGTTGGCGGCTGACTGCCATCCAGTAACCAGGTTGCCAGACGGCGACGGCAGTTGCTGTCTCCTGGGGCAAGGGATTGCCCGCCCGGCCAGCACACCACGCCGCGACTCACGGAATCAGGACGTGGATCTTCCGGCTGATTGGTCCCGCGAGAGAGCAAAAGATTGTTGACCTGATTGAGCAGCGGCACGGCGCTGGCAAATCCAAACTGGCCCACCACCGGCGTTCCGTCTGGTCTGCCAGTCCAGATACCGATCACATAACGGGCGTTAACGCCAATCGCCCAGGCATCGCGATAGCCATAGCTGGTACCCGTTTTCCACGCCAGCGGAACCACTCTGCTCAGTGCGTTATCCGGCAGCGGTTGCGCTTCGTCGGCCATAATACGGCGAATAATCCACGCCGCGCCCGCCGACATCAACGGACGTTCAAGCAGTGGGTCACCCGGCTGCAGACGCAGTTTTCCCGCTTTTCCCTTACGGGCAAAGGCGCTGTACGCTGCGGCCATATCTTCCAGCCTTGCCCCCGCGCCACCTAAAATCAGCGACAGATTCGGCGCAGCCCCTGCGGGCAGATACAGCGGTAAGCCGACGTTACGTAACGATGCGGCAAAGCGCTTCGGACCATAGGCTTCGAGCACCTGCACGGCGGGTAAATTCAACGACCTTACCAGCGCTTCGCTCATACTCACCGGGCCATGAAAACCGCTGTCAAAATTCCCCGGTCGATAATCTCCGGTTCGCCGCGGGACATCCTGCAACAACGAAGCGGGATGAATGAGTCCGTCATCCAGCGCCAGACCGTAAACAAACGGCTTCAGCACCGAGCCTGGCGAACGGATCGCATTCACCATATCCACATGACCAAAGCGGGAGTCGTCATTCATATCTACCGACCCCACCCAACCACGCACGCTCATATCGGTGTGATCGACCACAATCATTGCCAGCGAACTGCGTGCAGGTAAGCGCCCCTTCCAGTTCTGCGCCAGCTCTTCCAGTTGACGCTGCAATCCGGCATCAAGGGTAGTCACGATTTTATCGCTCCGGCTTTTTCCCAGCATCATGCGCGAGAATAACGGCGCTAACTGCGGCATTTGCCGGGGCGACAGCCAGACTGGCTCTTCACGTGACTCCTGTACCTGTCTGGCAGGCCAAATACCCTGGCTCGCCATACGTTCGAGCACTTTATTACGCGCCGCTTCAGCACGGTCAGGCCAGCGATCCGGACGCAGGCGACTCGGTGCCTGTGGCAAAACAGCCAGCAGCGCGGCATCGGAGTAACTCAATTGCGCGGGTGATTTACCAAGATAGGCCCAGCTTGCCGCCCCGACGCCCTGTAGCGTACCGCCAAACGGCGCACGGTTGAGATACAGTGTCAGGATGTCGCGTTTGGAGAGATGCCATTCCAGCTGCAATGCGCGCCAGAGCTGGCGAAACTTGCCGCCGAAGGTTCGCGGATGGGGATCGAGTAATCGTGCGACCTGCATGGTGAGCGTACTGCCGCCCGAAACCACACGCCCAGAGGAGAGGTCCTGCCATGCTGCGCGCAGTACTGAAAACGGATTGACGCCGGGATGCTTCCAGAACCAGCGGTCTTCATAGTTAATTAGCGCCTCAAGGTAGCGGGGCGACACCTCATCAATCGTTACCGGATACCGCCAGATACCTTCGGCATCGGCAAAGCGCCAGAGTGGCGTACCATCATGTGCCACCACGACCCGTGCCGGATCGACTTCGTGCAAGGGCAGCGGCCAGATTTTATCTGCCGCCCAAACTGCCGCCACAATCAATAGCGCAACGGCTGCCAGCCAGAGCCAGCAGCCGCGTTTACCCAACCCGCGCATCATTTACGGTCTGACAATCAAAAGTCCCTCTGTCGCACCGGTCGCGCGCCACTGCGGAACATACATTGATTCCACCTGCGGGACGGGAACCTGGTAGGTCCCCGGCGTTACCGCTCGCGCCAGATACACCAGCGTAACCGGTTGTCCTTCATTGACCGCCACCGCAGCGACAAAGCGATCGTCACGGAACTCAACGTGCTGGATATCTGCCTGCTGCATCTGATTAAGCAGATTCGCCACTTCGCTACCGCTATCCTGCAGGCTGGCACTGCCGTTGGCCAGATTCTGGTTTTCCAGTTCCAGTCCTGCTGGCAGTAAGTCAACCACCAGCGCATCCGGCACGTTCTGGCTGGCTTTCACCTCCAGCCAGACCAGCACCAGCTCGCCGCTGCGCAGAGAATCCAGCGATTTACTGTTTCCGTCGAGCCCCAGGATTTGACGCTCAATATGCAGAACGTTGCTGGCAGGTGTCGGTGAGGTTTGCGGATAACCGCTCACATCCAGACGCAGCCACAGCGGTTGATTACCGGTATTGGTGACGCTCAGCGTAGACAGCGCATCGGCATCCAGATTACGCGTCTGTGATTTCTCCCCGGCTAACGGTTGCTCCGAGAGTGACGTTTGCGCCTGCCATGTGCCTGGCAAGTCCTGTAACGTACGGGCGGCAAGGAACAACGCATTATTTTCCTGAGTCGAGAGCCAGCGCTGCCCAAAGGCCTGTTCTGACAACGTGTTCAGCAGCGTATTCTGCACGTCAGGTTTGAGCTTGTTCTCTTCGAGCAAGGCCATCATCAACGCGTTATCCCGTAACGCACTGCCGTAATCCGCCATCCACTGTTGCGTATCGCGGCGCGGCGTATTCAGCGCCAGCGTCAACGCCTGTTCACTGCGGTTAGCATCGCCCATATTTTTCAGCGCGATCCCCAGTTGCAACAGCGGTAAACCAGAAGCCGCCTGAGCGCGTCGCTCCCAGATTTCACGCAGTGCGCCAAGCGGGGCTTTTTGCTGACGAGCCAGAACCAACGCGGCGTAGGCTTGTACGGCAAATCGGCTTGCTGAAGAGTCGTCGGTATAGCGAATCGACAACATTCCTGGATCCTGCAAATAGCGCAGCAGCCGCTCGTTGCCACGGTTAATCACCTCAACCGGGACGCTGTAGCCTTGTTCGTTCGCACGGACGAGGAAATCCATGACATACGCAGTCAGCCAGTACTCTTCTGATCCGTTTTTATCCCACAGCGCGAAACCACCGTTATCACGCTGCATCTGCACTAAACGAGAAATCCCAATATCGACTGCCGCGCGGCGTTTTTCATCGCTGTCGCCCACAATACCTAACGCCTTAAATTGCGCAGCATTGGTGTATAAGGATGGGAACAACCCGCTCGCCGTTTGCTCCAGGCAGCCGTAAGGGTAAGCCTTCAGTTCGCGGATATAACGCGCCAGATTCAGCGGCGGCTTACCGCTGAATAGCAGTTGTCCCTGCATCGTTGCAGGGGAGAAATTGGTCAGTTCTTCGCCCGGAAGCTGCCAGGTTGCGCCCGGTTGAAGTGCGACACCGTTATTAACGGTTTGCGCCGGGAACGCCGGACGCACGCCAATCTTCCACTGTTTATGCTGAACTGGCAGCGTTTCACCCGGTAAAGTCAGACCGCTAATTTCTGCCTGAATTTCGCCATCGCCAAACCCCTCCCGCGCACGCACCGGAATAAACAACGTAGTCCGTACGCCTGGTGCCAGATTCAATGGAGCAGGATCTTGTCCCATCAGCTCCAGTAAACCGCTGGCCGCGAGCTTAATATTCAGTGTTTGCGGTTTGTCAGTCAGGTTAGTCACGTCCAGCGTCAGTCGCGAGGTATCGCCTCCCGCCAGAAAACGCGGCATATTCAGTTCAGCAATTACCGGCGCGGCAACAATCACCTTGCTTTCACTGCTGCCAAAGTCATCCGCCGTCCAGGCCTGTGCCATTACCCGTAGCTCACCGTTGAAATCACCAATCGGTAGCGTCACCGTACCTTCGCCCTGCTCGTTGAGCGTGACCGGCAGCGCCTGTTGCGCCACGATATTGACGTGATTGACCGGTGGCTTACCGCCGCGTTTTAATTCATCGCCATCACCACCAAAACGCAGTGCCGCCAGCCGCCCTTGCCCTTCGATCACCTGGCCGTAAATATCATAAATATCCGCGCCATAGCGTTTTTGTCCGAAAAATGCCTGCCACGGATCTGGCGTGGCGTAATCGGTAATGTTCAACACCCCGCTATCAACGGCAGAGACCAGCACGTTAACCTGTTTTGGTACGTCGCCATTTTTGACGCTGGCTTTAATCTTGACGGTCAACGACTGGTTTGGACGTATTTTCGCCGGGTTTTCCAGCGCCAGCGCCAGACGACGGTTTTCATCACCTAACGGCAAATGCAGTAAACCAACCGCCCGTTTTGGCGTGGCCGAACGGGACTTGTCGCCAGGACGAACCACCAGTGCACTGAGATACAAATCGTGGCGATTCCAGGTTTTATCAATCGGGATGGAGATATCGAGACCATCCGCCGGTACGTCTATTTCTTGCCACCACAGCGGGCCTTCGCTGGATTCCACCATCGCATAACCTTTGCCAGCAGCAGGAGCGGCAACGTGCAGCTTCATGGTATCGCCAGGACGATAGCTGGGTTTGTCCAGTTTCAGAGTCACGCGATCGGGACGCACAGCCCCACTGCCGTCGCTGTTATCCTGCCAGCTATAACCTGCCCAGAAGCGTACGCTGCTCACAGCATCATTCGGGGCTTTCACTTCCAGACGATAGGCACCCCACTCAACCGGGAAGCTGACTTTACCGGTTTCATCGGCCTTAAGATCCAGAGTCTGCTCACCTTCAACCAGATCCTTTTGATCGAACTGTGATTGCCAGCCCTCGCCTTCAGACCAGTTCCAGTAATAATCCCGGCGCTCGCGGATCAAACGCACCTGCAAACCGGACACCGCTTTTTTCTCGCCCTGCGCATCGGCATAAACAATGTCGAAAGCGGCGTTGCTGTTTTCATCAACGATAGGCTGATTCACAGTGGTATCAGTGCGGTAGTCATAGACGGCTTTTGCCGCAAACTGCGGACGAATACCCGGCAGCATGTCCGCAGGCCAGATGGCTTGTTCAGCCCGACGCGTCACCGGGCGGCCACCTGACTCCAGCAGGCTGGCTTGCAGGATCACCTGTAACGGGGAATGCGTCTCCTGCCATTGGCTGTTGGTGGTCACTTCGCCGCGACCGTGTTCATCCAGCGTAAGCTGAACTTCATCGAGGCTGCGGGACAGGTTTTCTTCGGCAATATTACCAAACTGGAACCCCGGCAATGCCTGCACCGCTTCGCGCAGCGGGCGCAGGAAAAGCTGCCCTTGCAGAGCATTGCCGTTAGCGGGCGCGCCGTACAGGTAGTAGCCCACTACCGAGAACTTCACTTCATCAGCCGGAGCCACCGGAATCTTATTAGCGGAGAGATTGAGCGCCATCCGCTCAGGCATAAAATCTTCGACGTGGAAATCCCACATACGTGACTGGTTGTCGCCCGTATTAGCACGAATATGCCACATACCGGTTGGCGCGTTGGTGTCCAGCGGCCAGCTAAAACGGTACAGACCGTTCTCCGGCTGGCTAACCACCGAACGTAACACTTGCCCGTCGGGCTTCACGACTTCCAGCTTCACCGGCTGGTCGGGCAACGTTTTGCCGTCGCTGTCACGCAGTAATCCGTTGAGGATCACCGTTTCGCCAGGACGATAGAGGTCACGGGGACCAAACATAAAGAACTGTTTGCTGTATCCCGGTGCACCGGCAATATCAAATTCAGCCAGATCCAACGCCGGGAGTTTCAAATCCAGCAGCGTGGTTTGCCCGTCTTTGCGGGCCAGCAATAAAGCCGCGTCTTTATCAGTCTCCAGTTTGACATGACCCTGCGCGTCGCTGGTAGCCTGCGCCAACGTCTGTCCTTTTTCGTTGAGTAAGGTGACCTCTATACCCTGCTGCGCAGCGCCGTTTTCCAGACTCTGCGTAAAGACATCAAGTTGATTATGGTAACGGTGCGCAGACACACCAATATCGCTGAGCGTGAACAGCGTAGCGGCATTACTGTAGTTGTATTGTCCAGCCTGATTCATCACCGCGATGTAAACACCTGCTTGCTGCAACGGCTTGATATCGCTCAGCGGCAGCAGCAACTTCTCACGGGTGTTACGCGCAGGATTGAGGTCAAAGCGTCCGGTATACACCAGTTCCGCCATTTTCAATAGATTGCCAGATTCCCAGTTCGTCAACGAATTGCGGTATTCCCACTGGCTGACAAATGCGCCGAGCGATTCAGGCTTCACACGAAAGAAGTTCACATCCACGCTGTTAACGTTGAGGGCCATTACCGGCAGGCCTTCAATTACTTTTCCCGGCAACAGCGAGCCGCGACTGGCAAACCCAACGCTTGGCTGTACATCGCGGGTGGTAATGTTTTTTTCATAATCAATAGCGAACGTCGCTTTATTCAGCGCCAGCAAATCACGCTCAATGGTCACCACCAGTTCCCGGTTAGGTTCCAGATGGCGTAAGCGCAGCTCTTTCAGATTTGGCGCCAGCTCCCAGGCACCATCCACTTTGCCGCTTTTTTTATCAACAACGTGCACGACGCGGGAAAAATCTTGTTCTGGATCGAGGGGAATGGAGAAGGTCAAAACGAGCGTTGCCGCACCGTCGAGCTGGACCTCTGAGGCATCCAGCAGCGTCAGCGACTTGCCCTGGCTTTGTTGCACCAGCTTTTGTAATTGGGCCTTGTCTTTTACTGGCGCAGTCTGGGGAGCTGGCGAGTCAGGTTTCGCAGCCGTCGGTGATTTTTCGTTATTATTATCGCACCCGACCAGTGCCAGCACCAGCATGCAGGCCGCTACGCGTAAATGTTTCATTTTTCATCCCTGGCCGTAGTGGCCCGTTAGCTACGTAGAACAACTATTATGCGTCAGATTTCCGGCTGTGGAAGTCAGTAACTGAACAACGTTGTCTTAATTTAAGTGATTAATGTGGATTCACCTGACAAATCAGCCTGTTTTACTTGTCGCTTTACGGTAAACATCCGACAATTTGCCAAAACCTGGTAAAAATGGAGATGCCTATGACCACCGCCTTCTTTGTCGCTGCCGACTGGCTTGCCGAACACATTGACGACCCGGAAATACAAATTCTTGATGCCCGGATGGCACCTCCAGGACAGGAAGATCGCGATGTTGGCGAGGAGTATCGTGCGGGCCATATTCCTGGCGCAGTATTTTTTGATATTGAAGCGCTTTCCGATCATACCTCACCGCTACCGCATATGATGCCACGCCCCGAAGCCTTTGCCGTTGCGATGCGCGAGCTGGGCGTTGATCAGGATAAGCATCTGGTTATCTACGATGACGGTAATCTGTTTTCCGCGCCACGCGCATGGTGGATGCTGCGGACATTTGGCGTCGAAAATGTCTCCATTCTGGCAGGCGGTCTGGCAGGCTGGAAGCGCGATGAGTTAATGCTCAAGGAAGGCGATGAGGATTTACCTGAAGGTGAATTTAACGTGGCCTTTACGCCTGACGCAGTTGTGCGCGTTACCGATGTACTGCTGGCCAGTCATGAAAAAACGGCGCAGATCGTCGATGCCCGTCCGGCTGCGCGTTTTAATGGCGAAGTTGACGAGCCGCGTCCTGGTCTGAAACGTGGTCATGTGCCGGGTGCGCTTAACGTACCGTGGACAGAACTGGTTCGTGACGGCGAACTGAAAACCACCGATGAGCTGGATGCTATTTTCTTCAGCCACGGCGTGAGCTTTGACCGCCCTATTATCGCCAGCTGCGGCTCCGGCGTAACGGCTGCCGTCGTCGTGCTGGCACTTGCCACGCTGGGCGTTTCTGACGTCGCATTGTATGACGGCGCATGGAGCGAATGGGGAGCGCGCAACGATTTACCGGTAGAACCGCAATTATAAAGCTGGAAAAGCCGGATAGCGCTTCGCTTATCCGGCCTACAATTTAGATAATCCGGTTCTGTTTAAAGTCGCGCAGGAAACCGCCCCAGCGGCGTTCGTAGAACGGTGCGATATGCTCAGTGATAAAGTGGCTCACGCCCTTCTCACCCTTCTTCACCTGGCAGATATCAATAGGTTCATCGCCCGGCAGCGTATCGGTCGCGACGCTGCCAGCAGCGTGGATGATCTCTTCAATATCCCCTTCCGCTTCAATACCAATCAGCAGATTCGGCTGAGCTTCCGCGCTTTCTTTGATTAAGCAGAGAAACGCGCGTTTTACCGGCTTAATGGTTTTAAACAGCGTAGTCAGCGAGTCAATCATCTGCGCCGGAGGTTCAGCGACTTCAGAGAGGATCAGCGATTCACCGCCTTCCAGTACTTCCTGGGTGCTGAGCGGATTCCCCTCTTCCCCCATCAGCAGGCTGATTTCACGCGGCATAAATTCTTTGCCGGTCGGCAGTTTCGCGTTGAGAAAGAGCGTTTCGCCGAGCGTCATTTCAAACAACGTACGTACCGGCATAACGACAAATGCTTGCTCATCTTCCACCGCCTGCTGCAGGGCTTCCAGAGAAGTGAAGAACGGGATCACGGTCGTTCCGTCTTCTTTTTCCCAGTGCTGCAGGTCGAGAGCGCTGTCTTCAACCACCGCCTCGCCTTCTGCGGCAGTACCCGGCACCCAGACTGTGGATTCCAGTAAAGTACGGAAAAATGCCGGACGATGCGCAGGCTCTGTTGCCGCTTGTTCCAGCAATGTTTCTAATTCGTTTTTTGTTTCGGACATAAGTATCACAAATTGGATGAATACATGTAGGCCGGATAAGCGTAGCGCCATCCGGCAATACAGTAATAAATTATGCGGTCAGCAGATTCGCAATCGTGCGCACACCCAGACCGGTTGCGCCCGCAGACCACTGCTCAACCGGCGCTTTGCGATAGGTTGCAGAGCAGTCGATATGCAGCCAGCCCTGCTGGTAGTTTTCCACGAAATGGGACAGGAAGCCCGCCGCGGTGCTTGCGCCAGCCGGGTAAGCCGCGCTGCCGGTGTTATTCAGTTCGGCAAAGTTAGACGGCAACTGACTACGGTGGAACTCTGCCAGCGGCAGACGCCAGAACGGTTCGTTTTCTTGTGCCGCACTTGCCAGTAGGCGAGCAGCCAACTGATCATCAAAGCTAAACAGCGCGTGGTAATCGTTGCCCAGCGCGGTTTTCGCCGCACCGGTCAGCGTAGCTGCATCAATAATCAGCTCCGGTTTCTGCGCGCTGGCATCGATCAGGCCATCAGCCAGCACCAGACGTCCTTCGGCATCGGTATTCATCACTTCAACTTTTTTACCGTTGCGATAGTGAATAATGTCGCCGAGCTTAAAGGCGTTGCCGCTAATCAGGTTATCCGCGCAGCACAGATACAGCTTCACGCGCTTGTTCAGACCACGGGTGATGGCAAATGCCAACGCGCCGGTGACCGTTGCCGCACCGCCCATGTCGGACTTCATTGAGTCCATAAATGCGCTTTGCTTGATGCTGTAACCACCGGAATCAAAAGTAATTCCCTTACCAACCAGGCAGGCATAAACCGGGGCTTCTTTGTCGCCTGTTGGGTTGTAGTCCAGCGCCAGCAGCACTGGAGGACGTTCAGATCCGCGACCCACGGTATGCAGGCCCATGTAGTTCTGCTCGCGCAGATCTTCACCTTTGGTGATGCGGTAAGAGACGTTATCGCACGCGACGGAGCACAGCAGATCAACAGCGCGCTGCGCCAGCTGTTCCGGGCCCAGCTCTTCTGCCGGGGCGTTAATAGTATCGCGCACCCAGTCAATAATCTTCAGACGGCTATCCAGCTCTTTGCGCTGCGCTTCGTCCAGAGCAGCCCACTCAACTTTGCGGGTGCCTTTTGGTCCCTTGTAGCCCTGCCAGAACGCCCAGCTACGTTCGGTATCCCAGCCTTCACCGTCCAGTTGCACGTGTTTAATACCCAGGCCGTCGATTTTACGCGCGGCACGCTGGATAAGGCCGAGGTCATCTTTTCCGTTCAGGTGCAGGGTAATGCCTTCATTATTAATGCTGTATGTTGCCTTTTCACCCCAGCGGGCATCGGCAGGTTGCGTTGAAAGCGTAATTTTCATGGCTTCTGTCATTTTATTTATCCTTATTTTCGCGCATACAGGAAAACGGGCCACCCGTGGGCAGCCCGTTGACTTATTCGGCTTCGTCCAGCCAGACCAGCAAAATGGCCTCAAGGATTTTTTCGTTCGATGCCTGAGGATCATCATCGAACTCTTCCAGGTCACAGATCCACTGGTGCAGATCGGTGAAACGAACGGTCTTGGGATCGAGATCGGGGAAAGCGTCATACAGCGCCTCGCCGATTTCGCGGCTATCGGTCCACTTCAGTCCCATACTACCCTCTGTTAATGCTCACGCGCATGATTGATTGTGTAACGTGGGATTTCGACCACTAAATCGTCCTCGGTTACCCGCGCCTGACAGCTTAAACGGCTCTCCGGCTCCAGTCCCCAGGCTTTATCCAGCATGTCGTCTTCTTCTTCTGTGCTTTCCGGCAAAGAATCAAAACCTTCACGCACGATGCAGTGGCAGGTAGTGCAGGCACAGGATTTTTCACAGGCGTGTTCAATCTCGATTCCGTTACGCAGGGCAACGTCGAGAATGGTTTCGCCGGTCTCAGCTTCCAGAACTGCGCCATCGGGACAGAGATCCTGATGAGGCAAAATAACAATCTTTGGCATATTAAACCTCGTCCACGGAATGGCCTTTCAGCGCGCTACGGACGGATTTGTCCATGCGGCGAGCGGCGAATTCCTGGGTTTGTTTGTCTACGTTTTTAATGGCTTGTTCTATCGCGTCAACATCGTCACCCTGTGCAACCTCGCTCAAGTGCGCGGCGGCGGTGTCGATAGCCTGACGTTCTGCGGCGCTTAACAGCGCGGCATCAGCGTTCAGCGCACCGGATAAACTCTCCAGTACGCGTGCCGCTTCGACTTTCTGTTCTGCCAGCATACGGGCTTTAACGTCCTGCTCGGCAAAACTCATCGAATCCTGAATCATGGAGGCGATTTCACTGTCGGTCAGACCGTAGGACGGTTTAACCTGGATTGAGGACTCAACGCCTGTGGATTTCTCCATGGCGGTGACGCTCAGCAGCCCATCGGCATCCACCTGGAAGGTCACGCGGATGTGCGCACCGCCTGCTGGCAATGCCGGGATGCCGCGCAGCGCAAAACGCGCCAGTGAACGACAGTCCTGCACCAGCTCACGCTCGCCCTGCATCACGTGAATGGACATCGCGGTTTGGCCATCTTTAAAGGTGGTAAAGTCCTGCGCGCGCGCCACTGGGATAGTGGTGTTACGCGGGATCACTTTCTCCACCAGACCGCCCATGGTTTCCAGTCCCAGAGACAGCGGGATAACGTCCAGCAGCAGCATTTCGCTGTCCGGTTTATTTCCGACCAGAATATCCGCCTGGATTGCCGCACCGATAGCGACCACTTTGTCCGGGTCAATAGAGGTCAGCGGCGTGCGGCCAAAAAATTCACCGACGCGCTCACGTACCAGAGGCACGCGAGTTGAACCGCCAACCATCACCACTTCCAGAACATCTTGCGGCTCCACGCCCGCATCTTTCAGCGCGCGACGGCAGGCCAGCAGCGTACGCTTGACCAGTGCGGAAATGAGTTCATTAAAGGTTTCACGGGTGATTTCACCCTGCCATCCAGCCACGTTAACCGTTACAGAATCAGCGTCGCTAAGTGCGATTTTCGCTGCAATCGCGGCATCCAGCAGTTCGCGCTGTACGCGGTTATCGCTGCGATCGGCCACGCCCGCCTGCTCGCGAATGTAATCGGCCAGCAGATGGTCAAAATCGTCGCCGCCGAGCGCGGAATCACCGCCGGTCGCCAGCACTTCAAACACGCCACGGCTCAGGCGCAGAATAGAAATATCAAACGTACCGCCGCCAAGATCGTAGACTGCGATCACGCCTTCCTGACCGGAGTCCAGACCATACGCGATCGCCGCTGCGGTCGGTTCGTTCAGCAGACGCAATACGTGCAGGCCCGCCAGACGCGCGGCGTCTTTGGTCCCCTGACGCTGTGCATCGTCAAAGTAAGCCGGAACGGTGATAACCACGCCGTCCAGTTCGCCGGACAGCGATTCGGTAGCCCGCGCGGCCAGCGCTTTCAGAATATCAGCGGAGACGCGCACCGGATTAAGCAAACCGGCAGCGGTTTCAATCATCGGCAGACCGTTTTCGCTCGCCTGGAACGTATATGGCAGATGCGGGTAACGCGCCTGGATATCCGCCAGAGAGCGGCCCATCATGCGTTTTACCGAGCTAACGGTGTTTGCCGTATCCAACGCTGCATTGGCGCGGGCATCGTAACCGACAGAGTAGCCCTGCTGCTGATAGTGAACCACTGACGGCAACAGGTGGCGACCTTCATGGTCTGCCAGCGTTTCGGCCTGGCCGCTGCGTACGGTAGCAACCAGGGAGTTGGTGGTGCCTAAATCGATACCTACCGCCAGACGACGCTGGTGCGGCGCGGCGCTCAGACCAGGCTCACTAATTTGTAATAAGGCCATTTTCGCTTCCGGAAATTAAAAATCGAGCAGTTTTTCTTCGAGTTGTTCTGCACTGCTTCGCAGTTTATCGAGAAAACGCAGCTTACGCACGGTATCTGCCGCTGCGTCCCACGTCTCGCTATCCAGCTGTTCCACCATCAGTTGATGGCGAACGTTATACATTTCGCTGACGCGTTTCATAAACGCATCTAAACGTTGACTGTCTTTTGCCTGTTCAATCTCGTCCAGCTCTTCACGCAGCTCAAGTTGCTCCATCAGGAACGCGGTATCGCGCACCGTGTGCTGCTCGCTGCGGATATCAAAACCGTGTAAAGACAATAAGTATTCGGCGCGCATCAAAGGATGACGCAGCGTTTGCCAGGCCTGGTTGATAGTGGCGGACTGCGAAACCGCAGCAAGTTGTTCCGCCTGGGAACCGCTGGCGAATTTATCAGGATGATACTGACGTTGTAGATCCTGAAAACGTAGGCTCAGCGCCTGAGTATCGAGCTGATAACGGGCCGGTAAGCCAAAGAGGGTGAAGTAGTCCATAACATTCTCAGGGCATCGATTCTCTGTTGTTCGATGAGGCAAAACCAGAGAGTCAGGTAAAACAAACCCCACGCGCAGGCGACCACGGTGGGGTTATCAGTAAGCGCGTTACACGTGGAAGCTTTCGCCGCATCCACATTCGTCTTTCACGTTCGGGTTAGTGAACTTAAACCCTTCGTTCAGACCTTCTTTGACGAAGTCTAACTGCGTACCGTCGAGGAATTGCAGGCTCTTACCGTCGATCACGACTTTTACGCCTTTGTCTTCAAACACGGTATCTTCAGCCGCCGGCTCGTCAACAAATTCCAGTACATAGGCCATACCTGAGCAGCCGGAGGTTCTCACGCCCAGACGCAGACCAAACCCTTTACCGCGGTTTGCCAGGAAGGTATTTACACGCGCTGCTGCACTGTCGCTTAAGGTAATCGACATAATAAAACCTCAACTCTTAATTATTTTGCTTCACGTTTGCTTTTGTAATCCGCAATCGCGGCTTTAATCGCGTCTTCAGCCAGAATAGAGCAGTGAATTTTCACCGGTGGCAGTTCAAGCTCGTCGGCGATATCGGTGTTTTTAATCGCCTGTGCTTCGTCCAGAGATTTCCCTTTTACCCATTCGGTAACCAGAGAGCTGGAAGCAATAGCGGAACCGCAGCCGTAAGTCTTGAAACGCGCGTCTTCAATGATACCCTCATTGTTGACTTTGATCTGCAACTTCATCACGTCGCCACAGGCCGGTGCACCCACCATGCCGCTGCCCACGTTCTCGTCGCTGTTGTCAAAAGAGCCCACGTTACGTGGATTCTCGTAATGATCGATTACTTTTTCGCTGTAAGCCATGCTGAATTCTCCTTATCGGTACCGATTAGTGATGTGACCATTCAATGCTGTTCAGATCCACGCCCTGTTTGAACATTTCCCACAGCGGAGAAAGGTCGCGCAGGCGGCCGATGGAGTTGCGAACCAGATTGATGGCGTAGTCAATCTCTTCTTCGGTAGTGAAACGACCTAAAGAGAAACGAATTGAGCTGTGTGCCAGCTCGTCGGTCATCCCCAGCGCGCGCAGCACGTAGGATGGCTCCAGGCTTGCAGAAGTACATGCAGAACCGGAGGATACAGCCAGGTCTTTCAGCGCCATAATCAGCGACTCGCCTTCAACAAAGTTGAAGCTGACGTTGAGAATGTTCGGTGCGCCCTGCTCGAGGTCACCGTTGAGGTACACCTCTTCCATATCTTTCACGCCGTTCCACAGACGGTTACGCAGACTGCGCAGGCGCGCCATCTCGGTTTCCATCTCTTCTTTAGCGATACGGTATGCTTCACCCATGCCGACGATCTGGTGCACAGGCAGCGTACCGGAACGCATACCGCGCTCGTGACCGCCGCCGTGCATCTGCGCTTCAATACGAATACGCGGTTTACGACGAACGTACAGCGCGCCGATACCTTTCGGACCATAGATTTTGTGGCCGGAGAAGGACATCAGGTCAACTTTCAGTTGGCTCAGATCGATAGGCAGTTTGCCCACGCTCTGGGTCGCATCAACGTGATAGATGATGCCGCGAGCACGGCACATTTCGCCGATAGTCGCGATATCCTGCACCACGCCGATTTCGTTGTTCACGTGCATGATGGACACGAGGATGGTGTCGTCACGCATTGCTGCTTCAAGTTCTTTCAGGTCGATAATGCCGTTACGCTGTGGGGCGAGGTAGGTGACTTCGAACCCTTCGCGCTCCAGCTGACGACAGGTATCCAGCACGGCTTTGTGTTCGGTTTTGCTGGTGATGATGTGCTTGCCTTTTTTCTGATAAAAGTTGGCTGCACCTTTAATCGCCAGGTTATCGGATTCAGTCGCACCGGAAGTAAATACGATTTCACGCGGGTCAGCGCCCACGAGGTCGGCAATCTGGTTACGGGCGATATCTACCGCCTCTTCAGCCTGCCAGCCGAAACGGTGTGAACGAGACGCTGGGTTACCAAAGTTTCCGTCCAGGGTCAGACACTGCATCATTTTCTCGGCAACACGCGGGTCCACCGGCGTGGTTGCGGAGTAGTCGAGATAGATCGGTAATTTCATTGCTCTATAAACTCCGTACATCGCTTCAATGCAAGGAATCAGGCAACCGGCTGGATGTACGACCGAGTTAACGGGGTGTGTAGCACCCCGGCCTGATTCTAAAATACTTTTATTATGCGCGTAACTTAACGTCGATCGCGTCTTGAGCACGATTAGTGCGTGGAGCGTCATGGGTATGCTGGCGACCAGACACATCCAGGACTTCCTGATTATTTACCAGTTCGCCCAACGTAATGTTGTTGAGGAAACCGGTCAGACGATCGCTCAGATCGCGCCACAGCGCGTGGGTCAGGCATTTATCGCCGCCCTGACAACCGCCTTTGCCCTGGCAACGGGTCGCATCTACAGACTCGTCAACAGCGCTAATCACTTCACCTACTGCGATGCTGCCGGCATCTTTACCCAGCAGATACCCGCCGCCTGGTCCACGTACGCTGGAAACCAGACCGTTTTTACGCAAACGGGAAAACAGCTGCTCCAGATATGACAGGGAAATTCCCTGACGTTCAGAAATATCAGCCAACGGTACCGGGCCCGTTTCGGAGTTGAGCGCAACGTCCAACATTGCGGTCACGGCGTAACGCCCTTTTGATGTCAGTCTCATGTCTTACTTAGCCTCAAACTCGCCCCTGCCCGGGGTTTTTTATTGTAAAATGGGGGTATTGCATAGCAGGGGCAAGTCTGACATTCCCGACTAAATCAGTCAACTATTTACTTGACTAATTTAGTCAGGTATTTAACCTTCAGTGCCATTTTCACTTGCCGGATGCGCTTCGCTTATCCGGCCTACGAATCGTGCGGCCTGTAGGCCGGATAAGCGAAGCGCATCCGGCATTAGTACAGTTACTTGCTTTTATTCTGCTGCTCGATTGAAGCTAATATCCCGCGCAGGATGTTCAGCTCCTGGCTCTCTGGACGCGCGCGCGTGAACAGACGGCGCAGCTTATTCATCACCTGCCCCGGGTGCCCTTCGCGGATAAACCCGGTCGACAGCAGCGTTTGCTCCAGATGACCGTAAAAACGCTCTAAATCATCGACCAGCGGATACTCTGCTTCTTCGTAATCTACGGTCTTATCGCTTTCCTGCGTCGCCAGCCAGGCCATGCGCACCTCATAAGAGATGACCTGCACTGCCATCGCCAGGTTGAGCGAACTGTATTCCGGGTTCGCGGCAATGGCGACGTGATAATGGCACTTCTGCAGCTCTTCGTTGGTCAGACCAACACGTTCACGACCAAAGACCAGCGCCACCGGCGAGTTCGTCGCTTCAGAGACACTTTTTAAACCGCATTCACGCGGATCCAGCATCGGCCACGGCAGCGTGCGGGAACGCGCACTGGTGCCTACCACCAGGCTACAGCCCGCCAGCGCTTCATCGAGCGTATCGACGATCTGCGCGCTGCCGATCACATCACTGGCACCCGCTGCCAGAGCGATGGCCTGGGAGTCCGGTTTAACCAGTGGATTTACCAGCCACAGATTGGTTAAACCCATGGTTTTCATTGCGCGGGCTACAGAGCCCATGTTGCCAGTGTGAGAGGTTTCCACCAGCACGATTCGAATATTTTGCAGCATTGTATTTCTTCGGCTAAAGATTATTCTGGCATATTATCATAAAACGAAGACATATTCCGAACTCGCTGCTATACTCTGCGCCGTTTTCCCGTTCTTTAACATCCAGTGAGAGAGACCGATGCATCCGATGCTGACCATCGCCGTGCGCGCAGCGCGCAAGGCGGGTAATGTAATTGCCAAACACTACGAAACCCCAGACTCTGTAGAAACCAGCCAGAAAGGCAGCAATGATTTCGTGACTAACGTCGATAAAGCCGCCGAAGCGATTATTATCGAAACGATTCGCAAATCTTACCCACAGCACACCATCATCACCGAAGAAAGCGGTGAACATGTTGGTGAAGATTTGGATGTTCAATGGGTTATCGATCCACTGGATGGCACCACCAACTTCGTAAAACGTCTGCCGCACTTCGCGGTATCCATCGCAGTACGCATCAAAGGCCGCACTGAAGTCGCCGTTGTTTACGATCCAATGCGTAACGAACTGTTCACCGCAACCCGTGGCCAGGGCGCACAGCTGAACGGCTACCGTCTGCGTGGCAGCACCGCCCGCGATCTGGATGGCACCATCATCGCCACCGGTTTCCCGTTCAAAGCCAAACAGCACGCCGCTTCTTACATGAAAATTCTGGGCAACATGTTTACCGAATGCGCGGACTTCCGCCGCACCGGTTCTGCTGCGCTGGATCTGGCCTACGTTGCCGCAGCCCGCGTTGACGGTTATTTCGAAATTGGCCTGCGCCCGTGGGATTTCGCCGCAGGTGAGCTGATTGCCCGTGAAGCTGGCGCACTGGTTTGCGACTTTACCGGTGGTCATAACTACATGGCGACCGGCAACATCGTTGCAGGTAACCCGCGCGTAGTGAAAGCCATGCTGGCTAACATGCGTGACGAACTGAGCGATGCGCTGAAGCGCTAATCGTTGATGCCGGATGGCGGCTAGCGCCTTATCCGGCCTACCAGGGAAGTTCCCCGTAGGCCTGATAAGCGAAGCGCCATCAGGCATTCATCCTACAACAGTGCTAAAACGGTCTTATCCCTCGCCCTACCGGCACCGCACTCATCCACATCACTACCGCAGCAGCGATCAGCACCGCACCACCGGCTAACGCCAGCGTCGTCCAGCCAATCTGTCGCCACAGCACCGGCGCTTTATGCCCGCTAAGTCTCACCGCCAGCGAGCGGAAACTGTGTACCAGCAGAGCCAGTGACGTAATCGTCAAAGATGTTCCTGCCGCCATCGCCAGCGCCGACGCCATACCCCAGCTAAACACGCCAACCACTTTGCTGAACAGTAAAACCATGATGGCCCCCGAGCACGGGCGCATCCCCATAGACAGCACGATCATCAACCGGGCACGCCAGTCATCACCATTTTGCAGTTGTTCAGGATCGGGCAAATGCTGATGCCCGCAGCCGCAACCCTCGTGATGCACATGATGCGGCGTGAAGGCAGTGAATTTTGGGCGGCGCAGCAGCTGGCGCAATTTCTTCAGCGCACGGACGCACAATAAAACACCCAACACGCCAACCAGAGCATAACTCCCTTTCTCCAGCCAGAAACTACTCATATGTAGCTGTCGTGCGGGCAACTGCAAGATGGTAAGCACCACAACCACCAGTCCGATGGCGACCAGCCCCTGTAATAAAGATGAGGCCAGCGTCAGGCCAATACTCGACTTCAGCTTCGAGGGGTGCGTTGCCAGCCAGGTGGTAATGACGACTTTTCCATGTCCCGGCCCCAGCGCGTGCAGAACGCCGTAGAGAAAACTAAACAGCAGCAGCGATCCCCCGGCCTGGGCCGGATTGGCGGCAACTGCTTTCAGCAACCCGCTCATCTGTTGGTTAACGTCGCGCTGCCAGACGACACTTTTCATCATCACCTGCGGCCAGGCCTGCCATAGCCACAGTATGCCGCCTGCCGCCAACAGCAAAAAGACAGCCAGCGGCCATAGCGTCAGCCAGCGACGTCTGGCTGCACGTTGTTGATAAACTACTGACATTGCAGCGTTACCGTCTGTGCAAACTGTTTACCCAACTCCATATCCTCCGGCGGTGCGTCTTCTTTATCCAGCGACTGCGCAAAGCTCAGCGTTTGTTCATTGGGCGTCGGCGTATGTACTGAAATCCGGCATTTCTGGCTTATGGCCTGCCCCAGCCTGGCGTCGCTGTCTTTGTCATAGCTCATATCAACGTAGTAGGTCGGGTCGAAGGTTGAAATGGTATATTTTTGACCACTCAGCGGCTGAGCTTCGGCCAGCGGCAAAACGAACGTCAGCACTGCCTGGTGTTCCTCCCGCGCCATGCCATATTCCGTCGGCCTGTTTTTAAACTTTACCTTTTTCCCGTCGTGCCACACTTCGGTGAAATAGTGCTGCCCGAGAACGTTGGCCATCACTTCCGCCGCCAGTTTCTTCCAGATCTCATCACCAGGTTTGGCATTTCCCGCATCGTAAAGCAGATCCGCCGAGGTAATTTCATCCATCGTCCAGCGCATTTTCAGCGCGACGAACTGGTCATTCTCGCTCACTATCTCAGTTTTCAGATGGATAAAGCTGTGGGGATGCGCGCCTGCGCCAAAGGACAGGACAGCGAGAAACAACGTGATAATGATACGTTTAACGCCTTGCATGAGTTCTCCACGATGAAAATCTACACCGCCACAAATAATGATGCCGGGTTTGGCGAAAGTGTGCTGAGGATACCATTGAACGAAAAAATATTGAGCACCCTTTTCCGGTATCGATTCAGTTCTCAATTTCGATAATTTCTTCTTCGGGAAATTCCCCCCAAACACCTTTTAGGCGTCAAAACTTAAGTCAAATGATAACAAAATGTTAATTAATGGTTTCATTTTAATATTTAATTAACACTTAATTTGAAAGCCTGAATGTAAAACTATGCAAATTTAACCAATTATTAACCATTTTATTTCTATAAATTCACAATAATGGGCGCATATCACATTTACCAAACTTATGATTCATTCCCTCTTCCATTCATTGTTAACTTCACGCCGTGACATGTCCTGCCCCCTACGAAAGGTACAACTATGAAATTCAAACTCGCATTACTCAGTGCAACCCTGGTTTCTGCATGCATGTTGTCCGGCACGTCCTTTGCGGCGGAAAAATATGAAATTGCTGTGGTTGCCAAAGTCACCGGGATCCCATGGTTTAACCGGATGGAAACCGGCGTAAATGAAGCAGCAAAAAAACTGGATGTGAATGCTTACCAGACCGGACCTTCAACGCCGGATCCGGCGCAGCAGGTGAAAGTGATTGAGGATCTGATCGCCAAAAACGTTAATGCGATCATCGTGGTGCCGAATGATGCCAAGGTCCTTGAGCCGGTACTGAAAAAAGCGCGCGATAAAGGCATCGTGGTGCTGACGCACGAATCCCCGGATGAGCAAATTGGCCAGTGGGATATCGAAACCATCGATAGTGAAAAATACGCACAGGCTAACGTCGATGAGTTAGCGAAAAATATGGGCGGCAAAGGCGGATATGCCATCTATGTTGGTTCGCTGACGGTCCCACTGCATAACGCGTGGGCGGATTATGCAATTAAGTACCAGAAAGAAAAATATCCGGAAATGTTCGAAGTCACTTCACGTCTGCCGGTCGCGGAAAGTATCGATAAATCCTACGCCACAACGCTGGATCTGATGAAAACCTACCCGCAGATGAAGGGCATTATCGGCTTCGGCTCGCTGGGTCCAATCGGTGCGGGTCAGGCTGTGCAGAAAAAACGCGCCAAAGATAAGATCGCCGTCGTCGGGATCGCTATGCCAGCGCAGGCAGCACCTTACCTGATGCGCGGTGATATCAAAAAAGCGCTGCTGTGGGATCCAAAAGACGCGGGCTACGCGCTGGTCACCGTTGCCGATCAGCTGTTGCAGGGCAAAGAAGTGAACGCCGATCTGAGTATCGATGGTTTAGGGAAAGCCGATATCGACACGGAGAAGAAAGTGATCCGCTTTAACAAGATCCTCGAAGTCACCAAAGACAACGCACAATCACTTGGTTTCTAAGGCTTTAGCCAACACCAGGGAACCTTAACGCCGACCGTCTGGTCGGCGCTATCAACCAAACTAACACTCAGCGTCCCCCCGGACGCGCGCAGGGGTATTGTCCATGGCAGACACCACCGCATTTATCACTCTTGAGAATATCAGCAAACAATTCCCGGGCGTGCTGGCGCTGGATAACGTGAATCTGACGCTGAGAAAAGGCGAAGTTCACTGTCTGGCGGGTCAAAACGGCTGTGGTAAAAGTACCATTATTAAAGTGATCTCCGGGGTTTATCATCCGGAAAAAGGCGCGCAGATTTTACTCGACGGAAAATTGTTCCATCATCTGACGCCGCAGCTCTCTTCCCATTATGGCATTCAGGTTATTTATCAGGACCTGTCGTTGTTCCCCAACTTTAGCGTCGCAGAAAATATCGCGGTCAACCGCTATCTGCCGGGTGGTGATATCTGGGTGCGTCGCGGCGCCATGAAGCAGCAGGCGCTGGCAGCCATGAAACGTATTGGGGTGAATATCGATCCCGATAAAAAAGTTGAAAAACTCTCAATTGCGGATCGACAGCTGGTCGCCATTTGCCGGGCGATTGCCGCCGATGCGCGTCTGGTGATTATGGACGAGCCCACCGCCTCGCTAACCCGCCAGGAGGTTAATGGCCTGCTGCGAGTAGTTAATGAACTGAAAGCGGCCGGAATTTGCGTCGTGTTTGTCAGCCATCGTCTGGATGAGGTGATGGAAGTGGCTGACCGCATCAGCGTAATGCGCGACGGCAAACTGGTGGGTACATACCCTGCCAGCGAACTCGACAGCCACGAGCTGGCCTTCCTGATGACCGGACAACGCTTCCACTACAGCCCGTTGCCGGAAAGGCCCGCGATTGAGCAAGAGCCGCTGCTTGAGCTGCGCAATCTGAGCCGCAGAGGCAAATACCAAAACATTAATCTGTCGCTGCACGGTGGCGAGATCGTCTCCATTGTTGGTCTGCTGGGTGCCGGGCGCACCGAGCTTTGTCTGAGCCTGTTTGGTATGACGCACCCGGAAAGCGGCGAGATTCGCATTAACGGTCAGCCGGTTACTCTGCGCAATAACCATGACGCCATCCAACACGGGATCGGCTATGTCTCAGAAGATCGCCTGACGCAGGGGCTGATCATGGAGCAGTCGATCTACGACAACACCATCGTCACGGTGTTTGATCAACTGCACACCGGTAGCGGTCTGCTCGATCATCGTAAAGCGCAAAAGTTGGTCGCCGATTTAATCCGCGAACTGAATATCAAAGTGTCCGATCCGCACCTGCCGGTCAAAACCCTTTCCGGCGGTAATGCCCAGCGTATCGCCATTGCCAAATGGGTGGCGACCAATCCCCGCATCCTGATCCTCGACTCGCCTACCGTCGGCGTGGATATCGCCAACAAAGAGGGTATTTACCAGATAGCCCGCGATTTGGCTGAACAGGGTATGGCGGTGCTGATGATTTGCGATGAAATCCCGGAAGCGTATTACAACAGCCACCGTGTGCTGGTAATGCGTCGCGGCAAGCTGGTGGCGGAATTTAATCCTCATCAATGCCGTGAAGAGGAGATTGCTGAAGTGGTCGAGGTAATCAATGAATAAGATGCATCTCTCCCGTTTAATCGGGCAACATGAGTTCTGGCTGGGCCTGCTGGTTGTAGCCCTTGCCATTGGGCTGAGCATCAGCACCGACGAGTTCTTGTCTTTGGGGAACCTGACGGATGTGGCCACCAGCTACGCGATTCTCGGCATCCTGGCCTGTGGGCTGTTTGTAGTGCTGATTTCCGGTGGGATCGACATCTCATTTCCGGCGATGACCGCGATAGCCCAGTATGCAATGGCCAGTTGGGTTATCGGTCACGGCGGCAACTTCGCACTGGCGTTAATCATCGCCATTGCGGTGGGCCTGCTGCTAGGGCTGATCAACGGTTTTCTGGTCTATTGGCTACGCGTTCCGGCAATCATCATTACCATCGCCACGCTGAACGTCTACTACGGTCTGCTGGTTTACGCCACCAAAGGCACCTGGCTGTACGGCTTCCCGGACTGGTTTATGAACGGCATTAACTGGTTGTCGTTCACCGCGGCGGATGGCTACGACTACGGTTTGACCCTCCCCCTGCTGTGCCTGGCGGCGGTGATCATTTTTACCGCCGTGCTGATGAACTATACCCGTCTTGGCCGTCAGGTTTACGCCATGGGCGGCAACCGCGACGCGGCCTCGCGCCTGGGGCTGAATCTGCTGAAGCTGCATTTTTACGTCTATGGCTACATGGGCATTCTGGCAGGCGTTGCCGCCGTGGTTCAGGCGCAAATCACCCAGTCAGTTGCGCCCAATTCGCTGCTCGGCTTTGAGCTGACGGTGCTGGCGGCGGTAGTACTCGGCGGAACCAGCATGAGCGGCGGGCGCGGTACGTTGACCGGAACCCTGCTCGGCGTGGTTCTGCTGGCCTTCTTACAAAATGGCCTGACGCTGCTCAGCGTCTCCTCTTACTGGCACACCGTGTTCAGCGGCGCCATTATCCTGGTCAGCATTAGCGCCACGGCCTGGAACGAAAAACGCAAACTGGCAAGGGAGCTTTGAGATGAAAACAATCGCCAGATTTTTACCCGGTGATGCCATCATTCGTCTGCAATGCGTGATTATTGTGGTCGTCGCCCTGGTCTTCTCGGCCCTGCTCGGCAGCCGTTTCTTCAGCGTCGCTAACTTCCAGTCGATTGGCTCACAGCTACCAATCCTCGGCATGCTGGCCCTCGGGATGGGCATGACCATGCTGACCGGCGGCATTAACCTGTCGATTATTGCCGGGGCGAACGCCTGCTCGCTGGTGATGGCGGCGATTATCGTCACCCATCCGGATAACCCGCTGTTTCTGGTGCTGGCGCTGCTGGCAGGCGCTGCCGTGGCGGTGGTTATCGGCACGCTCAACGGTGCGCTGATTGCCTGGGTCGGGGTCTCGCCTATTCTCGCCACGCTCGGCACGATGACGCTTATCTCCGGGCTGAATATTCTGCTTTCCAACGGGACGGTGATTTCCGGTTTCCCGACCGCCATTCAGTACCTTGGTAACGCCACGATTGCCGGTATTCCGGTGGCGCTACTGCTCTTTTTCCTGGTGGCAATCCTGCTGTGGGTACTGCTGGAACACACCACGCTTGGGCGTAGCCTGTATCTCGTTGGTTCCAATGAACAGGCTACCCGCTACAGCGGCGTGAATACCGTACGGGTACAAATTTCGGTGTACGTGATTTCTGCCATGCTCGGCTGGGTCGCCGCCATTTTGATGATGGCGAAATTCAACTCAGCTAAAGCCGGATACGGTGAATCCTACCTGCTGGTCACCATCCTTGCCTCCGTCCTCGGCGGTATCAACCCGGATGGCGGCTTCGGGCGCATTATCGGCCTGGTGCTGGCACTGATTGTGCTGCAAATGCTTGAAAGCGGCCTTAACTTGCTGGGGGTCAGCAGCTATCTGACGATGGCGCTGTGGGGCGCGGTGCTGATCCTCTTTATCGCATTACAGAATCGTAAAGCCTGATTTCAGGAGAAAAAATTATGGCAAGTTACTTTATTGGTGTGGATGTCGGAACCGGAAGCGCCCGTGCTGGCGTGTTTGATCTCAACGGCAGAATGGTCGGTCAGGCCAGTCGGGCCATCGAGATTTACCGCCCGCAGGCCGATTTTGTTGAGCAGTCTTCCGATAACATCTGGCAGGCGGTGTGTAACGCGGTTCGCGATGCGATTAACCAGTCGGATATCAACCCTATCCAGGTTAAAGGTCTCGGCTTTGACGCGACCTGTTCACTGGTGGTGCTGGACAAAGAAGGTAAACCACTGACCATTAGCCCGTCCGGGCGCAGCGAACAGAACATCATTGTGTGGATGGATCACCGCGCCATTACTCAGGCCGAGCGCATCAACGCCCTGCATCATCGGGTGCTGGACTACGTTGGCGGCATTATCTCCCCGGAAATGCAGACGCCAAAACTGCTATGGCTGAAGCAACATATGCCCAACACCTGGGCCAATGCGGGATACTACTTTGACCTGCCCGATTTCCTGACCTGGCGCGCAACGGGCGATGACACGCGCTCATTGTGTTCGACGGTGTGTAAATGGACCTATATGGGCCATGAAGACAAATGGGATGCCAGCTATTTCCGCCAGATTGGGCTGGAAGATTTGCTGGAGCATGATGCTGCCAAAATTGGTCGCTACGTGAAAACCATGGGCGAACCGCTCGGTCACGGGCTATCCGCGCGCGCCGCCAGCGAAATGGGGCTGATTCCGGGGACCGCTGTCAGCGTCTCGATCATCGATGCCCACGCCGGTACCCTCGGCACGCTCGGGGCAAGCGGTGTTTCCGGCGAGGTTGCGGATTTTGACCGTCGTATCGCGCTGATTGGCGGCACTTCCACTGGACACATGGCGATTTCCAAAGAGCCGCGTTTTATCGGCGGCGTCTGGGGCCCTTACTACTCAGCCGTGCTGCCAGAATACTGGCTTAACGAAGGTGGACAGTCAGCAACCGGGGCGTTAATCGACCACGTTATTCAGTCGCATCCTTGCTACGAAACCCTGCTGGCGCAGGCTAAATCTCAGGGGCAGACCATTTACGAAGTGCTGAATGCGCTGTTGCGTAAAATGGCCGGTGAACCGGAAGATATCGCATTTTTAACCCGCGATATGCACATCCTGCCCTATTTCCACGGCAATCGCTCGCCGCGCGCTAACCCAACGCTCACGGGCGCCATCACCGGACTGAAGCTGTCTCGTACACCGGAAGATATGGCGCTACAGTACCTTGCGACCATCCAGGCCATTGCGCTGGGAACCCGCCATATCATTGAAACGATGAATCAAAGCGGCTACACCATCGATACGATAATGGCCAGCGGCGGCGGGACGAAAAACCCAATCTTCGTTCAGGAACATGCCAACGCCACCGGCTGCGCGATGCTGCTGCCTGAAGAGAGCGAAGCCATGCTGCTGGGTGGCGCCATGATGGGAACTATCGCCGCGGGCGTTTTCGAAACCTTCCCGGAAGCGATGTCGGCGATGAGCCGGATTGGTAAAACGGTTACCCCGCAAACAAATCGCATTAAGCAGTACTACGATCGCAAATATCGGGTATTCCACGAGATGTATCAGGATCATATGAAATACCGCCAGTTGATGCAGGAGGACGCATGAGCGACTCCTGGTCTCAGGCCACCGGCGTATTTCAGCTCTATAGCGATGCCCTGGCGGGTCTGGGGCAGCATCTGACTGAACCGCTCTGGCAGTCGCTGATGGCGGAGCTGCGCGGCTGTCGGGGGAAAATCGTCGTCACCGGCGTCGGCACCTCCGGCATTGCGGCGCGTAAAGTGGCGCATATGCTTGCGTGCGTGGAACGTCCGGCGATTTACCTCAACGCGACGGACGCGGCGCATGGCGATCTCGGTTTTTTACGCGCCAACGACCTGGTGATTATGCTGTCGCGTGGGGGGAATTCGGACGAACTCACCCGGCTGCTGCCCGGGCTGAATGCGCGAAATGTGCCGATTCTGAGCGTGACTGAAAACGCCGATTCAGCCATTGCTAAAGCGTCGAGACTGGTGATTTCCACCGGCGTCCAGCGTGAGGCCGACCCGCTGAACATGTTGGCCACCACATCAATTTTACTGGTGCTGGCTATCTTTGACGCCGCCTGCGCCTGTCTGATGAGCGAAAGCGGTTACTCAAAGGAGACGCTGTTGTCTGTGCATCCCGGCGGTGATGTGGGATTAACGCTGAGCCGTGGTAAGTAACGCCAGACAGCGCTCTTTTTACCCACCTATTTGCAGGTGTAATGGCGGTCAGTTAAACATGTAGGGAGAACGTTTTACTCTGAATAAGTTTCCGTTCACCTTATGTGCATCGCTTCTCTGATATCGCTATACCCGTGAACGTGCAAGGGAGGCTCACCGCCGCCTCCCTTGCATCCCAGGCTCCCGGCGGGAAAATCGTCGCTGCGCGAGCTATTCGTCTTATTCCGTCTGCCTGTCGGGTCGGGGCCGAGCCTGCATCCATGCAGGCCGTCCCCTCTGCCCGCATCCCTGCGGGCAGTCCCGGTCAGCCGTCAACGCCTCATCGATTTTCAGCCGGACCGGGGTCATCGCTTCAACGCTCTGACTTCCAGTTAAATCTGTTTTGCTGTTTTAACAAAAAACACAGAAGGTGAGGTGTGAGCTGGTCCGGCTGAAAATTGCCGACGTGTTTCCGTAAGGCCGGGAGAGCCAGCATGGATGCTGGCTCAGGGCGCGCTTTACAGGGACGTTACATCGCGCCCGACCCGGTAGCCTGGAGGAATAAGCGGAGGGAACCGCGGAGCGGCAATTTTCCCGCCGGGAGCCGGGATTGTTAAGGGTGCGGCGATAGCACCCTTAACACGTTCACTGGCGTTCAGTGTACAGAGAAGCGATGAACATAAGGTGAACGGAACCTTTTCTCGGAGAAAACATATTCATTATGCTCCGCCAACATATGTTGATACAGGAGCATTAACAGTACGTCATTGCGCAACCTGCCGGTTTATTTATATCTAACCAAAAGATAAAACAGTGAAAAAGCGGATTAACGCGCTGCGTTCCACTACCGCTATCTGTTCCGCACGTTAAAAATTCTGTGACGCTCCCCAGCATTCCTGGCGTAAAGCTTTCCATTCCTCAAATCTATGCGCAAACTTTAACTATTCTTATCAAACATACTCACGGGAGATCCTACAGATGATGTCAACGCTTGCCCCACCATCTGTACTTTCCGCTCCCCAGCGCCGTTGCCAGGTGCTGCTGACGCTTTTCCTGCCGGGGCAAATCGCTACTACACAAACCTTCAGCAGCCTCAACGGTGTCGATGATGCCACGGTTCAGGAAGATATTATTGGCGCAGGACTCGAAATCCAGCGCTATCACCGGCTCGCGATAGCCACCGCGCAGAATGGTGGCTATACGATCGAAGGAACCCCGCTAAATCAACGTCTGTGTCTGTTGCAGTGGCTGCGCCGTGGCCTGCGGATTTGCCCTACCTTTATCGCCCAGCAGTTTACCCCGGCGTTAAAAGCAGAACTTAAACAACGGGGGATCGCACGTACTCTGTATGACGACACCAATCTGCACGCGCTCATTAATCTGTGCTCCCGGCGCTTGCAGAAGCCGTTTGAGTGTCGTGACATCCAGTTCCTGCGCCTGTATTTACAGTACTGCCTGCTACAGCATCACGCGGGGATCACCCCGGAATTTAACCCACTCCAGCAACGCTGGGCGCAATCCTGCGCGGAATATCCGCTCGCAGAGGAAATTGGCCGTCACTGGCAGCGCCACGTCATGCAGAGTGCACCGCTGGGCGAATCGCTGTTTATGGCGTTGCTGTTCTCAATGCTTCGTATCCCCGACCCGATTCGCGATAATCACCAGCAGGATCGCCGCCTGCGCCTTGCTATTGCGCGGCTGGTGCTGCGTTTTCGCGAGTATGGCAATGTGCGCTTCAGCGATGAGCAAGGGCTGAATGACCAGTTGTATATCCACCTGGCTCAGGCACTGAACCGCAGCGTGTTTGCCATCGGCATTGATAACACGCTGCCGGAGGAGTTCAGCCGCCTTTATCCCCGGCTGGTTCGTACTACCCGCGAGGCGATTCACGGCTTCGAGGCCGAATACGATGTGCAATTTTCCGAAGAAGAGATCGGGCTGGTGGCCGTTATTTTCGGCGCCTGGCTGATGCAGGAGAAGGATTTACACGAAAAGCAGATTATCCTGCTGACCGGTAGTAACGAACAACTTGAAGTACATATAGAGCAACAGCTGCGCGAACTGACGCTGCTGCCGCTCAACGTAAAACATATGCCGATGCAGGACTTTCAAAAAGAGGGTGCCCCGCGCGGCGTAACGCTGATTATTACGCCGTACACCACGCCGTTACCGCTATTTTCACCCCCGTTGATTCATGCGGATCTGGCGCTTACGCCGCATCAGCAGCAGCAGATCCGCAAAATCCTCGAATCATAACGTTGCAGGCTGCGCGACCACCTTCGGGCGCAGAACGATTGCCGGGAGCGCCACCAGCGCCATCACCCAGAACACGCCGCTGCCCAGATTCTGGTACAGATAGCCCGCGAATACGGTCATGATGGCGATACTGCCGCCCATCGCTATCGCGGAATACACCGCTTGCAAACGAATAACTTCGCTCCCCTGGCGTGCCGCGATATAACGCATTGCCGCCAAGTGGCAGACGGTAAAGGTTCCGCAATGGAGGATTTGCACCACGATCAGCCACGGCAGCTCGGTGCTCCAGCCCATCAATCCCCAACGCACCACCCCGCAAACGGCAGAAAGCAGCAGCAGATCGCGGGCGCTGAAGCGACGGAACAGCTTGTGGCTAAGTGCGAAAATAATCACCTCCGCCACCACACCTAGTGACCATAAATAGCCCACCGCCGAAGCGGAATATCCGGCAGACTGCCAATAGATGGCGCTGAAACCATAATACGCAGCATGCGCACCCTGTAGCAGACTCACGCAAGCAAGAAAACGCCAGCTCTGGGTTATCAGCGCGCGCCAGGCGGGCCATCCCGCACTCTCCTGCTGACGGTTTTCACCCGCTGGCTGCACGCTCGGGCGAATCATCATGCCCAGCAGCATCGAGGCGACGCCAAGCGATAGCAGGACCAGGATCACCCGATAGTCAAACAGGCTCACCAGTTTGCCGGTTAGCGCGGAGCCGATCACAAAAGCCACGGATCCCCACAGTCGCACCCGACCGTAATCCATGGTTATCTGTTTCTGCCAGGTGTTGGCCAGCGCATCGGTCAGCGGTACCAGCGGTGAGAAAAACAGGTTGAAACCGACCATCACCACCATCAGCCACGCCACGTTGGTTCCCGCCCAGAAGGCCAGCGCAAACACCAGCGTCAACAGGGCCAGAATACGTAACGCTGAGATCAGCCGAGAGGGATCGCTCACACGCGGCGCAATCAGCAAACTACCGAGAAAACGGGCAATCAGCCCCGCCCCCAGCAGTAAACCGATGGTTTCCGGCGTCAGCCCTAACCCTTCGAGCCAGACGCTCCAGAAAGGCAGAAAGATACCGTAGCTAAAGAAGTAGGTGAAATAACCGAGCGCCAGCCAGCGCGTGGAATGCAAAGCCATGAATCCCTCCCGTTTGGAGGCGATAGTCTGGCGACAAACGCAGGCTGGCGCAAGAGAGCATTAACAGGCAGATAACATGATTTTTGCCCTATTCGATGCTAATTTGCATCGCAAAATGGCAGCGTTCTCCCTGCGCTAAAACCTGCAATCCCGGCTGCCCCTGCATGTTGTGGGCATTCACCGGATGCGTTTGCGGCTCCAGACACAGGAACTCCTCACCCGACATTCTGAACAGCATCAACCACGGAGTTTGCGCTAAAATCGTGACTTTCATCACATCACGATGAATAACGGCCCGCCCGCTCCAGCCAGAATATCCGACATTCAGCCAGCTATCCTCACCGTATTGCGCATGCATGAAATCAGCCGCCGAAGGGATATCACGTTGCCATTCCAGCGGCAGATGCTGCTCCCCCTCAGGCCAGTAGCCGCTGGCGGTGAACTGCGCCGTACTGCGCTTATCAAAGGCGAAAAACGGATGGAACCCGCAGCCGTAAATCATTGGCTGCTCACCGCAATGAGTGAGCGTCAACGAGGCGTGCAGGCTCGAGGTTTCCAGTTGATAGCAAAGCTGCGCCGTATAGTCGTAGCCACAGGGATGCCAACTGCGCAACTGCAGCAAACAACCGCTTTGGGTGACAGTGATAACCTGCCAGCGTTGCAGCCAGCCGTCACCGTGCAGGAAAAAGGTGTCATCTGCGCCATGTTGAGGTAAAACCACCTCTTCACCGCGCAGCATAAAACGATTTCCCGCCACCCGATTCGCGACCGGCAGCATCGGGAACAGGCCGCAATCACCGGGTTGCTGACCATGACCTTCGCGTAAAATGGCCTGTTGATGTTGTAACGAAACCAGACTTAATAGCGAGCCGCCCTGCGAGTCTACGCACATCCGCAGATGTGCGTTTTGTAGCGTCAGCAGACCATCCATTATCGGGCGCTTCGTTGCTGGGCTGATGTACCAGCTTTTGTATGTTGCGCCGCCAGCTGTTCTTCCAGCGCTTCCAGCGTCACGCCTTTGGTTTCCGGTACATTACGCAGAACATATATGAAGCCCATCGCGCAAATCACACCGTACAGCAGGAAGCTTCCCGACGCGCCCAGACTCGCATTCAGCAGTGGGAAGGTATAGGTCAGCAGGAAGCAGGCAATCCACAGCGCCAGCGTCCCCAGCGACATCGCCAACCCGCGAACGCGATTAGGGAAAATTTCAGACAGTAGCACCCAGGTCACCGGAGCCAGCGTCAGGGCATAAATAGCGATCGCCGCCAGCACCAGAACCAAAACCGGCCAGCCCATAATGCCCAACCCGTACGCCCCGGCAATCAGTACATAAATAACCGTTAATCCTGACGCACCGAACAACATCAGTTTACGGCGACCAATTTTGTCCACTAACGGCAGAGCGGCAAGGGTAAAGACCAGATTGATGATCCCTGTCGCCACAATCGATTTTAACGTACCGTTGATGTCGAATCCGGCAGAAGCGAAGATCTCCTGCGCATAGTTGAAAATAACGTTGATCCCACACCACTGCTGAAACACTGCCAGCACCATACCAATAATCACGATCGGTTTGATCTGCGGTTGTAACAGCGTTGACCACGCGACCTTGTGATTATCTTTTTGCAGCGTATGTTCAATCTCTTTCAGCGTTTGCCCGGCATATTCCGCCGAACCAATGCGCTGCAGCATGGCGCGCGCACGATCGGCTTTTCCCGCTTTCACCAGCCAGCGCGGCGATTCAGGAACAAAGAACATCAGCACCAGGAAAATTACCGCGGGCACTAATTCCGCGCCAAACATCCAGCGCCAGCCCGTCTGACCGTTCCAGCTTTCAACAATTGCCTGCTGCGTAGCGCCTGTGGCAACAGGTTCGGCAATCATCAGGTTGATAAGCTGCGCCGCCAGCACGCCAATGACGATGGTGAGCTGGTTGACGGCCACAAAGCGACCACGCTTTTCAGCGGGGCTAACCTCGGCGATATACAGTGGGCTTAGCGCAGACGCCAGACCAATCCCCACGCCGCCAACGATGCGATAAACAATAAACATATCGAAGTTACTGGCGACGGCGGTTCCCCAGGCGGAAGCGCTAAAGAGGATCGCTGAGAGAATCAGCGGCATTTTTCGGCCAAATTTATCGGCGCACCAGCCGGAAATCAGCGCGCCAAAGATACAACCAACCAGCGCGGAACTCATCGCCCAGCCGGATTGTGCCGGATCGGTAATCGAGAAATATGCTTCATAGAAGGGTTTTGCCCCGCCGATCACCACCCAGTCATAGCCAAACAGTAAACCTCCGCAGGCCGCAACCAGGCAGATAGTCCAGACGTAACCAATCTTTAAATGTGTCTGCGCGTTATTCATTATGATTCCTCTTTCAGGGAAACGCAGGGTACAGTAGGTTTCGGGTGAGGTTACCCCCACCCGTTTCGGGTGTTACTGGAAAAGCCTTACGTTAATGGCGTGACGCAGCAGTAATGCCTTGTCATGTGCCGGATTGAGTTGCAGGAGTTCATCAAGTTCACGCTGACAGGCGGCGCTATTTCCCAGCCCCAGATGCCCGAGCGCATTGATAAACAGGCAGTGTTGCTGGTGTTTTGCTTGTGCTGAGGTATCCAGCACCACCAGGTCGGGTAGCGATACGGCAAAGAAATCGACATCCGGAACGTTGTCGTGATGCGATTCGCTCCATTGCAGGAAGCTATTGAACAGAGCGTCCGCCTCTGCGTCATCGCCAAGTTTTCTCTGCGCCATACCCTGCCAGAAGAGATAGTCCACTGGCTGGTCGTTGTAGTAACGTCCAGCATCCAGTGAGCTGCCGCCGCGCGTCGCACGGGAGAAGTAGCGCTGAGATTCTTCGAAATGGCCTTGCAGCTGAGCGCAATGCCCCAGCAAATACCAGATGTCGTTATCCGTTTGCCCTGGCAAGCGTCCTTCCCCGAGGTTTTGTGGGTAGTGCAACGCCTGTTGCAGCTGCGCGATGGCGGTTTGCAGGTCGCCGGAATGAACGGCAGCCAGGGCACGATGCATCTGATTCAGCAGATATTGCCCGGTGGCTTTACCTTCACCACCTTCCCACGGATGGAACACGCGTTCACGTAACACCGCGGCGGCATCGTCGTAGCGCCCCACCCCATTCCACAAGCTGAGCAGTTCCACCGTCAGATCGTCTCGATGGAAGACAATCTCTTTACTGGCTTCCAGTCGCTGCAGACGCTGCTCAGCGGGTTGCGCCATTAACTTCTTGAGATAGTCGAGTTCAAACAGGAAGCGAGCATTCTGTGGTTCCAGCGCCACGGCCTGCGACAAATACTGCATCGCCTGCTGTGCATCGTGCAGTTTGTTCCAGGCATAGATTCCCAGTAAACGGTGTACCGGTGCGAAATCCGCTTCCTGCGCAAGCGTGAACTGCCAGCAGGAAACCGCCTCGGCATAACGCCGTTTGCTGTACCAGAAGCAGCCGAGGAAATAGCGGGCAAAAGCACTTTGCTCAAGAGTTTGCAGCATCTGCACTTCATCCAGCGTATTGGGGAAGCGCACGCGGTTTTGCAGACACTCACGAGCACGTTCAATGAACGGTTGTGGATTATCGCTCAGCGAAGCGCGCCACAGCATCGGCAGCGTTTCCTGGCTGTCGAGCAGTTCCAGCACGCTACGGGCAGCATCCTTTTGCCCCAAAGAAGTCAGCCAGCCTGCCAGTTCACACGCGTTGGTACCGCGCCGCCCGGTAATCGAGATCAGCGCTTTCGCCGTCGCCTCGTCCTGGCAGATAGCCCAGCGCGCATAGTGCAGGGTATAGCTCAGCGGATAATCAACCAGCTGTTGGCGAATGTAGTCCAGCGCTTGCGCATTGCGATCAAGCTTTGCCAGCGCCAGCGCTTTCAGCCCCATCGCCAGGTTATTACTGCCGTTAAAGCGCAGGCTCTGCTCGACCTTTTCCAAGGCGCCAGCGTAGTCCTGACGCTTCATCGCCAAACGCGCTAACGACCAGAAAGCTGCATCCCGGCAGTTGCCGCTCCAGCTGGCCTTATAATAATTATCCCACGCGCTATCATCATCGCCCTGACGTTCCTGTGCGGCGGCCAGCAGCATACTTGCCTCACCATCACGCGGATTTTTATTGAGCTTATGCGCCCGCTCCAGCGCCTTGCCAGCACATTGTGCCGCCAGCGCCCAGTCGGCGCGGTTTAGCGCTAGCGTCCCCAGGGCCACATTATTGCGGTAGTCCAGCGGATCAACGTCCAGCGCGCGGCGATAATAATCTTCGGCATAGCGGCTGGCGTGGTTGTACTGCTCCAGATGCTGACCAATAAAATAGAGTTCATCGGTATTAGAAAGCGCTTCTGGCAGCGCTGGCGCGACGGCCGCCGAAGGCAGCGGTAACTCTTTCGCGATGTGCTCTTCGTACTGCAAAAGCGTAGTGCCATCGACGCTTGTGACGGTCATCGTCACCCGGGCATGGCCATTGTCAGACACATCGGCCAGCCAGCTCTGTCCAGGCTCAAGGGTGAGGGTATTTTCATAGAACGGCTGCCCGCGCGCAGCAAGCGTAACCTGAACATCGCGTAGCGGCGCAATCGCATAAACGCCCACAGAAAGCTGGCTACGCTCACGCACCAGACGAAGCGCCAACTGCGTGCTGGCGTTTTGCACCATTCCCAGTTCGCTGTAGGGCAAGAAGTTTTGCACGAAGACTTTCTCTTCGTACGGCGCAATCCAGGTGAAATCCGGCTGATTATCGGTAAAGACCCCGGTCATCAGTTCAATATACGGACCGTTGTCATCGGTGAGATTACGATCCCAGGCAACACCAAAGTCGCCGTATCCCCATGTCCACTGTTTTTTCCCCGGCGAAACATGGTGATCGGCCACATGCAGCAACCCACCACGCTCGCCGTGATGCCACGCGCCAACAAAATCATAATCTGATTTTTCAGCCATATAGGAGGTCGGTACGGGTACGTTCTTGTAGCGTGAGATATCCACACCGGCCGAATAGTCCACTTTGTAGTATGTGCCGGTGGCGATGGGAAACGCTGAGACATCGCGCTTACCGTGGTCAAATACCGCCGTCACATCCGGAGGGAACACGCTCTGATGATCGTCGCCGCCCTTCACCGCCGGATTCGCCCACCATAAGAAGTGGCGCGGGGTAGCGTTACCGTTAAACACCTTCCCGGTTATCTCGATCAACGCGCGATCCGGATACAGCGTGAATCCGGTCATTACCTGTAAACCGCGCATAGGCTCAACCTCACCCATCCACACGGTGTATTCACCCTGCTCACCCTGCTGCTGAGTAAAATCCACCGGCATAAAGGTGGTCGGGCGATGATGTTGCGGCCAGTTAAACTCGATGCCGCCGGAGATCCACGGCCCAAGCAGACCGACCAGCGCGGGTTTCACCACTTCGTTGTAGTAGACGAAGTCGCGCTGCTGCACTTTGTCATACGCTCGATGAATACGCCCACCTAACTCCGGCAGCAGCATGATGCGAATGAAGTCATTCTCCATCCACACCGCCTGATAGTCGCGCATTTCACGTTTGCCGGTCAGCGTATCAATCACGCCGTAAGGGTAAACCGCTCCAGAAGATCCCTGATACACCCGTTTTTCCAGAAACATTGGGTTGGCATCTTCTTCACCCGCCGCCCACGTTGGGAGGGTGATCGTTTCCTGCCAGACTTTAACTGAACCGTACATGCCGCTCTCCACTCAATAAACCAAAGTAAAAATTCAACTTGATGCTATTCTGCGGCAGTTAAGTGGCGTTAAAATGCGCAATGCTCACGCAATATAGTTAAGGGAGTTAAGTGAATGCAGCGTTCGGGGTTCAACAATGCCAGGGTCCGTCAGGCGAATAAACAGATCTTTTTGTCTCACCTGTGGCGGGAAAAACAGCTCAGCAAGTCACAGCTGGCGCAGCTCACCAGCCTGTCGATCCCGGCGGTCAGCAATATCCTCGAAGAACTGATGGATGAAGGGAGAATCAGCCATTCGCGAGAAACCTTAAGCCAGCGCGGTTTGAGCAGCGGCAGCTATCATTTGCCAGAAAAAGGCGCCTGGACACTGTGCATCAACGTCACCCCCACTAGCATCACCAGTCAACTGGCTGACGCGCGACTGGTGGCCGTAGGCGACTGGCAGCATGAAGTCATCAACCCCGAATCGCCAAAAGCGCTGCTGTCAGCCCTGGCGGCACACTGGCGGGAGTATCGTCGGGAATTTCCCGATGTGACGATTAATCTGGCGCTTGGCGTTCATGGTCAAGTTGATCCGATAACCGGTGCATCAAAAACCATGCCCCAGGCCCCGTGGAAAACGCCGGTGGAAATAAAATATCTGCTGGAGGAGAAGCTCGGCGTGCAGGTCCGGCTGGACAATGACTGCGTGATGCTGGCGCTGGCGGAAAAATGGCAAAACCCGGCGGCAAACGGTGATTTCTGCGTGATTAACGTTGATTACGGTATTGGCTCATCGTTTGTGATTAACGATAACATCTGGCGCGGTAGCCTGTATGGCAGCGGTCAGATTGGGCATACCATCATTCATCCCGATGGTGTCGCCTGTGACTGTGGTCGCTATGGCTGTCTGGAAACCGTAGCGTCATTAAGCGCATTGAAAAAGCAGGCCCGGGTGTGGATGAAATCGCAGCCGACATCCCTTTACGATCCGGAAACGCTCACCACTGACCAGCTAATTGCGGCCTGGCAGCACGGAGATGTCCGCATTCAGGCCTGGGCCGAAAATGCCGCCAGCGCCATCGGGCTGAGTCTTTATAACTTTCTGAATATACTGAATATTAACCAAATATGGTTGTATGGGCGTAGCTGCGCATTTGGCGACAGCTGGCTCAATACGCTGGTGCAGCAAACTGGGTTTAACCCATTCGATCACGGCGATAACCCGCGAGCCAGAGCCACGCAGATAAGCTTCGGTAAGCTTAATCGCACCCAGCAACTTATGGGCATTGGCTATCTGTATGTCGAGTCACAGCTTAGCGAGTTATAGCCATTACTCCGTCAGGCTCACCGCTAAACGTTCATGTACCGTGGCGATAAAATCGGTCAACGCCGGTTTGATTGGCCCTTTTTTCCACGCCATCAACAGCGCAATGGTCGGAACATCGCCAACAATAGGGCGGAAAACCACCTGTCCGGTATTAAAATTATTCATATAACCGGGTATCAAAGTCACCCCCAGCCCCATGCCGACCAGGTTCATGGTCACCAGAATGTTGGTTGCCACCTGCACAATGTTGGGCTGGCTTTTTTGCTGCTGAAACCAGTTTTTGACAATCATCGCTAACGCGCCGGAGTAGGCCGGATCGGTGCTGACAAAATTCACGCCGTGTAGTTGTTCCGCGGAGATTGCTTGCTCATTAGCTAACGGATGATTTACCGGTAAAACCACGACTAACGGCTCATGAATCAGCTCCAGATAATCGAGATCCGGGCTGTACACCGGGTGGCGCATTAAGCCCACATCCAGCTCTCCACTCAGGATCTTCTCTTCCTGTTCGGTGGTGATCAGACTCACCAGCTCAATGTGCGTATCTGGCTGTTTTAAACGAAATAAAGGCAGCACCTTCGGCAGCAGATTTACCTCTGCGGAAGGGACAAAACCGATGGCGAAATGATTATCTTCCTGCACCGTTTTACGGGCACGAACTTTGGCGTTTTCCGCCTGTTCGAGGATCGCCTGCGCATCTTGTAAAAAGCACTCTCCCGCCGCCGTCAGCGCAACTTTTCGTTTATCCCGCACCAGCAACGGAACGCCCACGCACGTTTCCAGATCGCGGATCTGGCTGCTTAACGACGGCTGAGAGGTATGCAGCTTCTCTGCCGCTCGGGTGAAATTCAGCGCCTGCGCCACCGCTACGAAATAGCGTAAGTGCCTCAGTTCCATGCCCTTCTCCTTGTTATCGAAAAAATGTCTCAACTGGTAGAAATTTACTATTTCACAGATTGATAACTAACCAGCAACATCCTTAAGGTACAAAAAAAGAAGGTCAATACATCTTAGCTTTCAGGATTAAAAAATATGACCACACCCTCAAATTTAGACATCTACCAACTGATCGACACGCAAAACGGTCGCGTAACCCCACGAATTTATACCGACCCTGAAATTTACCAACTGGAGCTGGAACGCATCTTCGGACGCTGCTGGTTATTTCTCGCCCACGAAAGCCAAATCCCCAAACCCGGTGATTTTTTTAACACCTACATGGGCGAGGATGCAGTTGTGGTGGTTCGCCAGAAAGACGGCAGCATCAAAGCGTTTCTCAACCAGTGTCGCCACCGCGCTATGCGCGTCAGCTACGCCGACTGCGGCAATACCCGCGCCTTCACCTGCCCGTATCACGGCTGGTCGTACGGCATTAACGGCGAGCTGATCGACGTCCCGCTGGAACCGCGCGCCTACCCGCAAGGGCTGTGCAAATCGCACTGGGGGCTGAACGAAGTTCCTGGCGTAGAGAGCTACAAGGGACTGATTTTCGGCAACTGGGATACCTCCGCGCCTGCGCTGCGCGATTATCTCGGCGACATCGCCTGGTATCTCGACGGTGTGCTGGATCGTCGTGAAGGCGGCACCGAAATCGTCGGTGGCGTACAAAAGTGGACCATCGATTGTAACTGGAAATTCCCCGCCGAACAGTTTGCCAGCGACCAGTATCACGCGCTGTTCAGCCATGCCTCGGCCGTGCAGGTGCTGGGGGCAAAAGACGACGGCAGCGACAAGCGCCTGGGCGACGGACAAACCGCCCGCCCGGTGTGGGAAACCGCCAAAGACGCGCTACAGTTCGGTCAGGATGGGCACGGCAGCGGATTTTTCTTTACCGAAAATCCCGACGCCAACGTCTGGGTCGACGGCGAAGTCTCCAGCTACTACCGTGACACCTACGCGGAAGCCGAGCAGCGTCTGGGTAAAGTTCGCGCCCTGCGTCTGGCCGGTCACAACAACATTTTCCCAACGCTTTCCTGGCTCAACGGTACTGCCACCTTAAGGGTCTGGCATCCGCGCGGGCCGGATCAAGTTGAAGTGTGGGCATTCTGTATTACCGATAAAGCCGCCTCTGATGAAGTGAAAGCCGCGTTTGAAAACAGCGCCACACGCGCCTTTGGCCCCGCCGGATTCCTGGAGCAGGACGACTCGGAAAACTGGTGTGAAATTCAAAAACTGCTGAAGGGTCATCGCGCACGCAACACCAAGTTGTGTCTGGAAATGGGGCTTGGCCAGGAGAAACTTCGTGAAGACGGCATTCCGGGGATCACCAACTACATCTTTTCGGAAACCGCCGCGCGCGGCATGTATCAGCGCTGGGCCGATTTGCTCAGCAGCGAAAGCTGGCAGGAAGTGCAGGAGAAAACCGCAGCTTACCAGCAGGAGGTGATGAAATGAGCACCTTCGTTTCTCAGGAACTACACCACCGCATTACACAGTTTCTCTACCATGAAGCCAGCCTGCTGGATGACTGGAAGTTTCGTGACTGGCTGGCACAACTGGATGAAGACATTCGCTACACCATGCGTACGACGGTCAATGCCCAGACGCGCGATCGTCGCAAAGGCGTGCAGCCGCCGACCACCTGGATTTTCAACGACAACAAAGACCAGCTCGAACGTCGTATCGCGCGGCTGGAAACCGGCATGGCCTGGGCGGAAGAGCCACCGTCGCGTACCCGGCACCTGATCAGCAACTGCCAGGTCAGTGAAACTGGGGTTCCCGACGTCTTTGCCGTGCGCCTTAATTATCTGCTGTATCGCGCGCAAAAAGAGCGCGATGAAACCTTTTACGTCGGCATGCGCATAGACAAAGTGCGCCGTTTGCCGGGCGATGAGTGGCGCTTACTGGAGCGTGAGATCGTGCTGGATCAAGCGGTGATCACCTCCCATAACCTGAGTGTACTGTTCTGATGAGTCGTGTTTATGCCTGCCCCGTAGGGGATTTGCCGGAGGGTGAAGCGCTCCGGCTTGATACCTCGCCCGTCATCGCGCTGTTCAACGTTGGCGGCGAGTTCTATGCCATTAACGATCGCTGTAGCCACGGTAACGCCTCGATGTCGGAAGGCTATCTGGAAGACGACGCTACGGTGGAATGCCCGCTGCATGCCGCCAGTTTTTGCCTGAAAACCGGCAAGGCGTTGTGCTTACCCGCCACCGACGCGCTCACCACCTACGCGGTATATGTAGACGGTAGCGATGTGTTTGTTGATATTCCAGAGGACGCAAGATGAGCGATTTACGCGATAACGTGGTCTTTATCACCGGCGGCGGCTCCGGTCTTGGTCTGGCACTGGTCGAGCGTTTCATCGAAGAAGGTGCGCGGGTCGCCACGCTGGAGCTGTCGCCAGCTAAAGTTGCCAGCCTGCGTCAGCGCTTTGGCGAACATGTGCTGGCAATCGAAGGCAACGTCACCTGCTACGCCGACTATCAGCGCGCGGTAGATCAAATCCTGACGCATTACGGTACGCTGGACTGTTTTATCGGAAATGCGGGGATATGGGATCACAACGCCTCGTTGGTCAATACGCCTGCGGAGGCGCTGGAGAGCGGCTTCCACGAGCTGTTTAACGTTAACGTCCTGGGCTATCTGCTGGGCGCGAAAGCCTGCGCTCCCGCACTTATCGCCAGCGAAGGCAGCATCATCTTTACCCTGTCCAATGCGTCGTGGTATCCCGGCGGCGGCGGCCCGCTGTATACCGCCAGCAAACATGCGGCTACCGGGCTGATTCGCCAGCTGGCATACGAGCTGGCACCAAAGGTTCGTGTTAACGGTGTCGGTCCATGCGGTATGGCGACAGATCTACGCGGCCCGCAGGCGCTGGGACAAAACGATACATCGATTATGCAGTCGCTGACGCCGGAAAAAATCGCCGCTATTTTGCCACTACAATTTTTCCCGGAGCCGGCGGATTTTACCGGCCCGTATGTGATGCTGGCGTCAAAGCGCAACAACCGCACATTGAGCGGCGTGATGATCAATGCCGACGCCGGTCTGGGTATTCGCGGTATTCGTCACGTCGCCGCCGGACTGGATCTCTGAGGAGGCGTTATGAACCCAAAAACTATTGCTATCGTCGGCGGCGGTCAGGCGGCAGCTATGGCTGCCGCTGCACTGCGCCAACAAGGTTTTGACGGCGAATTACACCTGTTTTCCGATGAGCAGCATCTGCCCTATGAACGCCCACCGCTCTCCAAAGCAATGCTACTGGACGACAATCCGCAACTTCAGCCGATACTCCCCGCTGACTGGTGGCGGGAACACAACGTACAGCTGCATCTGGGGGTTACTGTGCAGACGCTCGGCCGCCAAACCCATCAGTTGGTGCTGGCTAATGGGCAGAGTTATCCATGGGATCGGCTACTGATTGCAACGGGCGCTGCGGCACGCCCCCTTCCGCAACTGGATAAGCTGGGCGATCGTTGCTTCACCCTGCGCCACGCGGGCGATGCCGAGCGCCTGCGCGACAATTTATTGCCGGGCAAGTCGATTGTCATTGTCGGTGCGGGCACCATTGGTCTGGAACTGGCGGCCAGCGCGACTCAACGCGGCTGTCAGGTGACAGTGGTGGAGCTGGCGCCAACGGTCATGGGCCGCAACGCGCCTGCTCCGGTGCGCGACTACCTGCTAGCCCGCCACCAACTTGCGGGCGTGCGGGTACTGCTTAACAGCGCTATTGAGCATGCCGAAGCGGGAGAGTGTCTCTCGCTCATGCTGCAAAACGGCGAAACTCTCACCGCCGATGCGGTGATCTATGGTATCGGTATCGTGGCGAACGATATGCTGGCCCGCGAAGCGGGGCTGGAGACGGCGAACGGCATTATCGTTGATACCGCCTGCGCCACCTCCGATCCCGCGATTTTCGCCGCCGGTGACGTAGCGATAACGCGCCAGGCTGACGGTTCGTTAGTACGCGTGGAAAGCTGGGAAAACGCCAATTTTCAGGCACAGGTTGCCGCCGCCGCGATGCTCAATCAACCGCAGCCAGCAGCAACGCCGGGCTGGTTCTGGACCGATCAGTACCGTGATAATCTACAGTTTGTCGGCGAAATGCAGGGTGAGAACTGGCTCCTACGCGGCGATCCTGATGCGCAGAAAGCAATATGGTTTAACCTACAGGATGGCGTGATTGTCGGCGCAGTAACGTTGAATCAGGGCCGAGAAATACGTTTATTGAGAAAATGGATTCAGGCAAAGAAAAAGCCGCCAGTGGCGACTTTAATCGATGAAACAATCTTGCTTAAGTCAATATAACTGCCGGAAAGTACTTCGTTTATCCGGCCTACATGTGAGTTACCTGTAGGCCGGAAAAGGTGTTTACACCACCATCTGGCAATCCGTATTACTTACGCGTAAACCGGGAAACGTGCACAGATATCCAGCACTTTACCTTTGACGCGCTCGATAACAGCTTCGTCATTGATGTTGTCCAGAACGTCACACATCCAGCCAGCCAGCTCTTTCACTTCAGCTTCTTTAAAGCCACGGCGAGTCACAGCCGGAGAACCGATACGGATACCGGAAGTCACAAACGGGCTCTTCGGATCGTTCGGTACGCTGTTTTTGTTAACGGTGATGTTAGCACGGCCCAGCGCGGCGTCAGCTTCTTTACCGGTCAGGTTTTTATCAACCAGATCCAGCAGGAACAGGTGGTTTTCAGTACCGCCAGAAACCACTTTGTAGCCACGGTTCAGGAACACTTCCACCATCGCTTTGGCGTTTTTGGCAACCTGCTGTTGGTAAACCTTGAACTCAGGCTCCATCGCTTCTTTCAGCGCCACCGCTTTCGCCGCGATCACGTGCATCAGCGGGCCGCCCTGCGCGCTTGGGAACACAGCGGAGTTCAGTTTTTTGTACAGCTCTTCGTCACCGCCTTTCGCCAGGATCAGGCCACCGCGTGGACCCGCCAGGGTTTTGTGGGTGGTGGTGGTCACAACGTGTGCGTGTGGAACCGGGTTCGGATAAACGCCTGCGGCAATCAGACCCGCAACGTGCGCCATATCGACGAACAGATATGCACCGATGCTGTCGGCGATTTCGCGCATTTTTGCCCAGTCAACAACGCCGGAGTAAGCAGAGAAGCCACCGATGATCATCTTCGGTTTGTGCTCTTTGGCCTGCTTCGCCATGTCTTCGTAGTCAATTTTGCCGGACTCATCAATACCGTAAGGGATGATGTTGTACAGTTTGCCGGAGAAGTTAACCGGGGAGCCGTGAGTCAGGTGGCCGCCTTGTGCCAGGTTCATACCCAGAACGGTATCGCCCGGTTGCAGCAGAGCGGTGTAAACAGCGAAGTTAGCCTGAGAGCCGGAGTGCGGTTGTACGTTAGCGTAGTCAGCGCCAAACAGCTCTTTTGCGCGATCGATAGCCAGTTGCTCAACGATATCAACGTACTCGCAACCGCCGTAGTAGCGCTTGCCCGGATAACCTTCAGCATATTTGTTGGTCAGCTGAGAACCCTGCGCCTGCATAACACGCGGGCTGGTGTAGTTTTCGGAGGCGATCAGTTCGATGTGCTCTTCCTGACGTACTTTTTCCTGCTCCATAGCCTGCCACAGTTCGGCATCATAATCGGCAATGTTCATTTCACGCTTTAACATCCGCATCTCCTGACTCAGCTAACAATAAAATTTTCGGCCTTAAAAGGCGGTCCGTAGGACAACGGCGAACAGTATAACCGAATCATTCTTCGATAACAGGTCTTGACAAAGGATTTTACGCAAACGATTACCTTCATGGTACGCAAGGCTTTGGAGAACAAAGGTCTGCTGAATTTCAACGGATTTCTTTTCAGGTTTGTGATGCAGATTTTTCACGATGTAACCTTTACAACGCAAAGTTACAAAGAACCATTTACAATGCAGGGGTATTTTTTATAAGATGCATTTGACATACATCATTAAAGTCTCAGATAAAGGAAGACCGTATGCTTGACGCACAAACCATCGCTACAGTGAAAGCCACCATTCCCCTGCTGGTTGAAACAGGCCCGAAGCTGACCGCCCATTTCTACGACCGCATGTTTACGCATAACCCAGAGCTGAAAGAAATCTTCAACATGAGTAATCAGCGTAATGGTGATCAGCGTGAAGCGCTGTTTAATGCTATTGCCGCGTATGCCAGCAATATCGAAAATCTGGCGGCACTGTTGCCGGCTGTTGAGAAAATCGCACAGAAGCATACCAGCTTCCAGATTAAACCCGAGCAGTACAACATCGTGGGTGGCCATTTACTGGCAACGCTGGACGAAATGTTCAGCCCAGGCCAGGAAGTTCTGGATGCGTGGGGCAAAGCATACGGCGTGCTGGCGAACGTTTTCATCAACCGTGAAGCGCAAATCTACAGCGAAAATGCCAATAAAAATGGCGGCTGGGAAGGTACCCGTCCTTTCCGTATCGTGGCAAAAACCCCACGCAGTGCACTTATCACCAGCTTTGAATTTGAACCTGTCGATGGTGGCGCAGTGGCTGAATATCATCCGGGGCAATATCTGGGCGTCTGGTTAAAGCCGGAAGGTTTCCCGCATCAGGAAATTCGTCAGTACTCACTGACCCGTAAACCCGATGGCAAAGGCTACCGTATTGCGGTTAAGCGTGAGGACGGTGGTCAGGTTTCAACCTGGCTGCACAACCATGCGAATGTTGGCGACGTTGTTCACCTGGCCGCACCTGCGGGCGATTTCTTTATGGACGTTGCGACCGACACCCCGGTATCTCTGATCTCCGCAGGCGTGGGACAAACCCCAATGCTGGCGATGCTGGATACGCTGGCAAAAGCGAAGCATACGGCACAGGTTAACTGGTTCCACGCGGCAGAAAATGGTGACGTGCATGCCTTCGCTGATGAAGTCAATGAACTCGGCAAAACGCTGCCACGCTTTAGCGCACACACCTGGTATCGTGAGCCAACCGAAGCCGATCGTGCGAAAGGTGCCTTTGATAGCGTAGGTCTGATGGATTTGAACAAACTGGAAAGCGCAATCAGCGATCCGGCGATGAAGTTTTATCTGTGCGGTCCGGTTGGTTTCATGCAGTTCGCCGCGAAGCAGCTGGTCGGTCTGGGCGTGAAAAACGAGAACATTCATTACGAATGCTTCGGTCCGCACAAAGTCTTGTAATGTGTTACGCGAGTAGGCCGGATAAGGCGTTTATGCCGCCATCCGGCAATCACTCTGCCTGATGCGCTACGCTTATCAGGCCTACAAATTAACGGCGCGGCTTAGATTGCCGCGTCGTCTTCTTCACCGGTACGAATACGAATAACGCGTGCCACGTCGAAGACAAAAATCTTACCGTCGCCGATCTTGCCGGTCTGCGCCGTACGGATAATGGTGTCGACGCAGGTATCGACGATGTCGTCGGTAACCACAATTTCAATTTTTACCTTCGGCAGAAAATCCACCATATATTCCGCGCCACGGTACAACTCGGTATGGCCTTTCTGACGGCCAAAACCTTTCACTTCTGTCACAGTCATACCGGTAATGCCGACTTCTGCCAGCGCTTCGCGGACGTCGTCCAGCTTGAAGGGTTTAATAATCGCATCAATCTTTTTCATGCTATTCCTTGAAAAGGTCGCCTGTCTTTTGATCGAATAAAGCTAACATAATCCGCAGATTTATTCTTTGAAATCGTTTGCATCCAGCTCGTGCCGAGAAAGCAATTTATAGAATTCGGTGCGGTTGCGCCCCGCCATTCTTGCCGCGTGGGTCACATTGCCCTTGGTGATTTGCAGCAGCTTACGCAGATAGTTGAGCTCAAACTGGTTACGCGCCTCAACAAAGGTCGGCAGCGCGGTGTTTTCCCCTTCCAGCGCCTGCTCCACCAGCGCGTCGCTGATCACCGGTGAAGAGGTCAACGCCACGCACTGCTCAATTACGTTGACCAGCTGGCGCACGTTGCCCGGCCAGCTGGCGGTCATTAACCGCTTCATGGCATCGGTTGAAAAGGCGCGTACGAACGGTTTGTGCCGTTCAGCAGACTGGCGCAGCAGATGGTTCGCCAGCAGCGGAATATCTTCCGTACGCTCGGCCAGCGCAGGGATCTTCAGGCTCACCACATTGAGGCGATAGTACAAATCCTCGCGAAATTCGCCCCGTGCCATCGCTTTGGGTAAATCGCGGTGGGTCGCAGAAACGATCCGCACATCAATGTCGATATCGCGGTTACTGCCCAACGGTCTGACTTTTCGTTCCTGCAATACGCGCAGCAGTTTCACCTGTAACGGCGCAGGCATATCGCCAATCTCATCGAGAAACAGCGTACCGCCTTCTGCGGCCTGAAACAGCCCTTCACGATTGCTCACCGCACCGGTAAAAGCACCGCGCGCATGACCAAACAGTTCTGATTCCAGCAGTTGTTCCGGCAACGCGCCGCAGTTAATGGCAATGAAAGGTTTTTGGCTGCGTGGGCTGGCGTTGTGAATAGCCTGAGCGAAAACTTCTTTCCCGGTTCCGCTTTGACCGTTGATCAAGACGCTAACGTCCGATTGCGCCACCATTCGCGCCTGTTCCAGCAGGCGTAGCATCAGCGGGCTGCGGGTAACGATAGATTCGCGCCAGCTGTCATCGGTGGCGGGCGCAGACTGTTCCAGCGCCCCGTCAATCGCGTGATATAACGCGTCCTTGTCGACTGGTTTAGTGAGAAAACTGAACACCCCTTGCTGGGTCGCCGCAACAGCGTCCGGGATGGAGCCGTGAGCGGTCAGGATAATCACCGGCATTCCAGGCTGTACTTTCTGGATTTCAGTAAACAGCTGCATGCCATCCATTTCATCCATGCGCAGATCGCTAATAACCAGATCCACTTTTTCACGGTTCAGCACCCGTAACCCTTCCTGCCCACTTTCCGCGGTCACGACGCTGTAGCCTTCGCTGGTCAGTCGCATTCCAAGTAATTTCAACAGTCCCGGATCGTCATCCACCAGCAGCAGATGCGCGGGCTTACGGCTTATCATGGTGTAACCTCATCGGCAGACGGCGCTGCGCCTTCTTCGTTATCAGGCGTAGTGAGTTTATCGTTCCCGTGCGGCGCATCAGGATTGTAGTTACCGCCAGGTTTGCGCGTGGAAAGCTGACGCTCAATATCGGTCAGATTCTCCAGCTTGCGGGTCGTGAGATCGAGCTGGGACTGCAAATGCTGCTGCTGTTGGCGCAGCGTATCGAGATCGCTGTCGGACGCCTGCTGGAGTTTACTGTAGCGCATACGCTCTTCGGCAAGCTGCAATTGCAACGTTTGGCTGCTGCGCCAGACCTGATACAGCGGGCGTACCTGCGGCGGAATTTGCGGGCTTAACGCATCGAGGCGCGTAACAGCCTCCCGCCTTTCAGGCGGCGTAATGTTGGCGTTATCGAGCAGGATCCCACGCCTGAAAGCGCCCTGCCAGGTATCTGTCATCAGGGTGCTGGCTTCACTACGCGCCTGCACCGGCATCAGGCGATTGGCACAATCCATCGCCCGCAGCCAGTACAACGGATTGGTTTCTGTAGAATGGCCAGACAGCGACCAGATATCCGCACAGTCGGTTGCAAGGTAGTCCGCCAGTTGATTAGGCGGAATTTTCTCCTGCGAGGGATCGCCGATAATATGATTCACCGCGTTCGGGACACAACCAACCAGCGCCAGGCACGGCAGGCTTGCGAGGATGACGCGACGAAGAAAATGTCGTTTAAGCATTCGGACAACAACGTATGGCATACTCACCAGACTTAGGTTTATTTTAGTGATTTTTCGCAGCAGCTAGCGGCAGTTCTATGCGAAAACAAACGTTTTGCGCATGGTCATAAACCAGATACAGCTTGCCCCGCATACGGCGGATGCAATCTCTGGCAATGCTTAGCCCCAACCCGCTTCCTTTTACCGCCCCTTTTCGCTGATGACTCCCCTGGAAAAAAGGCTCGAAGATCATGGTCTGTTCTGCTTCTGGAATCGGTGTGCCGGTATTCATTACATCGATGTATACCGTTGAGCCATGCAAACTGCTGCGGATCCAAATGTTACCGGATTCAGCACCATAGTGCACCGCATTGGAATAAAGATTGTCCAGCACGCTCATCAACAGCATCGGTTCTGCCAGGCAGGTGTTCACCGCAAGCGCAACATCAGTATGTATCATTTTGGCGCGAGCGGGCAGGCTATGCGCAGAAACAACGCTCTCCACCAACGGCGCGATTTCCACACTTTCAAGTTCTACCTCGTCATCAGCCAGCTTGCGGTTGTAATCAAGGAGTTGTTCAATCAGCTTTTGCAGGTTGCGGCTGCTGTCATCCAGAATACCGACCACCTCTTTTTGCTCCGGTGTTAACGGGCCAACCACCTGATCGGCCAACAATTCGGTACCTTCGCGCATGCTCGCCAGCGGTGTTTTCAGCTCATGGGAAAGATGGCGTAAAAACTGATGCCGTTGCGACTCAAGCCAGGAGAGACGTTCGCTTAACCAGATGATACGCTGCCCCACGGATCTCAGCTCCCGTGGCCCGGTAAATAATACGCTATCCCCCAGCGAGCGCCCTTCTCCCAGACAGTTGATCATCCGTTCAATGCCCTTCACCGGACCGATAATCATGCGGGTAAACAGCAAGACCATCGCCAGGCTGACGAGAAACAGCACCAGTGCCTGCCAGCCAAAAAACTGCCCGCGTTCGGCTATTTCCTGCTGTAACTGCTGCCCACGAGAAAAGACCACGGTACGCGTCGCTTGCACCATCTCGGTATTGGCATTGGCGAACGCTTCCAGCCGTGCAGCCGACACACTGTCAGGACCACTGTTTTTACACTGCAACTGCGCGAGATCGTTAAGATCCTGACGCAACGCCTGGTAGAGCTTGGTATCCGGCAACACCCCCGCATGCGCATCCAGCATGTCGCTGTAGCGTTTACGCTGGCTTTGGTAGACCCTGGCCAATGTTGGGTCATCAAGCACGCAGTATTGCCGATAGCTGCGCTCCATCTCCAGCGCGACGTTGGTCATCGCCTCGCTGCGTCTGGCATCAATCAGCGTGGTGCGGTTTGTCAGCGCAGCCTGCGCGCTCAGGGCATTCAGACTTTGCCATGCCTGCCAGGCCAGAACTAACAACGGCAGCAGGATAAGCAAGAAGGCCAACGTCACCAATTGACGTAAAGATCGGGGAAAAACTGACCAGCGCTTCAAGGCGTTACTCTCAATGGACAGGAATAGATTGATGCTAACTGAGGGGAACGCCAGATACAACAAAGCCGGGATTAACCCGGCTTTGTTATGGAATAAGGCGGTGCCTAACTCGACGTTTCGCCCGGAGGTTGATATGAGCAATGCTAATATCAGATGTTGGACGGCAGGCACCTTGTTGTGCGTCATTCGAAGTTTATGTAGCACGTCCCGAAGGGGCTGACATAAGAAGGTGAATGAGCCACTGGTTAATATTATGCAGCATCTGTGCCAATATTCAAAACACTTTATTAACACAATGATAAGTATGAAAAATATTATTATTTTCACAAATAACAATTCTGGCTGTTTTTTGTTCTCTCTGTCGCCAATCAGCAACACTTGCAGCACTTAAAAACAAATCCCTATTAAATCAAATAATTAAACGTCTCTTTTTGACGACACCGCAACCCTGCCCATGTCGGCATTTCCCGACACTTTACTTTTAGGTGCAAGCGCTGAGTTTATTGCCGGATGGCGGCGTGAACGCCTTATCCGGCCTACAACCGCATTTTCCCTGTAGGCCTGATAAGCGTAGCGTCATCAGGCGGGTTCCATCCGGCAGACAAAAAAAAGCCCCTCGCGAAGAGGGGCTTGATGACTATTGAGCGAATTAACCGAGCTGTTTACGCGCGTTGCGGAAAATACGCATCCATGGGCTATCCTCGCCCCAGTTTTCAGGGTGCCAGGAGTTGCTCACGGTACGGAACACACGTTCCGGGTGCGGCATCATAATGGTGACGCGACCATTTTCAGTGGTCACTGCAGTAATGCCGTTCGGCGAACCGTTCGGGTTAGCCGGATAGGTCTCGGTCACCTTACCGAAGTTATCAACGTAGCGCAGCGCCACCAGACCTTTGCTCTCAAGCTGAGCCAGATGCGCACCGTCACGCACTTCCACACGACCTTCACCGTGAGAAACGGCAATCGGCATCATCGAACCCACCATATCAGCAAGCAGTAAGGATGGGCTTTGCGTCACTTCGACCAGACTGAAGCGGGCTTCAAAACGATCGGAGTGGTTACGTACAAAGCGCGGCCACAGGTCGCTTCCTGGGATCAGCTCACGCAGGTTAGACATCATCTGACAACCGTTACACACGCCGAGTGCCAGCGTTTGCGGGCGATGGAAGAAGGTTTCGAACTCATCACGGACGCGGTTGTTGAACAGAATCGACTTCGCCCAACCTTCACCAGCGCCAAGCACATCGCCGTAAGAGAAGCCGCCGCAGGCCACCAGCGCCTGGAAGTTACCCAGGCCGATACGTCCGCCCAGCAGGTCGCTCATGTGCACATCGATGGCGTCAAAACCCGCACGGTGGAAGGCAGCTGCCATTTCAACGTGGGAGTTCACACCCTGCTCGCGCAGTACGGCCACTTTGGGACGTGCACCGGTGGCGATGTACGGAGCGGCAACATCTTCGTTGATATCAAACGACAGTTTAACGTTGAGACCAGGGTCCGCATCGTTGGTTTTAGCGTCGTGTTCTTGATCGGCGCATTCCGGATTGTCACGCAGACGCTGCATCTGCCAGGTGGTTTCCGCCCACCACATACGCAGGGTTGTACGGCTTTCGCTAAACACCGGCTGGCCGTTAGCGGTCAGGTTGAAGCGGTCACCTTCAACGGCTTTACCGAGGAAGTGTACGCAGTCTGCCAGGCCGTGGGCAGCCAGAATCGCTTCCACCGCCTCACGCTCAGCAGCACGAACCTGAATCACCGCACCCAGTTCTTCGTTAAACAGCGCCGCCAGACGATCTTCACCCAGAGAGTGGATATCAGCGTCAATACCGCAGTGACCGGCGAAGGCCATTTCCGCCAGCGTAACCAGCAGACCGCCGTCAGAACGGTCATGATAGGCCAGCAGCTTACGCGCAGCGACCAGCGCCTGAATCGCATCGTAGAAGCCTTTCAGTTGCTCAACGTTACGCACGTCGGCAGGCTTATCGCCCAGTTGACGGTAAACCTGCGCCAGCGACGTAGCGCCCAGCGCATTGTGACCAAGACCGAGGTCAATCAGCAGCAGGGCGTTGTCTTCAGTAGAGAGCTGCGGGGTAATGGTGTGGCGCACATCTTCTACGCGGGCAAAGGCGGTGATCACCAGCGACAGCGGCGAGGTCATTTCACGCTGCTCGTTACCTTCCTGCCAGCGGGTTTTCATCGACATAGAGTCTTTGCCCACTGGAATGGTCAGGCCGAGCGCCGGGCATAGCTCTTCCCCGACGGCTTTTACTGCTTCGTACAGGCCAGCATCTTCACCAGGGTGACCCGCAGCCGCCATCCAGTTTGCCGACAGCTTAATACGTTTGATGTCACCAATCTGCGTTGCCGCAATGTTTGTCAGCGCTTCACCGACCGCCAGACGCGCAGAGGCAGAGAAGTCCAGTAGTGCAACCGGCGCGCGTTCGCCGATAGACATCGCTTCGCCGTAGTAGCTATCGAGGCTTGCGGTAGTGACCGCGCAGTTAGCGACCGGGATCTGCCACGGACCAACCATCTGGTCACGCGCAACCATGCCGGTAACGGTACGGTCACCGATGGTCACGAGGAACGTTTTCTCCGCGACAGTCGGCAGATGCAGCACGCGGTTAACCGCATCTGCAATCGAGATTTCACCACGATTCAGGGCATCGCCTTTGGCTTTCAGCGTCTGCACATCGCGGGTCATTTTCGGTGTTTTACCCAGCAGCACATCAAGCGGCATGTCGATCGGCTGGTTGTCGAAGTGGCTGTCGCTCAAGGTCAGATGCTGTTCTTCGGTAGCTTCACCAATCACCGCATACGGCGCGCGCTCGCGCTTACACAGTTCGTCAAACAGCGGCAATTGATCGGCAGCAACCGCCAGCACGTAGCGTTCCTGGGATTCGTTACACCAGATTTCCAGCGGGCTCATACCCGGCTCGTCGCTGAGGATATCGCGCAGCTGGAACTTACCGCCACGACCGCCATCGCTTACCAGCTCCGGCATAGCGTTAGACAGTCCACCCGCGCCAACGTCATGGATAAACAGAATCGGGTTCGCATCACCCATCTGCCAGCAACGGTCGATAACTTCCTGGCAACGACGTTCCATTTCCGGGTTGTCACGCTGTACGGAAGCGAAATCAAGATCGGCATCAGACTGGCCAGAAGCCATAGAGGAGGCTGCCCCGCCGCCAAGGCCAATGTTCATTGCCGGGCCGCCGAGGACGATAAGCTTAGCGCCAACGACGATCTCGCCCTTCTGCACGTGATCGGCACGGATGTTACCGATCCCGCCTGCCAGCATGATCGGTTTATGGTAACCGCGCAGCTCTTCGCCGTTATGGCTGTTGACCTTTTCTTCATAGGTACGGAAGTAGCCAGTCAGCGCCGGACGACCAAATTCGTTGTTAAATGCCGCGCCGCCCAGCGGACCTTCGGTCATGATATCAAGCGCGGTAACAATACGGTCCGGCTTACCGAAGTCTTCTTCCCACGGCTGTTCAAAGCCAGGAATACGCAGGTTGGAAACGGAGAAACCCACCAGCCCGGCTTTCGGTTTTGCACCGCGACCTGTTGCGCCCTCGTCGCGGATTTCGCCGCCGGAGCCGGTTGCAGCACCTGGCCACGGAGAGATGGCCGTCGGGTGGTTGTGAGTTTCAACCTTCATCAGAATGTGGGCTGGTTCCTGATGGAAATCGTAGCGGCCAGTTTTGTGATCGGCAAAATAGCGGCCCACTTCAGAGCCTTCCATTACCGCAGCGTTGTCTTTATAGGCAGACAGCACGTGGTCCGGCGTGGTTTCGAAGGTATTCTTGATCATCTTAAACAGCGACTTCGGCTGCTGTTTACCATCGATAACCCAGTCGGCGTTAAAAATCTTGTGGCGACAGTGCTCAGAGTTGGCCTGCGCAAACATGTATAGTTCAATATCGTTCGGGTTACGTCCCAGTTTGGTGAACGCATCCTGCAGATAGTCAATTTCGTCTTCCGCCAGCGCCAGACCCAGACGCAGGTTAGCGTCGATCAGCGCCTGACGTCCCTCACCCAGTAGATCAACGCTGGAGACCGGCGCCGGTTGGTGATGGGCAAACAGTTTTTCGGCATCGTTCAGCGCAGAGAAAACCGTTTCCATCATGCGGTCGTGCAGTTCGTCGGCCACCATCTGCCATTGCTCAGCGGTCAGCGTAGAGGCTTCTACATACCAGGCAATGCCACGTTCCAGGCGGCTAATCTGGTGCAGACCGCAGTTGTGGGCAATATCAGTCGCTTTAGAAGACCACGGGGAGATGGTGCCTGGGCGAGGCGTAACCAGCAGCAGTTTGCCTTCCGGGGCGTGGCTTTGCAGAGCAGGACCATATTTCAGCAGGCGTGCAAGCTGCGCGTGCTCATCTTCATTTAACGGTGCATTCAGATCGGCAAAATGGACGTACTCGGCGTAAATGTTGTGGACCTGGAGGTTGGCAGCCTGAAAACGTGCCAGCAGTTTGTTAATACGGAATGCAGACAGTGCAGGTGAACCACGCAGAATTTCCATCATAAGTCTCTCGTCTTCTAAGCTTTCGGTGTGCCCAAGTGGGGGAAACGGGCGTCATTATAAAGAATCTACCGCGCCGACGAAACCGTTTGCGTCGAAATAAAATCACGACCGTCACTTATCATCAAATGCGGTCAGATTTCTGAATAAGTTGCCAACTGACGCAAGTTTAAGCAAAATGCCGTTCATTAATGACGACTTCACTTCTTAATCAACACCACAGCAGACAGAGACAACGTACGGTTCAGAGAATTAACTAATTGAAAAAATTAAAGATTAATTATCTGTTCATCGGCATATTGACGCTGTTGTTGGCAGCGGCCCTTTGGCCATCTATCCCCTGGTTCGGTAAAGCCGAAAATCGTATCGCCGCCATTCAGTCGCGGGGAGAGCTGCGCGTCAGTACCATCGACTCACCGTTAACTTACGCGACCCTCAACGGCAAAAAATTCGGCCTGGATTATGAACTGGCCCAGGAATTTGCCGACTACTTAGGCGTGAAGTTAAAAGTTACCGTACGCCAGAACATCAGCCAGCTTTTTGACGACCTGGATAACGGCAATGCCGACCTGTTAGCCGCTGGTCTGGTCTATAACAGCGAGCGGGTGAAAAATTACCAGCCAGGCCCGACCTATTATTCGGTTTCACAACAGCTGGTGTACCGGGTTGGGCAATACCGCCCGCGCACACTTGCCACCGTGAACGAAAACCAACTGACTATCGCCCCGGGGCACGTGGTGGTTAATGACCTCCAGCAGCTAAAAGAGAAAAAATTTCCCGATCTGAGCTGGAAAGTCGATGACAAAAAGGGCACCACCGAACTGCTTGATGATGTAATCGCCGGAAAGCTGGATTACACCATTGCCGATTCTGTCGCCATCAGCTTATATCAACGCGTGCATCCTGAGCTGGCCGTAGCGCTCGACGTCTCTGACGAACAACCGGTGACATGGTTTAGTCGGCTGGACGATGACAACACGCTGTCTGCCGCCCTACTGGATTTCTTCAACACTATGAATGAAGACGGTTCTCTGGCACGGCTGGAAGAGAAATATCTCGGGCATGGCGATGATTTTGACTATGTCGATACCCGCTCCTTTTTACGCGCCGTAGACAGCGTGTTGCCGGACCTCAAGCCGCTGTTTGAGAAATATGCGCAAGAGATAGACTGGCGACTGCTGGCCGCTATCTCATATCAGGAATCACACTGGGACGCGCAGGCCACCTCTCCAACCGGCGTACGTGGGCTGATGATGTTGACCAAAAATACTGCCCAGAGTCTCGGGCTGACCGACCGTACCGATGCCGAACAGAGTATCAGCGGCGGCGCGCGATATTTGCAGGATATGATGAGTAAAGTACCGGATACCGTCCCCGAAGGAGAACGCATCTGGTTTGCCCTTGCAGCCTATAACATGGGTTATGCACACATGCTGGATGCGCGGGCGCTGACGGTGAAAACCAAAGGCAATCCGAACAGTTGGTCTGACGTAAAACAGCGATTACCGCTGCTCAGCCAAAAGCCGTATTACAACAAGCTGACCTATGGCTATGCGCGTGGCCACGAAGCTTACGCCTATGTGGAAAATATCCGTAAGTATCAGATTAGCCTGGTGGGATATCTGCAAGAGAAAGAAAAACAGGCGATAGAAACGCAGCAACTGGCGCAGGATTACCCGACGGTGACGCCCGCAGAACTATTAGGTAAAGAGAAATTCCCGCTTTCGGCGTTTCTGTCTCAAACGTCGTCAAACTACCTGACGCACTCCCCTTCCCTGCTGTTTTCACCGCATAAAAAAGAGGAGAAGTAGTCTTGTACGCCTGATAAGCGCACTGCCATCAGGCTGAGAGTTACTGATTAGCAGATTTTTTCAGGGCTTTGATTTCCTGCCGGCGCATGCGGAAGAAATCACTGAGCAACGTGGCACATTCATCCCGCAGTACCCCCTCTGTCACTTCAACCCGATGATTCATTCCAGGGTGATGCAGTACATCCATTAATGACCCGGCAGCGCCCGTTTTCGCATCGCGCGCGCCAAAAACGACCCGACCGATACGGCTGTGCACCATCGCGCCCGCGCACATCACGCACGGTTCCAGAGTGACGTACAGGGTGGCATCTAACAGGCGGTAGTTTTGCAGCACCAGGCCGCCCTGACGCAACGCCATAATCTCAGCGTGGGCAGTCGGATCATGATGTCCAATCGGGCGGTTCCAGCCTTCGCCAATCACTCGGTTGTTATGTACCAATACCGCACCCACCGGGACTTCACGCTCATCCCAGGCGCGCTTAGCCAGCGTTAAAGCATGACGCATCCAGTATTCGTGGCTAAATTCAACATCTGACAAAGGGGTAACTCCAGTAATCAAAGCGGGCGAATTATACACGTCATACTTCAAATTGCATGTGCGTTAGCTATTCGAGTTGCTGAAGCTCTCCGCGCGGCGTGACGCGCCAGCGATGCTGGCAAAAGGAGAGCAGCGGATTGTCCTGATTACTGTCACTATAGCCACTGTAAAGCTGTAGCGGCGCGCCAATGTGGCGTTCCAGTTGTGTCACTTTCTCATGGCCCAGACAGCGCAAAGTCAGTACCCAGCCGCCGTAGCCCCGCGCCATTTTGCTGGCGATCAGATTGACTCGCGGTAGCCATGGAGTATCAAAGTAAACCTGCTCGACCAGTGACTGCGGAGAGCCGGTAATAAGCCAGATATCAGCGTCAGAACTTAACAGATAGGTTGTCAGCCGCTGCTGCACGAGCGGAAACGCCGTCACGTTACTGCGAAACCAGCGCACAAAGTCGGCCTGATGCGCTTTCAGACGCGCTTCGCTGCGGCCAAAAGTGCATCCCCATAACAGCAGGCTCATTGGCCAGCGGGCGGCACGTCCTTTTATCAGCAACGCCAGCGCAATCACCGGTAACAAAGGCAGCACAAGCAACGCGTTCAGCGGCTGGCGACGCAGCAGATAACGAATAAAACTACCGAACATATCCTGCTGGTGTAACGTGCCATCCAAATCAAAAAAGACAACGCGGCGCTGGTGATTGATCAAACCTTATTCCTCTGGATCAGTGAATCCCAATAGCCAGGTAAACAGGAACCCGGCGATAACTGCTACCAGATAGCCTAACAGATAGAACATCACTTTTCCGGCAACAATCGTCAGTGCCAGCGGTAATCCGGAGATGCCAAAGGTGATGACCGTCGCCACCTTCCAGTAGCTAATCAGCGCCCCACCTACCGCGCCGCCAAGACAAGCACCGATAAACGGCTTACCCAACGGCAGCGTTACGCCAAAAATGAGCGGCTCGCCAATCCCCAGCAGTCCGACCGGTAGCGCCCCTTTGATCACTTTCTTTAGCCGCGCATTACGAGTTTTCATCAGAACCGCGATCGCAGCACCTATTTGCCCAACGCCCGCCATCGCCAGGATCGGAAAAAGCGCGTTATAACCGTGTGCCTGAACCAGCTCAACGTGGATGGGCACCAATCCCTGATGAAGTCCGGTGAGCACCAACGGCAGAAAGGTACCTGCCAGCACGGCACCGACCAGAAAACCGCCGCGATCGATAGCCCATGATGCGCCGTGAGCGATAGATTCAGAAATCCATCCGCCAAGCGGTTGCAGCGCCACAATCGCGATTACGCCGGTAATGATGGTGGTTAGCAGCGGGTTAAGGATAAGCTCCAGTGATTCCGGCAACAGCGTGCGGAATTTACGTTCGATCCAGCACATCAGCGCAACCACCAGCAATACCGCGATCACCCCACCGCGCCCCGGCTGCAACGCTTCGCCAAACAGGGTAATTTGCGCCAGTTGAGGGCTGGAAAGGATCCCCGCCATCACCCCGCCCATTGCCAGGGAGCCACCGAAAACTTTGGCGGTATTCACCCCGACCAGAATATTCATAATGGCAAACACGGCGCTGCCAAATATGCCCATCAACCCCAGCATATTTGGATAGTGGGTCGCAAAATCCCCCACGATATCCGGGCGCTTAAGGATGTTAATAATGCCGGTAATCAAACCGGAGGCGATAAACGCCGGAATAAGAGGGATAAAGACGTTCGCCAGCTTGCGCAGCGCATCGCTCATCGGCGCTTTGTACTTCGCTTTGGCCTCTGACTTGGTGCGCTCAATATCATTGGCACCTGCTCGCTCGCCGCCATCGGCAATCAGGGAACGCATGGCATCCGCCACTTTGGCAGCTTTACCGGGGCCGACAATAATCTGGTGCTGTGCGCCCTGCTTCACGTAGCCGCTAACGCCGGGCAGTTGCCTGAGGCGGGGAATATCGATCTGCCCGTCATCCTGAACTTCCACCCTGACACGGGTCATACAGTTTTCCAGACGCAGAATATTGTTCTCTCCGCCAACGCCCAGCAGGATGTCGCTGGCCAGCAACGCCGTCTTATCCATATACACCTCTTAGTGTTCTAACGCCGCGCGTAAAAAACCCTGGTGAGCGGCAAGCTTTTCGCGGGCGGCAGCGGCATCCAGGCCGGTGAGCGCCATTAAAATAGCTGGCTTAACATCATAATCCGTCTGCTTCAGCAGCGTTTCAGCTTGAGCCCGCGCAATACCGGTGGCTTCAACCACCATACGGCACGCCCGATCGACCAGTTTGACGTTGGTTGCCTGCATATCCACCATCAGGTTCTGGTACACCTTGCCAAATTTCACCATCGCGCCGGTGGAGATCATATTGAGCACCAGCTTTTGCGCGGTGCCGGATTTCAGTCGTGTTGACCCGGTCAGCGCCTCAGGCCCCACTACCGGAGAAATAGCAATATCCACTTCATGCGCGATAGGGGAATCCGGATTGCAAGAAATAGCCGCCGTTGTACAGCCCACCGAACGCGCATATTTCAACCCGCCAATTACATACGGCGTGCGACCAGAAGCTGCCAGCCCCACCACCAGATCCTGTGCGGTAAGATTGAGCCCGCGCAGATCGTCTTCGCCTAGCTGCGGGTTGTCTTCTGCGCCTTCTACTGCCTTCAGCAAAGCGCCCGGTCCCCCGGCAATCAGCCCAACCACCAGACCGTGCGGGACGCCGAAGGTCGGTGGGCATTCAGACGCGTCCAGCACCCCAAGACGCCCGCTGGTACCTGCTCCCATGTAAATAATGCGTCCACCGGCTTTTAGCGCGTCAGTTGCCGCATCAACCGCACGCGCAACTTCAGGAAGAGTTGCTTTTACTGCTTCAGCTACCAGCGTATCCTGTTGATTAAAACGATGAACCAACTCCAGAGTGGAGAGCGCATCCAGATCCATGGTCTGAGGATTGCGGGTTTCTGAAACTAACGCACCGAGATTCATTTTTTGTTCCTTAGGAATTTTTAATTCATAATAATCTGTCATAATGGAATATTATATTCACTAAGGCGAGTGATATTTTGTTTTGTAATCGCCATCACATTTTCGCCAGGAGAAAGCATGAACTGTTTAATTCGCATTCGTCAGCGTTATCCGGATCTCGCGCAAAGCGATAAAAAACTTGCGGATTATCTTCTTGCTCAGCCGGATACTGCGCGTCATCTCAGTTCACAGCAGCTGGCCTTTGAAGCGGGCGTCAGCCAGTCCAGCGTGGTGAAATTCGCGCAAAAGATGGGCTTTAAAGGATTCCCGGCACTCAAACTGGCGATTAGCGAAGCATTGGCCAGCAATCCCAACCCCCATTCCATTCCGGTACATAATCAGATTCGCGGTGACGACCCGATGCGAATGGTAGGCGAGAAACTGATTAAAGAGAACGTGGCGGCGATGCATGCGACGCTGGACGTCAACAGCGAAGAGAAACTGATGGAGAGCGTCACGATGCTGCGTTCAGCCCGCCGCATTATCGTGACCGGGATTGGCGCATCGGGTCTGGTAGCGCAGAATTTTGCCTGGAAGCTGCTGAAGATTGGTTTTAACGCGGTGGTGGAACGCGATATGCACGCCCTACTGGCGACGGTGCAGGCGCTTTCGCCCAACGATCTACTGCTGGCCATTTCGTATACCGGAGAGCGTCGCGAGCTCAACCTGGCTGCGGATGAAACGTTGCGCACCGGCGCGAAAATCCTCGCCATCACCGGATTTACACCGAACGCACTGCAGCAACGGGCAAGTCATTGTCTGTACACCATTGCCGAGGAGCAGGCCACGCGCAGCGCAGCGATTTCCTCCACCCATGCGCAAATGATGCTCACTGATTTACTGTTTATGGCGCTGGTACAGCAGGATCTGGAGCATGCCCCGGAACGTATTCGCCACAGTGAGGCACTGGTAAAAAAACTGGTCTGAGCAAAGAATGCGCGTATAATGCCCGCCCGATTTGTGATGTTTTGAGAGTTTCCTGATGGCCCTGTTAATCACTAAAAAGTGTATCAATTGCGATATGTGCGAGCCCGAATGCCCGAATGAGGCGATTTCGATGGGTGATAGCATTTACGAGATTAACAGCGACAAGTGTACGGAATGCGTAGGCCATTACGACACGCCAACCTGCCAGAAGGTGTGCCCGATCCCCAATACTATTTTGAAAGATCCGGCGCATGTCGAAACAGAAGAGCAGCTGTGGGATAAGTTTGTGCTGATGCATCACGCCGATAAACTTTAGCCGCGTCGCCATCTGGCGATGAAGCCCCTACCCTGCCCCTGCAACAAACGCATAACCCGTAGGCCGGATAAGACGCTACGCGTCGCCATCCGGCATCGTCCTGAATCTAACTTTCGATAATCACCGTGGCGCAGGCGTAGTGACGCTCATCGGCCAGCGTCACATGCATGTGCGCAACGCCGAGTTTTTCCGCCAGTTTTAACGCCTCTCCCCATAATCGCAGACGCGGCTTACCGAGTTCATCGTTAAAGACTTCAAACTGATTAAACGCCAGCCCATTGCGAATACCCGTGCCAAAGGCTTTTGCTGCCGCCTCTTTGACTGCAAAACGCTTCGCCAGAAAACGCACCGGCTGCTGATGCGTTTCCCAGATTGCCCATTCGTTGTCGCTGAGCACACGTCTTGCCAGGCGGTCGCCGGAACGGGAGATCACCGCTTCGATGCGGGCAATCTCCACGATATCCGTACCTAGTCCCAGAATCGCCATTAGCCACGCGCTTCCAGCATCAGGCGCTTCATTTCGACTACGGCCTCTTTCAGGCCGCTCATCACCGCACGTCCAATAATGGCATGGCCAATGTTCAGCTCGTGCATTTCCGGGATCCGCGCGATAGCTTTAACGTTGTGATACGTCAGACCGTGACCCGCATTCACCTTCAGGCCAAGACTTGCAGCATAGGTTGCCGCTTTGGCGATACGCGCCAGTTCGCTGGCCTGTTCTGCGTCGGTTTTCGCATCGGCGTAACAGCCGGTGTGAATCTCAATAAACGGTGCGCCAACTTCCGCAGCGGCCTTAATCTGTTCTTCATCGGCATCGATAAACAGCGAAACCAGAATGCCTGCGTCCGCCAGCCGTTTGCAGGCATCGCGCATCTTGTCACGCTGACCGGCGACGTCCAGCCCACCTTCAGTGGTAACTTCCTGACGTTTTTCCGGCACCAGGCAGCAAAAATGCGGCTTAGTCTCAACGGCAATCGACAGCATCTCTTCGGTGACTGCCATTTCCAGATTCATGCGCGTATCCAGCGTCTGGCGCAAAATACGTACGTCACGGTCGGTGATATGACGACGGTCTTCACGCAGGTGTACGGTAATACCGTCCGCGCCCGCCTGTTCAACGATAAACGCTGCCTGAACCGGGTCCGGATATGCGGTACCGCGTGCATTACGTAAAGTGGCAATGTGGTCAATGTTGACGCCTAACAGTAATTCGGCCATGACAATCCTCGTTTTTTATTTTCGCTTCGGCATAAACTGCCGGAATAATTCGCGGCTCTTTAAGGGCTTACCACCAAGATACGGCTTTAACGCCATGCGGGTAAAGCGTTTCGCGGCGCGAAGCGTATCAGCATCCGGAAATTCCCGCGATTCGAGTGCTTTCAGATGGCGTCCGGTAAAGGTGGCGTTATCAATCACTACGCTTGCGATAAACCCTTTTTCTTCCCGGTAGCGATAGGTCATGGTGTCGTCTACCGGCTCGCCGCTGCCCGCACAGTGGGTAAAATCGACGCCATACCCCAGATGACCAAGTAAGGCTAGCTCAAAGCGACGCAACGCAGGTTCTGGCGAACCCGTCGCGCCAGCCAGCGCCTGAATGCAGTTCAGATAATCGAAAAAGAGTGCAGAAAAACGGGTTTCGTATTCGAGTACGCGCGAGATAAGCTCGTTAATATACAAGCCGCTGTACAGCGTGATTCCGCTAAGGGGGAGTGCCAGAGAAACGGCTTCGGCGCTGCGCAAGGTTTTGACCTCGCCACGTCCACCAAAGCGAAGCAACAACGGGGTAAAAGGCTGGAGTGCGCCTTTAAGATTGGAGCGTTTGGAACGTGCGCCTTTAGCCACAAGGCGCACGCGACCCGACTCTTCCGTGAAGACGTCCAGCACGAGACTGGTTTCGCTCCAGGGGCGACTATGCAGGACAAAAGCGCGTTGCCATCCTTCCATATACTCGCCGTGTTTCAGAGGATGTGTTTAGACGTCGTCGCCGTAACCGAGGCTACGCAGCGCGCGTTCGTCATCGGCCCAGCCGGATTTCACTTTCACCCACAGTTCGAGGTGAACGGGCGCTTCGAACATCTCCTGCATGTCTTTACGCGCTTCGATGCCGATGGTTTTAATCTTGGCCCCTTTGTTGCCAATAACCATCTTCTTCTGCCCTTCACGTTCAACGAGGATCAGACCGTTGATGTCGTAGCCACCGCGCTCGTTAGAGATAAAACGCTCAATCTCCACGGTAACGGAGTACGGCAGTTCAGCACCCAGAAAACGCATCAGCTTTTCACGGATGATTTCAGAGGCCATAAAGCGCTGAGAACGGTCGGTGATGTAATCTTCCGGGAAGTGATGAATAGCTTCCGGCAAATGCTTACGCACGATGCCCGCAACGGTATCGACATTCAAGCCGGTTTCGGCAGAAATCGGTACGATATCAAGGAAGTTCATCTGGCTTGCCAGGAACTGCAGGTGCGGCAGCAGATCGGCTTTTTCCTGAACGTTGTCGACTTTGTTGACGGCCAGAATAACCGGGGCTTTGCCATCACGCAGCTTGTTGAGCACCATTTCGTCGTCCGGCGTCCAGCGGGTGCCTTCGACAACGAAAATAACCAGTTCAACATCACCGATCGAGCTGCTCGCCGCTTTGTTCATCAAGCGGTTAATAGCCCGTTTTTCTTCCATATGCAGACCCGGGGTATCAACATAAATCGCCTGATACGCGCCTTCGGTATGGATGCCAACAATACGGTGACGTGTTGTCTGAGCCTTACGTGAGGTAATAGAAATCTTCTGCCCAAGCAGATTATTCAACAGGGTGGATTTGCCGACGTTCGGGCGACCGACGATAGCAATAAATCCGCAGTAGGTTTTCTCTTCGCTCATTCCAGCTCCAGTTTTTTCAACGCCTGTTCGGCGGCAGCCTGCTCAGCCTTACGACGGCTCGAACCTGTGCCAACCACCGGTTCACTCAGGCCGCTGACCTGGCAGTGGATAGTAAATTCTTGATCGTGTGCTTCACCACGGACCTGCACCACCAAATAAGACGGCAGAGGCAGGTGGCGGCCCTGCAAATATTCCTGCAGGCGCGTTTTCGGATCTTTTTGTTTGTCGCCTGGGCTAATTTCATCCAGACGAGTTTGATACCAGTTCAGGATCAATTGCTCAACGGTTTGAATATCGCTGTCGAGGAAGACGCCGCCGATCAAAGCTTCAACGGTATCCGCCAGGATTGATTCACGACGGAAGCCGCCGCTTTTCAGCTCACCTGGCCCCAAACGTAAACATTCACCGAGGTCAAACTCACGGGCTAATTCAGCCAGCGTATTGCCGCGAACCAGCGTCGCGCGCATGCGGCTCATATCACCTTCATCCACACGCGGGAAACGGTGATACAGCGCATTAGCGATAACAAAGCTCAAAATAGAGTCGCCTAAAAATTCTAAACGCTCGTTATGTTTGCTGCTGGCGCTCCGGTGAGTTAATGCCTGCTGCAACAGCTCCTGATGATTAAAAGTGTAGCCCAGCTTCCGTTGAAGCCGATTAATTACGATGGGGTTCATGCGATACCAATAAATGAATGCGTCAACAATTCAGCACACGAAACAGACCTGATATACGCACTTCGCTGAGCCATCCGGCTTCGCCTGCATGCTTTTGTATACAAACCAACGCTGTTTCGTGTGCCGTGGCAACCTGTCGGTGCCAACCTAAAACTTCGGGGGAATATTCTATACACAACGACAAGGGATGTCGTTAGTCTGCGGGAATTTATCCGAGAAATAATTCACGCTGCCGCCGTAATGACGACAACGTGAACGATTATCGGTGATTAGTGAATGCCACCAATACGGCTTAAACGCACACCGGTCGGCCATTCACCTTCTTGCTTATCGAAACTCATCCAGATAGCGGTCGCTTTACCAACCAGATTCGCTTCCGGTACAAATCCCCAGTAACGGCTGTCCGCGCTGTTATCACGGTTATCACCCATCATGAAGTAGTGTCCCGGCGGAACGATCCATGTTGCCAACGGCTGACCAGGTTGACGGTAATACATCCCCACCTGATCCTGCGCAATCGGCACGGTCAGAATGCGGTGCGTAACCTCACCCAGCGTTTCTTTACGCTCAGAAAGGCGAATACCGTTCTCTTTCGTTTCGTTCAGCGGAACTTCAAAGAAGCCGCTGGTCGCTTCACCGCCGTTACGACGAGCAAAGGTCTGTACAAAATCACTTGGCTGAACATCAGAGTACGTTACCGGCAGCGCGTTTTCACACGCCTGACCGGAACGGCATCCAGGCTGAATAGTCACCTCTTTCGCCACTGGATCGTACGTTACTTTGTCTCCCGGTAAACCGACAGCACGTTTAATGTAGTCCAGACGCGGATCTTCCGGGTATTTAAACACCACGATATCACCGCGTTTCGGATGACCGGTTTCGATCAACGTTTTCTGGTAAATCGGATCTTTAATCCCGTAGGCGAATTTCTCCACCAGGATAAAGTCACCGATAAGCAGCGTCGGCATCATCGAACCTGACGGGATCTGGAATGGTTCATAGATAAATGAACGCACCACCAGCACAATCGCCAGTACCGGGAAAACGGACGCCCCGGTTTCCAGCCAGCCTGGCTTAGGTGCCACTTTTTTCAGCGTAGCTTTATCCAGTGAATCACCTGCAGCAGCTTGCGCTGCTGCCTGACGCTCCCGGCGCTTTGGCGCGAAGATGAATTTATCTACGCACCATAAAATGCCCGTCACCAGTGTGGCAATCACCAGAATCAGGGCAAACATGTTCGCCATGCCAACTCCTTAAGATTATTTGCTGTCTTTACCGACATGCAGAATGGCGAGGAACGCTTCCTGCGGCAGTTCGACGTTACCGATCTGCTTCATGCGCTTTTTACCCTCTTTCTGTTTTTGCAGCAGCTTTTTCTTACGGCTGATATCGCCACCGTAGCATTTCGCCAGAACGTTTTTACGCAGCTGCTTAACCGTTGAACGCGCGATGATGTGCGTACCAATGGCCGCCTGGATCGCGATATCAAACTGCTGGCGAGGGATCAGATCTTTCATCTTCTCAACCAGTTCACGGCCACGGCTCTGGGAGTTGTCGCGGTGGGTAATCAGCGCCAGCGCATCGACACGTTCGTTGTTGATAAGGACATCAACACGCACCATGTCAGACGCCTGGAAGCGTTTGAAGTTATAGTCCAGCGACGCGTAGCCGCGAGAGGTCGACTTCAGACGGTCGAAGAAATCGAGTACGACTTCCGCCATTGGAATCTCATACGTCAGCGCCACCTGGTTACCGTGGTAAACCATGTTGGTCTGGACGCCACGCTTCTCGATACACAGGGTGATGACGTTGCCAAGGTAAGCCTGCGGCAGCAGCATGTGACACTCAGCGATCGGCTCACGCAGTTCGTAGATGTTGTTCAGCGGCGGCAGCTTGGACGGGCTATCGACGTAGATAGTCTCTTTTGCCGTGGTTTCGACTTCGTAGACTACGGTCGGCGCGGTGGTGATCAGATCCAGATCGTATTCACGCTCCAGACGTTCCTGAATGATCTCCATGTGCAGCAGACCAAGGAAGCCACAACGGAAGCCGAAGCCCAGCGCGGTAGAGCTTTCCGGTTCGTAGAACAGGGAGGCGTCGTTCAGGCTCAGTTTGCCAAGCGCGTCACGGAAGTTTTCATAGTCGTCAGAGCTCACCGGGAACAGACCGGCGTAAACCTGCGGCTTCACTTTTTTAAAGCCTGGCAGCGGTTTGTCTGCCGGGTTACGCGCCTGCGTCAGGGTATCGCCAACCGGTGCGCCGAGGATGTCTTTAATCGCACAAACCAACCAACCTACCTCGCCGCATTTCAGCTCGGTACGGTCAACCTGTTTTGGCGTGAAGATGCCCAGACGGTCAGCGTTATAGACCTGACCGGTGCTCATTACTTTAATTTTGTCGCCTTTACGCATGGTGCCGTTTTTAATACGCACCAGTGACACCACGCCAAGGTAGTTATCGAACCAGGAGTCGATGATCAGCGCCTGCAATGGGCCTTCCGGATCGCCTTCCGGCGGCGGAATGTCGCGTACCAGACGTTCAAGAACGTCAGTGACGCCAACGCCGGTTTTCGCCGAGCAGCGAACGGCATCTGTCGCATCGATACCGACGATATCTTCGATCTCTTCCGCTACGCGTTCAGGATCGGCGGCTGGCAGGTCAATTTTATTCAGTACCGGTACTACTTCCAGATCCATTTCCATGGCGGTATAGCAGTTAGCCAGGGTCTGCGCTTCTACGCCCTGTCCGGCATCAACAACCAGCAATGCGCCTTCACAGGCAGCAAGCGAGCGGGAAACTTCATACGAGAAGTCAACGTGGCCCGGGGTGTCGATAAAGTTAAGCTGATAGGTTTCACCATCAGATGCTTTGAAATCGAGCGTCACGCTCTGCGCTTTGATAGTAATACCGCGCTCACGCTCAAGATCCATCGAGTCGAGAACCTGCGCTTCCATTTCACGGTCAGACAGGCCACCGCAGATCTGGATAATACGGTCAGACAGCGTCGATTTACCGTGGTCGATGTGAGCTATGATTGAAAAGTTACGTATGTTCTTCATATAGTGTAATTATTGTGCCTTACGCCCGCCGGAGCAGACTCTGAGAAGTCGCTGATCTGAGCTTAACGTCTGTTTAAGTGAAACGCCGCATTCTACACTACAACGCTGAGGCGAGGAAACGTTCATAGAGCAAGGATAGCGGGAACTGGAAACAACCTTGCAAAGTCGGTGAAACTTTTGCCGGATGGCGGCATAAACGCCTTATCCGGCCTACGCCTGCATCTGAGCACGCTGTAGACCTGATAAGCGCAACGCCATCAGGCAAAAATATCACTGCTGGGTTTCGACGCGAATAAGATCGGGTGGGAGAGCAACGTTCAGAATGACCGGCTGCCAGGCTTCGCGCTCAGCAAGCTTACGAGAGTATCCACGAGCAATCAGGAATCCGCCCACGCCCCCCAGCACTGCGCCGCTTAATGCCGCAAGATCGGAACCAAACAGCACCTGGAACAGCGCCGCGAAAAGAAACAGTCCCGCCAACGGAGACATGTAGACCAGCATCGCCGAACCCAGCAGGCTACCTTCGGCAATGCCCAGTTCAACTTTTTGACCAGGGGTCAAGGGTTCGTCGCAGGGCACCACGATAGTGTGTGTGGTCTGTGGTCCCAGTTTGTTCAGTACGCGGCTCCCGCATCCGGCCCGGGAAGCACAGCTGCTACATGATGCTTTAACATCACAACTGACCGTCGCCAGACCATTTTGCCAGGAGACGACCGTCGCCCACTCTTTAATCATTGTGCTGCCCTGAACTTGATATTGTCCGCGATACGCTTCGCCGTTTGTGGTGGAAGCTCGCCCACAATCGTAATTTCCGCGTTATCACGCACGCTGGTGCTGACCGTTCTGCGGCCAGTACGCAGCAGTTGATCGGCGCTGTTCTGCGTCGCACGGTTTACGTTCACGGAGAAACTAAACAGGCCATCAGAATAAAGGCGTGATTCAATCGGCATGTTATCCATCGTCGGCAGCGGACGTCGACTGCTTGAGACCTCACTGAAACCTTGTGGCAACCACGACGGACTCCAGTTGAAGTTGGTTTTCTCGCCTGCAGGAACCGACAGCAACGGTGGTAAATTCGCTTTTGCTAACGTCTGCATGCTGTCGCTAACACCGTTATTCACGGTAAAGGAGATCACACGGAACTGTTCCAGCGTTTCGCCATCACGATCGAGGAGATCGACACGCATTGGCAGTTTGGTCTCCGTGTCCATCCAAACGATATAGCTGTAACGGGTGCCGTCACGCGCCACAACGCGGATCACTTCACAGAGCCGATCGGCAATACGGGTGCGGCCTACTGAGATAAAATCATAGTAGGGAGCAAGGCGTTTGAAATCGGTGTAAATCAGGGATGGCAGAGAGTCAACGATATAATCGCCGTTCAGCGTGAACGGTTCGAGACCAGGCTCAAAATAGCTAATTTCGTTGCCGCGTTGCACAACTTCCCGGCGCGGTCCATCCATTTGTAATAGTTGCGCGAGTGGACGGTTATCCTGGCGGGCATGACGATAACGTAGGGATTCAACACCCTGCTTATTAATGCTGACAAATGACAGCTCATAGGTTAGCGACTGGCTGGCCAGATTCATCTGCTGCAACAAAGCCCCGGACGCAGGATTGGCCGAGGCGTTTACAGAGAAGAACAGGCTACCAGCCACAAGTGACATGGCAAACCAAAGTTGCTTCATTACTGCGATTGCGTTCCTAAAGTTTGAATTCCTGGCACCTGCACAGCGGCTTGCTGTGTTTGGGCCTGCTCAAACTGAAGCTGTTCAGAGTGCAGTCGACGTTGCAATTCGTAATCCTGCAACATGGCATTAATACGACGACGCTGCTCCTGTACCTGCTGTTGTTGACCGCCGCTGGCCGTCGCGTCAGAAGGTACACCCAGGCTTACCGGACTGGCTTTGCCCATCATCGGTAATGTATTAAATACCGGTGTTTCGGGCTGCTGGGACGTTTCAGATTGTCCATTATAGTGCTGGACGCCAACGATAACTGCAAGTGATACGCACGCGGCCACACCCATTTGGGTAAGCTGCGCGGCCCACGGACGCATTTTCTTCCAGAATGGCATTTTCTGCCACTGGTGCGGTGCTGGCTGGGCCTCAGGAATCAATGGCGCCGTCTGACGTACTGGCTCATCCTGGATGGCGGCCATTACGCGGGCGGAAATATCGAAATGGAGAACGTCGGCGGTATCACCTCGCATGGAATCGCGAATCAGGTGATAACTCTCCCAGGTTTTTTGCATTTCCGGGTCGTGAGTTAGCTCTTTGAGTAACTCAGTATCCAGCGTTTCGCCATCCATTAAAGCGGAAAGTTTCTCTTTCTGCATGCCTAATACCTTTTCCAGTATCCCGCTATCGTCAACGCCTGATAAGCGGTTGAACTTTATTATCAATAGCTTCCCTCGCTCGGAAGATACGTGAACGCACCGTACCTACCGGACAATCCATGATAGCGGCTATCTCTTCATAGCTCAGGCCATCCAGCTCCCGCAAGGTTATTGCCATGCGTAAATCTTCCGGGAGGGACTCAATAGTTCGGAAAACTATCTGTCTCAGTTCTTCTGACAACATTAAGTTCTCAGGGTTCGAAATTTCTTTCAGTGCTCCGCCACTTTCGTAATTTTCTGCTTCAATCGCATCTATATCACTGGAAGGTGGACGACGCCCCTGAGCGACCAGGTAATTCTTCGCTGTATTGACTGCAATACGATACAGCCAGGTATAAAAAGCACTATCTCCCCGGAACGAGTCCAGCGCACGATAGGCTTTGATAAATGCTTCTTGTACTACATCGGGTACATCACCCGACGGTACATAGCGAGAAACCAGACTCGCCACCTTATGCTGATAGCGCACTACCAGTAGGTTAAAGGCTTTCTGATCTCCCTTCTGGACCCGTTCTACCAGGACCTGGTCCGTTAACTGCTCGCTCATCCGAGGTAAAGTCTCCCCAAACCAAATTTCCACGCGCTTTCGAAACGCCACTCCATCAGCTTCACTATGAGCAAGCAAATGCTTAGAGTGCTCAAGTTTCGTAAAGTTCCGTTACGCATTGTTTTTTGTTTGTCATGTTGTAGACAGGTCTTATCTCTCATTATAAGTCTACATAACCCGATCAACGCACTATCTGTACAGAAATGCCCATTTCACCGCTTGCAGAGTAACCCAACGGGCACTTTATTTCATCACATAATCTGATGCTAACGGCCTGCTTCACAAAATATTTTTGCCTATTTCGCCCTCATCATGCTTTTCCTTCATGTTTAGTCATTGCAACACATTTAAAAATAAAACGTGCAGTATCGCGCAATGTGATGCTATGGTGACCAAACACTGTTTAGTAAATTAAACAAACATCATGAATACGACTCCTGAATTATCCTGTGACGTGCTGATCATTGGCAGCGGGGCTGCCGGACTCTCACTGGCGCTGCGCCTGGCTGAAAAACATCAGGTTATTGTCCTGAGCAAAGGGCCGGTCAGCGAAGGCTCGACATTTTATGCCCAGGGGGGTATTGCCGCGGTTTTCGATGAAACCGACAGTATCGACTCCCACGTTGAAGATACGCTGATTGCCGGGGCCGGGCTGTGCGATCGCCATGCGGTTGAATTTGTCGCCAGCAATGCTCGCACCTGCGTTCAATGGCTTATCGATCAGGGCGTCTTATTCGATACACAGGTTCAGCCTAACGGCGAAGAGAGCTATCACCTGACCCGTGAAGGCGGTCACAGCCATCGACGCATCCTGCACGCTGCGGATGCTACCGGCAAAGAAGTCGAAACCACCCTCGTCAGCCAGGCACAAAATCACCCCAATATCCGGGTTCTTGAGCGTAGCAACGCCGTCGACCTGATTGTCTCCGATAAAATAGGTCTGCCGGGAACGCGTCGGGTTGTCGGCGCATGGATCTGGAATCGTAATAAAGAAGCCGTCGAAACCTGCCATGCGAAGTCGGTAGTGTTGGCCACCGGCGGCGCGTCAAAGGTGTATCAATACACCACCAATCCGGATATTTCCTCGGGTGACGGGATTGCAATGGCCTGGCGCGCGGGATGCCGCGTCGCCAACCTGGAGTTTAACCAGTTTCACCCGACTGCGCTGTATCATCCGCAGGCACGCAATTTTCTGCTGACCGAAGCGCTGCGCGGCGAAGGCGCGCACCTGAAGCGCCCGGACGGTTCACGCTTTATGCCCGATTTTGACGAACGTGGCGAACTGGCTCCCCGCGATATTGTCGCCCGCGCCATTGATCATGAAATGAAGCGCCTTGGTGCAGATTGCATGTTCCTCGATATCAGCCATAAGCCGGAAGAATTTGTTCGTCAGCATTTCCCGATGATTTATGAAAAGTTGCTGGGATTGGGCATTGATTTAACCAAAGAGCCGGTTCCCATCGTGCCTGCCGCGCACTATACCTGCGGCGGTGTGATGGTGGATGACTTTGGCCGTACCGATGTCGACGGGCTGTATGCGATCGGCGAGGTGAGTTACACCGGCCTGCATGGTGCCAACCGGATGGCATCGAACTCATTGCTGGAGTGTCTGGTTTATGGCTGGTCCGCGGCTGAAGATATCGACAGGCGCATGCCTTATGCTCGCGGCGTTAGCACGCTCCCGGGCTGGGATGAAAGCCGGGTAGAAAATCCGGATGAGTTGGTTGTTATCCAGCATAACTGGCATGAGCTGCGGCTGTTTATGTGGGATTACGTCGGTATTGTGCGTACGACCAAGCGCCTGGAGCGCGCTCTGCGCCGTATCACCATGCTGCAACAGGAAATCGACGAGTATTACGCCCATTTCCGCGTGTCGAACAATTTGCTGGAACTGCGTAACCTGGTGCAGGTTGCCGAGTTGATTGTCCGCTGCGCAATGATGCGCAAAGAGAGTCGGGGCCTGCACTACACGCTGGATTACCCAGAGCAGCTTCCAGAAGCCGGCCCGTCCATTCTCTCGCCGCTAAGTCATCACATAAACAGGTAAAACGCCTGGGTCAGCGCCGTATAACCTTCAGAGTAACGTTGGTCTGGCCCACGAATCACCAGCCTGTCGCTAAAGCACTCCCCGGCCTGCGGGGAAAATGCCAGCAATACCCGATGCGGTAGTCGGGCTTCCGTTTCTGCTACATCCGTACGTAATCGCAGATGCCAGCCCATACTTAATGCCTGCTGGGTAAACGCGTTCCCAATCTGTTCCGGCAGCACGACACAAAAAAAACCTTCCTCCGTAATGCTGTCCGCCGCCAGCGTAAGCAACGCCTGGTGATCGAGCGTGGTGGTATAGCGCGCCTGCTCGCGCTGCGGCGTAGCACATTCCACGCCCTGTTCATAATAGGGAGGGTTGCTGATTATCAAATCAAAACGCACGGTCTGACGCGGTATCCACTGCTGTGCATCTTCTGTATGAACACTCACGCGATGCATCCACGGAGATTGCGCGATGTTCTCCTGCGCCTGCTGCGCGGCATCGACATCAAGCTCCACGGCGTCAATGATGACGTTTTCATCAGTGCGCTGGGCCAACATCAGCGCCAACAGGCCACTCCCGGTACCAATATCCAGGATCCGCTTTACGCCCACAACGGGGGCCCAGGCCCCCAATAAAATGCCGTCTGTTCCAACTTTCATTGCACAGCGATCGTGTGCCACAAAAAACTGCTTAAAAGTAAATCCATTACGTCTCAGTACGGATGTAGACTGGGGCATGAAGAACAACCTTCCTGGAAAAAAAACGATAACATAGGATAAAAACAATACCTGAGAAGGTATATCCATACAAACAGATGAAGATTGCAGCCGTAACGTCTATAATCAGCGCCCCACTCAGAGGTAGAACATGACTGTAACGACTTTTTCCGAACTTGAACTCGATGAAAGCCTTCTGGATGCCCTCCATGAAAAAGGTTTCACTCGCCCGACCGCCATTCAGGCTGCCGCCATTCCGCCTGCGCTCGATGGCCGTGATGTACTCGGTTCTGCGCCGACAGGCACCGGTAAAACGGCGGCATATTTGCTGCCAGCGTTGCAGCACCTGCTCGACTTCCCGCGCAAGAAATCTGGTCCGCCGCGCATTTTAATCCTGACGCCAACGCGCGAACTGGCGATGCAGGTTGCCGAACACGCTCGTGAACTGGCGAAGAATACGCATCTGGATATCGCTACGATTACCGGCGGCGTGGCTTACATGAACCACATGGAAGTCTTTAGCGAAAACCAGGACATCGTGGTCGCCACCACGGGTCGTCTGCTGCAATACATTAAAGAAGAAAACTTCGACTGCCATGCGGTTGAAACGCTAATTCTCGATGAAGCAGACCGTATGCTGGACATGGGCTTTGCCCAGGACATCGAGCATATCGCCGGTGAAACACGCTGGCGTAAGCAAACCATGCTGTTTTCCGCCACGCTGGAAGGCGATGCGATTAAAGATTTTGCCGAGCGTCTGTTGGAAGACCCGGTCGAAGTCTCAGCGGATCCGTCCACCCGTGAACGCAAGAAGATCCATCAGTTTTACTACCGTGCCGATGACATCGAGCACAAAACTGCCATGCTGATCCACCTGTTAAAACAGCCGGAAGCGACTCGCTCGATTGTCTTCGTACGCAAACGTGAGCGTGTGCACGAACTGGCAGGCTGGCTGCGCCAGGCGGGCATTAATAACTGCTATCTCGAAGGCGAGATGGTGCAGAACAAACGTAACGAAGCGATCAAACGCCTGACCGATGGTCGTGTGAACGTGCTGGTAGCAACCGACGTTGCCGCTCGCGGGATCGATATTCCTGACGTCAGCCACGTGTTTAACTTCGACATGCCGCGCAGTGGCGATGCCTACCTACACCGTATTGGCCGTACCGGTCGTGCTGGCCGTAAAGGCACTGCGATCTCTTTGGTTGAAGCGCACGACCACCTGCTGCTCGGCAAAGCGAGCCGCTATATTGACGAACCGCTGAAAGCTCGCGTCATTGACGAACTGCGTCCAACCACGCGCGCGCCAAGTGAGAAATCTAACGGTAAGCCATCCAAGAAAGTGCTGGCGAAGCGCGCTGAGAAAAAGGCGAAAGAGAAAGAGAAGCCGCGGGTGAAAAAACGTCACCGCGACGCCAAAAATATCGGCAAACGTCGTAAGCCGAGCGGCGCTGCTACCCAGCAGTCCGACAAAGAGTAAACCGAATGCCGGGCCATTTAGCCCGGCATTTTTTCACGTGATGCAAAACTCTCTTCTATGCACTCAAGAAACACCCGCATCGCCGGGCTAACGACTTTTCCGGCATGATAACCACACAATGCCGTAATTAACTCAGGTTGTTCACTGAACGGTAATTCAATCAACTCCCCTGAACGTAACTCCTTCTCGACGGCAAAATGCGGCAAAAAGCTGATCCCAAGATTTGCCGATACGCACTGCTTAATACTTTCAATGCTCCATAACTCAATGGTATTTTCCAGCGTAATCTGTCGTTTACGCAGTAGCCCCTCGAAGCGTTGTCTGAAAATACATTGCGGCTCATTAATGATAAAACTGCAGGGAATGTGCTGGTTATGCTGAGTAAAATCAACGTGCTGAAGCAGTGGCGAAGCAACTAATGCCAGTGACTGATCGCCAAGCGGCATCAACTCCAGGGCATCGTCATTACCCACCCGATAAAAGACCCCCAGATCAACATCATCACTGAGCAATGCATCGCGAATGACATAACAATTCAGCGACTGTAAAGACAGCCGCACATGGGGCGCACGTTGTTTAAATCGCTGTAAAACCTGCGGCATTTTATACGCCAGCAGCGTTTCACCTGTTGCGACACGTAGATCGCCGCTCGGCTGCGCATCCTGATGTGCCGACTGTCGAATCGATGCCATCACGCGCGTCAGGTCATGGATATGCGGCATCAGCCGTTTTCCCTCACTGGTGAGACACATCCGGCGACCAATTTTTTCAAACAACTGCACCGAAAGCTCTTGCTCAAGCTGTTGAATATGAAAGGTAACCGTTGATTGCGTACAGCACAGTTTTTGTGATGCCCGCAGAAATGAACCCTCTTCCACCACCGTTTTTAGCGTAATAAACCGACGTAAATCCATCCGCACCAACCCATCGAAAATATCGAACTCAGAATGCAAAAACATTCATTTTTTTTAATGTTTTGCCTCGGGTACTGTCTACCAAAACAGAGGAGATAACAAGTGACCCCCACGCTTTTAAGTGCATTCTGGACCTATACATTGATTACCGCGCTAACCCCCGGACCAAACAACATCCTTGCGCTCAGCGCCGCGACGTCACACGGTTTTCGTCAGAGTACACGCGTACTGGCCGGAATGAGTCTGGGCTTTTTAATCGTCATGATGATGTGCGCCGGGATTTCATTTTCACTGGCGGTCATGGAGCCAGCCATCATCCATTGGCTTAGTTGGGCTGGGGCCGCTTATATCCTGTGGCTGGCGCTGAAGATCGCCACCAGCCCGACCTCGAACGATAGATTGCAGTCAGAGCCGATTAGCTTCTGGGCAAGTTTTGGCTTGCAGTTTGTTAACGTGAAAATCATTTTGTACGGCATTACCGCGTTATCCACGTTCGTATTACCGTACACTCAGGACGCCCACTGGCTGATTGGGGTGAGTATTCTGTTAGCGCTGATCGGCACCTTCGGGAATGCCTGCTGGGCGCTGGCGGGCCATCTTTTTCAGCGCGTTTTTTGCCGTTACGGTCGACAGTTGAATATCATTCTGGCGCTGCTGTTGGTGTATTGCGCGGTGAGGATCTTTTACTAACAGATGCAAAAAAGCGGAAGACGCACTGGCATCTTCCGCTTTTTGATTCTCTACTAAACGGGGTTATTCCCCGTGAGCCTTACAGGCTCTCAGTAAAGGTACGAGCAATAACGTCGCGCTGCTGTTCTGGGGTCAGAGAGTTGAAACGCACTGCATAACCAGAAACACGGATGGTCAGCTGCGGATATTTTTCCGGATGCTTAACTGCATCTTCCAGCGTTTCGCGACGCAGAACGTTCACGTTCAGGTGCTGACCACCTTCCACGCGGACTTCCGGCTGTACGTCTACCGGTACTTCACGGTATTCGATTTCGCCCAGTTTGCTGACTGCAACGACTTCATCAGCATTGAAACCTGCTTTCGCAACGATGCAGCGTGCTTCGCCTTTTTCGCTGTCCAGCAGCCAGAAAGAGTTCAGCAGGTCGTCGTTTGCAGCTTTAGTAATCTGGATACCTGTAATCATTTGATGCCTCCCCGGCAAAATTATTTGATCTCGGTTGGCCGTCATCCGGCCAATTGGTAAAACCATTGTTGCTTGAGTGTATATATACCCCTCACACACCCTTGAATCTTTGATTTAAATCAACAAAAACCACACATGGAAAGTGGTGATAGGTGGATTTTATTGTTTTACATCAACTTACGCCATGTGCGCAGCTAAACTTTTTACATAAATTTTCAACTATCTTTAAGGGGTAGACCATTGAGTAACGTACAGAATTTTGCGACGTCGAAAGAAGCAGTTAAGCTAGGGGGATTGAAAATTCGCAGGAGAGCGAGATGGCCACCGAATTAACCTGGCACGATGTGCTGGCTGAAGAGAAACAGCAGCCTTATTTTGTTAACACACTGCATACTGTTGCCGGCGAGCGTCAATCGGGAATGACAATTTATCCGCCGCAAAAAGATGTGTTTAACGCTTTTCGCTTTACCGAGCTTGGTGACGTGAAAGTCGTCATCCTGGGTCAGGATCCTTACCACGGTCCAGGCCAGGCACACGGTCTCGCGTTCTCTGTTCGCCCCGGCATTGCCACTCCACCCTCGTTGCTGAACATGTACAAAGAGCTGGAGGCAACGATTCCAGGTTTCACGCGCCCAACGCACGGATATCTGGAAAGCTGGGCACGCCAGGGGGTACTGTTACTTAACACCGTACTCACCGTCCGCGCCGGCCAGGCACATTCTCACGCCAGCCTTGGGTGGGAAACATTTACCGATAAAGTCATCAGTCTGATTAACCAACATCGGGAAGACGTGGTTTTCCTGCTCTGGGGTTCTCACGCACAGAAGAAAGGCGCGATTATTGATACGCAGCGTCACCATGTGTTGAAAGCGCCCCACCCATCACCGCTCTCTGCGCATCGCGGTTTCTTTGGCTGCAATCACTTTGTACTGGCGAATGAATGGCTGGAACAACGAGGTGAAAAGCCAATTGACTGGATGCCGGTATTACCCGCAGAAAGCGAGTAAAAAAATGCCAGCGATTCGCTGGCATTTTTATTATCAGGCTTTGTTCTGACGCCACCACTCCGCGAGCAGCACGCCTGTTGCCACAGAAACGTTGAGCGTTTCTACCTTGCCAGTGCCGTCAATTGCAACGCACAGATCGTCGGCTGAGCATGCTGCTTCTGGCAGAGCTTCACGCTCACGCCCTAATACCAGCACCATTTTTTCCGGCAGCGTGGTAGTAAACAGCGGTTTGCCTTTCGCGCTTGAGGTCATCACAACCGTGTAACCCGCCTGGCGGAAGTCGTCCAGCACATCAACAATGCTGTCGCCGGTAATCGGCTGAACGTGCTCAGCTCCGCCTTCAGCGGTACGGATGGCCGCACCTGATTCCAGCAGCGCCGCATCCTGAACCACTACGCCTTTCACACCGAAGTGCGCGCAGCTACGCATCATGCCGCCCAGGTTATGCGGGTTAGCGATATCTTCCAGTGCCAGCACGCAATCCTGCGCCCCTGCCTGACCGACCCACTGCTTAACGGTAGTACCGTTACGTTTTTTGATCAGGAAACAGACGCCACCATGGTGTTCAGTGCCAGAGGCTTTCGCCAGCTCGGCTTCGTCAACCACGTGATAGGCTTTGCGGTTTGCCGCCATCCAGCGTAATGCTTCTTTAAAGCGCGGGGTTACGCTCTGGACAAACCAGGCGCGGACGATGGCGTCCGGACGACTCTGGAACAGAGCCTGACAGGCATTCTCACCGTAAACGCGGGTTTCTTCCGCACGCTGACGGCGTAATACTTCAGGATCGATAAAGCTCTTACCGCTAATACCGCCGTGATCGGCTTTATCCGCTGCGTCATCATTCGGTGCGCGGGACACGGTACGCCACGGTGAATCTTCACGTCTGCGGTCACGTTCTACATCGCGGTCACGACCACGTTCACGACCGCGTTCGCTGTTCGGACCCTTTCGGTCATCACGGGCAGGGCGACGACCGCCTTCGGCTCGGGAAGTACCGGGGCGACCGCCGCCTTTGCCAGTACGTGGATTTTGGGTGCGTTTATCCGAGTCATCGTCACTGCGGACGTACATCACTTTGACCTTGCCGTTTTTGTTCTTCAGTTCGTCGCTCATGTTTTTCTCCACCTGCTCTGCGCGAAGCGCGCAGATTACCCGATGTGCACGTCGTTAGCCATTATTTCATTTAAAAGCTAAGGACTATTGTACTCATTGAATAAAACGCATTGTTGTTTAGAACAGACTCCCCGATAATATGTAACATAATAGAAACATACTGGCGTTCCTGCCGTGAAGTCCACTCCACTCATCCAGAGGTTAGTTATGAATACCGTTTGTACCAGCTGCCAGGCTATCAACCGCATCCCCGACGATCGTGTCCAGGAAGCGGCTAAATGCGGACGCTGTGGTCACGACCTGTTTGATGGGGAGGTGATCAATGCGACCGGTGAGACACTGGATAAACTGTTAAAAGACGATCTCCCGGTGGTCGTTGACTTTTGGGCCCCCTGGTGTGGTCCATGTCGTAACTTCGCCCCGATTTTTGAAGATGTCGCGGAAGAGCGTAGCGGTAAAGTGCGTTTTGTTAAAGTGAATACGGAAGCCGAGCGTGAACTCAGCGCCCGTTTCGGTATCCGCAGTATTCCGACCATTATGATTTTCAAAAAAGGGGAAATTGTCGACATGCTTAACGGCGCTGTACCAAAAGCCCCATTTGATAGCTGGCTTAACGAATCATTATAATCTCTACGGGGCGCATCTTGTGCCCCGTTTTCACCTCTGCGACAATAGCGTTTTTCAACGTGTTTCCCCATGACCGATAACGCTGTTCTTCAGTTACGCGCAGAGCGCCTCGCGCGCGCCACGCGTCCTTTCCTTGCCCGAGGTAATCGCGTTCGCCGCTGTCAGCGCTGCCTGCTGCCGCAGAAACTCTGCTTGTGCGCAACGCTGGCACCCTCTGAGGCAAAAAGTCGCTTTTGTCTGGTGATGTTTGATACCGAGCCGATGAAGCCCAGCAACACGGGGCGTTTGATTGCTGATATTCTGCCCGATACCACGGCTTTTCAGTGGTCACGCACCGAGCCGCCGCAGGCGCTGCTGGAACTGGTGAAAAATCCGGATTACCAGCCGATGGTTGTATTCCCGGCCTCCTATGCGGGTGAAGAGCGTGAAGTGATTTTCACGCCACCAGCCGGTAAGCCACCATTGTTTATCATGCTCGACGGTACCTGGCCTGAGGCGCGTAAAATGTTCCGCAAAAGCCCGTACCTCGATAACCTACCGGTGATCTCCGTTGATTTATCACGCCTTTCTGCTTACCACCTGCGTGGCGTTCACGCTGAAGGGCAATATTGCACTGCTGAAGTGGCCATCGCCTTGTTGGATCTGGCGGGAGATACGCAAGCCGCAGAAGGGTTAAGCGATCATTTCACTCGCTTTAAAACCCGCTACCTGGCAGGAAAAACTCAACATCAGGGAAGCGTCACAGCAGATTCATCAGAAAACGTTTAAAATCATTCGGTCACTGGTGTCATTAAGGAAGCCGATATGAGTCAGCGTGGTCTGGAAGCACTACTGCGACCGAAATCCATTGCGGTGATTGGGGCGTCAATGAAGCCTAATCGCGCGGGTTACCTGATGATGCGTAACCTGCTTGCCGGCGGTTTCAATGGACCTGTTTTACCGGTGACGCCCGCATGGAAAGCGGTGCTGGGCGTACTGGCATGGCCCAATATCAACAGCCTGCCCTTTAGCCCGGATCTCGCCGTGTTGTGCACCAATGCCAGCCGTAACCTGGCGTTACTCGAAGCGCTTGGCGAGAAAGGCTGTAAAACCTGCATTATTCTCTCAGCTCCCGCGGCGCAGCACGCAGAGCTGCTGGCCTGCGCATCACGCTACAACATACGTTTGCTGGGCCCCAACAGCCTGGGACTTCTCGCGCCCTGGCAAGGGCTTAACGCCAGCTTTTCCCCCGTCCCGATTAAGCGCGGCAAGCTGGCTTTTATCTCTCAATCCGCTGCCGTATCCAACACCATACTCGACTGGGCACAGCAGAGAGAAATGGGCTTTTCTTACTTTATCGCGCTGGGTGATAGCCTGGATATCGACGTTGATGAGCTGCTGGATTACCTGGCGCGCGACAGCAAAACCAGCGCGATATTGCTGTATCTCGAGCATTTAAGTGATGCCCGACGCTTTGTTTCCGCCGCCCGCAGCGCCTCGCGCAATAAACCTATTTTGGTGATTAAGAGCGGTCGTAGTCCAGCGGCGCAGCGTTTACTGCATACCAGCGCCGGGATGGACCCTGCGTGGGATGCCGCTATTCAGCGTGCCGGTTTATTACGCGTGCAAGACACTCACGAGCTGTTTTCGGCGGTCGAAACCCTGAGCCACATGCGTCCACTACGTGGCGACAGGCTGATGATCATCAGCAATGGGGCCGCGCCTGCCGCACTGGCATTAGATGAACTGTGGTCAAAAAATGGCAAGTTGGCGACGTTGAGTGAAGACACCTGCCAGAAATTACGCGATGCATTGCCTGAACATGTTGATATCGCCAACCCGCTGGATCTGCGTGATGACGCCAGCAGCGAACACTACGTTAAGACGCTGGATATTTTGCTCGCCAGCCAGGATTTCGACGCGCTGATGGTGATTCATTCACCCAGCGCAGCCGCTCCCGGAACCGAAAGCGCACTGGCATTGATTGAAGCGGTAAAGCATCACCCCCGAGGAAAATTCGTCTCGTTGCTGACCAACTGGTGCGGAGAGTTTTCCTCTCAGGAAGCCCGCAGACTGTTTAGCGAAGCCGGACTGCCCACCTACCGCACGCCGGAAGGTACCATCACCGCATTTATGCATATGGTGGAGTATCGGCGAAACCAGAAGCAGCTACGAGAAACGCCTGCGCTGCCTGACAGCCTGACCTCCAACACCGCCGAAGCGCATAATCTGTTACAGCGTGCGATTGCTGAAGGAGCGACATCGCTTGATACCCATGAAGTGCAGCCGATTTTACAGGCTTATGGCTTACACACGCTGCCAACGTGGATCGCCAGCGACAGCGCGGAAGCCGTACACATCGCGGAGCAAATCGGCTACCCGGTGGCGCTCAAGCTGCGTTCTCCTGATATTCCGCATAAATCAGAAGTTCAGGGGGTGATGCTCTACCTGCGTACAGCCACTGAAGTGCAGCAGGCCGCCAATGCAATTTTCGATCGGGTAAAAATGGCCTGGCCGCAGGCACGCATTCACGGCTTATTAGTGCAAAGTATGGCGAATCGCGCCGGCGCTCAGGAGCTTCGCGTTGTCGTTGAACACGACCCGGTATTTGGCCCGTTGATTATGCTGGGTGAAGGTGGTGTTGAGTGGCGACCGGAAGAGCAAGCCGTGGTGGCATTGCCGCCATTGAACATGAATCTGGCGCGTTATCTGGTGATCCAGGGGATCAAAAATAAAAAGATCCGCGCGCGCAGCGCACTGCGCCCTTTGGATATCGCCGGGTTAAGCCAACTTCTGGTGCAGGTCTCCAACCTGATCGTCGATTGCCCGGAAATTCAGCGTCTGGATATTCATCCGCTGCTGGCCTCGGCCGGAGAATTTACCGCGCTGGACGTTACGCTGGATATTGCCCCTTTCACGGGAGATAACGAAAGCAGACTGGCTGTACGTCCCTACCCTCATCAGCTTGAAGAGTGGGTGGAGTTGAAGAACGGCGAGCGCTGTCTGTTCCGCCCCATTTTGCCGGAGGATGAACCTCATCTTCAGCAGTTCATTTCTCAGGTGACAAAAGAAGATCTTTATTATCGCTATTTCAGTGAGATCAACGAATTTACCCACGAAGATTTAGCCAATATGACGCAGATCGACTACGATCGGGAAATGGCCTTTGTTGCGGTGCGTTGTAAAGATAATCACGAAGAGATCCTCGGCGTAACGCGAGCAATCTCGGATCCTGATAACGTAGACGCTGAGTTTGCCGTACTGGTTCGTTCCGATCTCAAAGGGCTTGGACTGGGTCGCCGATTGATGGAAAAATTAATTGCCTATACTCGAGATCACGGACTTATACGTTTGAATGGTATTACGATGCCGAACAATCGTGGGATGGTCGCCCTGGCCCGAAAGCTCGGGTTTGTTGTTGACGTCCAGCTCGAAGAGGGAATTGTTGGGCTAACGCTTAATCTGGCCCAATGTGAGGAATCGTGAGTAAGGTACTGGAAATGTTGACCACATTAATGGGTACTGGTGGTATCATTGCCCGCTTATGTCGTCTGCATAGCACAGAGGACCCTTCAATGAACAGAGAAGAAATGCACTGTGATGTTGTCAAAATTTAAGCGTAATAAACATCAACAACACCTTGCCCAACTACCCAAGATTTCTCAGTCAGTTGATGATGTAGATTTCTTTTATGCTCCCGCTAATTTCAGGGAGACTCTGCTGGAAAAAATAGCCAGCGCGACGCAACGGATCTGCATTATTGCGCTGTACCTGGAACAGGATGACGGTGGTAAAGGCATACTTGACGCTCTCTATGCGGCAAAACGGCAGCGTCCTGAACTGGATGTCCGGGTGCTTGTCGACTGGCACCGAGCCCAGCGCGGTCGTATTGGTGCTGCGGCATCCAATACCAATGCTGACTGGTATTGCCGAATGGCGCAAGAAAACCCTGGTATCGATATTCCTGTCTATGGCGTTCCGATTAACACCCGCGAAGCGCTTGGCGTCCTGCATTTCAAAGGCTTTATCATTGATGACAGCGTCCTGTACAGCGGGGCCAGTCTGAACGATGTTTACCTGCATCAGCATGATAAATATCGCTATGACCGTTATCAGTTGATTCGCAACGCGCAAATGGCCGATATCATGTTCGATTGGGTGACGCAAAACCTGATGAACGGTCGCGGCGTTAACCGTCTTGATGATATGAACCGCCCTAAAAGCCCAGAAATTAAAAACGACATCCGCCTGTACCGTCAAGAACTGCGCGATGCGTCATTCCATTTTCAGGGTGATGCTGATAACGAACAGCTTTCGGTTACGCCTCTGGTGGGCCTTGGGAAATCCAGTCTGTTAAATAAGACCATTTTCCATCTTATGCCCTGCGCGGAGCACAAGCTTACAATCTGTACCCCTTATTTCAACCTTCCCGCCATACTGGTGCGCAATATCATTCAACTGCTGCGTGAAGGGAAAAAGGTTGAAATCATTGTCGGTGATAAAACCGCCAACGACTTTTTCATCCCGGAAGATGAGCCATTCAAGATCATCGGTGCGCTGCCTTATCTGTATGAAATAAATCTGCGCCGTTTCTTGAGCAGATTGCAGTATTACGTGAATACCGACCAGTTGGTCGTGCGCTTATGGAAAGATGATGACAATACCTATCATCTGAAAGGTATGTGGGTTGATGATAAATGGATGCTGCTCACCGGCAACAACCTTAACCCTCGTGCCTGGCGTCTGGATCTGGAAAACGCCATCCTTATCCACGATCCTAAGCAAGAGCTCACCCCTCAGCGCGATAAAGAGCTGGAGCTTATCCGTACGCATACTACCGTCGTTAAGCACTATCGCGACCTGCAAAGCATTGCTGACTATCCAGTCAAAGTGCGTAAGCTCATCCGTCGACTACGCCGTATTCGTATAGACAGATTAATTAGCCGTATTCTGTAATCAAGACCCCGTCCAGTGACGGGGTTTTTCATATGGAGGTAACGGTGCGCCTGTTCATTCTTACCAGTGTCCTTGCCATTTCGGGCTGCAGCCATATGGCTAACGACCAGTGGAGCGGACAAGACAAAGCTCAACACTTCATCGCCTCCGCCATGCTTGCCGCAGCCGGCAATGAATATGCCCAACATCAGGGCAACAGCCGCGATCGCAGTGCGGCTATCGGCCTGATGTTCTCAGTCAGCCTGGGTGCGTCAAAAGAGCTATGGGACAGCCGTCCCGCAGGGAGCGGCTGGAGCTGGAAGGACTTCGCCTGGGATGTTGCAGGCGCATCTACCGGCTATGCGGTCTGGCAACTGGCACATTACTAGAGGCGCAGACCTTTCCCTTTCCCATGCAGCATTAGCGATACTAAAAACGCAACTACTGCCAGCGCAGTGACGTACCAGAAGAATGTCGTTTCCATACCAACAGACTTCAGGGACAACGCGACATATTCGGCTGAACCGCCAAACAGCGCATTGGCCACCGCATAAGATAAGCCGACCCCAAGAGCGCGCACCTGCGCCGGGAACATTTCAGCCTTCAGAATACCGCTAATTGACGTATAGAAACTGACGATTAACAGAGCACACATCACCAGAGCAAACGCCATATACGGGGATGTTACGCTTTGCAATGCTGTCAGAATGGGAACGGTGAAAATCGCGGCCAACGCGCCAAAACACAGCATTGAAGTACGCCGGCCAATTTTGTCTGACAAGGCGCCGAACAGCGGTTGTACCAGCATGAACACACACAATGCCGCCGTCATAATCCCGCTGGCTACGTTGGCATGCATACCGGCTGTGTTAACCAGGTACTTCTGCATATAGGTTGTGAACGTATAAAAACACAATGATCCCGCGGCGGTAAAACCAAGCACCATGACAAAAGCTTTGCGATTACGCCACAGACCTTTCAGGGAACCCGCTTCTTTCAGCGCGCGAACATCCTGTTTCGAGGTTTCATCCAGTTGGCGACGCAACCATAGCGCAACAATAGCCAGCACGGCGCCCAACGCAAATGGAATACGCCAACCCCATTCTCTGAGCGCAGAGTCTTCTAACGTGTGCTGTAATATGACCACAACCAGTAATGCCAGTAACTGTCCGCCGATTAACGTTACGTACTGGAATGAAGCATAAAAACCTTTCTTACCTTCAACGGCGACTTCACTCATATAGGTCGCGCTGGTTCCGTATTCACCACCGACAGATAACCCCTGGAATAGCCTTGCCAGCAGTAATAGCGCAGGCGCCCAGGTACCGATAGTTTCATATCCCGGTAGACAAGCGATCACCAACGATCCCATGCACATCATACAAACGGACAGCAACATTGACTTTTTACGCCCGTGCTTATCCGCGATACGGCCAAACAGCCAGCCTCCAATTGGTCGCATCAAGAAGCCAGCGGCAAAAACGCCGGCGGTTTGTAAGAGTTGTGTGGTGGTATTTCCTGATGGAAAAAAGATATGAGCAAAATAAAGAGAGCAGAATGAATAGATATAGAAATCAAACCATTCGACCAGATTCCCTGATGATGCTCCGACAATCGCCCATATACGACGACGGGTATCGCCGTCTGCCAGCGCCCCGTTCTCAGTTACACTACTATCAGCCATTAGAATTGTACCCCTGCCAACGATCGCGTGAATTTATCAATGATGGTTGTGTGTTTTTTAGTGAATAGAATGTTATATAATTGTTATATCTTATTGTGCGGTAAAGATCACGATTTTAATTAGCAGAGAAAGGATTCAGATATGTTCTGAGGGAGAGATCCGTGTAGTAGATCGAGACAGTGTGCTTTTGTTGGTCGATTAAGGCTGTTACGCCGCATCCGGCAATGTACCGCCGCGTTGCCTGATGCGCTGCGCTTATCAGGCCTACAAAATACGTTCAGCCCAGCCCCTGTAGGCCGGATAAGGCGGTACGCCGCATCCGGCAATGTACCGCCGCGTTGCCTGATGCGCTGCGCTTATCAGGCCTACAAAATACGTTCAGCCCAGCCCCTGTAGGCCGGATAAGGCGGTACGCCGCATCCGGCAATGTACCGCCGTGTTGCCTGATGCGCTGCGCTTATCAGGTCTACAAAATACGTTCAGCCCGGCCCCTGCAGGCCGGATAAGGCGGCACGCTGCATCCGGCGGTTTTCATTCCGCACAGACGCAAAAAAGCCCATCCGTCAGGATGGGCTTCTTCACTAAATTAATGCCTGGCAGTTTATGGCGGCCGTCCTGCCCGCCACCCTCCGGGCCGTTGCTGCGCAACGTTCAAATCCGCTCCCGGCGGATTTGTCCTCCTCAGGAGAGCGCTCACCGACAGACAACAGATAAAACAAAAGGCCCAGTCTTTCGACTGAGCCTTTCGCTTTTATTTGATGC